>CAWGBB010000014.1:0-216385 GCA_963820745.1 uncultured Solirubrobacteraceae bacterium | reverse complement strand
AGCCGACGGACCGTCTGAGCCCGCTGACGTCGGCGAGCACGTCGCGCACCTCGTCCTCGGCGCCCGGCGAGATGACCGCGGTGAGGAAGATCGCGGCCTCGGTGAGCGGGGTGAGGATGCCCTGTGGTTCAGCGTCCGTCACGTCCGGCAAGCCTAACCGCGTAGGCGCACGCCCGGAGAGAGGACCTGCCGGGCTGGGTGCGCCCTCAGCTCCTCGCGAGCTTCGGCGCGACCGGCGCCCGGCGCTCGGCAGCCTCGCGCGCGTCGCTCCTGTTCATCACGGCCATCACGAGAGCGAGCCGGCCGGCGCCTCCCGGGCGTCGCGCCGCGGCCAGGCGGCGCGCGGCGGCGGCGTCCTGGAGCTCGTCCACTCGGGCTGCTGCGTATGCGTGCGTTCCGTAGGTCATCGTGGCCCCCTGTTCTCAGTTCTCGTGCCTTGAGACGCTCACGAAGCCTGCCTTCTTCCGGGGGCCGGCTGAATACGGGCTTCAGGCGTGGGCGGGTGCGGCTAGCCGCACCCCGGCGCTAGAACTCGAGGCGCGGCGGCTCCTCGACCGCGGGCGCCTTCTTCGCCGCGCGCGTCTCGCCCGGCAGCTCGCCCTCACCCGCGGGGTGCTCGACCAGCGCGATCACGCGGCTGGCCATGAACCGCGCGCTTCGCACGGGCTGGCCGGTGCGTGTCACCTCGGCCACCTCGACGATGCCGCGGGCGTTCGTGATCTCGACGCGCCGGCCCGCGCGCGTCGCCGCGATCTCATACGTTCGCGAGCCGTCGTCGGCGGAGACCACGACCTCGACGCGATCGCCCTTCACCGCGCAGAGACTAGCTCAGGGTCCGACCGGCGGCTCGGCGTCGTCTCAGAGCCGCGCCGCGGCTCGGGCGCCAACGACGCGCGCGGGCGTCGCACAACCGCGCGCCCGTATGCCGACCAGGGCTCTCACGGGCGCGACCCGCAGCACGCTGCCGCGAGCGTTCCGGCAGAACCCGAGGAACGGAGGACGAGATGAGCAGCACCGAAGTGGACGGCCAGAGCGCTGCGGCGGGTCAGGCGAAGCCCTCGATCGCGATGAAGCTCGAGCTGGTCGCGCTGCCGGTGGCCGACGTCGACCGCGCGAAGGACTTCTACGTCGGGCTCGGCTGGCGCCTCGATGCCGACATCGCGGGCGGGGAGACGTTCCGCGTGGTGCAGGTCACGCCGCCGCTGTCGGACGCCTCGATCCAGTTCGGGAAGGGGATCACGAGCGCACAGCCGGGATCGATCGACACGCTCCTGCTCGCGGTCGAGGACGTGGAGGCCGCGCGCGACGATCTGCTCGCCCACGGCGCCACCGTCAGCGAGGTCTTCCACGGGCCCGGCGCCGGCTTCCGCCACCCCGGGCCGGCGGAACGCGAACAGGGCCCCGATCCGGAAGGCCGCTCCTACGTCACCTGGGCGACGTTCGACGATCCCGACGGCAACACGTGGCTGCTCCAGGAGATCAAACAGCGGCTTCCTGGCCGGCTGTGGGACGAGGGGAGCTGAACGATGGACGTTCAGGAACTGGCCGCGCTGCTGCAGGAGACGGCCGAACATCACGACCACTACGAGAAAACGCACGCAGAGCACCACTGGTGGGACTGGTACGCGGCCTACATGCACGCGCGCCAGGGCGGTGCCGACTCCGACCAGGCGGTCGCGGCCGCGAACGCCTACATGGATGACGTGCTCCACATCCCGGCGCTCTGAGACACAGCTCAGACGGGCGTCGCCACGGGGCTCGCCTCGGGAAGCACCTTCCCGAGCTCGCGGCGCGAGCTGATCCCGAGCTTCACGAACACCTTGCGCAGGTGCCACTCGACCGTGCGCGGGCTCAGGAACAGCCTGCTGCCGATCTCGGGGTTGGACAGCCCATCGCGTGCGAGCAGGGCGATCTGGCGCTCCTGCGCGGTGAGCTCGTCGCGTGTCTCGACGGTGCGGCGGCGCACCCTCTCGCCGGTCGCTAGCAGCTCGACCTGAGCGCGCTCGGCGAACGCGTCCATCCCGAGCGCGGCGAGCATGTCGTGCGCGCGGCGCAACTGCGCGCGCGCGTCGACGCGCCGTCCCTCCCGCCGCAGCCACTCGCCGTAGAGCAGGTGCGAGCGTGCGAGCTCGGGGCGCAGCGCCGTGTCGCCGAGCAGGTCGATCGCGCGCGCGAACAGCTCCTCGGCCTCGGCGTCCTCGCTCAGCAGCGCGCCGGCGCGTGCGACCGCCGCGAGACCCCACTCGGTCTCGCTGGCGGCGACGTGCTCATCCAGTCGCGCGAGGGCTTTCCTCGCCAGCTCGGTCTCGCCGCTGCGCGCGCCCGCTTCGACGAGCTCGCCGAGCGCCCAGGCGGAGACGAACAGCTCGGGCATGGCGTCGGCCGCCGCGCGCGCCGGCGCGAGCGCCTCGGCGTAGCGTCCGAGCCCGTTGAGGATCGTCGCGCGCGCCCACAGCGCGTACTGCACGGCGGTGCCCTGCCCGCCCGCGGTGGCCTCGTCGATCGTGACCTCGATCAGCGACGTCGAGTCCGCCTCGCGCCCACGCAATGCGGCCAGCACGAGCGCGCCGTAGGGCGCGACGCGCGTGCCCGTCACCTCGCGTGCCGCCTCCGCCTCGGCGATCAGCGCCGCCGCGCGCTCGAACTCGCCGCTCAGCGCCACCGCTTGCGTGAGGACGTTGACGCCGACCGTGAGCACGGCGAGCGCTCCGGTCTCGCGTGCAAAGCGAACGGAACGCTCGGCGATCGTCGCGCACGAGTCGAAGTCCCAGATCGCCACGGCGGCGGCGGTCGCGAGCCATCCCCAGCGCAGCACTTCCTGGACCGGCGCCTCGTCGGTGAGGAAGGCGGCGACGCTCTCGCGCAGCATCGGCGCCGCGGCGTCGCGCCCGTCGGTGAAGAGCACCGCGAAGGCGTCGAGCATGAGGTCGGCCGGCCGGGGCGGGCCGGGCGGCTCGGGCGCGTCTCGCGCCTGGCGCGAGACCTCGTGCAGGCCGCCCGCCGACGCGAGCTCGCCCGCGAACAGCGCAGCGCTCCAGGCCTCCAGGTAGGTGTCCCGCGCCAGCACCGGATCCAGCGCCTCGAGCGCCTTTGCGGCTCGGAGCAGCAGCGGGGGCGCGTCGCTCCCCCGCCGCTCGGAGAACGCGGTCTCGGCGCGCAGCAGACCGACGTGCGCGCGCTGGCGCTCATCGAGTGGGCCCGCCTCGGCGGCGCCGAGCATCTCGAGCGCCGTGTCGAACGCGCCGGCGTCGAGGCTCGCGCCCGCGGCGGCGATCGCGCGTTCGGCCCGGCGGGCCGGGTCGCGCGAGAGCGTGACGGCGCGCTCGAAGAACGCAGCGGCCGCGGCGAGACCGCCGCGTGACTTCGCCCGGTCGGCCGAGCGCTCCAGCTGGCGCGCGACCTCTTCGTCGGGCCCTGCGGCAGCCGTCGCGAGATGCCAGGCGCGCCGGTCGGGATCGCTCACGAGATCGGTCGCCTCCGCCAGCGCCAGGTGTGCGGCGCGACGGTCCTCCGGCGAGCCGGCGCGGTAGACGGCCGAGCGCACCAGCGGGTGACGGAACGTCACGCGCCCGCCGATCGAGAGCAGCCCGTCCGCCTCGGCGTGCGCCGAAGCGGAGGAGTCGATCCCGAGCCGCTCCGCCGCGCGCCAGAGCAGCAGCGGGTCGCCGATCGGCTCGGCCGAAGCGAGCAGGAGCAGGGTCCGCGTGTCCTCGGGGAGCGCGCGCAGGCGCTGGCCGAAGCTGTGCTCGATCTGTCCCGAGACGCCGCCCGCGGCGAGCAGCCCGAAGCCGCCGGCCAGCTGCGTCGCGGTCAGCCCGCGCGGCAGCTCGAGCAGCGCGAGCGGGTTGCCGCGGGTCTCGGCGACGATGCGGTCGCGGACCGTGTCGTCGAGCATGAACCGCACCGCCGAGCCGAGCAGAGCGCGGGCGTCGTCGTCGCGCAGGCCGCGGATCTCGAGGTGACGGACCTGCTGCAGATCCGGGCCCGGGTCGCGCGCGGCGAAGACGAGCGCCACGGGCTCGGCGAGCAGCCGTCGCGCGACGAACGCCAGCGTCCGGGCGGATGCCCTGTCGAGCCACTGCGCGTCGTCGATCAGGCACAGCAGCGGCCGCTGCTCGGCTGTCTCGGAGACGAGGCTGAGCACCGCCAGCCCGACGAGGAAGGGGTCGGGCGCGGGACCCGCGCTGAAGCCGAAGACCGTCTCCAGCGCCTCGCGCTGCGGCGCGGGCACACGGCCGAGTCGATCGAACATCGGCGCGCAGAGCTGGTGCAGGCTCGCGAACGCGAGCTCCATCTCCGACTCAACGCCTGCGGCCCTCAGGACCTGGAAGTCGGACGCCGCGTCAGTGAGGTGCTCGAGCAGCGCGCTCTTGCCGATGCCCGCGTCGCCGCGCAGCAGCAGCGTGCGGCTCTCGCCGCCGCGGACAGCCGCGACCATGCCGTCCAAGAGAGCGCACTCGCTGCTGCGCCCCCGCAGTGACGACGCCCCTCCCGGGAACGGGGGAAGGCTGTCCACAGCCCTTGGAATCGTAAGCCATCCCAAAGCAGGCTGCTTTGGTGAGGATTGACATCCCCGTTCAGCCCGACCGTCCTCCGGGACGGTCCCGATTGCACGATCTTCACTCGACCAGCTGCTGACCTCCGTCGATGTCGTAGGTGCCGCCCGTGAGCGCGGTGTTGACCATCAGGTGAACGGCCAGGAACGCGATGTCCTCCGGCCCCACGACGCGGCCGATCGGCAGCGTCTCGCGCAGCTGCGTCCGCCGGGCCTCGAGCTCCTCGCCGAGGATCGAGGCGGAGAGCGGCGTGTCGACGAAGCCGGCGGCGATGAGGTTGATGCGAGTCGGCGCGAGCTCCAGCGCGAGGCTCGCCGTCAGCGCCGGGGTCGCCGCGGTGACGGAGCTCACGATCGCGCGACCGGCATGAGGTCTGCGGCCCCCGGTTCCGCCCATCAGGACGATGCTGCCGCCGCGGCGCACCCCGGTCGCGGACAGCCGTGCGACCTCGAGCGCCAGCAGCTGATGCTCGCTCAGCGCTTCCCTGGCCTGCTCGTGGCCCAGCTCGGCGAGCGGGCCGTACTGTGGGCGCCCGGCGGTGACCATCACGTGGTCGACGGGACCGGGCAGGCCCTGGAAGAACCCTTCCAGCGCCGCCGGGTCGGTGGCGTCGAAGGCTGCCGTGTGGATCGCTCCGAGCGCGCGGGACACGCGCTCCAGGGGGTCCGGGTTGCGCGCCGCGAGCACGACGTCGGCCCCTTCGGTGCGTGTCAGCCGCGCGGTCTCGAAGCCGATGCCGGCGCTCGCGCCGATCACCGCGACCGTCTGGCCGCTCAGCGCCCCGCCTCCCGCGCGGGCGCCGTCGACCTGGGCGGTCGGGCTCGTGCTCACGGCGACATCGCCGCCTCGGACTGCCGCGCGGAGGCGATCACCTTCCGCAGCTCGCGCAGAGTCTGTTCGTAGATGTCGGAGAAGCTCGGGAAGGGTTGGATCGTGTCCCTGAGGACCTCGAGCGGGACACGCGCACGAATCGCGAGCGTCGCCTGCTGCAGCCACTCGCCGGCCTCCGGGCCGAGCGCGTAAGCGCCGACCAGGCGCTCGCCGTCGCTGAGAAGCGTCATGAAGCCGTTGGATTCGGCGTACTGGTGGGTGTATGTGGCAGTTCTCGAGACCCCGGAGAGCTGGAAGGTCGCCGAGAACGGCGCCTCCCCGGTGCCGACCGCCGCCGCCTGCGGATCGGTGTAGACGACCCGCGGCACAGCCTCGTAGTGCGCCTCGCGCGTCTCGCCGAGGATGTTCGAGGCCACGACCTCGCCCTGGTACTCGCCGACGTGGGTGAGCTCGTAGATACCGGTCACGTCGCCGATCGCCCACAGGCCGTCGCCCGCGCTCAGGCGGCCGTCCACGGGAATGCCGTGCGGGTCCGCCTCGATGCCGACGTTCTCGAGGCCGATGCCGTTCACGCGCGGGCGCCTTCCGGCGCACACGAGCAGGCGGTCGCCCTCGAGCACGCGGCCGTCCTCGAGCTCGAGCTGGAACGTGTCGCCGTCCCGCCGGGCCGCCGTCACGCTCGCCGAGAGCTCCACCTCGATGCCGTCGCGCCGCAGCGCCTCGCCGAGCGCTTCTCCGAGCGGCGCAGGCTCCCGCGCGAGCACGCGGTCCGACATCTCGACGATCACCGCCTCGCCGCCGAAGCGCCTGACGACCTGGGCGAGCTCGACCCCCGCCGCGCCGCCGCCGAGGACGAGCATCCGTCGCGGCACCTCCTTCATGCCGGTCACCTCGTGCGTGCCCCAGACGCCCTCGAGCTCCCTGAGGCCCTCGACGGGCGGCACGAACGCGTCGGACCCGGTTGCGATCACGATGTGGCGGGGCTTGTACGGCACGCCGTCGACCTCGACCGTTCCGGGGCCTGTCAGCTTGCCGGCGCCGCGCAGCGTGTCGATGCCACGGTCGGCGAGCCAGCGGACTTCGCCGGCGTCGGAGTACTCCGAGACGATGTAGTCGCGCCACGCGAGCGCCGCCTCCACGTCCACCTCCGCGTGCTGGCCGGCCGCGCGTGCGCCGGCGACGGCTTCGCCGGGGCGCAGCAGCGTCTTGGAGGGGATGCAGGCCCAGAAGCTGCACTCGCCGCCGAACAGGTTGCGCTCGACGACGGCCACGCGCAGCCCGCCTTCGGCGATCGCTCCGGCGCAATGCTCGCCCGGGGCGCCGCCGCCGAGGACGATCACGTCATAGCTGGTCGGGTTGTTGTCGGCTGACACGACCCCTCCTCGATGGATCGCGACGATCATCGGCTCCGCCGGAGGACCTCGCGCCCGTGTGTGCCCTGGTCGGGGCACGGGGGCCGGGGCATACGATCGGGACCGTGAGCAACGGAAGCTGGGCGGTCGTGTTCGACCTCGACGGCGTGCTCGTCGACTCCGAGGGTGCCTGGGACGAGGCGCGGCGCGACCTGGTCGCCGAGGAAGGCGGTACCTGGACGCCCGCGGCGACCCACGAGATGCTGGGGATGAGCGCGCCCGAGTGGTCGCGCTACGTGCACGAGCGGCTCAGCGTCGCCCTCGCGCCGGAGCAGATCGCGGCGCGCGTGGTCGAGGAGGTCCGCAAGCGCTACCGGGCCTCGCTGCCGCTGCTGCCGGGCGCCGTCGCCTCGGTGCGCGCCCTCGCGGCGGTCTGGCCCCTCGGGCTCGCGTCGTCGTCGAACCGTGTCGTGATCGACGAAGTCCTCGACCTCGCCGGGCTCGCCGACCTCTTCGCCGTGACGGTGTCGAGCGAAGAGGTCGCTCGCGGCAAGCCCGCGCCCGACGTCTATGAGGCGGCGCTCGTGCAGCTCGGGGTGCCACCGGCACGCGCGGTCGCCGTCGAGGACTCCACGAACGGGTTGCGCGCGGCCGCCGCGGCGGGCATGCACATCGTGGCGGTGCCCAACCACGAGTTCCCGCCGCGCGAGGACGTGCTCGGCGCGAGCGACGTCGTCCTCCCATCGCTCGAGCAGCTGACGCCCGCCACGATCCGCTCGATCCAGGCTCGCGCCGAGGGCTAAGCTCCGGGCATGGCGGCCCCAGCCGGCGTCGAGGTGCTCGACGCGCGCGAGCGCGAGCGCTACGAGATCTACGTCGACGGTGAGCTCGCCGGCTACTCCGCGTACAAATCGCGCCCGGGCGTGATCGCGTTCGTCCACACGGAGATCGAACCGGCCTTCCGCGGGCGGGGGCTCGCCGACGTGCTGATCGCCCACGCCCTCGACGAGGCCCGGGCGCAGGAGCTCGAAGTGCTGCCGTTCTGCCCGTTCGTGCTCGGCTACATCGAGCGCCACCGAGAGTACGCCGAGCTGGTCCCGGAGGCCTACCGGGGGCGGTTCGGGCTCGGCTAGGCGGCGAGCCGCTCGGGGCTCTTCCTGCGCACGGCAGCCGGGTCGAAGTCGAGGTCGACGGCCTGGGCACGGTCGTCAACACGTGCGGGCGGAATGAGCCCTCGCCGCTCGGTTAGGCTCGTGCGAGAAGCGAGATCTTCAGGGGAGAGCCAGTCGAGCCGCAGGTGAGTACGGGCATCACACCGTTTGAAAGCAGAGAGCGGCTGGACGGGCCCGTCGCTGGCACTTCCCCGTCTGAACCAAAGGGGGAGGCGAATGACACGGCCGGAGACGCTCATCATCAGCCAGGAGGGCGGCGTCCTCTTCGTCGACATCTCCGCGCCACCGATGAACCTGCTGGGCCCCGAGCTCGTGCGCGACCTCGTGACCCTGATCCGCACGGCGGAGGCGAACGAGGCCGTGACGGTGCTCGTGTTCCGGAGCGCCGACCCCGACTACTTCATCTCCCACGTCGACATCACGAAGGTCAAGGAGTACCGCGCGGAGGCGGCGAAGCTGACCGGCGAGGCCTCGATCGCGTTGCTCTTCCGCCACCTGAGCGCGAGCCGCCTCGTCACGATCGCGCAGATCGAGGGGCGCACCCGCGCTGCGGGAAGCGAGTTCGCGCTGGCATGCGACATGCGGTTCGCGGCCAGCGAGACCGCGATCTTCGCGCAGTTCGAGCCTGCCTTGGGCACGCTGCCCGGCGGGGGCGCCGCACAGCACCTCACACGGCTGATGGGGCGGGGGCGGGCGCTCGAGGCGATGCTCGGCGCCGAGGACTTCGGCGCGGAGCTCGCCGAGCGCTACGGCTGGATCAACCGCGCGCTGCCCGCTGCCGAGCTGGCCGGGTTCGTCTCTGCGCTGGCGCACCGGATCGCCGGGTTCCCCGCCGGCGCGCATGTAGCGGTCAAGGAGCGCGTCGACGCGATCGCGCTTGCGCCTGTCGAGGACTTCCGCCGCGATTCGGACGCGTTCGGAGCGGGCGTCGTCGAGCCTGAGGCGCAGTGCCGCATCCAGGCCGCGATGGAGCGCGGCTTCCAGACGCGCGAGGGCGAGCTGTCGATGTCGGCGGTGCTCGGGGTGGACTGAGCGCTCACCTGCGTCGTGTGAGCACCTGGAACGAGGCGGCGGTCGCGAGCCCGTAGACGAGATGACCCGACAGGTCGTCGGCGAGCGTCTTGAGGTCGTACTCCCAGATCGGCTTGTAGAGCTTCGCGAGCGGCAGCACCACGTAGCCACCCGCCCACACCGAGGCGCCGAACGGGAGTCCGTCGATCACCCGCGGCCTGCGTAGCGAGCCGGCCAGGACGCCGTATCCCGCGCCGGAGACGATCCCGAACGCCCAGTGCGTCACGTTGTTCACGAGCCGCGCCCGGGAGGGCGGCAGCTCGGTTTGGAAGAGGCCCGAGAAGAGCCGCCGGCCCGACCTGCGCCGGCGCCGGTGCCTTCGTCCCAGTCGGTGACGCCGGCCGAGGTCTCCCACGGCTCGGGGCTTCGGTCCCGCCCCCACGGCGGTAGCGCCAGTAGAGCAACGCGTCGAACGCAGCCGTGCCCGCCGCACCCGAGGCCAGGCCGATCACGATCGCGGCGGCCGGTGTGAGTGTCCGATCGTCCTCTCCGATGAGATCAGGATCGGTCAACGAGCGGCGCGCCGCGCCCGTCGGAGGCCCTGGTCCGCCAAAGCCAGTGTCCTTCACGCGTCCTTCACGGGCGCGACGCCCGGTCCAGGCTGCGAGGTTGGCGCCACTTGACCACTACCGGGAGATGGGCGATGGCGGGCTTCGACTACGACGTAGCGGTGATCGGCTCGGGCTTCGGCGGCAGCGTCGCCGCGCTGCGCGCCGCCGAGAAGGGCTACCGGGTCGGCGTGATGGAGTCCGGCCGGCGCTGGAAGGACGAGGACATCCCGAAGACGGAGTGGGATCTGCCGAAGTTCGTGTGGTTCCCGGCGGCCGAGTTCTACGGCGTTCAGCGGATCGAGTACCTGGACGACGTGCTGATCCTCTGCGGGTCGGGCGTCGGCGGCGGCTCGCACATCTACGCCAACACCCTGTACGTCCCGCCCAGGCAGTTCTTCGACGCGCCCGAGTGGGCTCAGATCACCGACTGGGCCGAGGAGCTCGCGCCCTACATCGGCCAGGCGCAGCGGATGCTCGGCGTCGAGCGCTACCCGTACATGCCGACCGACATGGACCGCGCGCTGCACGAGGCCGCGATCGAGATCGGGCGCGGGGAGACGTTCAACAAAGCCCCGGTCGGCGTGTACTTCGGCAGCCCGGGCGTCGAGGCCGAGGACCCGTACTTCGGCGGCGTGGGGCCGCGGCGCACGGGTTGCATCTCGTGCGGGAACTGCGACATCGGCTGCGGCCACAACGCCAAGAACAAGCTGACGACCAACTACCTCTACCTCGCGGAGAAGCTGGGCGCCGAGGTCCACGAGCTGAACGAAGTGCACGACCTCGTGCCGCTCGACGGCGGGGGGTTCGAGGTCCACACGCGCCATCCCGGCTGGGCACAGCGTGCCGGGCACGCGGACCATCGCTCCTACACCGCCGAGCAGGTGATCGTCGCCGCGCACGCGTACGGATCCTCGAAGCTGCTGCACCACATGCAGCACAAGGGCCGCCTCCCCGGGCTCTCGAGCCAGCTCGGACAGCGCGCGCGGACCAACTCCGAGCAGCTGCTGGCCGTGACGCGGCCGCACGACCGCTGGCATCGCGATCCGGAGAAGCTCCACATCACGCCCGGGTGCATCTCGATCACCTCGGGCGTGTGGCCCGACCCGCACACGAGCGTCGAGCCGACCGTCTGGGGGGTGGGGAGCAACGTCTTCGCGTTCCTCGTCACCTACCACCAGCACGGCGCGCAGAAGCACCCGACGGCCGAGTGGGTGAAGCAGCTCGTCGAGCACCCGGCGGAGGTGCTGGGCTTCGACGACCCTCGCCACTGGTCCGAGCGGACGTTCGTGGCGCTCTGCATGCAGACGACGGACACGTCGATCGAGCTCTACTGGAAGGACGACCTCCTCCGGAGCCGTCCGTCGGGTACGCCTCCCTCGGTGCACAACCCCGTGGTCGAGGACTTCATCGACCGCGTCGCCAGGAAGCTGGACAGCGACCAGGCGGCGCTCCTCACCGAGGTCATCAACCGCAACGCGTCGGCGCACTTCGTCGGCGGCATCCCGATCGGCGAGGACGCCGACAGCGGCGCTGTCGATCCTTACCTGCGGGCCTTCGGCCAGCCGGGTCTGCACGTCATGGACGGCAGCGTCATGCCGGCCAACCCCGGCGTGAACCCGTCCCTGATGATCACCTCGCTCGCCGAGCGCGCGATGTCGCTGTGGCCGAACAAGGGCGATGCCGACGCCAGGCCGCCCCTCGGATCGGGCTACGAACGGGTCGAGGCGGTCATGCCGCACCGTCCGTTCGTGCCGGCGGGCGCGCCGGGCGAGCTGCGGCTCGACGCGACCAAGTCTGAGCTGATCCCCGAGTACCCGTACTGAGGAGAGGAGAGACAGATGTCAGAGCTCGCCGCTGAGGCCGCTCGCACGCTCGGCCCGGTCGAGTCGGTTCCCGAGGGCCTCGTCACCGCCTTCTACCTGGAGGACACCAAGCAGCGCGTGTCGGTCGCCCGCGTGGCCGGCAACCTGTACGCCTTCGACGACCTGTGCACCTGCGCTGAGCCGCCGTGCCCGCTCTCCGGAGGCCTGCTCACGGGCACGTCGGTCATGTGCCAGTGCCACGGCTCGCGGTTCGACGTGAGCTCGGGTGCCGTCGTCGCGGGCCCGGCGACCCAGGCGCTGAAGGTCTACGAGGTGCAGCAGACCGGCGGCCAGATCCAGATCCGCGCCTGACCGGCGGCGGGGCTCATTTTTTGGGAGAGGAGAAGAGGGATGACGAACGAGCACGCCGCATCCGGACGCGCACCGACGCAGACGCAACTGGCGCTCGCGGCGCTGCTGATCCCGCTGTTCTTCGTGATCCTGTTCGCGGCCTGCATCATCGGCACCTACCACAACCCGCATCCCAACAACATCGAGCTGGGCGTGGTCGGGCCGCCGGCGCGCACCGCGCCGCTGCGGGTGGGCCTGCAGAAAGGGGCCGGCTCCGCCTTCGTGATCACGCCGGTGGCGACGGTCGGCGAAGCGCTGCACAAGGTTCGCCGGCGCGAGGAGAACGCTGCGTTCGTGCCCACGGCCGATCCGCGCCTGCCCGCGACCATGATCGTCGCGACCGGGGGCGGACGGCTCGTCGCCACCGCCGCCGAAACGCTCGGACGCGCCGCCACGGCGGCGCAGGGGACCCGGCTCGTCGTGCACGACGTCCGGCCGCTGGCGCCCGGCGATGAGATCGGGCTCGGCGTGTTCCTGTTCATGATCGTCTGCACGGTCTGCGGGTACATCACGCCCACAGTGCTCGAGACGTCGCCCCGGCGCTGCCACCAGGCCGCCGCTATCCGATGATCGCCGGGGTCTCGATCCTCGTCCCGGCGCTCGCCTATCTGATCGCGGGGCTCGGCGACGGCACCTACAGGGGCTCGGCCGGGACTATTCTCGCGTTCATCGCGATCGGAGCTCTCTACACGTTCATCGTCGGCCTCGGCACGCGGATGTTCCAGGTGCTGCTCGGCCCGGTAGGGATCTTCGCCTCGCTCGCCATCTTCATCTTCCTCAACATCCCAAGCCTCGGCGCGACCTACACCGCGACGATGCTGCCGGGCTTCTGGCGCTTCCTGAGCCACTTCTGGATCGGAGCGCTGACGGTCGACGCCGAGCGTGGCCTTCTCTACTTCGGTGGCCTCGGCGTCGGGCTCCTACGTTCTCGGCATGCTGGCCTGGGCCGCCGCGATCGTCGCGGTGCTGATGCTGCCGTCTTCGCGCAAGCTCGAACGCCGGCGCGAAGCGACCATCGCGCCCGGAGCGATCCCGCCCGCACCGCGATTGGTGACCGACCCCTAGGGATGCCGCTGCTCGCCACGTCAGGGGCGCTTGCGCCGGTAGAACAGCACTACCTGCTGCAGGCGCGCCAGATGCAGGCGCTCTCCTTCGCAGTCCAC
The DNA here is from genome assembly GCA_963820745.1 of uncultured Solirubrobacteraceae bacterium. GTDB lineage: Bacteria > Actinomycetota > Thermoleophilia > Solirubrobacterales > Solirubrobacteraceae > Palsa-744. The sequence continues at coordinate 203,476 of CAWGBB010000014.1, read as the reverse complement.
ATACCGCTGGTCGCGTTCGGCATCGCGTTCCCGGCGATGGTGCTGTTCGTCGAGTGGCTCGGCGCCCGCAGCGGCGATCCGCTCTATCTCGTGATCGCCCGCCGCTGGAGCAAGGTGATGCTCGCCCTCTTCGGCGTCGGCGTGATCACGGGCACCGTCCTGAGCTTCGAGATGGGGCTGCTGTGGCCGAACTTCACCGGCACGTTCGGGAGCGTGTTCGGCCTCGGCTTCGCGATCGAGGGCTTCTCGTTCTTCCTCGAGGCGATCTTCATCGGGATCTACGTCTACGGCTGGGGCAGGCTCTCGCGGCGGGCGCACCTCTGGAGCGGCGTGCCGATCGTGCTGGCGGGGATGACCGGGTCGCTGATGGTGATCTCGGTCAACGCCTGGATGAACCATCCGGGCGGCTTCCATCTGCGTGACGGGAAGGTCGTCGACGTGCACCCGTTCACAGCGCTGTTCGCGAACTCCTACCTGTGGCACGAGCTGATCCACATGTACATCGCCGGGTACATCGTCGCCGGCTTCCTGGTGGCGGGCGCATACGCGTTCGGGCGGCTGCGCGGGCGCTGGGGGCGCTACGAGCGAACGGCGCTCGCGATCCCGCTGACGATCGCGGCGCTGGCATCGCCCGTGCAGGTGCTGGTCGGCGACTGGGCCGCTCGCGACGTCGCCACGAAACAGCCGGTCAAGCTCGCCGCGATCGAGGGTCTCTACAAGACCACCAAAGGCGCGGGCGAGCACGTGCTCGGGTGGTACACCGACGATCAGGTCAAGTACGGCATCGAGATCCCGCACCTGCTCTCGCTGCTGTCCTTCCACAGCTGGAACGCCACCGTCAAAGGGCTCGACAGCGTGCGGCCCGGCGAACGTCCGCCGGTGAACGTGGTGCGGATCGCGTTCCAGACGATGGTCGGGATCGGCACGCTGCTGGCGCTGCTCGGCGTCTTCTACGTCGTCGTCTGGCTACGCCGGCGGCGGCTTCCGGAATCGCGCTGGTTCTACGGCGCGGTGGCGCTCGCGGGCCCCTTGTCGGTGGTCGCGCTGATCTCCGGGTGGGTCGTGACCGAGGTCGGCCGCCAGCCCTGGGTCGTCTACCGCGTGATGCCGACCGCAGACGCCGTGACCGGCGCGAAGGGGATCCCCGTCGCGTACGGGCTGCTCGCGGCAGGCTACGTCGTGATCGTGTGCGGCCTCGCGTGGGTGCTCTGGCGCCTCGCCCGCGCCCCGCTCGAGCAGCCGCTCGATCCTCCCGGCCCCCTCCCGCAGTCCGCCTGATGTTGCTCCAGGCCCTGCCGATGATCTTCGTCCTGATCGGGCTGGCCCTCTACACGGTGCTCGGCGGCGCCGATTTCGGCGCCGGCTTCTGGGATCTCGTGGCGGGCGAGGGACCGCGCGCCGAGCGCATCCGCGAGCACGCCCACAGCTCGATGGGGCCGGTGTGGGAGGCCAACCACGTGTGGCTGATCTTCGTGCTGACGGTCTTCTGGACCGCGTACCCGACCGCCTTCGGCTCGATCGCCTCGACGCTCGCCATCCCCCTGTTCATCGCCGCCGGCGGCATCGTCTTCCGCGGCGCCGCCTACGCGCTGCGCCCCGGCGTCGACAGCCCCCGCGAGGCCGCGGTCATCGACACGATCTTCGCCGCCTCCTCGATCCTCACGCCGTTCGCGCTCGGCTGCGCGGTCGCCGCGATCGTCACCGGCCGCGTGCCGGTCGGCAACGCGGCCGGGCACACCGTCTCGAGCTGGCTGAACCCCACCTGCGCCTTCATCGGCGTGCTGGCGGTGGTCAGCTGCGCCTACCTCGCCGCGGTGTACCTCGCGGCCGACGCGGCCCGCGGCGGCGAGCCCGAGCTGGAGCAGGCCTTCAGGGTCCGCGCGCTCGGCGCCGGCGCGCTCGCCGGGCTGGTCGCGATCGGCGGCATCTTCGCGCTGCGCTCCGACGGCCGCGCTCTCTACGACGCGCTCACGACCGGCCGCGCGCTGCCGGCGGTGATCGTCTCCGCGCTGGCCGGCCTCGCCACCCTCGCCCTCGTCTACACGCGCCGCTTCGAGTGGGCGCGCTACTGCGCGGCAGCGGCGGTGGCCGCGATCGTCGCGGGCATGGCGCTCGCCCGCTGGCCGACGATCCTGCCGGGGCTCACCGTCTACGAGGCGGCCGCAGGCCACGACACGCTCGTGTGGGTGGTCGTCGCCGTGCTCGCCGGCGCGGCGATCCTGTTCCCCTCGCTCGTGCTGCTGTTCCGCCTGACGCTGGGAGGGGGGATGCACTACGGCAGCGCCGGGCAGGAGGAAGCGGGCGCGAAGCGGCTGCCCGCCGTCGCGCCGGCGGTGGGCGTGCGCGCGGCGCTCGCGTGCCTGATCGTCGGCGTCGGGCTGCTCAACGTCGCCGACGCGGGCTGGGCGCACGCGGTCGGAGTCGTCGCGCTGGGGGGGTTCGTGCTCGTCGCCTTCCGGACGATCACCCTGGGCCTGCTGGAGCAGTGAAAAAGGCGTTGCAGCCGCTTGGAATCCGCTCCCCATCGTGCAACAATTGCTACAAACCCTGGGGATGAAGCCGGCAGCCCGGACGCCCTGGAGGCGTCGTGGGCACGGAGCGGGCGGAGGCCCGGGGGATGACAGCGATGCGGCGCGCAGTACCGCTCGCCGCGCGACCCACGAGACTTGGAGGCACGATGAACATGCAGACCGGCCCCGCGGATGAGGTCCGCGAAGCGACGTCGGCCTGGTGGCTGCTCGTTCTGATCGGGTTGCTCGCGATCGCCGCAGGGGTGATCGTGTTGCTGAAGCCTGAAGACAGCCTGTCGACGCTCGCCGTGATCACCGGCATCTTCGTGCTGGCGAGCGGCATCTTCGACATCGCGATCTCGTTCAGCCGGCGGACGCCGAACCGCGGTCTCGCCGCGGTCATGGGCGTCCTCAGCGCCGTGATCGGCGTGCTGCTGATCCGCCACCCGGTCGGAGGCGTGCTGTTCGTGGCGCTCTTGATCGGCATCTGGCTGATCGCCGTCGGCGTCGTGCGCTTCGTCGAAGCGTTCGACAGCGAGCACCGCCTCTGGCAGATCGTGATCGCGCTGATCGAGATCGCGGCCGGCGTGGTGATCGTCGCGACCCCGCCGATCGGGTTCGCGACGCTCGCGCTCCTCACCGGGATCGCCTTCATCGTCTACGGCGTGGCGATCTCCGCCTTCGGGTGGATGCTCCACTCCGTTCATCACGAGGCCGGCAAGCCGGCCTACGAAGCCGGCGCGCCCGCCTAGCCGACGCGCACAGGCGGCGGGCGCGGAAAACGCGCCGGGCTCCGGGGCTCGCACAGCTCCGGGGCCCGGCGCCTGCGCGCGCGAGAACTTAGCCGCCGGTTAGAAAGAAAGCGCGGAGGGGGGAGGTCTCAAGGGGAACAACGCACTCGCCCCGGGTGCGCCCCCGATCCGAAGGTAGGAACGATGACACCGACACGCCTCGTGGCGGCGCTGCTGAGCGCTGCCGCCATCGGCGCGAGCGCGGCCGTGCCCGCTCTCGCCGAGACGCATCATCACCACCACCGGCACCACTCGACCGCGATCCCGCAGCACAACGGCGGCGATCACGACGGTGACAACAACGGCGGACCCAGCGACGGCGACGGGAACGTGTGAGCGATGCGCTCCCACGCACCGAAGCTCTCACCGCGCACGATCGCGCTCGCCGCCCTCGTCGTGGTCGCGCTCGTGATCGCCGGTTGCGGCGGCACGAGCTACGGCTCGGGCTCCAGCTCGAAGCCGGCGCAGTCGACCTCCGCGCCGGCGTCGAGCGCGGCGGCCGGAGGGATCCCGCAGAACAACGGCGGCGATCACGACGGTGACAACAACGGCGGACCCAGCGACGGCGATGGCAACATCTAGCCGTCTCGTGGCGGCCAGGGGCGTGGTTTCGCTCGCGCTCCTGGCCGCCGTCGTCGCCGCGGTTCTCCTGCTGAGCGCTCGCGGCTCGGGCGCCGTCGCGCCGGCCGCCGAGATCCAGCCCGGCGCGCTGCTCGCCTCCCTGCGCGCGGCGCCCGCGCCGTCCGGCTGGCCGGCGGCTGTGCTCCCCTCAGGAGCCGCGACGCTGCACCGGCCGCCCGGCTGGTCGCCGGTCGAGGGTGACACCGGGACGGTCAGCTTCGCGCTGCGCGACGCCGGGGGCCGCTACCTCGGCTACCTGAACGTCACCCCGCGCCAGGGCGACGAGCACCTTCGCGGCTGGGCCGCGTTCCGCCTCGCGCGCAACCGCGAGGAGGGCGATCACGGCGTGCGCGAGCTGGCCGCGCGCGAAGGCGTGGCGTTCGCCGGAGCGCGCGGGTCGTGCGTGATCGACGACTACGCCTCGCACGTGGGAGGCAACCCCTACCGCGAGCTTGCCTGCATCGTGCGGGGCTCGCACACGGAAAGCGTCCTGATCGCCGCGGCGCGGCGCGGAGACTGGGGACGGGTGGCGCCGTCGCTGGTGCGCGCGGCCGAGGCGTTCGCCGAGCGCTGAGGCGAGAGGGGCGGCGGCTCAGCGGCCGCCGCCCGCTCGTCGCCTCTACTCATACGACGTCAGCCGCCCCCTCCGGCGACCTCCGCCAGCGTCTGCCCGCTGATGACCGACCGCGGCTCCTCGGCGATGACGTCCGAGCCGGGCTGCGCCCGCTCGTCACGGCGCTTGACGAGCAGCCACTGCGCCTTCGGGCCGCCGCCGCGGGTGCGTTGCAGCGCAAAGCCGCCGCGGAGCTTCTGGCCGTGCAGCACGAACACGGCGTGGCCGCGCTCGAGCGCCTCCGGCCAGGGCACGCGCCCTCCCTGCTCGTAGAGCCCCCGGTCCCACACGATCACCCCGCCGCCATCCGTGGCGCCTTCGAAGTCGTTGTGGGCGAGCTGGTGGTCCTCGACCTGCACCGCCAGGCGCTTGACGGCGGGATCCAGCGAGGGCCCCTTCGGCACCGCCCAGGAGCGCATCACCCCGCCGACCTCGAGTCGCAGGTCGAAGTGGTGGGTGCTCGCATCGTGCTCCTGGACCACGAACACCCCCGCGGGCACGCCGCGGATCGCGAACTGCTCGTGGCCCTCGACGCGCGCCGGCTGGGCCTCCACCGCGCTCACGGCGGCGCCGCGCGGCCCCTTGCCGAGGTAGTCGAGCAGGCCCTGCACCGCGTCTGGCTCTCCCTCGGCGTGGACCGCGACCGTACCGTCCTCTTCGTTGCGCACCCAGCCGCGGACGCCGAGGTCGAGCGCCCGGCGGCGCACGCCATCGCGGAAGCCGACGCCTTGCACGGCCCCACTGACCACCGCTCGCACCGCTTCGCCTCCCGCCAAGGTCAGCCCAAGCTAGCGAAGGAGCTCCGCCAGCAGCTCGCGGCTTCGCGCGTAGATGCCCGGTGCGCCGCTCTCGCGCGGGCCGGCGACGTTGAGCGTGCCGCCGCCGGGCAGACGGGCGAGCAGCGCCGCAGCCCGCTCGCGTGCGTCGCCACCGCCGAGATCCACGACCGCGACGGGCCGCCCCAGCTCCTCGGCGCACGCGAGCGTCAGCGCCGTGCCGGAGGCCGCTGCCGGGACGCCGGCGACGAGGATCAGCGTGGCGTCGCTGTCGCGCACGTTCCAGCGCGTGCGCTGTGCCGGCTCGGCCGTCGGTGTCTCGCGCAGCCGCGGGTAGCGCGCGAGCAGCCCGGGCGGCACCGGTAGATCCTCCGCCCAGCCGCCGCGCGGGCACCAGCCGCCGTAGGGGATCCCGAGCTCGACCGCCACGTCGAGCGCGGCACGATCGACACCTGTCTGCCCTCCGGCCGCGAGGCGTGCGATTCGTGCCATCGGGGGAGTATCTCCGGGCTGGGGCGCGTCCTCCAGCTTCTTGTGCGAGATCTTCAGCGCGTGCTCGACAGTCGGGCGAGTTCCAATCAGCCGAAGAACCGGTTAGTGTGTCGCCACGCTGGGGAGGCGCCGCCGAGTGCGGTCCGGCGTGCCACTCACAGCGACCGAAAAGAGGTGGGGCATGACACCGCAAAGGCTGTCGGCAGGCGAGCTCAGGGGGCGGGCGAGATGCCGAAACTGACCGGCTACGCGCCGCTCGACGTCGCGATCGGCCTCTCGTTCGTCTACCTGCTGTTCAGCGTGCTCTGCAGCGCGGTGCAGGAGGCGATCGCCGGGCTCTTCAAGTGGCGGGCCAACATGCTCGAGGAAGCAGTGCGGGGCCTGCTCGACGATCAGGGCAAAGCGGGCGAAGGCGGGGCGCCGGCCTCGGTCCCGGACCCCAAACCGGATGAAAAAGTGGCGGCGCCGGCCGCTGGGCGCAGCCTGCGGCCCAGGCGCCGCCGCGCCCGCAGCGGCGGGCGCGCCGGCGGGGTCGCACCCGGCCAGCGGACCGTCGCGGCCGAAAACGACAAGAAACCGCTGAGCGCGGGCAAAACCCTGAGCGCCCAGGTGCTCGGTCACGGGCTGATCCGCCCGCTCTACAAGGAAAACCGCAAGCCGTCGTACCTGAGCCCGAAGCTGTTCGCGCTCGCGCTGCTCGACATCGCGGCGCCGGCCGCAGGCCAGGACCCGATCGAAGATCTCGGCAAACAGATCGCGCTGGCGAACCTGCCGGGTGGGGTGACCGACGCTCTGGTCGGGATCACGCACGAGGTCGCCAACGATCGCGACAAGCTCCGCGAAGGGGTCGAAGACTGGTTCAACGGCACGATGGAACGGGTCTCCGGCTGGTACAAACGCAAGACCCAGATCGTGATCTGCGTGCTCTCGCTGGTCGCGACCATCGCGCTCAACATCAACACGCTCGCGATCGGCGAAGTGCTGGCGAAGGACGGCGCCGTGCGCGCGGGCGTCGTTGCGCAGGCTGAAAAAAGCACGCTGAAAGCGAACGCCACGCCCAAGGAAGCGGCGAAGGCGATCAGCGAAGTCGAGGAACTCGGAGTCCCGGTCGGCTGGGACAAGCCGGCGGGCGATCCCGCTCGGGTGAGCTTCTCGACCTGGGGCGGCGGCTTCCGGACGATCGGCGGCTGGCTGCTGACGTTCATCGCGCTCTCGCTGGGCGCCCCGTTCTGGTTCGGGCTGCTGAACAAACTCACGAACCTGCGGACCTCGGGCGAAGCGCCCAAGACCGAATCGAAAGGCTGACCGCGCACCTCGGCCCGGGGCGCATCGCGCGCCCGGGCCGAGCGCCCGCCCCTCGCTACAGTCAGCGCCCGTGAGCGGCGAACCGCAGCTGACCGACCTGATGCATCTCGGCAGGCCGCACGTGATCGGCGCCTGGCGCGTCGGCGAGGTGATCGTCGACCCCGGCCCGGCCTCCTGCCTGCCGGCCCTGCTCGACGCGCTCGACGGCGTCGCGCCGCGTGCCGTCGCGCTCACGCACATCCATCTCGACCACGCGGGCGCCACCGGCTCGCTGCTCGCCCGGTTTCCGGACATGGAGGTGTGGGTGCACGAGCGCGGCGCCCCGCACATGGCCGACCCGAGCCGCCTGCTCGCCAGCGCGTCGCGCCTGTACGGCGATGCGATGGAGCGCCTGTGGGGAGAGGTGCTGCCGGTGCCGGCCGAGCGCATCACCGCGCTGAGCGGCGGGGAGGTGCTGCCCGAAGGGCTGCGCGTCGCCTACACGCCCGGTCACGCCTCCCATCACGTCTCCTACCTGCACGAGGCGAGCGGGTTCGCGTTCGCGGGCGACGTCGCGGGCGTGCGCATCGGCAGCGGGCCGACGCTCGGGCCGACGCCGCCGCCGGACATCGACCTGGGCGCCTGGCGCGACTCGCTGGAGCTGCTCGCCGGGTGGAGCCCGCAGGCGCTCGCGATCACCCACTTCGGGTCCCATCGCGACGTGGAGGCGCAGCTCGCGTCGCTGCGCGAGTACCTCGACGCGGCGGCGGATGACGCGGCACGGCTGGACGAGGCGGCCTTCGCGGGCGCGTTCCGGGCGCGCGTCGCCGCCGCGCCGGAGGCGGCCACCTACGAGCAGGCGATGCCGCCCGATCAGAGCTACGCGGGGCTGCGCCGGCACCTGCAGCGCCTCGCCGAGCCGAGCTGACGCAGCCGCGGGAAGAAACCCGCCGCCGCCGGAGTCGGAGTTGGGTGCAGGTCCTCGCCTCCGAGGCCCCGCACCGCCGATGCTGCGCCCGACCGCAGCAGCCGCCGCCGCTTCGTGCCTCGCCCCTTCGTTGGTGCGGATGCGGCGGCGGCGCGGTGATCAGGCGGCGCGGACGCCGCGCGACTGAGCCGCGGCGATCCGCACCACGAGGATCGCGATGTCGTCGCGAGCGCCCTGCGTGAGGTCGACGAGCCCCAGCAGGGTCGAGATCGTCTCGCCCGCGGTCTCGGCGGTGTGCGCCGCGAGCGCGGCCAGCATCTGCTCGCCGCTGAGCAGCTTCGCGGGCGCCTGCGCCTCGGCCAGGCCGTCGGTGTAGAGCGCCAGCGAGTCGCCCACGCCGAGCACGGTGGAGTGCTCGCCGATGCGCGCCTCCGGGAAGATGCCGAGCAGCGTGCCGCCCGTGCCGAGCTCCTCGGTGGCGCCGCTCGCGCGCGAGACGAGCGCCGGCGGGTGCCCGCCCGCGGCGACCGTCAGCGCGACGCCGTCGGGCGCGAACTCCAGGCGGGCCAGGATCGCGGTCGCGAAGCGCCCGCCGAAGTCCTGTTCGAGCATCGCCCGGTTGACCCGCTCGAGCACGGCGGCGGGGCGCTCGCCCTCGCGCGCATAGGCGACGGTCGTGTGGCGCAGGAACGCGGTTATCACCGCTGCCTCGGCGCCCTTGCCGCACACGTCGCCGACGACCAGCCAGCAGCCGTCGCGGTCCGCGAAGACGTCGTAGAAGTCGCCGCCGACTTCGCTGCCGGCGTCCATCGGTCGGAAGTAGCAGTCGAGGTCCAGGCCGGGCACCGTCGGCAGCGCGGCCGGCATCAGGCTCCGGCGCAGCGTCTGGGCGACGCGGGCGCGCTCCGCGTAGAGCCGGGCGTTGTCGAACGCGAGCGCGGCGCGGCCGGTGAGGTCCTCGAGCAGGCGCAGCTGCCCACGCTGCGGCGCGCCCGCGTGCACGAACGACATCACGCCCAGCAGGCGCCCGCGGGCCACCATCGGCACGACCGTCGCCGAGCGCGACTGCGCGTCCCCGCCCGGCAGGACGCTGGCGGTCGTGATCGTCTCGCCCGCGGCCGCGACGCTGCTGCCGTCGACATCGGCGACGACGTGGGAGGTGCGGTCGCTGAGGGCGCGGGCGACCGGCAGGCCGCCCAGCCGCTGCGGACGCTCCTCGGGCCGCATCCGTTCCACGCGTGCGGCGACGTTGCTCTCGACGGCCGCCGCCACCGTGGTCGTGATCGCACCCGTCTTCGTCGACGAGGTCGATCACGCACAGCTCGGCGAGCTCAGGCAGCGCCATCGCCGCGATCCGGCGCAGCGTCTGCTCGGGGTCGAGCGAGGTGTCGAGCTTCGCGGTCGCGGCGAGCAGCAGCTCGAGCCGGCGGCGGTCGGCGCGCATCCGTTCCAGTGCCAGGTGCACGGCGCCGGTCGTCAGCAGCGCGAGCACGGCCCCCACGCACGCGATCGCGGCGAAGTTCGTATCGACGCTTTCATAGGTGAGCGGCGCGAGGAAGGCGACCAGCCCGACGATCGACGTGAGGATGAAGCGGCTGCGCGGCTGGAACGCCGCGGCATGGCCGATCGCGAAGAAGTAGAGCAGCGCGAACGGGCTCTCGGCACCGCCGGTGGAGGCACAGAGCACGACGATGATGGCGATCCCCCACAGGTCCGCCGCCAGTGCCAGCTCGAGGCTCGCGCGGCCGCGCGCGACCATCCACATCAGCGCCAGCGCGGTGGCGTAGGCGTCGACCGCGACCGCGGCCGCGCCGGCGGGCGAGCTGACTTCGGGGAGCAGGAAGGACGTCGCGATCAGCGAGCCGCCGATCACGTACAGACCGGCGGCGCTTGCGACCGCGAGCCGCGTTTCGCCGCCGGATCTCGCGCCTCCGGCGGCTTGCAAGTTCCGTCCTCACCCTCGTCCTCGTCCCGTCTCGACCATCGCTCCTGGCTGTGAGCGCCCCCGCGGCGCCTCTCTCCCGCACCGAAAGCCTAAAGGCAGCGGCGCGATCGGGAGCCCGCCCATGCGGCCCCGGCCGGGCGGGCGTGGCCCCCTCAGGCGCCGGAGCCGAGCGTGCCGGGGCTCAGCTCGAACGTTTCGGAGTCGGCCGGCACGTGCACCGGAGCGGTCGCGCCGAAGTCGAAGAATTCGATCGTCACGCTGCTTTCGAGCTTCTGCCCGCCGGCCTCGATCGGGAAGGCGATCACCATCTTGCGGACCATGTGCTGGTCGTCGACCCACACCTGCACCGGGATCGTGCCGCCGCCGAGCTGGTTGATGACCTGGTCGATGGCCGACTTGGCGGCGGCGCTCTCGCCCGAGGACACCTTCTCGAGCACCTTGTGGAGGTCGATCGTGCCGGAGTAGTGCGTGGTGGGCACGCCGCGCACCGTCTCGGTGCCGCTCTGCCGGACCTCGCCGCCCATCGAGTGCAGGTATTCGAGGAACTGCGCGGGGTTCGCCTGGCCGCTGCTGAGCGCGGAGGGGTCGAGGCCCAGTGTCTTCGCCGACGCCGCGAGGTCGAGCTTCGCCCAGCGCGCTCCGTTGGGAAGTTTGCCCTCGAACAGCGGCGATTCGATGTAGACGGTGGTGCCTGAGAAGACCTCGGTCATCGTGGTCCCGTCCGGGATCGCAGACGCGGCCGCCGCGGGCAGGCCGTTGAACTGCATCGAGATCTTCGCCTTCGCGGGCCTTGAAGTTGACGTGGCCGTGGGCGTCGAGCGCGATCTGCCCGCCCAGCGAGCCGAGGTTCAGCCGCAGGTGCATCTCGATCTTCGCGCCCTGCGCCTGGCCCGTCGTCTCGGCGGCCTTGGCCACCGGATCGAGCACGGCACCGGCACCGCCCGAGCCGCAGCCGGCCGCGAGCACGCCGGCGGCGAGCGCGGCGAGCAGCAGGGGCGCGATCTTCATGGCGCGGCGCATGAGTTGGTGATCGGGACGGGTGAGGCCGTCCATTAGCCGCGAAAGACGCTGCACGACGAATATCCTTCCGCACCTTCGGTGCAGAGCACGCCGGTCACCCGGTCGGGCGCTCAGTCCGGCCAGCGGCCGTGGCGGTCGAAGTACTCCCGCGCCTGGTCCTCGCGGTCGCGCTCGCTTCTCACCGGCGACGCCCGCGCGGAACAGCCAGTTGAGGAAGAAGATCGCAAGCCCGGCGCTGACGATCGCGGCGCCGCCCTCGAGTTCCGATTCGCCGCCGAGGCCCATGATCACGAGGCCCGCGAGGATCACGACGCCCGGCAGCACGTAGCGCAGCAGCAGCATCGGCCAGGTGCGCGGGGTGTGCTCGTCCACGCCTCTGACCCTAGCTCGGGGCGCCCACCGAGACCTCGAACGGCAGCGCCTGCCCTTCGGCTGCGAGCGCGGCTGCCGAGCGGCGCGCCGCGCGCTGTGCCCGTGCGCCCGTCGAGGCAGCGCCGATCGCGAGCACGGCCGCGCCGCAGGCGCCGATCACCCACCACGCCGGATGGCTCGCCGCGGCCAGCCCGTGTCCGGCCGCGCCGGCGGCGGCCGTGCCGACGATCGAGCCGATCACGGCCACGCCGAGGGTCTGGCCGACCTGGCGGCTCGTCGATGCCACGGCCGCCGCGACGCCGGCCTGGCTGTTCGGCATCCCCGAGACGGCGGTGTACGTGATCGGCGGGTTCATGCTGCCGAAACCGAGCCCGTAGAGCGCGTAGACGACGAGCAGCAGCCCGAGGGGCGTGGTCGCCGAGAGGCTCGTGAGCAAGAGCGGCGCGATCAGCATGCACACGCCCCCGAACAGCAGCACGGGGCGGGCGCCGCGGCTGCCGACGATGCGCCCGGAGACCGGGGCCGCAGCGCCCGCGAGGATCGCCATCGGCAGCGTGCAGAGACCCGCCTGCAGCGGTGAGTAGCCACGGACCTCCTGCAGGTAGAGGGTGTTGATGAGGAGGAAGCCTGCGAAGCCCGCGAAGGCGCAGACCGCGATCATCGTCGCGCCGGCGAACGGCGGGCTGCGGAAGAAGCGCGGCTCGATCAGCGGTTCGCGGCGGCGCAGCTCGTAGGCGACCAGCGACCCCAGCGAGACCGCGGAGACCACGAACAGGCCGAGCGTCTGCGCGGACAGCCAGCCCGCCTGGGGCGCGTCGATGATGCCGTAGGTGACGGTGGAGAGGACGACGATCACGAGCAGCTGCCCGACGGGGTCCAGGCGCCGCGGCCGCGCGGCGCGCGACTCGGGCACGTACAGCGCGGTCAGCACGACCGCCGCGAGCGCGATCGGCACGTTGATCCAGAAGATCGCGCGCCAGTCGACGGCCTCCGTCAGCGCGCCGCCGACGATCGGGCCGAGGGCCAGGCTGATGCCGACGGTGGCGCCCCAGGCGCCGATCGCGCGGCCGCGCTCGCGCGGGTCGGTGAAGACGTTCGTGATGATCGACATCGCGACCGGGTTGAGCATCGAGCCACCGACGCCCTGCACGGCGCGCGCGGCGATCAGCCAGCCGAGCGTGGGGGCGAGGCTGCAGGCGAGCGACGCCCCGGCGAACACGCACAGCCCGGTCTGGAAGGTCCGCTTGCGCCCGAGCCGGTCGCCGGTCGAGCCGGCGAGCATCAGGAAGCTCGCGATCACGATCGTGTAGGCGTCCACGGTCCACTGAAGGCCGGACAGGGACGCGTGCAGGTCGCGGCGGATCGAGGGCAGCGCGACGTTGACGATCGTGTTGTCCATCGCAACGATCAGAAGGCTCATGCAGCAGATCGCGAGGATCCCGAGTCGCCTCCGTCTGCTCAGCTGGTCGGTAGCGTTCACATCGATCTGTTCTAGCGGCGGCCGGCGCCCGGTCCGGCCCGCGGAGGGTCAGCGAGATGCCCAGCATCGATGAGATCGAGATCGCCGACGAGGAGGAGCGCTGGGCCGCTCTGGGTTTCCGCACCGAGGGCGCGTGCTGCGAGCTGGGCGGCGTGTCGGTGTCGCTGGCGGGCGCAGACGCGGGCACGGGCATCCTCGGCTGGGCTCTGCGCGACGTGGCGACGGATGAGCTGGACGGCCTGCCGACGCGGCTCTCGGCCGCGCCGGTCCGCCCGCCTGCGCTCCCGCACCCCAACGGCGTCGTGGAGATCGATCACGTCGTTGCCGTCTCCCCGAGCTTCGAGCGCAGCGTCGCCGCCCTGCAGGCGGCCGGGCTCGACCTGCGGCGGATCCGCGAGGAGCCGACGCCGGCAGGCGCTCCCCGGCAGGCCTTCTTCCGGCTCGGCCGGGAGCTCCTCGAGCTGGTCGCCGAGCCCGAGCCGGTGGTCGCGCGCCGCGGCGGCCCCGAGCGGCCCGCGTTCTTCTGGGGCCTCGCGCTGCTCGTCGACGACATCGACGCGACGGTGGCTGCGATGGCGCCGCACGCGCGTCCGGCGCGTCCGGCGGTGCAGCCGGGACGCCGGATCTCGACGCTCGAACGCTCGGCGGGGCTGGCGTTCCCGCTCGCGCTCATCACGCGCGAGCAGGACGCCGCCGTGGCCTAGTCCGCCAGGATGTTGCCCGCCGTCCGGTGGGCGAGCGACATGATCGAGATCATCGGGTTCACGCCCGGCGCCGTCGGGAACGCGGAGGCGTCGCCGATCCACACGCCGGGGGTGTCGTGCAGCTCGCCGCGGCCGTCGGCGACGGACTCGGCCGGGTCGGAGCCCATCCGGCAGGAGCCCATCTGGTGGGCGCTGAAGGCCGCCACGTCGTTGGCTGCGAGGGAGGCCGCTTCGATCTGGGCGAGGAACGCGTCGAAGTCCTCGCCCTCGCGCCAGGAGATCGCGGGGCGCTGGAAGAACGTGATGATCTCCTGCGCGCCGGCCGCCTTCTGAAGGCGCGCGAGCTCGACGATCGCGCGGCGGAACATGCTCTCGTCGAGCGGGTCTGAGAAGGACCAGCGCGTGACCGCCCGGCCGTGCTCGTCGATCGCGACCTGCCCCTCGCCGTGGTCGCGCGCCACCGAGATGAACGGGGCCATGTTGGCGAGCTTCGACATCGCCCGCTTGTGCCCGGCCCCGTCCTCGAACGGCAGCGACATCGCGACGATCGCGGGCGCGATCGTGGTGGCCTCGATCAGGAACCCGAACTCGCCCTCGATCTGCTTGAACTGGTCGGAGAGCGCCGACTGGATCTGCCCGATCCAGCCTTCGATCGGCGTCTCGTAGATGCCACCGACGAGCGCGGCGGGGTGCAGCCGCAGGTGATGACCGGCCGCGGGGCCGCCGATCCCCGAGCGGAGCAGCAGGGCGGGCGACTCGATCGAGCCGGCGGCGACGACCACGGTCGGCGCATGGACGGTCAGTGTGGTGGTCGTCCCGTCTTCGTTCGTGACCGTCGCTGCGACGCCGCTCGCGCGGCCGTCGCTCGTGAGAATGCGCTCGGCGCGCGCGCCGACCACGAAGCGCGCGCCGTCGTCGGCGGCGTCCTGCAGGAAGGTCTTCATCGTCGACTGCTTGCAGCCCTTCTGGCAGCCCGTGTAGCAGTAGCCGCACGTGCCCGGGTCCTCGCACGAGGTGTCCGCGTTGCGCGTGAGCGGGCGGTGCGGGTAGCCCAGCTCGTCGCAGGCCGCGATCAGGCGTTTGTGGATGCGGTTCTGGCTCGTGGCGGTGTCGTTGACGCCGAGCCGGCGCCAGATCGCGTCGATGTGCTCCTCGTAGGCGAGGTCGTCGAGCCCCTCGACGCCCATGCCCGCCCACTCCTCGCGGATCGGCTGGGGCGTGCGGATGCAGTTCATGTAGTTGACGACGGTGCCGCCGCCGAGCGTCGAGCCGGCGAGCACGGCGATCTCACCGCCCTCGGAGGCCGCGAGGCCGCCGCCGAGGTAGAGCTCGAACATCCCCGGCAGCTCGAGCTGGCGGAAGTCCGACTCGTTGCGGTAGCCGCCCATCTCGAGCACGAGCACCGAGCGCCCGGCGCGCGCGAGCTCGGCGGCGATCACGCCGCCGCCTGCGCCGGAGCCCACCACGCACACGTCGGCCTCCAGCGTGGCGCTGGGACCGGCGAGGCTCTCGACCGGGATCGTCTTAGGCGCCTGCTCGGGTGTGGGGGGAGGGGAGAGGGGACCGGGATAGCCGATCGCCTCCCAGTTCGGGTTCTGTCCCATCTCGTCGGGCAGGCCGTAGAAGAAGAGGAAGGTCATCGCGCGCAGCTGGCGGATGCCCAGCTTCGCTTCGGGCGAGGAGTCGGCGATCGCGTGCAGCAGCGCTGTGCGCCCGGCGAGGTCGGCCGCGCCGAAGCCCTGGGCGGCGATCGCGTCGAGCAGCTGGCCGAACGCCTCGATCTCCTCGGGCAACGCGGTCTGCCCGAGCAGGCCCTCGATCTGGGCGGCGACGCCGAGATCCGACGCGCAGCGGGCGAAGAAGTCCCCGTTGCCCTCGAGCGAGGGCGCGAACGTGTCGCAGACCTCCTCGAGCGTGCGGCGACGCGTGTCGCTGAGCACCCCAACCGTTACAGCCATCGCTCCTCCTCAGTCGCGGGACCTCCTGTCAGTTTGACTGATCGGCGCCGGGCTTGACATATAGTCCCGGGCCGATGGCGGGCGAGCTGAAACTCGGGCTGAACACGGGCTACTGGGCCGGCGGCCCGCCGCCCGGCGTCGAGGACTCGATCGCCGAGGCGGAGCGGCTCGGCTTCGACTCGATCTGGACCGCGGAGGCCTACGGCTCGGACTGCCTGACGCCGCTCGCCTGGTGGGGCGCGAAGACCGAGCGCATCAAGCTGGGCACGGCGATCGTGCAGATGTCCGCGCGCCAGCCCGCTGCCACTGCGATGGCCGCGATGACGATGGACATCCTCTCCGGCGGGCGCTTCCAGCTGGGGCTCGGCGTCTCCGGTCCGCAGGTCGTCGAGGGCTGGTACGGGATGCCGTTCGCCAAGCCGCTCGCGCGCACACGGGAGTACATCGGCATCCTGCGCGACATCTGGGCGCGCCGGGGTCCCGTCACTGCGGACGGCGAGCACTACAAGCTGCCGCTGCCCGGTGGCACCGGTCTCGCCAAGCCGCTGAAGTCCTCGATCCACCCGCTGCGCGAGGACATCCCGATCTACCTCGGCGCCGAGGGCCCGAAGAACATCGCGCTCTGCGCCGAGCTCTGCGACGGCTGGCTCTCGATGCTGTTCGCGCCGTCCCAGGAGGAGCACTACGCCGGCTACCTGCGCGAAGGCTTCGAACGTCCGGGCGCGCGACGGAGCTTCGAGGACTTCGAGGTCAACGCGACGGTGCCGCTGATCGTCTCCGACGACGTCGATGCGGCGGCCGATGCGCTGCGTCCCTTCTACGCCCTGTACTTCGGCGGCATGGGGGCGAAAGGCACGAACTTCCACGCGAACGTCGCGATTCGGATGGGCTACGAGGCCGAGGTCGACGAGATCGCCGCGCTCTATCTCGAAGGCAAGAAGGACGAGGCGGGGGCGAAGGTGCCGCGCGAGCTGATCGAGCAGATGTCGCTGATCGGCCCGCCGGAGAAGATCCGCCACGACCTCGAGGCGTGGCGCGATTCGATCGTCACGACGCTCTTGATCTCCGGCGACGCCGCGACGCTGCGCACGGCCGCCGAGCTGGTCCTCGGCTAACACGAACAGGCCTCCGGTTCCGCTTTGGGCGGGACATGTGGCCCATTTGTCCATAGCGCCATCGCGCGTTCCTGTTTGGTGCTAGCGGCGGTCGATGCGGCTACCACGAATGAGTGACCCTGCCGTTTCCGCATTGACGCAGACCCCGCTTCCCGTGGCCCTCGCCCTGGGTCGCGACGAGCCGAGCGCTCGTCCGGTGGGCGCCGAGAGCGCCTCCGAAGCGGCGCCGACGACGTGGCTGATCAGCGACGTGATGGACCGCGAGCGGATGCTCGAGATGGACCGGATGGTGGCGCCGGTGCGACGCAAGTCGTTCGTCGTGATGGCGGTGGCGCTGCTGCTCTGCGGCCCCTGGCTCGGCTGGTGGACGATCCTGCTGCTCGCCGTCGCCGGCGTCCTGTTCGCCGTCGCCGACCGGGCGATCGAGCGGGTGCGCCGGCCCGAGTACCTGCTGTTCACCGCCTGGGCGGGCTCGCAGCTGATGATCACGGCGGCCGCCGTGCTGACCGGGGGACCGCACTCTCCGGCGATGGCCTGGTTCGCGATCCCGATCGTGACGCTGAGCGCGCGCTTCCCCAGTCGCGGCGTGAAGCTGGGGCTCGCCGTGACGGTCGTGATGATGGTCGGCGTCGGCTTCGCCACCGATGCGGCTGCGATCATCGACCACCCGCCGCTGCTGATCATGCCGCTCGCGCTCGTGACGGCGGTGGCGATCCTCTCCACGGCGCTGATGCGCTCTGACATCACGCACCGCAGCGAAGCCGTGATCGACCCGCTGACGGGAATGCTCAACCGCAACTCGCTGAAGGACCGGACGTTCGAGCTGGCGCAGGTGTCGCGGCGGACGGGCCAGCCGGTCGGATTGATCGTCGGTGACCTCGACCACTTCAAGGGCGTCAACGACGGGCATGGCCACGCGACCGGGGACGCGGTGCTCCAGGACGTCGCCTACGTGCTGCGCAAGCAGCTGCGCGCGTTCGACCTCGCCTACCGGATCGGCGGCGAGGAGTTCCTGGTGCTGCTGCCCGGCGCCAACCTCGAGCAGACCGCGGCGATGGCCGAGCGCCTGCGTCGCGGCGTGCGACGCCGACACGGTCGGTGGCGGCCTGCGTGTGACCATGAGCTTCGGCGTCTCCGCCTCGGCCTCGGAGTGCGCGTTCGACTACCAGAGCGTCTGCGAAGAGGCCGACTCGGCCCTCTACGAGGCCAAGCGGCAAGGGCGCAACCGCGTCTGCACCGGCGCGCCGATCGCGCCCGCCGACCGGCCGCCCGTCGCCGCCTGAGGCGCGCCACGCATAGAGTGCGCGCTGGCCGCTCAGTGCGGCGAGAACGAGGGGGAGGGGGAGGAGCGATCGCAATGGCGCCATTCGACGGTGCGGCCTACAAGCGGACGACGACCGAGCAGTGGCAGGCCGCGGCCGACGCGTGGGACAACTGGGGGCCGACCCTCGAGCGCTGGCTGGGCGAGGCGACCGAGCTGATGCTCGACGTGGCGCGGGTGGGGTCCGGCTCGCGCGTGCTGGACGTGGCGGCGGGCGCGGGCGGCCAGACGCTCGCTGCCGCGCGACGCGTGGGGCCGGGCGGCGCCGTGCTGGCGACCGACATCGCGCCGGCGATCCTGGCGTGTCTGGCGCGGGCGGCCGAGCGCGCGCAACTCGCGAACGTCGCTACGCGGGTGATGGACGGTGAGAGGCTCGAGGTCGAACCGGGCACCTACGACGCCGTGATCTCGCGTCTCGGGCTGATCTACATGCCCGACCTCCAGGGCGCGCTGCGCGCGCAGCTCAGGGCGCTGCGTCCCGGCGGGCGCGTGGGCGCGATCGTCTACTCGACCCCGGAGCGCAACGCGTTCTTCTCGATCCCCGTGGCCACGATCCGCCGCCGCGCACAGCTGCCGGCGCCGGGCCCGGGGCAGCCGGGCCCGTTCAGCCTCGGCGACGAGGGAGTCCTCGCCGCGGCGCTCGAAGATGCGGGTTTCGAGGAAGTCGAGGTCCTAACGCTCGACGCGCCGTTGCGACTCGCCTCGACCGCGGAGTGCCTGCGCTTCGAGCGCGAGTCCTTCGGCGCGCTTCACCAGATGCTCGCCGGCCTTGACGAGGCGGCGCGCGAGCAGACGTGGGAGGAGATCGGGCGCAAGCTATCCGCGTACGAGAACGGGCAGGGGTTCGAGGCGCCGTGCGAGCTGCTCGTCGCTGCGGGGATGGCGCCGGGCGAGAAGTAGCGGGCGCCTTGCCGCCCCCGGCGGCCGGGTACCGTAGCCGCATGAGCGCGCGCAGCCCGGCCTCGGTCAAGCGGCTGACCCTGATCGCGACGATCCTCGGCTCCGGCATCGCGCTGCTCGACGGCACCGTCGTGAACGTCGCGCTGCCGACGATCCAGCGCGGGCTCGGCGGTGGGCTCGCCGGGCAGCAGTGGATCGTCAACGGCTATCTGCTGACGCTCAGCTCGCTGATCCTTGTCGGCGGGTCTCTCGGCGATCTGTACGGCGAGCGGCGGGTGTTCGCGATCGGCGTCGGCGGTTTCGGCGTGGCGTCGGTGCTGTGCGCGATCTCGCCCTCGATCGGCGTGCTCGTCGCGGCGCGTGCGCTGCAGGGGGTGGCAGGCGCGCTGCTCGTCCCCAGCTCGCTGGCGGTGATCGTCAACACGTTCCCCCCGGACGAGCGCGGCGCGGCGATCGGCACGTGGACGGCGTGGGGCTCGATCTCCACGGCGCTCGGCCCGCTCGCGGGCGGCGAGCTGCTCGCGATCGCCTCGTGGCGCTGGATCTTCGTGGTCAACGTGCCGCTCGTGCTGATCTGCCTGTGGCTCATCCTCAGCGTGATCCCCGCGAGCGGGCGGGAGCGGGCCGATTCGGGGCAGCCGACGCGGCGAATCGACATCCCCGGTGCGCTGCTGTGCGCGTTCGGGCTCGCCGGACCCGTGTTCGCTCTGATCGAGCAGCCGCGGCTCGGCTGGTCGAGCCCGGCGGTGATCGTGCCCCTGATCGCGGGGATCGCGCTCCTGGTTGGCTTCGTCCTCTACGAGAAGCGGGCGAGCGATCCGATGCTCCCGCTCGGCCTCTTCAAACGGCGCAACTTCTCCGCGGGCAACGTCGAGACCTTCGCGATGTACGCGGGCCTCGCCATCGTCTTCTTCTTTCTCGTCCTGTTCCTGCAGCAGATCGGCGGCTACACGCCGCTGCAGAGCGGCCTCGCGACGCTGCCCGTGACGATCGTGATGTTCCTGTTCTCCCGCCGCTTCGGCACGCTCGCCGACCGCTACGGGCCACGGTTCTTCATGGGCGCGGGGCCGCTGGTGGCGGCGGCCGGCCTGCTGCTGTTCCAGACCACGGGTGCGAATGCCGACTACGTCTCCGAAGTGCTGCCTGCGCTGCTGCTGTTCTCGATCGGGCTCTCGATGACCGTCGCGCCCCTCACCGCCGCGGTCCTGGCGGGAATGGAGCGCCAGGCCGGGATCGCCTCAGGCGTCAACAACGCGGTCGCCCGTGTCGCAGGGTTGCTCGGCACGGCCTCCGTGGGCGCCGCCGTCGCGGCCTCGTTCGTCTCCACCCTCAGCTCGCACCTGAGCGGCGTTCCGCTCGGCCCGCGCGGCCACGCGGCGGTCGCCGAAGCCAAGCAACTGGCGCTCGGCGAGCCCTCGGTCGCCGGCCTGCCGCCCCGGCAGGCGCACGTCGTCACCGCCGCGGCCGAAGCGGCCTCGCTGCAGGCGTTCCACACGGGCATGCTGATCGCCGCGGTGCTGGTTGCGCTCGGTGGTGTCGTCGGCTTCGGCTGGATACGCAACCCGCGCAAGTCCGTCGACGACGTCAAGGCCGGCGAGTGTGGCGGCGGCCAGCTGGTCGGCAGCCCGAACCTGCCGGTGCGGACGCGCGACGTTGTCCCCGGCGAGCTCGTCGGCAGCGCTCAGAGCGCGTCGTAGCCCCAGAGGGCGACGAGGTCGCGCCCGAGGTAGTCGCTCGCGGCGGCGACCTGCGGCTTCAGCCGCCGCTTCAGTTCGGTCATGAACTCCGGGTCCGGCGGCTCGGGTTCCCCGAGCACGAAGCGCCGCCGCGTTTTGTGCAGCACGCGCTGGCGCACGCGCATCGGCGTCAACGTGGTGATCGCGCTCTTCAGCGAGCGCGCCGCCGGCCCTTCGGGGACGATCACGCGTCGCAGCACGTCGTTCAGCCGCGGCGAGCGCACCTGCACGCTCGGGTTGACCTCGCGCATCGGGATCTCCGGATTCTCGTCGACGCCGATGAAGCGCAGCACCGAGCGCAGCGTGCCCTCGTTGTCGCGGCGGTAGTCGTCGTAGATCAGCAGCATCATGTTCTCCGGCGGGAAGCGTGAGCGGTAGCGCTCGAGCTGCTCGACGTAACGGACATGGTCCGAGTAGAAGAGGGCCTTCGGCCAGTAGCCGTTGACGGGGGTCTCGCGGCCTTCGCGGCGGGCAGGCTCGAGTTCGATCGCGCGCTGGAAGTCGGTCTCGCTCTCGATGTAGAACTGCAGCCACTGCCGGTGCAGCGAGAGCAGGAAGCTCGTCGGCTCGCGCAGGATCGCGATCAGCTTCGCGTCGGGCGTCACCTCGGCGATCCGGCGGGCGGCGTCTTTCGACCACAGGTACCACGGCGAGATGTCGCCGACGGTCTGCTCGGGGCTCGCGTGCGCGAACCAGGCCTTGTACTCCTCGAGCGTGCGCGGGGTGCCGCCGGGTCGCGGGATGTCGTTCTCGTGCATCTCCTCCGCGAAGAAGCGGGGCTCCTTCAGCCCGACGAACACCTGCGGGTGCCGCGCCAGCATCGTGTACAGGGCGCTGGTTCCGCTCTTGCCGTGGCCGAGCAGGTAGAAGTCGGGCAGGCGTCCGGATCCCTCCATCGGCCGGAGTGTATGTAGGCGGTCGCGCCGTCCCCGCCCAGAGAGCCGGGACGCGGCGAGCCAACCCATCCCAATCAAAAAAAATGGCGCCGGGCCGAAACCCAGCGCCATCCTTTCGTCAGCTGCGGAGTGAAGCTAGCCGGTCCGTGCGTAGTCGCGCATCGCTTCGATCAGCGGACCCAGCTCGCGTCCCCGCTCGGTGAGGCGGTACTCCACGGTCGGCGGGCTGGTCGGCAGCACGGTGCGCTGCACCAGCCCCGCCGCCTCGAGGTCGCGAAGCCGCTCGGAGAGCATCCTGGGGGAGATGCCTGCGACGGCGTCGGCGAACTCGTTGAAGCGGAGCGCCCCGCTGAGCGCGGCGTAGAGGATCGAGAGCTGCCAGCGCCGCTCGAGCAGGGAGGCAGTCTCCCTGATCTCGAGCGGCACCGGCTCACATCTACGCGAGGGGCGCGACATCGCGTGCCGGCTCCAATGCGCGGTCCAGCACCTCCTGGACCGTCATCACGGGGTGGAACGTCATCTGCTCGCGGACCTGCTCGGGGATGTCGTCGAGGTCGCCCCGGTTGCGCTCCGGGAGGATCACGTCGGTCAGCCCCGCCGCATGAGCGGCGAGCACCTTCTGCTTCAGGCCTCCGATCGGCAGCACCCGCCCCTGCAGCGTGACCTCACCGGTCATGCCGACGGTGTGCTTCACCGGGCGCCCGGACAGCAGCGAGGCCAGCGAGGTGACCATGGTCACGCCCGCGCTCGGGCCGTCCTTCGGGATCGCTCCGGCAGGCACGTGGACGTGGAACTCCTTGCCGTCGAACGCGTTGTCGTCGATGCCCAGGTCCTCGGCGTGACCGCGCACGTAGGAGAGCGCGATCCGTCCCGACTCCTTCATGACGTCACCGAGCTGACCGGTCAGCACCAGGCTTCCGCCCGAAGAGCTGCCGTTCATCGCGGTCGACTCCACGAACAGCACGTCGCCTCCGGCGCCCGTCACTGCGAGCCCGGTCGCGACGCCCGGCGTGGCGGTCCTGGCGGCCGACTCCTGGAAGACCTTCTGGCGTCCGAGCGCGTCGCGCACGGCCTCCAGGTCGATCTTCACCGGGGTCGTCACGCCCGTGCTCGGAGCCGCGCCGTTCTGCTGCGCGTCAGCCTCGCTCGGGGCGCTCGCCTGGCTCGCCTGCGCCGATGCGATCTTCGTCGCCGTCTTGCGCAGGATCGTGCCGAGGTTGCGCTCCAGGTTACGGACGCCCGCCTCGCGGGTGTACTCGGTGATGACCGTCTTCAGGATCTCGTCGGAGACCTCGACCTCGTCCTCGCGCAGGCCGTTGCGGTCGCGCTGGCGCGGCCACAGGTAGCCCTTGGCGATCGCGAGCTTCTCGTCGGTCGTGTAGCCGTCGAAGCTGATCACCTCCATGCGGTCCAAGAGCGGACCGGGGATGGTGTCGGCCACGTTCGCCGTCGCCAGGAACATCACCTGGCTCAGGTCGAGCTCCACGTCGAGGTAGTGGTCGCGGAACGAGTGGTTCTGAGCGGGGTCGAGCACCTCGAGCAGGGCCGCCGAAGGGTCACCGCGCCAGTCGGCGCCGACCTTGTCGACCTCGTCGAGCAGGATCACCGGGTTCATCGTCCCGGCGTCGCGCAGGGCACGGACCAGCCGTCCCGGCAGGGCGCCGATGTAGGTACGACGGTGACCACGGATCTCGGCCTCGTCGCGGACGCCGCCGAGCGACATGCGCACGAACTCGCGGCCGGTCGCCTTCGCGATCGACTCGCCGATCGAGGTCTTGCCGGTGCCCGGGGGCCCGATCAGAGTCAGGATCGCGCCCGACTTGGGGTCGGCCTCGATCCCGCGCTCCTGGCGCAGCTTGCGCACGGCCAGGTACTCGGTCACACGGTCCTTGACGTCCTCCAGGCCGGCGTGGTCGGCGTCCAGCACTTCACGTGCCTCGACCGGGTCCAGCCGCTCCTCGGAGCGCTTGTTCCACGGCACGGCGATCAGCCAGTCCAGGTAGGTCCGGATCATGCTCGACTCGCCGGTCTGGTCGCCCATCCGCTCCAGGCGCGCAAGCTCCTTGAGAGCCTGCTCCTTGACCTCCTCGGGCATCTCGGCGTCCTCGATCTTGGTCCGGTACTCGTCGGCGACCGAAGCGTCGTCCTCGCCCAGCTCCTTGCGGATCGAGTCCATCTGCTTGCGCAGGAAGTAGTCGCGCTGCTGCTTCTCAGCGCCCTCCTGCACGTCCTCGCGGATGCGCTTGCGGACCTGCAGCTCGGCCAGGCTCTCGCGCTGGAGCTTGACGGCCAGTTCGAGTCGCTCGGTCACGTCGAGCGTGCGCAGCAGCTCGACCTTCTGCTCGTAGCTGAGGGTGGGGGAGTAGCCGGCGGAGTCGGCCAGTGCGCCCGGCTCGACGATCGCCCGCAGGAAGGCCGCGATGCGGCCGTCGTCGCCCCGCAGATCGAGGATCTCCTCGACCGTCGCGCGGTACTCGCGCTCCAGCTCGCGGGTGCGTCCGTCCACGGGGACCTCGTCCGGCCGCTCGTCGATCTGCACACGCAGCTCGCCGTTCTGGCCGGTCTCGGCCGCGCCGATCAGCGCACGGTGCTCACCCGACAGGGCGACCGCGCGGCCGCCGCCGGGAAGGCGGATCTTCTCGGAGACCTCGGCGATCGTGCCGACCTCGAGGAACTCGTTCTCGTGGCGCGGGACGAGCACGACGCGCTCGTCGTCGCCCACGTCGATCGTCAGCGTGATCCCCATGTTGGGGAACACGACGGTGTCATCGAGGGGGATCAGCCGCAGCCGCTCGCCCGAAGGCTGAGGCGGGGCTGAGTTCTCGGTGGGTGATGTAGGTGTCATAAGGGTTCTCGCTCCATATGAGCTTACGAAAGTTTAGTTAGTATAGCGCGATTGGTTGCGCAGTCAAGTACTTTTGGTCGTGCCGGAAACCCGCATTGCAGAGCCGTTTTTCGGTCGTGACCGGGCTCGTTCGTAGGCTGCGCGGGTGGTCTCGGTGTATGTGGCGAGTCCGCTGGGGTTCTCTTCGGCGACCCGGTCGTTCTACGAGGAGGAGGTGCTCGCGGCGCTCCGTGCCGCGGGCTTCTCGCCGATCGATCCGTGGGAGGAACCGGCCTTCGACGCGGCGTTCGCACGCGCATCGGCGCTGCCGCGGGGCGAGGAGCGGCTGGCGGCGTTCGCCGAGCTGAACGGCCTGCTCGGCGCTCGCAACGCCGCGAAGATCGACGAGGCCGGCGCGATGCTGGCGATCCTCGATGGGGTGGACGTCGATTCGGGGACGGCAGCCGAGATCGGATATGCGGCTGCGCGCGGTAAGCCCGTGGTCGGCGTGCGCCTCGACACCCGCCAGGCCGGCGACAACGAGGGGGCGCTCGTGAACCTGCAGGTCGAGCACTTCATCCGGTCGGGTGGCGGCGAGCTGGTGCGGTCGCTGGCCGACGCGATCGCGGTGCTGGGGCGGATCGCGCCCGGGGCCGCGGGCGCCTCGCCTGCATAATCGAGGCAACCCCTTTCCCGAGCGCAGAGGAGCGCGCGATGCCCGGCTTCACCGTCGTCAACCTGCTCGAACTCCCCGACAACATCGAGTCCTCGTCCGACATCGAGGGCCGCTTCGGCCGCGGGCCACTCGAATCGCGCGACCTCGGCATCAGCCACTGGCGCTACGCGCCGGGTTACCGCAACGTCCGGGGCCACAGGCACGGTCAGCAGGAGGAGGCCTACGTCGTGCTCAGCGGCTCGGGCCGGATCCTGCTCGACGGCGAGGTGCGCGAGCTCAGGCAGTGGGACACGGTGCGCGTTGCGCCGGAGGTCGTGAGGGCGTTCGAGGCGGGGTCCGACGGGTTGGAGTTCCTGGCCGTCGGGGGGCCGCGGCCGGAGGACGGGGACGGGGAGATGGGGGAGGCGGCGTGGCCGGAGTGAGGAACACCTCCTCGCGATTGTGGGGTTGCCTCGCCTGGCGGCGGTAACTTCGAGGGCATGAGTGGCGGTGACCCCTTCGGCGACGAGGCCCCGCGGCCGCTGTTCGGCACCCAAATTCGATGGGCGCGGGGGGTGTTGGCGGAGGCTCGCGAGAGCCGGCGCGCCCATCGTCCCCGGGACGATCGGGAGTTCCGTCCGCTCTTCGGCAACACGATCAGAGAGACGCTGAGCGTGCTGGCCGAGTGGCGCGACCGAGGGCGCTCGGGCTGAAGCATCGCCATCGATGGCTAGCGTGCGCCGGCGTGTCAGAAGACGAAGTTCGCGTGACGATGGCCATTGGGGTCAGTCTCGTCTTGCTCATGGCCGGGACGGTCGTCCTCTTGAGCGGTGAAGGCGACTCCCAGCTCCAGCAGGCCGCCGGGGGCTGGATCGGTGTCGTGGTCGGCTACTGGCTGAAGTAGTCGCGCGTCCGTGCCGGTCGCACCCGTTGGTGCGGGTCGGACGGGCATCGTTGGCGCTACTGGGCCCACCCCGAATTTCGAGCAGGTCGCCTGGAACGAGCTGCTCGGGCTCGACGAGAGCTGGTTCAGCACGTTGTGCAGCGACGGCGAGTCCTCGAACATCCCGATGTGCCCGACCGGATCGGTCGGACATTGGTTCTGGATCGTGATGTTCGCGACCGCGGGCCCGCTCAGGAACGCGTTGGTGTACGGCGTGACCACCTCGTCGTGGGTCGTCTCGATGACGACGTAGCGTGGCCGGGCCGGCTTCGGTCCCACCAGGGCTCTCAGTCGTCGAAGCTCACCTCGACGTTCTCCTGTTGCACGCGCTCCTCGATCTCCGCGGTGTCGGTGAGCGCGCGCCGGTCGGCATCCAGCAGCGGCGCGGAGAAGAAACTACGCGGCCACAGCTTGCGCGATTTGACGACGTTGATCTCCGCCGAGAAGACGGTGAACTGGGCGCCGAGATAGAGCCACGCGAGCAGCCCGAGCACGACGGCGAAGAAGCCATAGAGCGGTTGCGTTCGTTTCAGCGTGTGGTCCACGTAGTAGCCACCGAGGTGCTGGAGCAGCTGCCAGAGGACGGCGGCGGTGATCACGCCAGGGGCCAGCTCGCGCCAGCTCGGATCGGCGGAGGTCAGCAGCTTGAACGCGGCCCCGAACAGGATCAGGTTGAAGACGAACGCGACCAGGACGCCACCGACGACGGCCGCGGTCCCATGGCTGGCGGCACCGACGAAGCCCGCCGCGACGGTCGAGGCGACCGCCAGCGTTCCGAGCACCGCGAACATCGCCAGCCCCCGTAGTTTCGAGGTCAGGAAGTTCGAGCGTTCCTTGAACGGGACGGCCCAGATCCGATCCATCGTCGCCTGGGTCGCGCTCATGATCCCGAGGCCGGCGAGCAGGGCGCCGATGATCCCGATCACGAGCGCCGCAGGACTGCCTTTCAACGAGTGCAGCTGAAGCGAGTCGCTCAGGACCGGGAACTGGCCCAACGTGCCGTCGACGATCTTCTTCTGCAGTGCGGGGTCGCCTTCGAGGACGAACCCCAGGACCGTCACGAACACGAGCAGCAACGGGAACAGCGAGACGAAGCCGTAGTAGGAGATCAGCGCGGCGAGCTGGCCGGCCTGGTCGTCGCCGAACTTCTTCAGCACCGCTGCCAGGAACCGGACGCCCTTGGCGTTCTGCTGGCGGTGGTCGAGGTCGTGCAGGCGGTCGGTGAGGCTCATCGCGTAGTCCCGGCGGGCGTGCAGCCGAATTGGGAGGGGGGTCTGATCGTGGCGCGACGCGACATCCAGATGTGTCTACCCGATCTCCAGGACAGGCGTGGAACGGGCGCCGACTGGCACGTGATCCAGCCGAGGCCGTGGCGGCTGTCGCAGGGGCGAAGCGCGGGGTGCTGCTGCGGGTCCATCGTCACCGCCTTCGCGCGGAGGATCTGGAGGACGCCTACTCGCAGGCATGCCTCGAGCTGGTGGTTCTGGCGAGGAGCGGACGCACGTTCGCCGGACGCGCGCACATCGCGAACGCGCTCGAGCAGCGGTTTCTGGCTCGGGTTCAGGATCGCCGGCGCGCGATCTCCGGTCGCAGTCCGATTGCCGCGGCGATGGAGGGGGCTGCCAGGTTCGGCTCGGGCGAGGACGAGATCGAGCTGCCTGATGAGCTCGCCGATCCCGAGCGGGTGGCGATCGCGCGCGAAGAGCTCACGCGGCTCAGGTCTCACGCGTCGAGCCTGACGCGCGACCAGAGGCTCGTGATCGGAGGGCAGCTCGTGGGCGCTGAGGCCCGCGACGTGTGCGCGACGGAGGGGTGGACGCGCGAGAAGTACCGCAAGGTCGCCCAGCGCGCACGAGGCCGGCTTCGGGTCCAGCTCGCAGAGGACGGCGCTGTCCCGGGTTCGGGCGGCGCGTCGGAGGGAGCGACACCGAGCTGATGAACACGACTCCCCCCCGACCCGAGGGGCGCCGGGCAAGAGGATTGCTCCAGCACGGTGAGCTACGTCCTGTACCGCGCCGGGATTCGACCGATCGGGGAAATCGTCCGCGACGACCCGGTGGCCCAGGACTATGTCCACTGGGGGATGCCGGGACCAGGCCGTTGGGTGACGATCTACGCGGCGGACGTGCCCACGCCGCACGTCTTCATCGTCATCGCCGGCCTCCGTCTCGATACGAGTCACAACGGCACGGACGGGGGCCCCAACCGCGATCAGGACGGGCCCCGCTGGCGGATCTTCGACCGCATCCCGACGTGGGCACACTGGTCGATCCGCCACCCGCCGGGTCTCTAGATGCAGGCGCGCGGATCCGGGTAGGGTCAACCACATGCCCGATCGCACGGTGGACTTCCTCCTCATCGGCGGCGGCCTAGCCGCCGGGAACTGCGCGCGGTGGCTGCGCGAGGAAGGCGGCGAGGGCTCGATCCTCCTCGTCGGCCGCGAGCCCGACCCGCCCTACAACCGCCCCGACTGCTCCAAGGGCTATCTGCGCGGCGAGCTGCAGCGCGAAGAAACCTTCTTCCGGCCCAACACCTTCTGGGGCGAGCACGACATCGAGCTGCTGACGCGCACGAGCGTGACCTCGCTCGACGCGCAGGCGCGCACCGTGAAGCTGTCGAGCAAGGAGGAGGTCGGGTTCGGCAAGGCGCTCATCGCGACCGGCGCGAACGTGCGGCGGCTGAACGTCGAGGGTTGCGATCTGGAGGACATCTACTACCTGCGCACGCTCGGCAACTCCGAGGCGATCCGCGAGGGCACCGCAGACGTCGAGAAAGTGGTGCTGATCGGCGGCTCCTACATCGGCTGCGAGGTCGCTGCCTCGCTCACGAAGCTCGGCAAGAAGTGCGAGATCGTGATGCAGGAGGAGGTCGTGCTCGAACGCGGCTTCGGCCAGGCCGCCGGGCGCTTCTTCCAAGGTCTGCTGGAGGAGCACGGGGTCGTCATCCACCCCCAGGACGAGCTGGAGCGCTTCGAGGGCCACGGGGGTGTCCAGCGGGTCATCACCCGCGGTGGCCGCGAGCTCGACGCCGAAGCCGTCGTCGTGGGCGCAGGCGTGCTGCCCGACGTCACGCTCGCGCGCAAGGCTGGGCTGGAGATCGGCGAGAGGGGTGGGGTGCATTGCAGCTCGCGCCTGGAGTCCACGGTGCCGGGCATCTTCGCGGCGGGGGACATCTGCGAATACGACTCGCCCGTCCACGGTGGCCAGCCGGTGCGGATCGAGCACTGGGACGTCGCCTTCAGCCAGGGCAAGACGGCAGCGCTCAACATGCTCGGCCAGGACGTGCCCCACGAAGTCGTGCCCTACTTCTACTCGGACCTCGCAGACTGGGGCGGCCTGGAGTACGTCGGGCCCGCCTATGGCTGGGACGACGAGATCCTGCGGGGCTCTCACGACGACGGCAGCTTCACCAACTTCTACCTCCAGGGAGGCGTCGTCAAGGCGGCCCTGACCGTGGGCCGCTCCGACGACCTCGACGAGGCTCGGCGCCTGCTCGTCGAAGGGATGCAGCTCGGCGAGAAGGACCGCAGCGCGCTCGCTGACGCCGACAGTGACCTGTCGGGCGTGGGCGCCTGACCGGACAGCGACGGCGAAGAGGGGGAGAGATGGTCGCCGTGACGACGTTCACCCGCGAAGCGGAGCACCTGCTGCGCCGGCGGGGAGAGCTCGACTGGTCGACGATCACCCTCCTGGCCCTCGTCGTCTACGTCTACGCCGTCGAGATCGAGCGGCGCAACTGGAGCGCGATCCTCGCCGGGCTCGCGTTCTGGCTCATGGACTGGGCCAACGAGCTCATCAACGCCCTCGTCCTTCACCTGAACGGGGATGCGGCGCTGTGGACCGTCACCGGCCGCAGCAGCTACGTGATCCTGATCGGCCTCACCGTCGAGATCTCGCTGTTCTTCGCGATCAACGGCATCATCTTCACGAAGCTGCTGCCCGCCGACCGGCGGACGCGGATCCTCGGCGTACCGAACCGATGGGCGCTCGCGATCCTGCTCTCGCTCGTCTCGGTCGGCGTCGAGCTGCTCCTGCACGCGGACGGCGTGTTCCACTGGCACTACTGGTGGTGGAACGTCGCCACCTTCCCGGTGATCGTCGTCTTCGGCTATCTGACGTTTTACGTGGTCTGCTTCTGGGTCTACGACATGGATGACCGTCGCCGGCAGATCGCCGTCGTGGGCACGCTCGCCGCCGCCGACCTGATCGCAGGTCTCGTCCTCGGGCCGATCCTCGGCTGGATCTGAGACGCGGCGCCTACGCGGCGCGGCGGTCCTGCTGGTCGTCGTAGCGGACCTGCTGCTCGACGAGCCGCAGCCGGCGGCCGGTTGCGGACACGTGCGGCCGGAGCTTGCGCGGCCGGGTCATCGTCCAGCCCAGCGCGGCCAGAAGCAGGACGCAGAGGGTGATGTTGAGTGCGATCGCGATAGGGAGAGACATCGAGGGGTCCTTTCCGTTGCTTTCCGTTTCGTGATGCAGGTTCGGCGCTCGGGCTCAAGACGCCCTTGCCGTTGGCTGAGAGGTCTGTGAGACGGGACGGTGCTCGCCCTGGAGCCCCTTACCCGCAAGGGCGGGAGGCCCGTGAGGCTCCTCTCATCTCGTCATCGTTCCGACCAGGACGCGGTGCCGCCGGCTCGCCGGCCGGATCGGTCTTGCATCATGGGGCCGCAGACAAAGTATTCAGTCCCTATGCAACGGTCCGACGAGTAGCCGGCGTCTCCTAGGCCACCGCCTCCTCCCGCGCGCCGAACCCCGTCCGCATCCGGTTCAGCTCGTGCGAGGAGATCACCCGGTCGACGAGCCCGTACTCGCGCGCCTGCTCGGCGGTGAAGTAGCGGTCGCGGTCCATGTCGTCGTGCACGCGCTCGAGGCTCTGGCCGGTGTGGTGCGCGTAGATCTCATCGACGTGCCGTCGCAGCTCCAGCGTCTCGCGCGCGTGGATCTCGATGTCCGAGGCCTGACCCTGGAAGCCGCCCGAGGGCTGGTGGATGAGGATGCGGCTGTTCGGCAGCGCCATGCGCTTGCCGGCGGCGCCGCCCGCCAGCAGCAGCGAGCCCATGCTCATCGCCACGCCGAAGCAGATCGTCTGCACGTCGGGCTTGACGAACTGCATCGTGTCGTAGATCGCGAGCCCTGAGTACACGACGCCGCCGGGGGAGTTGATGTAGAGGGAGATGTCCTTCTGGTCGTCCTCGCTCTCCAGGTGCAGGAGCTGCGCGACGACGAGGTTCGCGACCTCGTCGTCGACCGGCGTGCCGATGAAGACGATGCGCTCGTTCAACAGGCGCGAGTAGATGTCGAACGAGCGCTCGCCACGGGGGCTCTGCTCGACGACCATCGGGATCAGCGTCATGGTGGGCTATCCTTTCGACAACGAAATGGTTGTCACACGACGATAGCAACCAATCGGTTGTCAACAAGGAGGCGGCGATGAGGCTGGAGCTGGACGAGCTGGACGGGATGCCGCCCGGCGACCACGAGCAGGAGAAGGTGCGCCGCCAGATCGACGTGGAGGCCACGCCCGAGGAGGTCTTCGAGGCGCTGGTGACCGAGGAGGGACGCGAGCGGTGGCTCGAAGAGCCCGACCGCGACATCCACGTCGAGCACGCCGAGTCGCCCCACCGCGTGACGTGGTGGTGGTTCTCCGAGGAGCAGCCGGCGACCCACGTCGAGTTCAGGATCCTCGCGCTGCCCCGCGGGGCGCGCGTGATCGTGACCGAGAGCGCGCCGCGCCTGCCGCTTGCGGCGATGGCTGCCGGTCTCTCGTTGGTGGCGGCTTGAGCGACCAGGTCGGGACCGTGTTCGCCGCGCTCGCGGACCCGACCCGGCGCGGGATGGTCCAGGAGCTGCTGGGCGGGGGTGAGACGAGCGCACCGGCGCTGTCGGCAAGGCTGCCGATCAGCCGCCAGGCGGTCGCCAAGCACCTCGCCACGCTCGAGCACGCCGGCCTGCTGGAGCGACGGCCGGGCGCGGGCCGCGAGGTCCGCTACGGCCTCCGCGGCGAGGCGCTCGCGCCCGCGAGCGCGTGGCTTCGCGATGCCGAGCGGGCCTGGGACGGCCGCCTGGCCCGGCTGAAGCGCGCCGTCGAGAGCTGAGCCGCGCCCCTCACGCGCGGTGGGTGACGATCTGGATCTGACGGCAGCCGATCAGCCGCCAGTGGCGGTTGCGCTTCAAAGGGCGCATCACGAGCGTCTTCAGCCCTGACCCGTTGCAGTGCACGGTGCCCCAGCCGTAGTCGAGCGCGACATGGTCGTCACCGGCGCCGGTCCAGATCTCGTCGTGGCCGTGGCTCGAGTAGATCCAGTCGCTGCCGGGACCGCCGTGCAGCCAGTCGCGCTCGGTGGTGTGCTGTCCGGAGGGCTGGTAATCGCCCCAGATGACATCGCCGTCGGGGCCGGCGTAGATCGCGTCGTTGCCGTAGCCGCCGAGCAGGAAGTTGTGGACGCCGGCAACACCGACCAGCGTGTGCGCCATCCCGTAGGTGCCCTTGTCCATCTTCAGGCACCCCAGCGACGGCCAGCCCGTGTGGTCGGCCATCGCGGTGCGAGCGCGCGAGGCGGCGCTCGCGGCGATCCCCTCGCGCCCGGGGCAGTAGGCCACGTACAGCCCGCCTTCGAAGCGCCCGTGGGCTTCCTTCGGTTCGATGAGAGGGGGCGGCAGGCCCGCTTCCGAGGACAGCTGGTTGGTGGCGGGCGTCGTTTCTTCGCCCGGGTAGCCGAGCGTTTTGAACGAGCCGGTTTCGCCGTGCGCGACGCCCGCGGCATTGCGCGCCGCCAGGCGCCAGCCGTAGGTCGTCCCGAGCGCAAGCCCGCTGGCTTCGGCGCTGACCGGCTGCGCGGCCCCTGCGGCCGCGCCGCGCGGCAGGGGACGCTCGCTTCGAAGTGCGGCGGCACGCCCCATTCGAACCAGCAGCCATCGAGCGGGGAGTCGCTTTCGACCGTCCCGGCGAGGGTGGCGCTGGTGAGGGTCACTTCCGAGGAGCTGCCCGTCCCCACGGACGGGGCCGTGTCGGCGTGGGCGGCCGGTGTGGCGCAGCACAGCGCCACGAGCGCGCAGGCCGCCGCAGCGAGCCGGGGGGTCAGAGCTTGGAGGGAAATCGCCTCTCCTATCGCGGTGCCGGGCAGCCGACTCTACGCCGCGTCGATGCCCCCGGTTTGAACTTTCTGTGAACAGTCGGCCTCGGATAGACTGCGGCCACTCGAGGTCGGTGGTCAAGGGAAGCCGGTGCGATTCCGGCGCGGACCCGCCACTGTGACCGGGGGAAGCCGTCACGCGACGCGCCATAACGGGCGCGAGCCACTGGACCGCCGCAGGCGGCCCGGGAAGGCGTGAGACGGTAGGCCCGGGAGCCAGGAGACCTGCCTCCGACCGAAGCCCAAGAAGCCCTCGTGGAAAGGGGTCGGCTCATGTACAAGTCTCGAATTTCTGGCCGGGATCGCGTCAGCGCTCCGGCGGAACGCGCTCGCGCGCGCCTTCTGGGAGCCGCGCTCGCCGCGCTCGTCCTCACGCTCGCCGTATGCACCGGCTCGGCCGCCGCGGCCTCGTTCGAGCTGCGCGTCGAGGGCTCGGCAAAGACGCTGTACGAAGGACCGGTCACCGCGGGCCCGGAGACCTTCGAAGCGGCATCCAGCGGAGGCGCGCACCCGTGCGACGTCACCCACGACACGGGTACGCCCGGCCCCGAACTCGGCAACGCCACGACGGCGCTGCGGGATGTCGCGCTCGCCCAGGGGCTCGCCTTCGACGCCGAATGGTTCGGCTCGGAAGTCCATCCGGGGGCGGGCGACTTCTTCGTCAGCCAGGTCGGCGAAGACCGCAACGAAAGCTCCCCGCCGTTCGACTCCTGGGGCTTCGCTGTGAACGACGTCTCCTCGGAAGTCGGCGGCTGCGAGGTGGCGCCGGAAACCGGCGCCGAAGTGCTGTGGGCCTACAACTTCTTCAACCTGACGCACATGCTGCGGCTGAGCGGTCCCGCCGGCGCGCAGACGGGCGTGCCGTTCACGGTGCACGTCGTGGACGGGACGAGCGGCGCGCCTCTCGCGGGGGCGGCGATCGGCGAAACGGTCGGCGGCGTGACGACGGCGGTGCCGGGCGCGCCCACCACGGACGCGAGCGGCGACGCGACGGTGATGCTCGCCCGCGCGGGCACCGTGACCCTGAAGGCGACGCGCTCGGACTCGGTTCGCTCCAACGGCGTCGCGGTCTGCGTCCACGCGGCGGGCGACGGCGGCTGCGGCTCGGCGTCCACGACGGGTGGCGGCGGCGTCGCCGGCTTCGCAAACGGCCTACCGGCGCCGTACAAGGGCACCTTCGCCCTCGTGGCGCACGTCTCGAGCGTCGTGAACGGCCGCCACTACTCCCGCCACGGCGCGCCGCGCGTGCTCGCGGGGCAGGTGAGCTCCCACAGCGCGGTGACGGGGGTGAGCCTGGCGCTGCGGCGAAGCTACAAGGGCCGCTGCTGGGCGTATGACGGCGTGCGCGAGCGCTTCGCGCGCGGGCGCTGCGGGAGGGCGCAGGCGTTCAAGGTCGCATCCTCGGGCACGTTCTCCTACCTGCTGCCGGGGGCGCTGGCGCCCGGCCGCTACGTGCTGGACGTGACGGGCACCGACGTGACGGGCAACACGATCGCGCTCGCGCGCGGAACCTCGCGCGTCGTGTTCTATGTCAACTAGAGGATCGAGAAGGGCGGCTATCGCCGCCTGTTGTGCATTGCTCCTCTGCGGTATGGGAGCGTCGTGGGAGGGGATCACAGACCGCTGGAGCTGCCGGCGCGACAGTGCGGGTGATGGTCGTCGGCGCGGGCAACGTCGTGCTCTCGCAGGCCCGCTCGATCGGCGCGGGCGCCGCGACCGTGCGGGCGGGGAGCCGTAGCTGCGCGGTGGCGGCGAGCACCCCGCTCGCGGCGCTCGCGGACCTGCACCTGGCGGGCGGGCCGGCGTTCGCGATCCGCGACTACGGCCACTGCACGTCCTCGGCGCGCGACTCCGGCCAGCTGTTCGTGTACTCGCTGGACGGCGAGACCAACCACGGCCAGAACGGGTGGGAGTACAAGGTGAACAACCGCTCGGGGACGACCGGCGCGGGCGATCCGACCGGGGCACAGGGCGACGGGCGGCTGCTCCCGGCCGGCTCGCAGGTGCTGTGGTTCTGGTGCCAGGCGTTCGCCGGAGGCTGCCAGCGCAACCTCGCGCTGTCCGCCGCGCGCTCGGTGCCCGGCGGCGGCCTGGTGCAGGTGCATGTGACCGGGTACGACAACTACGGGCGCGGCGCGGCGATGGCGGGCGCACGCGTGCGGCTCGGCGCCTCATCGGCGGTGACGAACGGCTCCGGATCGGTGGCGCTGAGGGCGCCGTCCCGCGCGGGCACCTACGCCCTCACGGCCTCGCGGCCGGGCTCGGTTCCAGCCTTCCCCGGTGTCCGTGACGGTGCGGTGAGGACCGGGCCGGCAGCGCTGGTCGCGATCGCGTGCCTGCTCGCGCTCGCGGGCTGCGGGCTCGGCGCGGGCGCAACGCCCGGCGGCGTGCGGCTGACGGTCACGCGCGACTTCGGCACGCGCGTCCTGCACGAAACGGCGCATCCGAAGATCAGCGGCCAGGACACGATCATGAGCCTGCTGCTGCGCAACTTCAGCGTCCAGTCGCGCTTCGGCGGCGGCTTCGTCGAGTCGATCGACGGCGCCAGCGGCGGCGAAGCCGGCGGCCAGGAGATCGACTGGTTCTACTACGTCAACGGCGTGGAGGCGCAGAAGGGCGCGGCCGACACAGACGCGCATCGCGGCGACAGCATCTGGTGGGACCTGCACGACTGGACCGCGACGCAGGACGTGCCGGCGGTCGTCGGTTCCTACCCCGAGCCGTTCCTGCACGGCATCGCCGGCAAGCGCCTGCCGGTGCGCGTCGAATGCGCGCGCGCCGCCGGCGCCGCGTGCCAAGTCGTGTCGTCACGCCTCCAGCAGGCGGGGGTCCCCGCCGCCACGGGCGCGCTCGGGGCAGGCGGCGGGCCGGAGCTGCTGCGGGTGCTCGTCGGCCCCTGGCGCGAACTGCGCCTCGAACGCCAGCTGCAGCCGCTCGAGAGCGGCCCGCGCGCCAGCGGCGTCTACGCGAAGCCGAACGCGAGCGGCACCGAGCTCGTGCTGCTCGATCCGGAGGGCGATCCGGTGAGCACGCTCGGCGCCGGCACCGGGCTCGTCGCCGCGACCGCCGGCCAGGAACGCGTGCCGATCTGGGCCGTCACGGGCACCGACGCCACCGGCGTCTCGCGCGCCGCGAGCGCGCTCGGCGCCGCGTCACTGCGGAACCGCTTCGCCGTGGCGGTGACCGCCGCCGGCGCGCAGGCGCTCCCGGTCACGAAGGCGGCGCCGTGAGCGCCCTGGACGCAGCGACGCGGATCGCCTACCGGCGGCGGGCCAGCCCGCTGCACGCCGCGCGCGCGGGCGTCGCGGCTGCCTATGGCGGCTCGCTGGCGCTGGCGGCGCTCCTGGTCGAAGACCCGATCGTGCTCGTCGGACTGCTCGCGGCGGTCCTGCTCGCCGCCGCCGCCGCCGGCGTCGGACGCCAGCTCCTCGGCGCAGCCCGCGGAGCAGCGCTGCCGATGTTCGCTGCGACCGTGCTCGTCAACGTGCTCGTGAACCGCGGCGGCCTGACGGTGTTCGCGCGGCTCGGCGACTGGGGCGTGCTCGGGCAGATGAACCTGACGCTCGAGTCGGTGGTGTTCGGGCTCGTGTTCGGGCTGCGCCTGCTGGTCGTTGCGCTCGCCTGCCTGCTGGCCGTGTGCACGGCGAACCCCGACGAGCTGCTGCTCTCGATGCGCCGCGTCTCGCCGCGCTCGGCGCTGACGGCCTCGCTCACCACGCGTATGGTCCCGGTCCTGGGCCAGGACGCGCAGCGCCTCGCCGAGGCGATGCGCTGCCGCGCCGACAGCGGGCCCGGCCGCGTCGGGCGACTCGCGATCCTGCGGGCCACCATCGCGGGTGCGCTTGACCGCGCGCTCGACGTCGCAGCGGTGCTCGAGACCCGCGGCTACGGGGCGCCCGGGCGCCCACGCGCGCGCGGCCCGGTCCTCGACGCGGGCCGCGCCGCCGCCCGCTCCCGCCACGACCTCGCGTTCGGCGCCGCAGCGGTGGCGATCCCGCTGATCGCTCTGCTGACGCGACTGGACGGCGCAGCGGACTTCCGTGCCTACCCGCTGGTCTCGATCGCCGCGGGGCCGGGCACAGCGGTGGCGATCGCGCTCCTGCTCGCCGCGACGCTGCTCCCCTTCCTCGATCGCCGGGGGATCGAGCCATGAGCGTCCTGCACTTCGACGGCGTGAGCTACACCTACCCCAGCGCCGAGAGCCCGGCGCTCCGCAACGTGAGCCTCGCCCTGGAGCCCGGGGAGTTCTGCGTGCTCGCGGGCCGCTCGGGATCGGGTAAGTCGACGCTGCTGCAGGCGGCTGCCGGGCTCGTCCCGCACTTCCACGGGGGTTCCTTCGGCGGGCGCGTCACAGTCGCGGGCCTCGACACCCGCGAGGCGGGGCCTGCGGCGATCGGTGCCGTCGCGGGCACGCTGCTCCAGGACCCCGAGACGCAGGTCGTGATGAGCACGGTTCGCGCCGAGCTGTCCCTGGCGGTCGAAAACCTCGGCCTCGGCCCCGCCGCGGTGGCGCGGGCGGTCGAGGAGGTGGCGCTCGCGCTCGGCATCGGCGAGCTGCTCGACCGCGCGACCGCAGAGCTGTCCGGGGGCGAGCTGCAGCGCGTCGCGCTCGGCGCGGCGCTCGCCGCCCGCCCGCCGCTCGTGCT
This sequence comes from uncultured Solirubrobacteraceae bacterium, assembly GCA_963820745.1. GTDB lineage: Bacteria > Actinomycetota > Thermoleophilia > Solirubrobacterales > Solirubrobacteraceae > Palsa-744. The sequence goes on along the minus strand of CAWGBB010000014.1, from coordinate 165,814 downwards.
GCTCGACGAGCCGACCTCCCAGCTCGACCCCGTCGCGGGCGACGAGCTGATCTGGCAGCTTCGGCGGTTGAACCAGGAGTCGGACACCGCCGTGCTGCTGATCGAGCACCGCCTGGAGCGCTGCCTGGGCGCTGCCGACCGCGTGATCGCGGTCCAGGACGGCGAGATCGCCTGCGACGCCGATCCCCCCGCGTTCCTGGAATGGGCGGCGACCGCCGAGCCCTCGCTGCAGACGCCTGCGGCGCGCCTGATCGAAGGTGCCGGGCTCGCGCCGCCCCCCGCCGGCGTCAAGCAGGCGCGCGCCACCCTGCGCCGCTACGCACTGCTTCCCGCGCCGGCGCCCGAGCTGCCGTCCGCGGAGCCCCCGCGCCGGCGCCGCCGCGCGCACGCGGCGCTGCACCTGCGAGGGGTCTGGCACGAGCTTCGCGACGGCGCGGCGATCCTCCGCGGCGCCGAGCTGAGCGTCGCCCCGGGGGAGCGGGTCGTCCTGATGGGGCGCAACGGCGCGGGCAAGTCGACGCTGCTTCGCCACGCCGCCGGTCTGCTTCAGCCGACGCGCGGCTCGGTGCGGAGCGCGGGCCGCGTCGCGCTGCTGCTCCAGAACCCCGGCGACTACCTGCTGCACGAGCGCGTCGCCGACGAGGCGCCCGGAGCTGCGCTGGAGCTGCTCGGGCTCAGCGCGCTCGCCGAGCGCCACCCGCGCGACCTCTCGGGCGGCGAGCGTCAGCGCCTCGCGCTCGCGATCGTGCTCGGCGACGGCGAGCCGCCCGCCGTGCTCGCGCTCGACGAGCCGACGCGCGGCATGGACCGCCGGTCCAAGGGGGAGCTCGCCGGCTGGCTGCGGGAGCGCAGCGCCCAGGGGATGGCGGTGGTGGTCGCGACGCACGACGCCGAGTTCGCCGCCGCGCTCGCCGAGCGGGCGGTCCTGCTCGCCGACGGGCGCGTGATCGCCGACGGGCCGATCGAGGAGATCCTCTCCGGTGGCTGGTACTTCGCCACCGAGACCGCGCGCATCCTGGGCGGCGCCGGGCGCGCGCTCACGCCCGAGCAGGGCGCGGAGTTTCTGCGCAGCGCCCGCCATGCGCCCGGAGAGCTGGTGGACGCCTCGTGAGCTGGCAGCTCAGCTCGTTCGCGATCGTGCTCGGCTCGCTCGGGGTGGCGTTCTGGTGGTACGAGCGCAGCCACCCGCCCGCGAAGCTGGTTGCGGTCATCGCGACCCTCGCCGCGCTGGCGGCGCTCGGCCGCGACGCCTTCGCCGCGGTCCCGGACGTGAAGCCCATCACCGCGATCGTGCTGGTCAGCGGCGTGGCGTTCGGCGCCCGCCCCGGCTTCGCGATCGGCGCCATCTCGGCGCTCGCGTCGAACATCCTGCTGGGGCAGGGCCCGTGGACGCCGTGGCAGATGCTCGGATGGGGCCTCGTGGGCCTCTTCGGAGCGGCGCTGCGCCCCGCGCTGGGCGAACGTCCTTCGCCGCTCATGCTGGGCCTCGCGTGCGCACTCGGCGCCGAGCTCTTCAACCTCGTGCTGAACGTCTACACCTGGACGGGGACCGGCAACCACAGCCTGGCCGCCTACGGGGTGGTGCTCGGCGCCGCCCTCGCGTTCGACCTCACGCACGTCGTCGCGAGCTTCGCCTTCGGGTTCGCGTTCGGGCCCGCGCTGCTGCGCATGCTCGTCCGCGTGCGCGCGCGCCTGCAGGTCAACTGGGAGCTCCTCGAGAGCCGCCCGTCCCCGGCGCAGATGCTGGGGCTGCCGCCGGCATCGCTGCTGACGGTGCTCTGCGTCTCGGCGCTCGCGCTCGGGCTGACGGCTTGCGCGCATGCTTCGAAGCCCGCGACCTCGGCGCACGCGGCGATCGCGCGCCAGCTGGCCTACCTGAAAGGAGCGCAGAACGCCGACGGCGGCTTCGGCGCCACGCCCGGGCAGCCCAGCAGCGAGCTGTACACGGCGTGGGCGGCGATCGGCCTCGCGGCCGCCGGGCGCAACCCCAGCGCGGTGAGCCGCGACGGCCACTCGGTGCTCGACGCGCTCCGCGCCGAAGCGTCGTCCCTCCACGGCGCCGGCGACCTCGAGCGCACGATCCTCGCGCTTCGTGCCTGCGGCGCCTCCGTCCGCTCGCTTCCCGGCGGCGATCCCGTAGCCCGCCTGGACGCCTACCGCGCCTCCGACGGCTCCTTCGGTCACCTCTCCAACCTGACCGCGTTCGCGATCCTCGCACTGCGGGCAGCCGGCGAGGGTCCGCGCGCTCCGGCGATCGCGGGCGCGGCGCGCTGGCTCGCCCGCCAGCAGGAACCGAACGGCGCATTCGGCTTCGCCACGCGGGGAGGGGGCGGCGACATCGACGACACGGCCGCCGCCATGCAGGCCCTCCACGGCACGCGCTACGCGAGCGCGCTCACCCATGGCGTCGCGTTCCTGCGCCGCGCCCAGAACCTCGACGGCGGCTTTCCGCAGCAGCAGGGAGGACCCTCCAACGCGCAGTCCACCGCCTGGGCGATCCAGGCCTTCGCGGCGGCCGGCACGGCGGCGGCCAAGGTCACGCGCCGGGGCAGCCGCAACCCGGTCGCCTATCTGCAGACGCTCGTCGCACCCGACGGCAGCGTCCGTTACTCGCGCGTCGGCGCCCAGACGCCGGTGTGGGTGACCGCGCAGGCGCTCACGGGCTTCGCGCAACGCCCGCTGCCCGTCTCGCCGTAGCGATTCAGCCCGCCTTAAGCCGCCTCTCTACGCTGGTGGCATGTCAGAGCAGGCCGTGATCGCCACTCCGCGCCGCGTCCGCACGCGCTCGCTGGCCCCTGCGCCGGGCACCGCGCTCAGCGCTCTCGCCATCGCCGGCGTGCTGCTGCTGGCGCTCGCCGCCGTCTGGGCGCTGTCCTCTCAGGTGGGGGCGATCCGGCTGAAGGACGCGGTCGTGCTCTACCACTTCACGACGCTCGACACCGCGACGCTGCACGGGCCGCTGAAGTTCCTGCTGCACCTGCTCGATCCTGCGCTGTTCGTCCTGTGGGGCGTCGCGCTCGTCGCGCTTGCGCTGGCCGGCGATCGCCCCCGCACCGCGCTCGCCGTCGCGGGCGTGCTCACGCTGGCGCCGTTCACCGCCGAGCAGCTCAAGCCGCTGCTGGCGCATCAGCACGACAGCGTCAACTACATAACCGTCAACCCCGCCTCGTGGCCGAGCGGCCACTCGACCGCGGCGATGGCGCTCGCGCTGTGCGCGGTGCTCGTCTCCGGTCCGCGGCTGCGCCCGGTCGTGGCCGTCCTCGGCGGCCTCTACGTCGCGGCCGTGTGCGTGGGCCTGCTCGTGCTCGATTGGCACATGCCGAGCGACGTGGTCGGCGGCCTGCTCGTGGCGTCGTTCTGGATGGCGCTCGCCGTGGCGGCGCTGCGCGCCTCCGAGCGCGTCTTCCCGCCCCGCCGCGCGTCCGGCTAGGAGCCGCCCGCGCCGTGCGCGCCGGGCTCCCACAGGTGCTCGGCGCCGGTCTCGTTCGCGGCGCGGCTGAGGATGAAGAGCAGGTCTGAGAGGCGGTTGAGGTAGCGCACCGCCTCGGGGTTCGCGTCCTCGACGGCGATCGTGCGGCGCTCCGCGCGACGGCAGACGGTGCGGCACACGTGCAGGTGAGCGGCGGCGGGGCTCCCGCCCGGGATCACGAACGAGCGCAGCGGTGGGAGCTTCTCGTTGACCTCGTCGCAGGCCTGCTCCAGCCACGCGGTGTAGTCGGGCGTGACCCGCAGACGCTCGCGCGCCTCGTCGTCGGATGAGGGGACAGACAGGTCGGCGCCGACGTCGAGCAGGTCGTTCTGCACGCGCGAGAGCCACTCGGAGAAGCGCCCCGGCATGCCCTCGGCCAGCAGCGCCACGCCGAGGAACGCGTTGAGCTCGTCGATCGTGCCGTATGCCTCGACGCGGGGATGCAGCTTCGAGACGCGGCTCATGTCGCCCAAATGCGTCTCGCCGCCGTCGCCGAGCTTCGTGTAGATGCGCGTCAGGTTCACGGTCATACGCCGAGTCTAAAGAGGAGTGGGACAGACCCGACCGGCGCTCCATGCCGGTCGGGCGCCGCCTCTCCGCCGGATCGGATAGCTTTCCCGCCTCTCAGATGCGGATCGGAGTCCCGAAGGAGACCGCCGCCGGCGAGCATCGCGTCGCGCTCGTGCCGGAGGTGGTCAGCAAGCTGGTGGCCAAGGGCCTCGACGTGCTGGTGCAGAGCGGCGCCGGCGAGGGCGCGCTGCTGAGCGACGACCAGTTCACCGAGGCCGGGGCCAAGATCTCCAGCGACGCGACCGAGATGTGGCGCAGCGACATCGTCGTCACGATCGCCCCGCCGGACCCCGAGACGATCCGCAGCCTCGGGCAGGGCTCGATCCTGATCGGCTTCCTTGCGCCGCTGACCGCGCCCGCGACGACCAAGGCGCTCGCAGACGCGGGCGCGACCGCGTTCGCGATGGAGGCGATCCCCCGCATCTCCCGCGCCCAGGCGATGGACGCGCTCTCCTCCCAGAGCAACGTCGCCGGCTACAAGGCCGTTCTGCTGGCCTCGGAGGAGATCGGCCGCTTCTTCCCGATGCTGATGACCGCCGCCGGCACGATCCCGCCCGCCAAGGTGCTCGTGCTCGGCGTCGGCGTGGCCGGCCTCCAGGCGCTCGCGACGGCCAAGCGGCTCGGCGCCCGCACCACCGGCTACGACGTGCGCCCCGAGGTCGCCGAGCAGGTCTACTCGCTCGGCGCCCAGTGGCTCGACCTCGGCCTCGAGGCCAGCGGCGAGGGCGGCTACGCCCGCGAGCTGACTGAGGATGAGCGCGCGCGACAGCAGCAGGCGCTGACCGACGCGATCAAGGGCTTCGACGTCGTGATCACCACCGCGCTCGTGCCCGGCCGGCCCGCGCCGAAGCTCGTGACCGCCGAGGCGATCGAAGGCATGAAGCCCGGCTCGGTGATCGTCGACATGGCGGGGGAGGCCGGCGGCAACGCCGAGCTGACCGAGCCAGGGCAGACGGTCGTCCGCCACGAGGTCAAGATCGTCTCGCCGCTCAACCTGCCGTCGAGCATGGCCGAGCACTCCTCGCAGCTGTTCGCGCGCAACGTGCAGGCGCTGCTCGAGCTGTTCGTGGGCGAGGACGGGGCGCTGTCGCTCGACTGGGAGGACGAGATCGTGAAGGGGGCGTGCGTGGTGAAGGACGGCCAGATCGTCAACGACGGCGCGAAAGCCGCCGTCCAGGACGCGGCGTGATGCTCGCCAGCGTGCTGACGACCAACCTCGCGATCCTCGTGCTCGCGGGCTTCATCGGCTTCGTGGTGATCTCGAAGGTGCCGAACACTCTGCACACGCCGCTGATGTCCGGCACCAACGCGATCCACGGCATCGTGCTGCTGGGCGGGCTGATCGTGATCGGACTGGCCGGCAACGACACCTTCAACAAGGTGATCCTCGTGATCGCGATCATCTTCGGCACGATCAACATCGTCGGCGGCTTCCTGGTCACGGACCGGATGCTCGAGATGTTCAAGTCCAAGCCGAAGGCGAAGGACGAGCAGGACGGCGGGAAGGGCGGCGCATGACCCCGCTCGCGACCTCGTGGGTGCAGAGCGAAAGCTTCATCTACGTCCTCTACATCATCGCCTTCTCCCTCTTCATCCAGGGGCTGCGGGGGCTCGCCGGGCCGACGACGGCCGTCCGCGGCAACCGCATCGCCGCCGTCGGCATGGTCGATCGCGATCGTCGCCACGCTGCTGAACCCGAGCGAGGGCGAGTGGGGGCTGATCGTCCTCGGCGTCGCGCTCGGTGCCGCGGTCGGCGTGCCCGCGGCGCGCCAGGTGAAGATGACCGCGATGCCGCAGATGGTGGCGCTGTTCAACGGCGTCGGCGGCGGTGCGGTGTTCCTGATCGCCTGGGCCGAGTTCCGCCGCCACGGCTCGACCTACGGCTCGCACACGATCCACATCATCGGCAACCTCGGCAGCGTCACGATCACCGGCGGCGCGGTCGCGACCTACATCGCGGTCTTCTCCGTGTTCGCGGCGATCGTCGGCTCGATCTCCTTCTGGGGCTCGAACATCGCCTTCGGCAAGCTTCAGGAAATCATCCCCGGCCGCCCGATCACGCTCGGCGCCGGCCAGCAGATCGTCAACCTGGTGCTGCTCGTGCTCGCGGTCGCGGCCGGCGTCGACCTCTGCGCGGGCGCGCACTCCGAAGCGCTGTTCATCGGCATGCTCGTGTGCGCGGCGCTGCTCGGGAACTTCCTCGTGCTTCCGATCGGCGGCGCCGACATGCCGGTCGTGATCTCGCTGCTGAACGCCTTCACGGGCCTCTCCGCGGCAGCCACCGGCATCGCGCTGAACAACCCCGCGCTGATCGTCGCCGGCATGATCGTCGGCGCCTCGGGCACGATCCTCACGAACCTGATGGCGGTCGCGATGAACCGCTCGATCCCCTCGATCGTCGCGGGCGGCTTCGGCGGCGGCGGCGCGATCGAGGGCGCCGAGGGGCCGGCGAGCACGCCGGCACAGTCAAATCGGTCAGCGCCACCGACGCCGCGATCCAGCTCGCGTACGCGAACAAGGTCGTGATCGTGCCCGGGTACGGCATGGCCGTGGCGCAGGCGCAACACGCCGTGCGCGAGCTCACCAAGGAGCTCGAGAGCCGCGGCATCGAGGTCAGCTACGCGATCCACCCCGTCGCGGGGCGCATGCCGGGCCACATGAACGTGCTGCTGGCCGAGGCGGACGTGCCTTACGACCAGCTCAAGGAGATGGACGACGCGAACCCCGAGTTCCAGCGCACCGACGTCTCGCTCGTGATCGGCGCCAACGACGTCACGAACCCGGCCGCGAAGAACACGCCGTCCTCGCCGATCTACGGCATGCCGATCCTCGAGGTCAACGACAGCCACTCGGTGATCGTGATCAAGCGCTCGATGAACCCGGGCTTCGCCGGGATCGAAAACGAGCTCTACTACGAGCCCGAGACCTCGATGCTGTTCGGCGACGCGAAAGCGGCGGTGTCGGACATCACCGCCGAGCTCGCGAACATCTAGCGCGCTTCGCCCTTCAGGGCGCCGCGTGGCAGACGGCCTCGATGTTGTGACCGTCTGGGTCCAGCACGAAGGCGGCGTAGTAGTTCGGGGGTAGTCGCGCAGGCCCGGCGCGCCGTTGTCATCCCCGCCGGCCGCGAGGGCGGCTGCGTGGAACGCGTCACGGCGGCGCGGTCGGGCGCGGCGAAGGCGAAGTGCAGCGCCCCCTGCGTCGCCTCGCGGTCTCCGTAGAGCCAGAAGTACGGTGGCTCGCGCTCGCCGAAGGCAGCGATGACGCCGCGGTATTCCCTGATCCGGCGCGGCGAGCGCCTGCCCGTAGAAGGCGTTGCTGCGGGCGAAGTCGTCGACGCCGAAGCTCACGTGGTCGAGCATCTCGCTCTCTCCTCTCGCTCGTGGTCCGGCAGCTGACCTTACGGCCCCGGGCCGCCCTGCGCGATTCCCGTCGGCGCCGCGCGCCTCTGCGAGACTTGCGCACGTGATCGCCCGCGACCAGGCCCTGGCGGCGCTCCAGAGCGAGGACTTCGACGTGATCGTCGTGGGCGGCGGCATCACCGGCGCCGGCGTCGCGCTCGACGCCGCCTCGCGCGGTTACAGCGTGGCGCTGCTCGAGCGCGCCGACTTCGCCTCCGGCACCTCGAGCCGCTCCTCGAAGCTCGTTCACGGCGGGCTGCGCTACCTGCAGAACTTCGACCTCGGGCTGGTGCGCGAGGCGCTGCTCGAGCGCCAGCTGATGGTCGCGCTCGCGCCGCACCTCGTGAAACCCCTGCCGCTGGTCGTGCCGGCGTTCGACGGCGCCAAGCCGGACCGCCTGGTCGGCGTCGGGCTGAACCTCTACGACGTGATGGCGGTCGAGCGAGGGCGCCTGCGCGGCCGCCGCGCGCGCCGCAAGGGCGAGGCGCGCAACGCCGCCGAGCGGGCCGAGTCCGATCTGGCCGAGCCCGCCGACCAGGAGTCCTGGAGCCCCGCGCGCCATCGCGTGATCTCCGGCGAGGAGGTGATCGAGCTGCTGCCGGCGCTGGCGGCGCGCGAGCCGACCTCCGGCTACCTCTTCTACGACTGCCAGACCGACGACTCGCGTCTCGTGCTGACCGTGCTGGGCGAGGCCGAGCGCTTCGGGGCGGTGTGCGCCAACCGGCTCGACGTGACGGGGCTGATCGAGGATGGGGGCCGCGCCAGCGGCGTGGCGGTCCGCGACCTGGAGTCCGGCGAGGAGTTCGAGGTCAAGGCGCCGAACGTCGTCAACGCGACCGGCGTCTGGGCCGACCAGCTGCGCCCCCAGGAGCTGCACGTCGAGGCCGAGCTGCCGTCGATCCGCCCGAGCCGGGGTACCCACATCACCATCAAGCACTCCGCGCTGCCCCTGGTCGGCGGCGCGATCGTCCCGGCCGGCAGCGGGCGCTCGATCTTCGCGCTGCCCTGGCTCGGACACGCCCTGATCGGGACCACCGACAACGACTACGAGGGGTCGCTGGAGCACGTCGAGCCCTCCGCGGAGGACATCGCCTACCTGCTCGATGCGGTCAACACGTTCTTCGGCTCGGACTTCGGCCCGGGCCAGCTCACGGGCGCCTTCGCGGGCGTGCGGCCGCTGATCTCGACCGGCGACCCGAAGAAGTCCGTCGACATCTCCCGCAAGGCCGAGCTGTACGAGACCTCCTCGGGGATGATCACGATCACCGGCGGCAAGCTCACGACCTGGCGGCGGATGGCGAAGATGACCGTCGACCGGCTCGTCCTGCGCGAAGCCCGCGAAGCGCCCTGCCGCACGCAGGAAATCCCGCTCGGCCAGGCCATCTCCCCGGATGAGCTGCCGCGCCTGGAGGGCGTCGCGCCGGAGGCCTACGAGGCGCTCGCCTCGCGCTACGGGCACGCAGCGTTCCAGGTCCTGGAGATCGCCGCCGAGCGCGGCGAGCTGGCACAGCCGATCGTGCCCGGATGCCCGGACCTGCTCGCCGAGGTCGCGCTCGCCGCCCGCCACGAGCAGGCGCGCAGCATCGGCGACGCGCTGCTGCGCCGCACGCGCCTGGGTCTGCTCGCCGCGCGCGAGCTGCTGGCCGACCCGCCGGCCGAAGCGGTGCGCCGCGTCGGCGAGGTGCTCGCGCGCGAGCTCTCCTGGGACGAGCAGCGCCTGCAGGCCGAGCTCGAGTCCTTCGCCGTCGAGGCGGCGGCCGAGGGGATCGCCTTCGGCGCCCCGGAGCCCGCGCGTTGAACGCGCCGCCCCGGCGGCTGCGCGCCGGGAGCCTCGAGCTCCAGGTCGGCTCGCGGCCGCTGCTGATGGGGATCGTCAACGCCTCGCCCGACTCCTTCAGCGACCAGGGCCGCAACCGCACGCTGGACGCGCAGGTCGCGCTGGGCGCGCAGCTGCTCGCCGAGGGCGCGGACATCATCGACGTCGGCGGCGAGTCGGCCTCCACCGGGCGCCCGCCCGTCGAGGTCGCCGAGGAGATCGCGCGCGTCGTGCCGCTGGTCGAGCGCCTGGCCGGCGATCACGGCGCGCTCGTCTCGGTCGACACCTACAAGCCGCAGGTGGCCGCCGCCGCGATCGAAGCCGGCGCGCGGATCGTCAACGACGTCAGCGGCCTGCGCGACCCGGCGCTGGCCGAGGTCTGCGCGAGCACCGGCGCCGCCCTCGTGCTCATGCACACAGCTGCCGCGCCGCGCGAACGGCGCCAGGAGCCCGAGCTCTACGAGGACGTCGTCGAGGAGGTGCTCGCCTTCCTGCGTGAGCGGATCGAGGTCGCGCTGGCGGCCGGCGTCGAGCGCGAGCAGCTGATCGTCGACCCCGGACCGGACTTCGCCAAGACGCCCGCGCAGACGATCAGGCTGCTCGCCGCGGCGGGGCGCCTGCACGAGCTCGGCCGCCCCGTGCTGATGGCGATCTCGCGCAAGGACTTCATCGGCGCGCTGACCGGGCGCCCGCCGCACGAACGGCTGCCCGGGACGCTCGCCGCGCTCGGCCACGGGCTCGACGAAGGGGCGCACATCTTCCGCGTGCACGACGTGGCGGCGGCCGCCGACTACCTCGCGGTGCGCGCGGCGCTGCGCGGCCGAGAGCCAGCCGGACGATGCGTTGCAGCTCACCGAGGAGATCCGCTACAGCCGCTAGTCTGCTGGACGTTCAAAGGGTGCCGGCCGCTGACCAACGCGGCGGGACGCCGACCACCCGCACACAGAAAGAGAGACACAAGATGGCAGTGCTCGACCGCTCCGAGCTGGAGGCGAGTCCTCTGGCCGACCTGCACGCGATCGCCGACCAGATCGGCCTCGACGGCTTCAGGAGACTCCGCAAGGCGGATCTGATCGACGCGATCCTCGGCGAGTCCGGCGATGCGGAGGGCTGACGGCGGCGACGCCGAGTCCGAGGAGGGCGACCGCCCCCGCTCGCGCAGGCGCCGTGCGCCGCGCCTTCGCCGCGGGCGCTCGGCGCGACAGCGAGCCGCCGAGGCCGGCGAGGAGGCCGGCGAGGAGCCTGAGCCGGAGAGCGCAGACGAGGCGGAGGAGGAGCCCGAGGAGCGCCCGGCACGCGGTGGTGGTCGCGGCCGCGGGCGCGGCTCGCGCGGCTCCCGCAGCGAGAGCTCGAGCCGGCGCGGGGAGGACGAGGAGGACGGGCGCGCAGCCGAGGGCGTCGTCGAGGTGCTCGGCAACGGCTCGGCGTTCCTGCGCGTCGACCCGCCGGAACCCTCCGACCAGGACGTCTACATCTCCGCGGCGCAGGTGCGCCGCTGCGAGCTGGTCTCCGGCGACCGCGTGACGCGGGCCGGTGCGCACGCCGCGCCGCTCCGAGCGCTACCCCTCGCTGGTCAGGATCGACACGATCAACGGCGCGGAGGCCGACACGGTCGCCGACGGCGCGCGCTACGACGACCTCCCGGTCGCCTGGCCCGCCGAGCGGCTGGCTCTCGGCGCCCCGGACAAGACGCTCGAGGCGATCGAGTGGCTGACGCCGCTCGGCAAGGGCTCGCGCGTGACGATCACCGGCCCGCGCGGCGCCGGCAAGTCCGAGACGCTCAAGCGGCTCCATGGCGCCCTGAAGGGCACCGAGGGCCTCGAGGTGAGCGTGGTGCTCCTCGGCGCGCGCCCCGAGGAGATCGCCGACTGGGCAGGCAGCGCGGGTGAGGCGGAGGACGCCTCGCCCCTCGCCGCCGGGCTCACCTTCGCCGCCTCAGCCGACGCGCAGGCGCAGGCGCTCGAGCGGACGCTCGACGCCGCACGGCGGATCGCGGCGAGGGGTGCAGACGCCGTGGTGCTGGTCGACGGGCTCGACGGCCTTCATCCGCAGGCGGCACGCCGGGCACTCGCGGCCGCGCGCAACCTGCGCGAGGCCGGTTCGCTGACGGTGATCGCCACGGCCTCGGCGCCGATCGGCGGTGAGACGACCGTGATCGCGCTCGACCCCGCGCTCGCCGCGGCCGGCAGCGAGCCGATCATCGACCTCGCCGCGAGCGGCACGCTGCGCGCGGAGCTGCTCGTCGGCGACGACGGCGCGGAGGCGATCACGAAGGCGCGCGCTTCGGCGCTCGAGCGCTAGATCGCCGCGTCCGAGCGGCGGTACGCCACCCGGTCCCACGAGGGCTCGGGGGCGAGCTCGATCGGCTCGCCCGGGCCGGCGGCGCCGGCCTGAATCGGCTGCACGTAGGCGAAGCTGCCGGTCTCGTCGTCGAAGGCGACGCTGAGCTCGCCCTCCTTGACGCGCTGGTCGAGCCAGGCGCCGCGGAAGACGAGGCGGCGCAGCCAGTGCACGAGCGAGCGCTCGGCGGGGCCGACCAGCTCGGGCCAGCAGTCGTTGACGTGTTCGCCCAGCGCCGAGGCGGGGTCGATGATCTCGCCGTTGACGGCGAGGTTGACGAGGTCTTCGAGCTCCTCGTCGCCGAGGCGCCCGCCGACGAAGCCGAGCTTCAGCGCGGCCTGCTCGCAGCGCTCCGAGAAGTCCGCCTCGTTGAAGGTGAAGCGCAGCTCTCCGTATTCGAGGACGAAGTCCTCGCCGGAGTCGTAGTTTTCGCGTCGCGCGGTTTCCATGGCCGATCTTGCTGCCGGGCGGTGTGATAAACGCGCCCTCGTCGGGATCATACGGCCGCTTCCTGCTCGGGCGATTGCGGTGCATGGGATGTTGCATGCACCGGCGCGGTTTGGAGCCGCGCCGCCCGAGCTCAGGGTCCGCCTTGCGCGGCGCGTCGCTACCCTGCCCGGCGATGGCGCGGCTGAGGAAACATGGACCGCGGCGAGCGCTCGGGTGTGGCGGCGGGTCGTCGAGCGGCGAGGCCGGATGCCTCGCCAGGATGTAGCGTCAGGGCGATGGCGCGCCTCTCAGAGCACGGGCTGCGCCGATCGGTCGGCGTCCCGGGGCTGTTCGCCACCGCCTACGGCAACGTCGGCTCCTCGATCTACTACGCGCTCGGCCTCGTCGCCGCGCACGCGCTCGGGCCTGACGCCGCTGGTGTTCATGTTCGCCGGCGGTCTGTTCGTGCTGACCGCCAAGACCTACGCCGAGGGCGCCGTCGATGTTCCCCGAAGCGGGCGGCTCCTCCTCGTTCGCCCGCCACGCCTTCAACGACGTCGTCTCGTTCTTCGCCGGCTGGGCGCTGAGCCTCGACTACATCATCACGATCGCGATCTCGGCGTTCTTCGTGCCGCACTACCTCGGCGCGTTCTTCCCGGCGCTCACGCACAACCCCGGCGACATCATCGGCGGCCTCGTCACGATCGTGCTGCTCGCCGCGCTCAACATCCGCGGTCTCGGCGAGTCGGCGAAGCTCAACCTCGTCCTCGCTGTCACCGACCTGTGCACGCAGGTCCTGCTCGTGATCCTCGGCGTCGCGCTCGTCCTGGACCCGTCGCTGCTCGTCGACCAGGTCCACCTCGGCGTGGCGCCGAGCTGGACGCAGCTGATCTTCGCGCTGTCGGTCGCGATGGTCGCCTACACCGGCATCGAGACCGTCTCGAACATGGCCGAGGAGGCCAAGGACCCGGGCCACGACGTGCCCAAGGCGGTCAACCTCGTGCTGATCGCCGTGCTCGGCGTCTACGCGGGCATCTCGGTCGTCGCGCTCTCGGCGCTGCCCGTGATCCATCACGGCATCGGCTATTCGCCGGAGCTCAAAGAAACCTTCCATCACGCCGGCTACGCGACCGCGCTCGGCGGCCATTACGAAAACGACCCGGTGCTCGGGATCGTCGACCAGCTCGGCCTGCACGGCGCGATGCTGACGATCGCGCGCGACTACGTCGGCGTGCTCGCGGCGACGATCCTGTTCATCGCAACCAACGCCGGGCTGATCGGCATCTCGCGGCTGTCGTGGTCGCTGGCCGAGCACCGCCAGCTGCCGGCGATCTTCTCTCAGCTGCACCCGCGCTACCGCACGCCGTGGTTCACGATCGTCTTCTTCTCGCTGCTCGCCGGATTGCTGATCCTGCCTGGCGAAACCACCCTGCTCGGCAACCTCTACGCGTTCGGGGCGATGCTCTCGTTCACGATCGCGCACGTCTCGGTGGTCGCGCTGCGCGTCAAGGACCCCGACCGCGCGCGGCCCTACCGGGCGCCCTGGAACGTTCGCATCCGCGGCTCGACGATCCCGCTGACCGCGGTGCTCGGCGCCATCGGCACGTTCGCCGCCTGGTGCTCGGTCGTGGTGCTGCACGGCGAGGCGCGCACGATCGGGCTGCCGTGGATGGTCATCGGGATGATCGGCTACTTCCTCTACCGCCAGCGCCAGCGCCTCAACCCGCTGGCGCTCGTACAAGATCGAGCGGCCCGAGCGCCCGCCGGACTTCGAGGAGCTCGACTACCGCACCGCGCTCGTGCCGATCTTCGGCGACGACGTCTCGCGCCGCGGCGCTGCACGCCGCGGCCAAGCTGATCGGCGACGACGGGGTCGTCTACGCCGTCTACGTGCTGCCGGTGCCCAGCCAGCTGTCGCTCGAGGCCGGGCTCGAGGAGGAGGAGGCGCACGGGCGCTCGGTGCTCGAGAGCGCGCGCATCTCAGGCTCGCGCCGGCCGGCATCAAGGTCCGCACCGGGCTGATCCGCACGCGCAACCCGGGCGCCGCGCTCGTCGAGGAAGCCGAACGCGTCGGCTCGGACGTCATCTACTGGTCGACGATCCACGCGCCCGCGCGGCGAGCACGGGATCGGCCCGACCGCGGCCTACCTGCTCAGGGTGCGGCCCTGCCGCGTGATCATCGAGACCGACAACCGCGCCGCCGCAAGCGCCAACGGGCACCGGCCCGGCGGAGGAGTCGCTGGCCGGCTCGCGCCTGAGCCGGCGCTCAGCGCGCGAGCGCCGAGCGCAGCGCCTCGTCGAGGTCCGGGTGGCGGTGCTCGTAGCCGAGCATCAGCGGCTTGGCCGGCACGGCCCGCACGCCGCCGGTCACGATCTGCGCCATCTCGCCGTAGAGCGCGCGCAGCGCGAGCCCCGGCACCGGCATCAGCGCCGGGCGGTGCAGCGCGCGGCCGAGCGCGCGGGAGAAGTCGCGGTTGGAGACGGGCACCGGCGCGCTCGCGTTGGCCGCGCCCCGCCAGCGCTCGTCGCTCGATCGCGGCCATGAACATGCCCGACGACGTCGTCGGCGTGGATCCAGGGCAGGTACTGGCGCCCGCCGGCCACCGGGCCGCCGATGCCGAGCTGGAACGGCAGCAGCATCTTCGCCAGCGCGCCGCCGGTGCGGTCGAGCACGACGCCGGTCCGCAGCCGCACGACCCGCATCCCGAGCTGCGCGGCGCGCTCGGCCTGCGCCTCCCATGCGACGCAGACCTCGGCCAGGAAGTCCGTGCCCGGTCGGCGCCTCCTCGTCGATCGGCTCTGAGCCGCGCGCGCCGTAGTAGCCGCAGGCCGAGGAGGCGACGAGCGTGCGCGGGCGCGGCTCGGCCTCGCGCAGCCCCGCGACAGGTTCTCGGTGCCGGTCACGCGGCTGTCGCGGATCGCCCGCTTGGCCGGCGCGCTCCAGCGCTGCGAGACGGGCTCGCCCGCGAGGTGCGCCACGGCGTCGCGGCCCGCGAGCGCCGCCGCCGGCGCGGGTTCCTCGACCGGCTCCCAGCGGTAGGTCTCGACCTCCCCGAGCGCGTTCTGCGCGCGCACCGGTTCGCGGCTGAGGATCGTGACCTCCCAGCCGGCGCTGCTGCAGCTCGCCGACGAGCCGGCGGCCGATCAGGCCGCTCGCGCCGGTGACGCGTCACGGCGGGCATCGCGACGCGGTCCTTCAGATGCGCCCGTCGGCGGCGGGCCCGGGCGCGACCGTGTCGCCGGGCGCGTAGCCCACCTGCAGGCCGGCTTCGGCCGTTCCCTCGGCGCGCGCCTCCTCGCCGACCGCGGCGGCGACGGCGGGGGCCACCTCGCGGTTGAAGACGGAGGGGATGATGTAGTCCTCGCCCAGTTCGTCGTCGTCGACGATCGAGGCGATCGCGCGCGCCGCCGCCATCTTCATGTCCTCGGTGATCGTCCGCGCGCGCACGTCCAGCGCGCCGCGGAAGATGCCCGGGAACGCGAGCACGTTGTTGATCTGGTTGGGGAAGTCCGAGCGGCCGGTGGCCATGATCCGCACGTGCGGGGCCGCCTCCTCGGGGTGGACCTCCGGCGTCGGGTTGGCCATCGCGAAGACCATCGCGTCGGGGTTCATCCGCGCCAGCGCCTCGGCCGGCATCACGCGCGCGCCGGAGACGCCGACGAGCAGGTCCATGCCGTCGATCACGTCGGCGGGCGCGCCCGAGCGGCAGTCCGGGTTGGTGACCTCGGCGAACCAGCGCTTGACGGGGTTCATCGTGCCGTCGAGGTAGTCCTCGCGCTGGACGTGCAGGGCACCCCTGGAGTCGGCGCCGATGATGCGCGTGACGCCGGCCGCGCGCAGGATCCGCGTGACCGCGATGCCGGCGGCGCCGAGGCCGATGATCAGCACGTTCAGATCCTCGAGCTTGCGCCCGGTCAGCTTCACCGCGTTCAGCACCGCGGCCATCACCACGACCGCGGTGCCGTGCTGGTCGTCGTGGAAGACGGGGATCTCCAGTTCGGAGATCAGCCGCTGCTCGATCTCGAAGCAGCGTGGCGCGGAGATGTCCTCCAGGTTGATGCCGCCGAGGCCGGGAGCGATCAGCTTGACCGCGTGGACGATCTCCTCGGTGTCGGTCGTGTCGAGGCAGATCGGGAACGCGTCGACGCCGGCGAACTCCTTGAACAGGCAGCACTTGCCCTCCATCACCGGCATCGCCGCCTTCGGGCCGATGTCGCCGAGCCCGAGCACCGCGGTGCCGTCGGAGACGACGGCCACGGTGTTGCGCTTGATCGTGTACTGGAACGCCTTGTCCTCGTCGTCGGCGATCGCCAGGCAGACGCGCGCCACGCCCGGCGTGTAGACCATCGAGAGGTCGTCGCGCGTCTTCAGCGGGTGCTTGTTGGACTGTTCGATCTTGCCGCCCACGTGCAGCAGGAACGTGCGGTCGGTGGTGTCGATGACGTCGGCGCCGGCCACGCCGGAGATCGCCTGGAGGATGCGATCCCAGTGATCCCGGCCGGAGGCGTCCACGACGATGTCGCGCAGCGGTCCGCTGGCGTCGTTCTCGAGCACGTCGACCGCGCCGACGATC
The DNA here is from genome assembly GCA_963820745.1 of uncultured Solirubrobacteraceae bacterium. Lineage (GTDB taxonomy): Bacteria > Actinomycetota > Thermoleophilia > Solirubrobacterales > Solirubrobacteraceae > Palsa-744. Next base: position 149,215 of record CAWGBB010000014.1, on the reverse strand, counting down.
CCGCCGGCGTCGCCGATCGCGCTCGTCACGCGACCGAGCACGCCGGGGCTGTCGTCGAGCTTCACGCGTATCGTCAGGCGGTACTGGGCGCTCGGTGTGGCGCTCACTTCTTGGCTCCCTCCGTGGCTGGCGGCACGGCATCTTCTCAGGAAATCGCTGCACGCGAGGCGCAAACGGGCGCACAGGCCCAGAACGCGCTCCGCGCGGCCACGTAGAGTGGGAGCGATGGCCGTCGGAACCAAACAGCGGGCGAGCGGCGGCGCCGGGACCGCCGCCGGCGAGCGGCGGCTGTTCCTGATCGACGGCCCCAGCCTCGTCTACCGCGCCTTCTTCGCGCTGCCCGAGTCGATCGCGACATCGACGGGAGTGCCGACCAACGCGATCTTCGGGTTCGCCTCGATGCTCGTGAAGATCGTCACCGAGTACGGCGTCCAGCCGACCGTGGTCGCGTGGGACGCGGGGACCTCCGGCCGCAGCGAGCTGTTCGCGGACTACAAGGCCTCGCGCCGCTCGCGGCCGGACCTGCTCAAGCAGCAGTGGCCGGCGATGGCGCCGCTCGTGGAGGCGTTCGGCTACACGAACGTCACGATCGACGGCTACGAGGCCGACGACGTGATCGCCTCGCTGGCCGAGCGCGCGATGCACGCCGAGCCGGCGGTGCCGGTGATGATCGTCACCGGCGACCGCGACGTCTTCCAGCTGATCGACCCCGAGGGCCTCGTCAAGGTGATGGCGACCTCGCGCGGCATCACCGAGACGAAGATCTACGACCGCCAGGCCGTCGTCGACCGCTACGGCATCGGCCCGGAGCTGATCCCCGACTTCTACGGCCTGAAGGGCGACACCTCCGACAACATCCCGGGCATCCCCGGGATCGGGGACAAGACCGCGAGCGAGCTGCTGCAGTCGTTCGGCACGCTCGATGAGGTGCTGGCGAACGTCGAGGAGGTCAAAGGCGCCAAGCGCAAACAGAACCTGATCGAGCACGCCGAGGACGCTCGCCTCTCGCGCGAGCTGGCGACCGTGCGGCGCGACCTCGACGTCGACCTCGACGTCGCAATGGAGGCGGGCCGCGAGCCCGAGCGCTCGCAGCTGCGCGAGTTCTTCCGCGAGTACGAGCTGCGCGACCCGCTGCGCCGCCTGGAAGAAGCGCTCGGAGATAGCGAAGAGGCGGCGCCCGCGAGTGCGGCGGAGGTGACGCTCACCGCCTCGCTGAGCGAGGGCCCGCCAGAGCGGATCGCCGAGCTCGACGGCGAGGAGCTCGCCGTCGTGGTCGAGGAAACCGAGGCGCCCGAGGGCGAGCTGTTCGCCGAGGGTGCGCCGTGGCGCTTCGCCGCCTTCAGCGACGGGCGCGTCCTCGCGGGCGAGGCGGAGGGGCCCGAGGAGGTCGTCGGCGCCTGCGGCGCGCGCCCCGTGGTGACCCACGACGCCAAGGCGCTGCGCGTGGTCCCCGAGACGCTCGCGCACGACACGCTGCTGGGCGCCTACCTGCTCGACCCGGCGCGCCGCGGCTACCCGCTCGCGGAACTGCTGGAGGAGCGCGGCCTGGCCAGCGACCTGGAGGACCCGGTCGCGGCGCAGGCGACGATGCTCGCAGCCCTGGCCGACTGGCAGCGCGAGCAGATCGACGAGCGCGGGCTGCGGGCGGTGATGGACGAGATCGAGCTGCCGCTCGTGCGCGTGCTGCGCGAGCTCGAGCTGCTCGGGGTGCGGCTGAACCTGGAGCGGCTGGCGGAGATCACCACGCGGGTGAGCGAGGAGATCGGCGGCCTCGAACGCGAGATCTTCGCGCTGGCGGGCGAGGAGTTCACGATCGGCTCCCCGCAGCAGCTCGGCGAGATCCTCTTCGAGCGCCTCGGGCTGTCGCGCAAGCGCCGCGGCAAGACCGGCTACTCGACCGACGCCCGCGTGCTGCAGGCGATCCGCTCAGAGCACGAGATCGTGCCCAAGATCGAGCGCTGGCGGGAGCTCTCGACGCTGATCAAGACCTACCTCGACGTGCTGCCGGAACAGGCGGACGCCGAGTCGCGCATCCACACCACGTTCCTGCAGGCGGTCGCGACCACGGGGCGGCTGTCGAGCACCAACCCCAACATGCAGAACGTCCCCATCCGCACCCCGCTCGGGCGCGAGATCCGCGGCTGCTTCGAGGCCGAGGAGGGCGCGGTCCTGATCTCCGCGGACTACTCGCAGATCGAGCTGCGCGTACTCGCGCAGGCGGCGGGCGAGGACGCGCTGATGGAGATCTTCAAGCGCGGCGAGGACGTGCACACCGCGACCGCCTCGCGCGTGTTCGGCGTCACCGCGGAGGAGATCGACCCGGGGATGCGCTCGAAGGCGAAGATGATCAACTACGGGATCGTCTACGGGCTCTCCGACTACGGGCTCGCCGACCGCCTGAACATCCCGCGCGAGGAGGCGAAGGAGTTCATCGACGCCTACCTCGAGCGCTTCCCGCACGTGGCGGCGTTCATGGCTGCGACGATCGAGCGCGCCAAGGAGGAGGGCTACGTCAAGACCCTGTGGGGGCGCCGGCGCCAGATCCCTGAGCTGCGCGCCCGCAACTACCAGGTGCGCACGCTCGGCGAGCGCCTGGCGGTCAACACCGTGATCCAGGGCACCGCGGCGGACATCATCAAGCTGGCGATGGTCCGCACGCACGCGGCGCTGGCCGCCTCCGGCCTTCAGACCAAGCTGCTGCTGACGATCCACGACGAGCTGCTGTTCGAAGGGCCGCCGGACGAGTCCTCTGCGGCGAGCGAGCTGATCGAGCGGGAGATGGTGGCGGTGTGGGAGCCGCACGAGCCGCCGCTCGCCGTCGACATCGGCGTCGGGCAGAACTGGCTGGAGGCGAAGTGATCGCCGCCGGCCGGGAGCGCGTTCCCGCCTGCCGGGCGGACGGCGCAAGGTGACACGCAGCCTCGCGATCTTCCTCGGCGTGGGCGCCGGGGCGCTCGTCGCGATGCAGGCGCCGATCAACTCGCGTCTCGGCAAGACCGTCGGCGGGGTGCAGGCGGCGACGTTCTCGTTCCTCGTCGGCTCGGCGGCGCTGATCGCGATCAGCTTCATCCTGCGCGGCGGGCTCGCGTCGCTCGGGAACATCGGGAAAGTGCCGTGGTGGGCCCTCGTCGGCGGCCTGCTGGGGGCCGTCTACGTCTTCGTCGCGCTCGAATCCGTCCACACCCTGGGTGCGAGCGGGCTCACAGCGGTGGTGATCACCGGTCAGCTCACGATGTCGCTCGTGATCGATCGCCTGGGCCTGCTCGGGGTCGAGCGAGCGCCGATCTCGTTCCACCGCGTGCTCGGCGTCGTGCTGCTGGTCGCGGGCGTCGCGCTGGTCGTGCGCAAGTAGCCGCACGGGGCGTAACGTGGGACGGGCGCCGGCCCCCGCCGGCGTCGAGCAATCCAGAACAGGAGACCCACCTCATGACTGCTCCAGTTCCCGAGGGCTACCCGCGCGTGATGCCCTACCTCATCATCGACGGCGCCTCCGAGGCGATCGACTTCTACACCGGTGCCCTCGGCTTCACCGAGCGCATGCGCATGCCCGGCCCCGACGGTCTGATCGGGCACGCCGAGCTGCAGCTCGGCGACGCCGTGATCATGCTGGCCGACGAGAACCCGGACATGGGCGCGCGCAGCCCGCGCAGCATCGGCGGCAGCCCGGTCACGATCCACACCTACGTCGACGACGTCGACGCCGTGTTCGCGCGGGCCGTCGAGGCCGGAGCCACCTCGCTGCGCGACGTCGAAGACCAGTTCTACGGGGACCGCTCGGGTCAGCTCGAAGACCCGTTCGGCCACCGCTGGAACCTCGCGACGCACGTCGAAGACGTCTCGCCGGAGGAGATGTCGCGCCGCGCGGCGGAGCTGGCGGCGGCGGCAGGCTGAGGCGGGGCGTCCGCGGCCGGCCGTACAGCCGCTCGCGTCGCGCGTGGCTCAGGCGAGCACGGCCGCGAACCCCTCGCGCCAGCTGCGGTGGGCGGGCTCCCAGCCGAGCGCGCGCTTGGCACGCTCGTTCGAGGCGCCCTGCGAGCGGGTCATGATCGTCACCCCGTAGCTCCCCGGCGAGCAGCCGCGCGAGGAACGCGGGCACGCGCATCGGGCGCGGAGCGCCGGCAGCCTGCGCCAGCACCGGCAGCCACTGCGCGACGGGCGCCGGATCGTCGTCGACGACGTTGTAGACGCCCGGCGGAGCCTCCAGCGCCTTCACCGTGGCCGCCGCGGCGTCGTCCACGTGGATGAACGACCACACCCCCGCGCCGGAGCCGACGATCGGCATGCGCCGGCGCCGCAGGTCGGTCACGAACGCGCCGTCGGGCGCGATCGCGCTCTGCGGGCCGTAGAAGTAGCCGTAGCGCAGCACCGTCCCGCCGGCATCGAGCGTGGCTCGCTCCAGCGTCTTGACCGCGTCCGCGGTGCGGGCGAAGGCGGCCGGTGGGTCGAGCACGAGCTCATCGTCCTCGCCGTGGAGCGTGCCGGGCGCGCCGGCTTCGTACACGAACGCGATGCTCTGCGCGATCAGCTTCGCGCCGGCTGTGCGCGCTGCGCCGGCGAGGATCACCGAGCCCTCGCTGCGCAGCCGGTCGTTCTGCTCGAAGTCGCGCCGCATGCGGCGCGGGTCGATGCGTTTCGGGAGCGCGGTCAGCTGATTGACGATCGCGTCCGGCCGCGCTTCGGCGACGGCGGCCTCCACGGCGCCCGTGTCGAGCGCGTCGGCCATCGCCGCTGCTGCGCCTGCCGCGCGTGCCTGCTCGGCGCTCTCGGGGCTCCGGCACATCGCGGTCACCTCGTGGCCGGCCGCCAGCAGCGCCGGGAGGAGCGGGCGGCCGATCACGCCGGTCGCGCCGGCCAGGAAGACCCTCACGGGCGACCGCGAGCCCGGCGCCGCCGTCCGCCGCGGGCGCGCCGACGGGCGCCGGGGTGGCGTCCGCGACGCCCGTCTCCAGGCGCGCGCATGCCATCCCTTCGCTGAAGCCGGCGGCGCCGAGCCCGAACGCGCCGTTGAAGCGAGAGCGCAGGTTCTCGACGGCGATCAGGTGCACGAGCTCGACGAGCGGGGCGTCGCCGCCCAGGCGCTCCCGCAGCTCTTCGAGCAGCTCCGGCGCGACGAACACGGGCGTCCGGGTCATCGCGACCGCGAGGTCCAGGACGAGCCGCTCGGTCTCGTCGAAGTGCTCGCTCTCGCGGTAGCGGTGGAGGTCCAGCAGCTGGCGCTCGTCGGCGCCCTTGGCGCGCGCCTCGAACGAGCCGATGTCCTGGCACATCTCACACCCCTGCATCACCGCCGACTTGAGCACCGCCAGCGCGCGCAGGCGCTCGGGCACGAGCGGCCGCTTGGCGACGCTCTTCTCGAGCTGGGCGTAGCCGACGAGCTGGCGGAAGCGGTGGGCGCGGACGGGGATGTCAGGGGTCAGCAGCGACTTTCCGGTCATGCGCTTGACTTCCCAGCGCGCGAGCGCGTAGGTGAACCGGATCAACGGGTTGCGGCGGGCGGGGACGCCCTCGACGACGCTCATGTCGTGCTCCTTTCGGCTCGGGGGGAGGGGGAGACGGAAGCGCGCTCGCGGCTCGTCGGCCCACGCCTGCGGCCGCCGGCTTCGCGCCGGGCGGCCGCGCGCCACATCCACGCGATGAGCAGCGTGCCGGCGAGCAGCGAGACGAAGTCGAACCAGCCGGTCCACCGGGGATGGGCAGAGCTCGCATCGAACAGGTGGTTGACGGTGTGCAGCGCGAACTGCACGGTCGTGACCGCGAGCAGCGGCACCCGCCACGAGGGCCGGCGGATCGCGACCACGAAGCCGAAGCCGAGCGCCGCGCTGAACGTCGCGACGTCGCGGATGTAGTGGCCGTTCAGCGCGCCGAACGGTCCGACGGCCTTGTAGAACGCGTGCGGGGAGATCGTCATGAACAGCGCCAGGCCGAGGTTGTACGCGGCCAGCACGATCAGCCCGGCCTGGAGAAGGATGGGCTCGTCCGGCGCTCCGTGCCGGCCTCGGGCGTCGGCGGCGTCCTCGCGGCGTTGCTCGTTCACGTCCGCGACGATATGGTCTGGCTGGTACAGCGTAAAGGACCAATTCGAGGCGGAAAATGGGTACCAATCGAGGCGGCGTGATGACAGCCACGGCCCCCCGGGGCGAGGAGCTGCTGCTGGAGCTCGACCGCGACGCGGGCACCCCGCTTCGCGCCCAGCTGGAGGACGCGCTGCGCGAGGCCGTGCGCAGCGGCCGCCTCGCCGCGGGCGTGCGGCTGCCGCCGACGCGCGCACTCGCGTCCGACCTCGGCATCTCGCGGCGGCTCGTGGTCGACGCCTACGCGCAGCTGCTGGCCGAGGGCTACCTGCTCGCGCGGCCGGGCGCCGGCACCTTCGTCGCCGACGGCGCAGGCCCGCACGAGCCGCCCGCGGCCGAGCGCCCGAGCCGGCCGCCGCGGTTCGACTTCTTCCCCGGCTACCCCGACCTCGCGACGTTCCCGCGCCGGCTGTGGCTGCGCGCCCTGCGCGAGACGCTCCGCGACGCGCCCGACCGCGCGCTCGGCTATCCGGACCCGCGCGGCGCGCCGGCGTTGCGCCGTGCGCTGGCCGGCCACCTGCGCCGCGTGCGGGGAGTGGCCGCCGACCCGGAGTCGATCGTCGTGTGCGCCGGCGCCGCGCAGGCGCTGGCGCTGATCGGCGCGGAGCTGGCGGGGGAGACGATCGCCGTGGAGGACCCCGGGCTGCCCGCGCACCACGCGGTGCTCACTGCGGCGGGAGCGCGGCTCGTGCCGCTGGCGGTCGACGGCGAGGGCGCGCGCGTCGAGCAGCTGCCGGCGATCGACCCGGCGGCGGTTCTGCTCACGCCCGCGCACCAGTCGCCCACCGGGGTCGCGTTGTCGCCGTCGCGCCGGGCCGCGCTGCTGGCGTGGGCGGCCGAGACCGGGGCGCTCGTGATCGAGGACGACTACGACGCCGAGTTCCGCTACGACCGGGCGCCGGTCGGGGCGATGCAGGGGCTGGCGCCCGAGCGCGTGCTCTACACGGGCACGGTCAGCAAGACGCTCTCGCCCGCGTTGCGGCTCGGGTGGATGGTCGTGCCCGCGCGGCTGCACGAGGGCATCGCGCAGCGCAAGTTCCTCGCCGACCACGGCTCGCCGACGATCGACCAGCTCGCCCTCGCGAGGCTGCTCGAGAGCGGCGCGTACGACCGGCACCTGCGCGGCGCGCGGCGCCGCTACCGCTCGCGCCGCGACGCGCTCGTGGCGGCGGTGGAGGAGCACCTGCCGGACGCGGCCGTGACCGGGCTGGCAGCGGGGCTGCACGCGACGGTGCGGCTCGGCGAGCCGGTCGACGGCATCGCGCTCGCGCGGGCGGCCGCGCGCGAGTCGGTCGGCGTGTATCCGCTCGGCTACGCCTACGTGACCCCGCGCCCTGTGGACGACGGGCTCGTGCTGGGCTACGCCAACCTCGCCGAGCCGGCGATCGAGGAGGGCATCCGCCGCCTCGCGCGTGCCCTCGTGGCGGTGCGGGCGGGCGAGCCGGTGCGCCGGCGGCGCTAGGCGCGGGCGCCCGCGAAGGCGGGCCCGGCGAGGGTTCCCGCCCGGCTGGGGCCTGCGCCCGCCGAGACGTAGGAGGGCGGCGCGATCGCCAGGTACTGGTCGAAGGCCCAGCGTGTGAGCCGGCGCGACTCGAAGGCGCGGACGAACTGCGTGATCGCGCGGCTCGGCGTGATCTGCCCGATCGCGCGCTGTGCGTTCAGCAGCCAGCGGAACTTGCGCTCGTGCGAGTCCGAGAAGGCGCCGTAGCCCAGCAGCGCCTGCTCGCGCGAGCGCTGTCCGCTGATCACGGCGCGCAGCTCGCGCCCGCAGGCGAGGCCGAAGTAGAGCGCCGTGCGGATCCCCTCGGCCGTGAGCGGCAGGCAGTGGCCGGCGGAGTCGCCGACGAAGAAGACGCGGTCCTCGATCGCGCGCCGCAGCTGGTGCGGGATCCAGTTGCCCTGGTAGCCGAGCGGCGGCAGCCCGAGGTCGCCGGCCAGACGCACGGTCGGCTCCTTGACGTGGTGCGAGGGCCAGAACGAGCCGACGCCGACGCGCAGCTCGTTCTCGGCCGGGAAGCTCCACGAGTAGCCCGCACGTATGTACGAGGCGTCGATCCACAGCTCCATGTCGCGGCCCGAGCCCGGCGGGTGCACCTCCAGCCCGCGCGAGAGCCTCGCGTTCGGCGGTTGGATCTGGGTCGCGTTGGAGAGCACGCGTCGCCACCCCAGCGCGTCCACGATCAGCGGCGCCGTCAGCTCGCCGCGGTCGGTCACGACGGTGTCGCCCCGGCGCCCGGTGACGGTCGCCGTCTCGAACTCGGCGTCGCCGGCGCGCGACCACAGCAGCGCGCACAGCTCGCGGTAGTCGAAGGTCGAGAAGGACCACGGCAGCGGCCAGCGCGCCGTGCGCCACGGCGTGTGGACGACCAGCTCGTCGAAGCGCTGGCGCTCGGAGGCGCCGAGGTCCATCGCCCGCAGCCACTGCGTGGGGATGCCGCAGGCGGAGGTCTGGCGCTCGCCGATCTCGTACCGGTCGACGACCAGCACGCTGGCGCCGGCACCCGCCAGCTCGGCGGCCACGGCAAGCCCCGCGAAGCTCGCGCCGCAGACCAGCACGTCGCAGTCCCGCTGCAAGGAGGTGCGCTCTGCTCCCCGCTTCGTCGCTCTCACAGGCATAGGCCCCGGCAATGATAAGGCTGCGCTACGCTTCGGCCGGTGCAAACTGTGATGGACAACCCGCAGGCGCGGGTGGTTGACGGCTCCAACGGGCTCCTCCTGGAGATCGACGGGCAGATCGTCCCCAACTACGACGCCACCTTCCGCGAGATCGAGGAGGGGGAGGTCGTCACCGGGCACGTCGTCCGGATCGACAAGGACGAGGTGCTCGTGGACATCGGCTACAAGTCCGAGGGCGTCATCCCGGCCAACGAGCTGTCGATCCGCAAGGCGGTCGATCCCGCCGACGAGGTGCACCTCGGCGAGGAGGTCGACGCGATCGTCCTCACCAAGGAGGACCAGGACGGCCGGCTGATCATGTCCAAGAAGCGGGCCCGCTTCGAGAAGGCATGGCGCCGCATCGAAGCCGCCGCCGAGTCCGGCGAGCCGGTCGAGGGCACGGTCATCGAGGTCGTCAAGGGCGGCCTGATCATCGACCTCGGGGTGCGCGGCTTCCTGCCCGCCTCGCTGGTCGACATCCGCCGCGTGCCGAACCTCGACGAGTACATGGGCACGAAGATCGAGACCAAGGTCATCGAGCTCAACCGCTCGCGCAACAACGTCGTGCTCTCGCGCCGCGCGGTGCTCGAGGAGGAGCGCAAGGAGGTCCGCCAGCAGATCCTGGACCGCCTGCAGCCCGGCCTGGTCGTCGAAGGCCAGATCTCGAACATCGTCGACTTCGGCGCGTTCGTCGACCTCGACGGCATCGACGGCCTGATCCACATCTCCGAGCTCTCGTGGTCGCACGTCAACCACCCGAGCGAGATCCTCTCGATCGGGGACACCGTCAAGGTCAAGGTGCTCGACATCGACCGCGACCGCCAGCGCATCTCGCTGGGCCTCAAGCAGACCCAGGAGGACCCCTGGCAGCGGATCGTCGACACCTACAACGTGGGCGACGAGCTCGCCGGCAAAGTCACCAAGGTCGTCACGTTCGGCGCCTTCGTCGAGATCCTCGACGGCGTCGAGGGGCTCGTGCACATCTCCGAGCTCGCTCCGCACCACGTCGAGAGCCCGCGCGAGATCGTCCACCCGGGCGATGAGATCCGCGTGAAGATCCTCGAGATCGACTCCGAGCGCCGCCGCCTGTCGCTGTCGGCCAAGCGGGTCGAGGACCAGATCCTTCCGGTGTCCCGTCCGCACGACGCCGGTGAGTCCACTGAAGAGGGCGTCGAAGGCGAAGCCGCCGCGCCTGTTGAGGTTGAGGCTGCTGCGCCTGTTGAGGTTGAGGTTGAGGTTGAGGCTGCTGCGCCTGTTGAGGTTGAGGTTGAGGCTGCTGCGCCTGTCGAGGTTGAGGCTGCTGCGCCTGTTGAGGTCGAGGTTGAGGCTGCTGCGCCTGTTGAGGCTGAGGCTGCTGCGCCTGTGAGGCTCGAGGCTGAGGCTGCCGCGCCCGCCGAGGAGACCTCTGCGCCTGTCGAGGACGCTCCGGTGGCCGAGGAGCCCGCTCCCGCCGACGACGGCCCGACGGCCGCGGATGTCGCGGGCGATGCGGCGCCGCTGCCGGAAGCAGCGGTCGCCGAGCACGACGCCGAGGCCGCAGAGGCCGACGGCGAACAGGGCTGAGCCCCGGCGCAGGATGGCCGAGCAGGTCCCGTTCGTCGGGTTGACCGGCGGGCTGGGTGCCGGCAAGTCGACCGCGCTGCAGGCGCTCGGCGAGCTCGGCGCGGAGACGATCTCCAGCGACGCGATCGTCCACGAGCTCTACGACTCGCCGGAGCTGCGCGACGCGGTCGTCGCGCGCTGGGGACCGGACGTGGCCCCGAACGGCTCGGTCGACAGGGCGGCGGTCGCCAGGCACGCGTTCTCCTCCGAGGAGGAGCGGCACTGGCTCGAGCAGCAGATCTGGCCGCTCGTGGGGGCAAGGGTGTCCACCTGGCTGCAGCACGCGCGCACGCGCGAGCCGGCGCCGCCGGCGGCCGTCGTCGAGGTGCCCCTGCTGTTCGAGGCGGGCTTGGAGGAGCGCCTACGACGCGACGATCGCCGTGCTGGCGGCCGAGGATGTGCGCTCCGAGCGCGCCGCGGCACGTGGCCACGAGCATGTCGGCGAGCGCGACGCACGCCAGCTCAGCCAGGACGAGAAGGCGGCGAAAGCGACATATGTTGTCCGCAACGACGGCACAATCGACGAGCTGAGAGCGCAACTGTCGGACGTGCTTGGCAATCTAGGAGCATGAGCCACGTCGCCACGGGCGCGCGGGTGACCCGTCAACGCCGAGGAACGGGCTGGGTGCTGGGGCTGGCCGCGGCGCTGCTCGTGGCCGTGATCGTCTACCCGCTGGTGAGCGGCGGCGTGCACCGAAACGGCCTGCCGCTGACCGACGCCTCGATCATCCGCGAACAGGCGGCTGCGAAGCATCTCGACCCGGCGCTGATCGCGGGCGTGATCTACGCCGAGAGCAAATTCGAACCGCGCCCGTCCTCGGCCGGCGCTCAGGGCCTGATGCAGATCCTGCCCGAAACGGCTTACTACCTCGCCAAACTGTCGGGCGGCAAGCGCTTCACCGCCGCCGACCTCGCGACCCCGCAGATCAACGTCGCCTACGGCAGCTACTACCTGCGCTACCTGCTCAACCACTACAACGGCGACGAGATGCTCGCGATCGCCGCGTACAACGGTGGCCTCACGAACGTCGACCGCTGGGTCGCGCGCGCACACGAATCGGGCGAGTCGCTGACGGTCGGCGCGATCCCGTTCAGCGAGACGCGGGAATACGTGCAGCGGGTGATGGCCGCGCAGCAGGAATACCGCAGCACCTACCCGCGGGAGCTGGGGATCGGGTAGCGGGCGCCGATTGCGGACGGCGGCTGGCCGCAACCGTCGCTACCGTGGTCCGGTGCCTCCCTTCAAGCTCGACAGCGTCTTCACGCCCACCGCAGACCAGCCGCGGGCGATCGAGTCGATGGCGGAGGGCATCGTCTCCGGCGAGCGCTTCCAGACGCTGCTCGGCGCCACCGGCACCGGCAAGACGATGACGATGGCGGGGGTGATCGAGGCGGTGCAGCGCCCGACGCTCGTGATCGCCCACAACAAGACGCTCGCGGCCCAGCTCTGCAACGAGTTCCGGACCTTCTTCCCCGACAACGCCGTCGAGTACTTCGTCTCCTACTACGACTACTACCAGCCCGAGGCCTACGTCCCGAGCCGCGACCTCTACATCGAGAAGGACTCCGCGATCAACCAGGAGGTCGACCGGCTGCGCCACGCCGCGACGGCAGCCGTGTTCGCGCGCCGCGACGTGATCGTGGTCGCGTCGGTCTCGTGCATCTACGGCCTGGGCTCGCCGCAGACGTACGAGATGAACATGCAGATCCTCAAGCGCGGCGAGGAGATCGACCGCGACGCGCTGCTGCGCAAGCTCGTCTCGATCCAGTACAACCGCAACGACAGCGTGCTCTCGCGCGGCACGTTCAGGGTCAGGGGCGAGACGCTCGAGGTCTTCCCGGCGTACGCCGAGACGGCCTTCCGGGCCACGATGTTCGGCGACGAAGTCGAACGGCTGCAGCACTTCGACCCGCTGACGGGCGAGCTGCTCGCGGACGATCTCGAGCACGTCGCGATCTGGCCGGCCACGCACTACAACGTCAAGGAAGGGACGATCGAGTCCGCGGTGGAGGCGATCGGCGCCGAGCTGAACGAGACGCTCCGCCGAGCTCGAGTCCGAAGGCAAGCAGCTCGAGTCGCACCGCCTGCGCCAGCGCACGCAGTACGACATGGAGATGCTCCGGGAGGTCGGCTTCTGCTCGGGGATCGAGAACTACTCGCGGATCCTCGACGGCCGCGCTGCCGGCTCACGCCCCTACTGCCTGATCGACTACTTCCCGAAGGACTTCGTCTGCTTCATCGACGAGTCCCACCAGACCGTGCCGCAGATCGGCGGCATGCACGAGGGCGACCGCTCGCGCAAGCAGACGCTGGTGGACTACGGCTTCCGGCTGCCGAGCGCGCTGGACAACCGGCCGCAGACCTTCGAGGAGTACCTGTCGATCACGCCGCAGCTCATGTTCGTCTCGGCGACCCCCGGCGAGTACGAGCGCGCGCGCTCGACCCGCGTGGTCGAGCAGATCGTCCGCCCGACCGGGATCGTCGACCCGGCGGTCGAGGTGCGCGAGACCAAGAACCAGATCGACGACCTGATGAACGAGGTGCGGGTGCGCGTCGCGAAGGACGAGCGAGTGCTGGTCACGACGCTGACGAAGAAGATGAGCGAGGACCTCTCGCAGTACCTGCTCGAGATGGGCTTCAAGACGCGTTACCTGCACTCCGAGATCGACACGCTCGAACGGATCCAGATCATCCGCGACCTGCGCCTCGGCGAGTACGACGTGCTGGTCGGCGTGAACCTGCTGCGCGAGGGCCTGGACCTGCCCGAGGTCTCGCTGGTGGCGATCCTCGACGCCGACAAGGAGGGGTTCCTGCGCGGTGAGACCTCGCTGATCCAGACGATCGGGCGCGCCGCGCGCAACGTCGAGGGCACCGTGCTGATGTACGCCGACAAAGAGACGAAGGCGATGCGTGCGGCGATCGACGAGACCAGCCGCCGCCGCGAGATCCAGCTCGCCTACAACGAGGAGCACGGGATCACAGCCGCGACGATCGTCAAGGGCATCTCCGACATCGCCGAGTTCCTGCAGGCCGAGTCCAAGGTGCCGCGCGGCCGCAAACGGCGCACGGCCAAGCGCGGGACGGCCGACGAGCTGCCGCAGCACGAGCTCGAGAAGATGATCGTGGAGCTGGAGGAGGAGATGCTCGCGGCCGCCGACGACCTGCGCTTCGAGTACGCCGCCCAGCTGCGCGACGAGCTGCGCGAGCTGCGCCGCGACCTGCAGGAGATCCGCGCCGAAGAGGCGCCACGCCCGGCGGAGACGGCATCTGAGTCTTCCGCCGGGGACATGGCGTAGGATCGGCGCGTGGCCCTCGACCGCCAGGCAATCGAACGCCGCGACTTCCCGATCGGCCGTCGCGGCTACGACGCGGCCGCCGTGGATGCGCACCTGCGGGCGCTCGGCGCGGAGTTCGAGGACCTTCAGCGCGCGGCGACCACGGGGGGCTCGGACCTCTCGATGGCCTCGACCGCGGGCACGCAGGTGCAGAGCATCATCGAGGCCGCCGAGTCGGCCGCGGCCGAGATCGAGCGCACCGCGCAGGAGAACGCGCGCCAGATGCGCGACGACGCCAGCAGAGACGCCGAGGCCACCCGCGAGGCGGCGATCGAGAAGGCACGTCTGCAGGTCGCCGCGGTGGCGCAGGTCACCGCGACGCTGCTCGAGCGCGTCGGCTCGATGGACGCCGAGGTCAACGCCCTGATCGGCAGCCTGCGCGCGGGCGCCGGGCGCCTCGCAGCGGATCTGACCGCCGTCGAGGGCGGCATGGCCGAGCTCTACGGCGCGGCTTCGGGCGGTGCCGAGGACGAGCCGGAACCGGCTGCCGAGCCGCCCGCACCCGCGGCCGAAGAGCCTCCTCCGGTCCCCGCAGCCCGAGCCCGTGCAGCAGGTTCGGCGACAGAACCGCCGCAGGCCGAGCAGCTCGGGGCCTTCGAGGCGGCGCTCGACTCGGCGATGGCCGTGCCGGGCGGCGAGGCCATCAGCGCGGCGCCGGCCGAAGCGCAGGGGGGCAGCGTCGCGGCGGCCGGACGTCGACGGAGCGCGGCTGATCGCGCTGAACATGGCGCTGAACGGAGAGTCGCGCAGCGACACCGACCGCTACCTGGCGGAGAACTTCGAGCTGCCCGATCGGCTGAAGCTGATCGACGAGGTATACGCGGCGATCGAAGGCTGACGCTCAGGACGCCGCCGGCCTGCGCGGGGCGGCGTCCTCGTTCGCTCGTGTGCAGAGCACACTTCGCTCGCTGCGTCCTTGCCCCGCTTGACCGGCGACGCCCTGAGAGGCGGTGCGAACAGCGGGCCGCGGCGGCGAGTACGGTGGGCGAGGTGTCAGAGGAGAGCGTCGAGTTTGCGCGTGAGATCCACCGCCGCTGGGCGGCGGGCGAGTCCACGGCCGGGCTGATCGCCGAGGATCTCGAGTACGTGAACCCTCCGTACGCGGTCGAGTCCGGGACCCGTGTGGGCCGCCGCGCATTGGGGAGGATCCGCGAGGTCTATCCGGACTTCCGATGGGACCCCGAGCGCTTCGTCGACGCCGGCGAGGACGTGGTCGTGATCGGCACGGCGAGGGGGACGTCCGACAGTGGCGTTCAGGTGACGATGCGCCAGGGCTACATCTGGACGATTCCGCGAGGGCAAGGCCGTCCGGTTCCGGTGGTTCAACGATCCAGAGGAAGCCCTGCGGGCCGCCGGGGTCGAGGACTAGCCAGCGTGGTCGGGCGAGAGACCCGAACGTCTGTTCGCCGTCATAGAATGGCCCCTCAATGGCATCGGGCAACAAGATCGTCGTCTCGGGGGCGCGCGAGCACAACCTGAAGGACATCTCCCTGGAGCTGCCGCGCGAAGCGCTGGTGGTGATCACGGGGCTGTCCGGATCCGGGAAGTCCAGCCTCGCCTTCGACACGATCTACGCCGAGGGGCAGCGCCGCTACGTCGAGTCGCTGTCGGCATACGCGCGCCAGTTCCTGGGCCAGATGGACAAGCCGGACGTGGACTCGATCGAGGGGCTCTCGCCGGCGATCTCGATCGACCAGAAGACGACCTCGCGCAACCCGCGCTCGACGGTCGGGACCGTGACCGAGATCTACGACTACCTGCGGCTGCTGTGGGCGCGGGTGGGCAAGCCGCACTGCCCGATCTGCGGGCGCCCGATCGTGGGCCAGTCGGCGGAGCAGATCATCGACCAGGTGATGGAGCTGGCGGAGGGCACCCGCTTCATGGTGCTCGCGCCGGTCGTGCGCGGCCGCAAGGGCGAGTACGGGAAGCTGCTCGACGAGATGCGCGCGGACGGCTTCGCGCGCGTGAAGATCGACGAGCGCATCCGCATGCTGGAGGAGTCGATCGTGCTCGACAAGCGCTACAAGCACGACATCGCGGTCGTCGTCGACCGCCTGGTGATGCGCCACGACGTGCGCAAGCGCCTGGCCGACTCGATCGAGACCGCTGTCGGCCTCGCGGATGGTCTGGTCGAGATCGAGATAGTGGGAAGGGGCTCCGGCCGTTCGGCCTCCGCCGAGAGTGCCTCGGCCGCGAGCGACCGCGGCCGTGACGGCACCGCCGAAAAAGCGCACGCGACCGGCGCGAAGGGAGCGCGGGCGGCTGCGATCGCGATCACGCCGGAGATGGAGCCGGAGGAGGGCACGATCTTCACCTTCTCCGAGCGCTTCGCCTGTCCCGAGCACGGTCCGTCGCTGGTCGAGCTCGAGCCTCGCATCTTCTCCTTCAACTCCCCCCACGGGGCATGCGATCGCTGCACCGGGCTCGGCTCGCAGATGGAGATCGACCCGGAGCTGGTGGTCCCCGACCCCTCGCTCTCGGTCAACGACGGCGCCCTCGCGCCGTGGGCCTCCACCTCCTCCAACTACTACGAGCAGCTGACCGAGGCGCTCGCGGATGAATTCGGCATCGATCTCGACACGCCCTGGGAGGAGCTCGGCCAAGAGGCCCGCGACGTGTTCCTCAACGGCACGGGCGGCGAGCCGATCCAGATCACCTACCGCAACCGCTACGGCCGGCAGCGCTCCTACGCGACGCGCTTCGAGGGGATCGTCGGCAACCTCGAGCGTCGCTACCGCGAGACGGACTCGGAGTGGACGCGCGAGAAGATCGAGGAGTTCATGTCGCTGCGCCCGTGCCCGGTGTGCGACGGCGCGCGGCTGCGTCCCGAGTCTCGTGCGGTGCTCGTCGCCGGCACGCGCATCGAGGACTTCACCGCGCTCTCCGCGCGGCGTGCGCTGGAGTGGCTCGAGCAGGTCGAGCTCTCCGACACCGACCGGCACGTCGCGCGGCTGATCCTGCGCGAGATCTCAGAACGGCTGCAGTTCCTCGAGAACGTCGGCATCGGCTACCTGTCGATGAACCGCGCCGCTGCCACGCTGTCCGGCGGCGAGGCGCAGCGGATCCGGCTCGCCACGCAGATCGGCAGCTCGCTGGTGGGCGTGCTCTACATCCTCGACGAGCCCTCGATCGGCCTGCACCAGCGCGACAACTCGAAGCTGATCACGACGCTCGAGCGGCTGCGAGATCTCGGCAACACGGTGATCGTGGTCGAGCACGACGAGCAGACGATGCGTGCCGCCGACCATCTCGTCGACCTCGGTCCCGGCGCCGGCGAACACGGCGGCCGGATCGTGGCGCAGGGCACGGCGAGCGAGGTGGAACGCGTCAAGGGCTCGCTGACCGGCCAGTTCCTCTCCGGCGAGCGGCACATCGAGGTGCCGGCGAAGCGGCGGACGCCGAGCGGCTACATCGAGATCGTCGGCGCCACGCAGCACAACCTGCGCGACATCAACGTGAACGTTCCGCTCGGCGTGCTGACGTGTGTGACGGGCGTCTCCGGCTCGGGCAAGTCGACGCTCGTCAACGACGTGCTGTTCAAGGCCGTGGCCAACCGCCTGCACCGCGCGCGCAAGCGCCCCGGCTCCCACCGCGCGATCCACGGCATGGACCAGCTCGACAAGATCATCCAGGTCGACCAGTCGCCGATCGGCCGCACGCCACGCTCGAACCCGGCCACCTACACCGGGCTGTTCGACGTGATCCGCGAGCTGTTCTCGAAGACGCAGGAGGCGCGCGCCCGCGGCTACAAGCCCGGCCGTTTCAGCTTCAACGTGAAGGGCGGGCGCTGCGAGGTCTGCCGCGGCGACGGGCAGATCAAGATCGAGATGCACTTCCTGCCCGACGTCTACGTGCCCTGCGAACAGTGCCACGGCAAGCGCTACAACCGCGAGACGCTGGAGATCCGCTTCAAGGGCAAGAGCATCGCCGACGTGCTCGACATGCCGGTCGAGGAGGCGCTGAAGTTCTTCGAGCACATCCCCAAGATCCGCCGGCGCCTGGAGACGCTTCAGCGCGGTCGGGCTCGGCTACGTCCGCCTCGGCCAGCCCGCGACGACGCTCTCAGGCGGCGAGGCTCAGCGCGTGAAGCTCGCGACCGAGCTCTCCAAGATCGCCACGGGACGGACGCTCTACATCCTCGACGAGCCGACGACGGGGCTGCACTTCGCCGACGTGCAGCGCCTGCTGGAGGTGCTGCAGCGCCTGGTCGCCGCCGGCAACAGCGTCGTGGTGATCGAGCACAACCTCGACGTGATCAAGAGCGCCGACAGGATCATCGACATGGGCCCGGAGGGCGGCGAGGAGGGAGGCCTGGTCGTCGCCTCCGGCACGCCCGAGGAGGTCGCAGCGGAGCCGGGCTCGCACACCGGCCAGTTCCTCGCGGAGCTCCTGCCGGCGCCCTCGGCCCGCGCGCGCCGCGCAAACGCCGCGCCAAGCTCGCGGCGGCCGCCTAGGCGCCGCTCTCCGCGTCCGCTTCGGCGACGTCCGCGGTGGTGCGCGGGACCGCGTAGTGGACGGCGATCGCGAGCGAGATCGCGAAGGTCAGGTAACCGGAGATCGCCGCGGCGGCGGTCGCGACCGCGTACGGCAGCAGCCCGAACCGGTTGCGTTTCAGCACCTGCTCCCGCGTCTCGGCCGTGATGCCCGTGCGCAGCAGCTCCGGGCGCCGGACGAGCACGTGCCACTGGATCGCGTAGAAGAAGCAGGACATCAGCAGCAGCGAGCCGCCGTAGATCGCCGCCGCCAGCCGCTGGCCGTGCGAGGCCGTCAGGTACTCGGCGAGCAGGGCGGTCGAGAACGGGATCAGGCAGATGCTCATCAGCAGCAGCAGGTTTCCGAACAGGACCGTGTGGTCGACGCGCGCGAGCCGTCGCAGCATCGCGTGGTGGTTGATCCAGACGACCCCGATCGTCACGAACGAGAGGGCGAACGCCGCGAAGCTCGGCCAGTCGTGCCCGAGCGTGCTGGCGAGGTCGCGCCCGGGGACGGCCGCGGGGATCGGCAGGTCGAGCGCCAGCAGCGTGATCGCCACGGCAATCACGCCATCGGAGAAGGCCTCGACTCGGTTCTTGGGCATCATCGGGCGGCCGCGCCGAATGATGGCGAGCGCCGCGGCGGCTGCTCGGGATCTGCTAGCGGCGGTGCGAGCCGTGGCGAGGCGGCACCCGCAGCCGCCCCGTCGCCACGACAGTGTTCTTGCCGCCCGCCCGCTGGATCACGACGACCTTCACGGGGAGCGGATGGAAGCGCCTCAACAGCGCACGTCCCTTGGCGTTCAGCGCGACTCGCACCGTGCGCGAGCTGCCGGCCTTCAAGCCGCTGAAGCCAGCGCTGCCGACCGTCACGGTCACCTTGCGTCGACGCGGCTTGCTGCTCGACACGGCGACCACGCGCTTGCCGCGGAGCGTCTCAATCGTCTTCACGACCACGCTCCCCGAGCACGTCTGCCCCAGCTGTCCGGTGCACGTGATCGTGACCGAGACGCCGCCGGAGAAGCTCGCCAGGTGGGAGCTCTTGGCCGTACCTGTGGTGACAGGCGCGGACGGCGGAGGAATCTCTGTCGCGAAGATCGGCGCGATCGTCGCGGCGGGGGACTCGCCCGCGCCGATGTCCACCGTCGGAGCGTCCCCGGCACGCCCGGCGAGGATCCGAGGGCCGCCGAACGCATCGGTCGGCTGCGCGCCGATCAGGGCGTTCGACCCTGCGTCGATCGTCGGGCTGGCCGTCGTCTCGTGGACGTCGCCGCCGGGCGCGTTCGCGAGCGCGGGTCCGGCGCAGATGTTGCTCGTCCCGGCGAAGGGAGCGATCGCGCTCCCGATCGCGCAAACGTCGCTGAACGTGGCGGAGAGGTGTTCGCCGTCGCTCGTTCCGAAGCCGCCGACATCGCCGGAGCCGACGTTCCCCGCGACGATCGTGTTCTCGAGCACGGCGGTGTCGTTGGTCTCGCCATCCAATCCCGCGGCGGCGCCGGTGCCGGTCGCGGTGTTGCCGGAGATGGTCGAGTTGACGAGCGTCAGGTGGTAGCCGCCTTTGCCGGGGATACAGCCGACGTACACGCCGCCGCCCTCGCCGCCCGTTCCGGTGCCGCTCGGCGGCCCGATCGAGTTGCCCGCGGCGATCAGGTTGGTCGCGCTCGAGGTCGCGCCGGGGGTGGACGTGCATTCGCCGGGATCGAGCGACGCGAAGCCGCCGCCCTCGCTCGCGTGTTCGGACCCCTTCGCCCCGGAGATGTGGTTGCCGATGAAGCGATCGTTCAAGCTCGTGACGCCGCCGCCGTCTGTGAACTCGCCGCCGCCCTCGACGCGCGCGGCTTCGGCGCCGAGGTTTTCCACGGCGTTCCCTTCCAGCACGTTCGCTTGCTGGCTCAGCGCGAACGGGATCGTTGGAGCGAACTCGTGTCCGACGCCGACCCAAAGGCCGCCGCCCTGCTCGGGTTCGGTGTTGCCGGCGACCTTGTTGCGGAGGAAGACGTTGCCGGCCACCGACGCAGAGACTTCGCCCGCGGCGCACTCGAGGTCGAGGTAGGCACCCCCGCCCGCCTGGGAGCCGGACGTATCTTCGATGAATGTCGATTCCGTCAGCGAGACCGGGGCTGTGAAGGCGCACACGCTCGGTTTGGGCTCGTCGACGATCAGACTGAGCCCGCCGCCGTTGCTGTTCGTGCTCGTGTCGTGTTCAAAACGGTCTTTCACGAAGGCGAACGGATGCGTGGCCGTTTTCGTCGACTTGACGGCGACGCCCCCGGTGCTCGCGTAGTCGGCGAAGGTGAGGTTGCGCAGCGTCAGTCCGTCGGTGCCTTCGGAGGGCGAGAAGAGCGCCGGGCCGAAGGCGCCTGCCCCGTCGAAGCCGCTGGCGCCGGATGCCGCTCCTTCGATCGTCAGCCCCGGCGTTTCGGGCAGGGCGAAGCTGTTGCTGGGGCTTTCGCACATGCCCGACAGGACGATCGTCTCGCCGGCCGTGGCCGCCGCGAGCGCCGCGCCGAGGTTGGCGCAATCGGTTTCGACTGTGCTCGCAGCCGCCGGCTGCGCGGCGCCCAGCGCCAGCGCGACCACGGTGCCCCCCACGGCCAGGATGCGCATCGCGACCGACACTAATCGATCCCCGGCCCGGGCGCACAGGCTCCGGCGGGCGCACATGCGAACCTTGCGGCCGATGGCGCCAACTCGTACAGACGCGAAGTTGTGGTTCCAGAAGTGGCGCTGGTACGAGCGCAACTCGCTGCCCTGGAACCGCGCCGCGATCCACTGGGAGCTGATGCGCCGCGGCGCGTTCGCCCGCTGGCCGCTGGAGGGCAACGTGCTCGAAGCGCTGCGACAGGGGCGGCTGGAGGTGGGGGAGGGGGTCCTGTTCGAGCCCGGCGTCTGGATCACCGCGCCTGGCGAGGCGCGGGTGCGCATCGGCGAGGGCAGCTTCCTGAACCGCAACGTGATGGTCGCCGCGCAGGAGCTGGTCGAGATCGGCTCGCACTGCATGCTGGCCAACGGCTGCTTCGTCTCCGACGCGAGCCACCGCTTCGACGACCCGGCGCTGCCGGTGACGTGGCAGGGCTTCGAGACCAAGGGACCGACCCGGATCGGCGACAACTGCTGGCTGGGTGCCGGCGTCGCAGTGACGAGCGGCGTGACGATCGGCGAGCGCTGCGTGGTCGGCTCCAACAGCGTCGTGACCCGCGACATCCCGCCCTACTCGATCGCGGCGGGAGCGCCGGCGCGCGTGCTGCGGGCGATCGAGTACGGACGCGGTCCGGGCCCTGCGGCTCAGGGCGAGCCGGTAGCGTGAGCGCGGTGGAGCTGTACGAGACCATGCGCTGCGCGCCGACCAGCCGCCGGTTCACCAGCGAGCCGGTCGACCCCGCCGCCATCCGCCGCGCGCTCGACGCCGCGCGCTTCGCGCCGAGCGGCGGCAACCGCCAGGGCTGGCGCGTGGTCGTCGTCACGGCGCCGGGGACGCGTCGCGCGCTGCGCGACCTCTACCTGCCGCACTGGCGCGCCTACCTGGAGTTGACCGGCGGCGCCGAGATGCTGGCCGAGCCGGACGCTTTCGAGCCCAAACGCACGCGCATGGTCGAGCGCGCGAACGAGTACGCCGAGCACCTCGACGAGGTGCCGGTGCACCTCATCCTCGGCGTACAGCTCGCCGACCTCGCGGTCACCGACCAGTCGCTCCCGCGGCAGAGCATCGTGGGCGGCGCCTCGATCTACCCGTTCGCGCAGAACCTCCTGCTCGCGCTCCGCAACGAGGGCCTCGGCGCGTCGATGACGACGCTGCTCGTCCCCGCGGAGGCCGAGGTTCGCGAGCTGCTCGGGATGCCCGAGGAGATCGCGCTGGCGGCCCACATCGGTGTCGGCCGGCGCGCCGATCCGTGGCCCAAGCAGCTCTCGCGCCGGCCCGTCGCCGACTTCGCCTTCGCGGAGCGCTTCGGCCGGCCGTTGTGAGGGGCGCCCTCGAAAAGGGCGGGGCCCGGAGCTCTCACCCCGGGCCCCGTTCTGCTGTCCCGGCTTGGGCTATTCGGCCGGGGGCACGGGCACGGCTTTGAAGGGGGTCGTACCCGTGGCGACCGCGTAGCCGGCACCGGTGACCTTGTTGGCGTATTCGAGCTCTTTGGCGAGGTCGCCGACGCCGTTGCTGCCGGGCGTGGGGGCGAACTCGACCGTGGAGAGCACGCCAAGAGCGTCACCGCTGGCGTCCATGTAGGCGCTGCCGGAGTCACCCGGGATGCCGGGCGACACGGTGTAGACCTGCTGGCTCCAGCCGTCCGATTCTTCGGTTTCGCCGAGGCTCAGGCCGGTCTTGGGGCTGAGCACGCTGATGCCGAGTCGCAGGATCGAGTTTCCGTACGTGAAGACCTGGCTGCCGGTCCCCGCGACGCTGGACGCGAGCCCGTTGGGGCCGCCCCAGAAGGGGATCGTCGGGTTCACGTTCGCGACCTGGCTCGGGTCGATCTTGATCAGGGCGAGGTCGTTGTACGCGCACGTCGCGGCGTCTTTCTCGCCTGCTTTCTGCATCGAGAGCCAGGAGTTGTAGGCCAGGGTCCCGATCTTGGTCCCTTTCTGCAGGCCGCCGTTGACGAGGTCCCCGGCGTAGATCGGCGTGCCGATCGGCAGCGACTTCGTCGAGCAGCCGTTCGTTTCGGTGTCTTCGCCCGTCGAGGAGCAGTGCGCGGCCTGCCCCAGGTACACGTTGCCGGCGGAGTCTGTGTAGACGAAGTTCGCCGTGCACTGCCCGGCTTCTTCGAGGAACGAAGGACCGCCGGTGAAGGTCATCACGCCCGGATGGATCGAAGCTTTTCCCTCGGGCGCCCAGGCGGACGCGCTCGAAGCGCCGGCGAGGGCCAGCACACATGCCAGGCCCACCACGAGCAGTGGTCCTGTTCAGACGGCGAGTTCTCATTGCTCAGGCTTCCCTTTCGTCGCGTTGGTGTGACGCGGCGAGGCTGAGGTGTCCGCAGACTTGACCGAGCGGCCCCCGGCTGTTCGCGCCGCTCGACGGGATACCCGTTGAGGCATGTGTCAAACATCAGGCCGGACGGCTAGTGTTTGCCTCGTGGCAAGGGGGACGCGCCTGATCGCGGTCGCGGTTTGCAGCCTGTTTGCGCTGTGCCTTCTCGTCTCGCCCGCGCTGGCGAACACGATCACCGTCTCGACGACCGCAAACGAAGGGCCCGGGTCGCTGCGCGACGCCGTGGAAAACGAAGTGGAAAGCGGTGGCACGGTCGTGGTGCCGGCGGGAACCTACGCGCTCACGACCGAACAGCTCGCGGTCACGAAGAGCATGACGATCGCCGGAGCGGGCGCAAGCTCGACGGTGGTCACTGCCCATGGCGGCTCGCGGCTGTTCAAAATCGTCGGCAAAGCGCTCTCGGTGACCATCACTGGAGTCACGCTCACGGAAGGCGCCGAAGAAGAACCCGCCGGGGAAGTCAGAGGCGGGGGCATCTACGACTCGGAAGCGGCCCTGACGCTCGAACACGACGTTGTCTCGCACAACGTCGCCAGCACCGACGGCGGCAATCTCGAAGGCGGGGGCATCTCGAAGGGCGGCGCCATCTTTGCAACCGGGCCGCTGCACCTCTCCGACGTCACGCTGTCGGGCAACGTCGCGACCGCGCGCGGCGGCAGCGCATCCGGCGGCGGCATCGCGGAAGGCGGTGCGGTGTGGAGCGAAGCCGGCGCCACGCTCAGTTCGGTGTCGTTCACGGGGAACACGGCGAACGCCGACGGCGGCAGCGAAGGGGGCAGCTTCTCCGAGGGCGGCGGGATCGTCAGAGGTGGCGCGGCGATGCTGCTCGAGGAAGGCACCGCGGTGACCCTCTCGTCGGTGTCCGCGACGGGGAACCTCGCGAGCGCCGCCGGCGGCGGGAGCTCCGGTGGAGGCATCTCGCGCGGCGGTGGCCTCTACGTGGAACTCGAAGGCGGCAGCGGCTCGATCTCGGCGCTGACGGCTGCCGGCAACTCCGCCGTCGCGCCTGGGGGAACCGGCGGCGGCGGAGGAATCGCAGAAGGCGGCGGGCTGCGCGTCCTCACCGAAATCCCGCTGACGATCACAAACGCCACGATCACGGGGAACGTCGCGAGCGGGGCCGGCAGCCCGGCGGGCGACGGCGAGGGCGGCGGTCTGTGGACGTCGGGAGGGCCGGGGGTGACCACGATCCTCAGCTCGACGCTCGATGCCAACACGGCCGTGGCCCCGCCCAGCGGCGGAGGCGGCGGCAACCTCGAGGGCGAAGCGAAGGTCCGCGACACGATCATCAGCGGCGGCACGGGACCCGCGACGCGCCAGAACTGCGGGGACCCCGTGGACTCGCTCGGCAACAACACTCGAGGACCGCGACGAATGCGGCTTCCATGCCGCGGGTGACAAAGTCAACGCGAACCCACAGCTCGGCGCGCTGCAGGCCAACGGCGGTCCGCTCCTGACACAAGCGCCGGCGCAGTCGAGCCCCGCCGTCGACGGCGGTGCCGCGTGCGCGCCGACCGACGCGCGCGGCATCGCCCGTCCCCAGGGCGCGGCCTGCGACATCGGCGCCTACGAGCTGGCGCTGCCCAGCGCCACGACGGGAGGCGCCAACGTCACGGCGACCACCGCCACCCTCGCCGGCAGCGCGACCAACCCCGACCTGCTCCCGGGCTCGGGCTTCTTCCAGATCGGCGTCAGCACCGCATACGGGCTCCAGAGCGGTGCCACCTCGATCGGCCCGGGGATCGCCGGCTCGCCCTTCGCCGCCACGGTCACCGGCCTGAAGCCCGGCACGCTCTACCACTACCGGGCGGTGGCGACCAACCCCGACGGCATCGTGGCTGGAGCCGACCGCACGTTCACCACCCTCGCCAACCGCGCCGTCGCGCCCGTGCTCAGCGGGCTCGCGCTGCGGCCCTCGACGCTCCACGCGCAGAAGGGCCACGGTGCGAGCCTCGCCAAGCGGCGCGGCGCGGCGCTCGTCTACAAGGACAGCCAGGCGGGGACGACCAAGCTCACTGTGCTGAGGGTCCGGCGGGGCTACCGCGTCGGCGGCGCATGCCACGCGAGCAGGCCGCGTCACGCCAAGGGCCACGTGCGTCGCTGCACGCGGCTCGTGGCCGTCGGCAGCTTCAGCAACGCCGACAAAGGTGGCGCGGTCAGCGCCCACTTCACGGGCCGCGTGGGCGGCCACCCGCTCGCGCCCGGCAGCTACAAGCTGCGGGCCCAGGCGCGCAGCAAGGCCGGCCTGGCCTCGAACGTGCTGACGATCTCGTTCAGCGTCGTTCGCTGAGCTCGGCGCGCAGCTCCGAGAGCTCGTCCGCGTCGATCTTGTACGTGTGCTCCGGGCCCGGGTAGCGGCGCGTGCGGACGTCCTCGGCGTAGGCCGCGACGCCGTCGTTCATCTCCTGCTGCAGGTTCGCGTAGCGCTTGACGAAGCGCGGCCCGAGGCCGTCGCGGATACCGAGCAGGTCGTGGAACACGAGCACCTGACCGTCGGTCGCCGGGCCGGCGCCGATCCCGATCACGGGCACGTCGATCAGCGGCATCAGCTCCTCGCTGACGGCGCTTGGGATCGCCTCGAAGACGATCGCGAAGCAGCCGGCGTCCTGGAGGGCGAGCGCCTCGTGCCCGATCTTGGCCGCGGCGCGGGCGGTACGACCCTGCGCCTTCCAGCCGCCGAGCGCGGTCGAGGTCTGAGGCGTCAGTCCCGACGTGGCCCATCACCGGGATGCCGGCGCCGACGATCGCCCGTGCGCGGCTGACGGAGTTCGCGCCGCCGCCCTCGAGCTTCACGCAGTCGCAGCCCGCCTCCTTGACCATCCTCATCGCCGTCGTCACAGCCTGCTCGTCGGAGACCTCGTATGACCCGAACGGCAGGTCGCCGATCAGCAGCGGCGTGCGCAGGCCACGGCGTGCGGCGCGCGTCAGGACGAGCATGTCGTTCAGCTCGACGGGCGTCGTCGCGCTGAAGCCGAGCACCGTCGTCGCGGCGGAGTCGCCGACGAGGACGAGGTCCACGCCCGCCGACTCGGCGGCGCGCGCGCTCGGGTAGTCGTAGGCGGTGACCATCACGATCGGTTCGCCGAGCCGCTTCTTCTCGTGCAGCAGCGGCAGCGTCATCGGCAGCCGTTCCGCCGGTGGCACGTGGTCGCCGTGCGTGTGGACTTCTGGATGGCTGGACATGGGGGGTTCCTCTCTGACGCCGGTTGACGCGCTACGTGAGCAGCGTCGCCACCTCGTCGTCGATGGTGATGATGCGGTTGGTCTTCGCCTCCACGTGGACGACCCTGGGCTCATAGCGCTCGAGGTCGGCCTCGTCGTATGAGGCGTAGGAGATGACGATGATCGTGTCGCCGTGGTGCACCAGGCGGGCCGCGGCGCCGTTGACGCAGATCTCCCCCGAGCCGCGACGGCCCGGGATCGTGTAGGTCTCGAAGCGGGCGCCGTTGTCGACGTCGACGACGTGCACCTGCTCGTGCTCGAGGATGTCGGCGGCCTCGAGCAGGTCGGGGTCGATGGTGATCGAGCCCACGTAGTGAAGGTCGCTGTCGGTCACCGTCGCCCGGTGGATCTTTGACTTCAGCATCACGCGCTGCACGTCTGGCTCGCCCTTCCTGTCGGGGTCGATTGGGTCCTGCTCAGCACGACGTTGTCGATCAAGCGCACCTCGCCGACGCGTGCGGCCAGAGCGAGCAGCGCGGTGCCCTCGACACGGGCGAGCGGCTCCAGCGTCTCGCCGTCCACGAGCGCGACGTACTCGGGCTCGATGCCGGCCTGCTCCAGCTCCGCGTGGACTGCCGCGAGCAGCACGGCGCTCTCGGCCTCGCCCTCGGCGAGCAGCCGCTCGGCCTCGCGCAGCCCCGCGGACAGCGACAGCGCGCGGCTGCGCTCGGCGGGGGAGAGCAGGGCGTTGCGGCTGGACATCGCGAGGCCGTCGGGCTCGCGCACCGTCGGCAGCGCCTCGATCGCCACGGGCAGGTTCAGATCGGCGACCAGGCGGCGGATCACGACGACCTGCTGGGCGTCCTTCTGCCCGAAGTAGGCGACGTCCGGGAGCACCATGCAGAGCAGCTTCGTCGACGACCGTCGTCACGCCCCGGAAATGCGCGGGCCCGCGCGCCCGGCCCTCGAGGCGCTCGGTGACGCCGAGAACCTCGACCGATGTCGAGAAGCCCTCCGGGTAGACCTCCTCGGGCGACGGCGCGAACAGGAGGTCGGCGCCCGCCGTTGCGGCCAGCTCGCGGTCGCGGGCCTCGTCGCGGGGGTAGCGGTCGAGGTCGCTGCGCTCGTTGAACTGCGCCGGGTTCACGAACAGCGAGACGACGACGAGATCGCAGTCCGCGCTCGCGCGCTCGATCAGCGAGAGATGCCCGTCGTGCAGCGCGCCCATCGTCGGCACGAGCCCGATCCGCAGGCCGCGGCGGCGGGCCGGCAGCGAGCTGCTCGCGCAGCTCGGCGACGGTGCGCACCACCTTCATCGGTGGGCGGGG
Organism: uncultured Solirubrobacteraceae bacterium; assembly: GCA_963820745.1. Lineage (GTDB taxonomy): Bacteria > Actinomycetota > Thermoleophilia > Solirubrobacterales > Solirubrobacteraceae > Palsa-744. The sequence goes on along the minus strand of CAWGBB010000014.1, from coordinate 121,602 downwards.
GTCGGTTGCTGAAGGGGCATCGTCTCGGTCCAGTTCCAGGCGGATACCGGCGCGAACATGCAGTCAGGAAATGCTCTCTGAGGTCCATCCCGGGAATCGCCGGTGACGGCCTGGACCCGATGATACAGACGGGCTCCCGTGACGCAAGCGCGTCCCGCCCGCACGTATGTGATCATGGTCACAGAGCCGTGGTCATCCTGATCCTCGTCATCTCCGTCGTGATCGTCGCCGTCGTGTCGATCGGCCTCGGCCGCTGGCTGCAGCGAAAGGGCACCGCAGATCGAACGCCATCACGGGCGCGACGAGGCCCCTTCGGACGCGGTGGCACGGGCCGGAGCGGCTCGTGCGCCCGGAGGACGCGGACCGCGCCCGCGAGATCCTCGCGAGCGACGGCTAGCTCCCTCTACGGGCTCTCGGGGGCTTCGCGTGCCGCCTCTTCGCTCAGCCTCGCGAGCTCCTCGTCGCTGATCTGCGACTGCGCGTCCGCGAGCACTTCGCGCGCCCTCTCGACCTCATCCTCCTCCACGTAGATCGTCCGCCCGCCCGAGGAACCGAACTCGGGGTTGCCGCTGGAGAGCTGGGAGACCGACGAGATGCCCGCCTGCTCGAGCTGCTGCACGATCAGCTCCGCCTCGGGTTCGTTGCGCGCTCCGGCGACCGGCCTCAGCACCGCTACCACGCATCCACGTTCGGTCGCTTCTTGCCCGGGCGCGAGCGCCAGTCGCCGGCGGGGGGATCGAACAACGTCTCGATCCAGCGGCGCGAGCCGGCGGGGTCGATCACGTCGTCGATCTCGCCGTAGGCGGCCATGTTCACGCCGCGGCCGCGCTCGTACGCCGCCGCCACCGTCGCCTCGAACACGCGCTCGCGCTCCTCGTCGTCCTCGATCGCCTCCAGCTCGCGTCGCATGCCGAGCCGCACGGCGCCCTCGAGGCCCATCGCACCGAACTCGGCCGTCGGCCAGGCGACGGTGAACAGCGGCGCCTTGAAGCCGCCGGCGGCCATCGCCTGGGCTCCCAGCCCGTAGCCCTTGCGCAGCACGATCGTCCCGATCGGGACCGAGACGCTCGCCCCCGTCAGGAACATGCGCGAGAAGTGGCGGACGGTGGCGGTGCGCTCCGCTTCCGGGCCGACCATGAAGCCGGGCGTGTCGCAGAGGGACAGCACGGGCAGCTCGAAGGCGTCACACAGCTGCAGGAAGCGCGCGGCCTTGTCGGCGCCGTCCGCGTCGATCGCACCGCCGAGGTGCATCGGGTCGTTGGCGATCACGCCGAGGGGGCGTCCGTCCACGCGCGCGAGCGCGGTCACCATGCCGGCGCCGAAGCCGTCGCGCAGCTCGAGCACCGAGCCCTCATCGAAGAGCGCGTCGATCACGCGCCGCACCTCGTAGACGCGCTTGCGCTGCTCAGGGATCAGCTCGCGCAGCAGGGTCTGATCGGGGGTCGCGGCCCGGCGATGCTGCCGGCCGGTGAAGTAGGAGAGGTAGCGCTTCGCCAGCATCACGGCCTCCGCGTCGTCGGCGGCGCGGAGGTCGACCACGCCGTTGGCGTGCTGGACGTCGATCGGCCCGACCTCCGCGGGGTGGAACACGCCGAGCCCGCCGCCCTCGATCATCGCCGGCCCGCCCATGCCGATGCTCGCGTCCTCGGTGGCGATCACGACGTCGCAGCAGCCGAGCAGCGCGGCGTTGCCGGCGAAGCAGTAGCCCGAGGCGATCCCCACGAGCGGCACGAGCCCGCTCAGCTCGGCGAACAGCGCGAAGGCCCGGCAGTCGAGCCCGGCGACGATCGGCATGTCGACGTCGCCCGGGCGCCCGCCGCCGCCCTCGGCGAACAGCACGACCGGCAGCCGTCGCCGCTCGGCGACCTCGAACAGGCGGTCCTTCTTGGCGTGGTTGCGCATGCCCTGCGTGCCCGCGAGGACCGTGTAGTCGTAGGACATCGCCACGCACGGCCGGCCCTCGACGGCGCCCACGCCGGCGACCAGGCCGTCGGCGGGGGTGCGCGCGATCAGCTCCTCGCGGCTGCGGCGCTGCTCCTGCGCGGCGAACAGAAGCGGGCCGTACTCGACGAAGCTGCCCTCGTCCACGAGGTCCTCGAGGTTCTCGCGCGCCGTGCGCCGCCCGTGCTCGTGCCGGCGCGCCACGGCGTCGGGACGCGCGGGGTCGAGGCCGACCTCGTGGCGCTCGCGCACCGCGCGCAGATCGGCTCGCTCCTCCGCCGGGCGCTCAGTGGGGGGCGCACCGGCATCCTCGGCGGGCGCCTGGGGCTCGCCGGGCGCGAGCCGCAGCAGCGGCTGTCCCTCTTGCACGGCCTCACCGACCGTCACGGCCAGCTCCTCGACCACGCCGTCGGTGTCGGCCAGCACCTCGTGCTCCATCTTCATCGCCTCCAGCACGACCAGGGGCGAGCCGGCCGACACCCGCTCGCCGGGCCGGGCCTGCAGCGACACGACCACGCCGGCGAACGGCGCGTTCAGGACCAGCTGATCGGTGGTCGCCATGCGCAGATCATCTCGGACGAGCGCAGACGGCGCCAGCGCGGCGCGATTGCGCCGCCTCGGAGGCGCCAACTAGCATGCGGCGATGAGCTCGACCGGGGAGCCGAGGCCCGCCGAGGAGCGCCGCGAGGCGCTCAAGCAGGTGCTCGCGCAGGCCCGCAGCTGCACCCGCTGCCCGGAGCTCGCCTCGACTCGCAAGAGCGTGGTGTTCGGGGCCGGCAACGCGGATGCCGAGCTGATGTTCGTGGGCGAGGCGCCGGGCGCGAGCGAGGACGAGCAGGGGCTGCCGTTCGTGGGGCGGGCCGGGAAGCTGCTCAGCCAGCTGCTGGAGGAGATAGGGCTCTCGCGCGAGGAGGTCTTCATCGCGAACACGCTCAAGTGTCTCCGGTATGACGCAAAGGTCCAGTTGGGCGACGGGAGCTGGGAGCGGATCGGGCGTCTTGTGCGTTCGCGTTACGACGGCGAGGTTCTGTCGGTGACGCCCGAGGGTTCGCTCGTCCGTCGTCGCGTCATCGGCTGGCACGCCACTCCGGTCGCCGGTCGGAGAGTGTTTCGGCTCACCTATGCCTCCAATAAGAAAGCCGGAGCCGGGCGCGTCGGCATTCAGCTCACGGGCGATCATCCCGTTCTGACGCAGCGGGGGTGGGTTCGGGTGGAAGATCTCGCCGCGGACGACCGAATTGCCACCGGACAGGGCATCAGCAGTCTCGCCTTCGATGTCGTCTGCGGGACGCTGCTCGGCGACGGCAGCCTCCAGGCTCGCAGGTCCGCTCTGACCTTCTCGCACTCGGCGAAGCAGGCCGCCTATGCCAGGTTCAAGGCCGATCTGCTCGCCGATCTCGACGTCTCACAGGAGCAGAGGGCGGTCGCCGCGGCAGTGGGCGACGGACGCAGCTACGAGGTCGTGCTGACACGAACTCGTGCCCACCGCGCTCTGCGGATCCTCCGCTCTGAGTTCTATGCCGACCGAAAGGTCGTCCCCGATTGGCTCGCCGACCAGCTGAACCCGCGGATGCTCGCGTTCTGGTTCATGGACGACGGGCACAACCGCATCAGGCCTGGGAGAAGACCGACCGCAGAGATCGCGACCATGGGTTTCGGCAGCCATGACCACGTCGTGCTGATGCGTGGGTTGCTGAGGCTCGGGCTTCCCGCCAAGGTGGTCCGGGGCCGACTGCACTTCGACACGACCGCCACCGAGCGGCTGAGCGAGCTGATTGCGCCGTTCATCCCCGGATGCCATGCGCTACAAGCTGAACCCCGAGGTCGCCGAGCGTGTGCCGTTTGATCCGGCGCGCCTTTCGGGCGGCGCTCCACAGGTGATGTACGACCGCGTCGAGATCGAGGACATCACTGATGAGCCGAGGGCCGACACGACCTTCTTCTGCATCGACGTGGATGAGACCCACAACTTCGTCACCGCTGGAGGCGTCGTCCACAACTGCCGCCCTCCAGGCAACCGCGATCCGCAGCCGATCGAGATCGAGAACTGCCGTTCCTACCTGCTCCGCCAGGTCGAGCTGATCGAGCCGTCGGTGATCTGCAGCCTCGGCAACTTCTCGACGAAGCTGCTCCGCGGCGACCCGACGGGGATCACGCGCCTGCACGGCCGGCCGGAGATCATCGAGCTCGGGCGACGGGCCGTGCGGCTGTACCCGATCTACCACCCCGCGGCCGCGCTCTACACCCCCCGCATGCTGGAGACGCTGCGAGAGGACTTCGCGCGGCTGCCGGAGCTGCTCGCCGGCGGACCTCCCGATCAGCCCGCCGGCGAGGAGCCCGTGCCGGAGCCCGAGCGCCCCGCTGCGGCGGCGGCCGAGGCTCCGCTCGCCGAGGACGCCGCCGAGGCCGATCAGCTCGGCCTCTTCTAGGACGCGCGTCCACTCGTATGCACCGAGAAAAAGCCCTGCAAAGAAGGGTGTTTTCGGTGCTTGTCGAAAAAAGGGGGTCAGGGCCTAAAGTCGGCGGCCTCCACTGCCGATGAAGGTCCTGTCTCCATCCCTCCAGGAGTAACGACCGGCCCGCGCACCATTCTCCCGCGGGCCGGTCTCTTTTTTGCCCCCGGCGGTGGCGAGGAGCAGGCTCTACAGTCGGGGAATGGCCACCGGCAGCCTCCGGACGAGCGGTCCCGCCGAGACCGAAGCGCTCGGCGCGCGACTCGCCGCGACCCTCTCCGAAGGCGACGTGGTGCTGGTCCGCGGGGACCTCGGCGCCGGTAAGACGACGTTCGTGCGTGGCGCGGCGCGGGAGCTCGGGGTCGAGGACCCGGTCACCAGCCCGACGTTCTCGATCGGCCATCGCTACCGCGGCCGCGCCGTGACCGTCTCGCATCTCGATCTCTTCCGGCTCGCCGGGCTCGGCGAGGAGGAGCCGGGCCTGCTCGCCGACTACGTCGGGGCCGGGCGGATCGCGTTCGTCGAGTGGCCGCCGGAGGGCGAGCCCGAGCTCGATGCGCCGCGGCTCGTGGTCACCCTCTCGCACGCCGGCGGCGACTCCCGGCTCGTCGACGTGCAGGAGCTGGAGCCCGCGCGGTGATCGTGCTCGGGATCGACACGGCGACCAGCGCCACGGCCGTCGCGCTGCGCCTGCCGGACGGCGCCACGCAGGAACTGCGCGACGATCCGCCTGCAGGCGCGCACCCGGGGCACGCGACGCGGCTGCTCGGGATGGTCGCCGAGCTGCTCGGCGACGCCGGTATCGGGGCGCGCCGCCTCGACCGCATCGCGGTCGGTGTCGGACCCGGCGCCTTCACGGGGCTGCGCGTCGGCGTCGCGACCGCCCGCGGCCTCGCGCAGTCGCTGTCGGCCGAGCTCGCGCCCGTGCCGAGCCTCGCCGCGCTCGCGCTCACGGCACCCGTCGAGGGTCCGCTCCTCGCGGTGATCGACGCGCGGCGCAAGGAGGTCTTCGCGGCGCCCTTCGCTGCTCCGGAGGGCCCTCAGCTCGAGCCGCCGGCCGTGCTGGCTCCGGCGCTCGTGGCGGAGCTCGCGCCGGGACCGGTGCCCGCCGTGGGCGACGGCGCCGTGCGCTACCGCGCCGAGCTCGAGGCCGCCGGACTGGAGGTCCCGCCCGACGAAGCTCCCGAGCACCTGCTGCGGGCGAGCGCGGTGTGCGAGCTGGGGCTCGCTGCCGAGCCCGCCGCGGACTACCAGCTCGTGGTGCCGGACTACCTGCGCCGCCCCGACGCCGAGCTGACGCTGCGGGCGGCGCCATGAGCCAGCACTCGACCATCCCGAGGCCGTCCGAGCCGCCGCCGATCGAGATCCGCCCGCTCGCCTACCCCGATCTGCCGCAGGTGATCGCGGTCGAGCGGCGCGTGTTCCCGACGCCGTGGTCGCTTGCGATGTTCGTGCTCGAGCTCTCCAAGCAGTCGGGCGTGTGCCTCGCGGCCTTCGACGGCGGTCGCCTCGTCGGCTATCTGATCTGCTCGCGCTACGAGACGGTCTGGCACATCATGAACATCGCCGTCGACCTCGACCACCAGCGCCAGGGACTTGCGACGGCGCTTCTGCACGAGCTCTACGACCGGGTCGGCGACGAGGGAGCCCGCTTCACGCTCGAGGTGCGGCGCTCCAACGGCATCGCGATCCACCTCTACGAGCGCGAAGGCTTCCGCGCCGCCGGCATGCGCCGTCGCTACTACCAGGACAACGGCGAGGACGCGCTCGTGATGTGGCGCACGCCCGCCACGCTCGCGGGGACGCTCGACGACGTGCCGAACCCCGGGCGGGTGAGCATCGATTGACGATCCTCGCGGTGGAGACGAGCTGCGACGACACGTGCGCCGCGGTGCTGGACGACGACGGGCGCGCGCGCTCGAACGTGATCTCCTCCCAGACCGATCACGAGCGCTTCGGCGGCGTGGTGCCGGAGATCGCCTCGCGCCACCACCTCGAGCTCGTCAACGCGATCGTCGCCGAGGCGCTTGCGGAGGCAGGAGCGACGATCGACGACGTCGACCTCGTGGCTGCCACCCAGGGACCGGGGCTCGTTGGGCGCGCTGCTGGTCGGGCTCACGACCGGCAAGTCGCTCGCCGCGGCCAGGGAGCTGCCGTTCGCGCCGGTCGACCACATCCAGGGGCACGTCGCGGCGAACTTCCTGGCCAACGGGTCGTCGCCGTTCGAGCCCCCTTTCGTGTGCCTGATCGCGAGCGGCGGGCACACGCTGCTGGCACGCGTGAGCGAGCACGACGGCTTCGAGGTGCTGGGGCGGACGCTCGACGACGCTGCGGGCGAGGCGTTCGACAAGGGGGCGCGGATGCTCGGGCTCGGGTTTCCCGGGGGGCCCGGCGCTGTCGAAGCTGGCCGAAGGCGGCGACCGGGACGCGTTCTCCTTCCCGGGCTCGCCGGGTGAGGCCGCCCGTGGCGGCGCGCGCAAGCCCTTCTCCCAGGGGCTCGACTTCTCGTTCGCCGGGCTGAAGACGGCGCTGCTCTACACGACCCGCGAGCTCGGGCCCGAGCGCACGGCCGAGCGCGCCGCCGATCTCGCCGCCTCCTACGAGGCCGCGATCGTCGAGAGCCTCGTCCTCCGCTCCGAGCGCGCCCTGGTGCGTACGGGGATGGACCGGCTGGCCGTGGGCGGCGGCGTAGCGGCCAACCGCGAGCTGCGCCGGCGCCTGGGGGAGCTCGGAGTCCGAGGTGCACGTCCCCGAGCCGCGTCTGTGCACCGACAACGCAGCGATGATCGCGAGCGCCGCGCGCTACGGGCGGGTGCTGCCCTATCCGCAGTACCTGGGCCTCGACGCGTACGCGACCGGCGAAGCCGCGCGCTAGAGCCGTGGCGGGCGTTTCGGATGGATCGGGCGCTTGGCGCACGTGCGGTAGGTGCGCGTTCCCGTGATCAGGCGCCCGCTCGTCGTGACGACGCCGATACGCGCGACGTAGCGGCCCTTCGGGAGGCCGCGCAGGTCGATCTGCGCGCTCTGGCGCCTGCCCCGCAGCACCTTCACCGGCTTGCCGTTCACTTCGACCGTCACCAGCCGGTAGACGAGGTGGGGGATGTGGACGATGTGGATGCGGAAGTCCCGCTTGCTCACGCAGGTCTTGTTCGACGGGGCCGTTACCACGCCTCCCGTGCCGGGGAGCGGAGCTGGTTCAGCTTCTGCTTCGCCTTCGCCGCGGCGCGGACAGGGCGCGCGGTACTCGCTCGTGACGGTCTGTTCGCTGAGCCCGCCGAGGCCGGCGAAGGTCAATTCGGCCTTGTACGGCAGGTAGCCCCGCGGGCATGCGCTCGGCGCGCGCAGGTAGTAGGTCGGTTCGCCGTCGTTCTCGAACGCCGAGCCGAACCGGAACCTCAGGAGCTTGAACGAGGCGTCCTGGGCACCAGGAACCGTTTCGACGAGCGGCATGGCCGCTTCGAGCACCTGACCGAACTCGCCGTCGTCGGGGGCGACCCGGGCTACCGAAAGGACTTCGAGCGGCACGGGTTCATGGCCGAATACGAAGAACTCGAGCCGATCGCCAGACCCGTAGAAAGGTTCGATCGTCGCAGTCTCAGCGAACGACTTCGCGCGCCGAACGCGACGTAGCCATCGACCGTGCCCGTCGGGCCGGCCTTCGCTCCTGCGCAGAGCTTCGGCCCCATGCCGGGAGGTTCGAGCGTCGGGAGCGGGCAAGTCGGGAAGCCGCCCGCGTCCAGCTTCACGCCTGCCGGGAGGTGCAGGTCGAAGTCGATCAGCGGCGGCGGGAACCCGCCGTAGTCGCTGCCCGCGATGTCGTACTCGACTTCGACGGCCTCGCCGGCGCCGAACAGGTTGCCGGTGTTCGGGAAGCCGCGGATCGGCACCGCAGCAGCCTTGAACTGAGACCGTCGGCGCTGCCGACGCCGCTGCGGCGCCGCACAGCACCGACCAGCAACATGCCCAGCGCCGCCGCGATCCTCCTCCACATCGCGGCGAGCGATACTTCCGACGCCCGCGCAGCGCGGCGTGAAACATCGGATAATCGGAACGGCGCCACGATGGCCGAAACGCCCCTCATCACGGTCTACTCAGCTCCCGGGTGCCACCTCTGCGAGGAGGCCCTGGCGACGCTGCGCGCGATGCAGGCCGAGTTCGACTTCGATCTCGCGGAGGTCGACATCACCGCCGACGATGGCTCCACCGTGCGTACCTCGAGCGGATTCCCGTGGTTCTCCTGGACGGCGAGGAGCTCTGTGAATACTTCGTCGAGGAGGCGGTCGTGCGCGAGCGTCTAGAGTCACGGCGATGAGCTATGGCGAACCGACGGCGGGGGCCGTCTCCTCGCCGCGCGACGGCGCGGGGGCATCGACCGAGCGGCTCTCGCTCGGGGTGGCGGCGCGCCTCTCGCGCTACCTGCAGGTGCTCACGCAGGCGAAGAAGATGGGGAAGGAGACGATCTCCTCACAGGAGCTCTCCGACTACACCCACGTCAACTCGACCCAGATCCGCCGCGACCTCTCGGGCTTCGGCAAGTTCGGCAAGCGCGGCGTCGGCTACAACGTCGAGGCGCTCGTCTCGCAGATCCGCAAGATCCTGCGAACCGCCGGTCAGCACAACATCGCGCTGATCGGCGCCGGCCACCTCGGGCGTGCGATCGCGGGCTCGGAAATCTTCGCCGACCACGGCTTCCGGGTGGTGGCGATCTTCGACAACGACCCGGCGAAGGTGGGCACAGAGGTCGGCCCGCAGAAGATCCGGGGCATCGACGAGCTGCGCCAGGTCGTCGAGGACGAGGACATCGTCGTCGGCGTGCTCGCGGTCCCCAACCAGGCCGCCCAGGGCCTCGCCGACGAGCTCGTCGAGGCGGGCGTCAAGATCATCTTCAACTACTCGGAGTCGCTGCTCGACGTGCCGCCGGAGGTCACCGTGCACACCTCCAGCCCCGCCGTCGATCTCCTCTACGCGCTGTACTTCTATCTGACCTAGGCGCGGCCGCCGGTGTGGCGCGCGGGCTGGTTTCTTTCGACAAGACTCGGAACGATGAACAGCGACGATCTGGACAGGGCGGAGGCGCGCTTCGCAGCCGCCGAGGACTTCACGGTCGGCCTCGAGGAGGAGTTCTCGATCCTCGACCCGGAGACGCTCGAACTCATGCCGCGCTACGAGGAGCTGCGCGCTGCGGCTGATGCCGAGCCGGGTCTGCGCGAGGCAGTGGCAGGAGAGCTGATCTCCTCGGAGATCGAGATCATCTCCGGTCCCGGCGCGAACCTGCAGGAAGCGATCGCCCACCAGCGCGAGCGCCGCGCGCGGATGTTCGCGCTCATCGCCCGCCACGACGCGATGCTCGGCTCGACGGGCACCCACCCGTGGGCGGACTACCGCCGCCAGCCGATCATCGACACCGAGCACTACCACCGCGTCGAGGAGGGCCTGAAGTACGTCGCGTGGCGCAACAACACCTTCAGCCTGCACGTCCACGTCGGCGTCAACGGCATCGACCGCGCGGTGAAGGTGTGCGACCGGTTGCGCCCCGTGCTGCCCCTGCTGCTCGCGATCTCGTCGAACTCGCCCTACCTCGACGGGCAGGACAGCGGCCTTCACTCCGCGCGCACGCAGAGCTTCACCAAGAGCTTCCCGCGGTGCGGCATCCCCGATCCCTTCGGTGGCTGGGACGCCTACCGCGCCTACATCGAGTTCCTGATCGAGACGCGCTCGATCGTCGAGTTCACGCAGGTCTGGTGGTCCGTGCGCCCGCACTTCGCCTTCGGCACCGTCGAGGTCCGCATCTGCGACGCGCAGGCGACCGCGCAGGAGTCCGAGGCGCTCGCGTCGCTGATGGTCGCGTGCATCGCGCAGGCGATGCGCGACGTCGACGAGGGAGTGCCGTTCGAGCACCCCGCGCCGCGGCTGGTCGAGGAGAACATGTGGCGGGCGATTCGCCATGGCCTCGACGGGCGCATGATCGACCTGCCGGCCGCGCGCGAGTACCCGGCGCGCGCGGCGATCGACCGCCTGCTCGAGTGGACCGAGCCCGTGCGCGCGGAGATCGGAGGGGCCGAGCCCGCCTTCCCGGAGCGCAACGGCTCCCAGCGCCAGCGCGCGATGATCGCAGCCGGCGCGAGCCGTGAGGAGGTCTTCGCGGCCTCCGTCGCCGAGACCGCCAGGACCTACGCCGCGGAGGTGCCGGTGTGAGCGGTCCTGAGGATCCCGCCCGCCCCGGCCCGCAGGGCATGCCGAGCGAAGAGGAGCTGCGCGCGGCCTACGAGGCCGAACTCGCGCGGCTGACGACGACCGACATGATCGCCCAGGCGACCGTCTCACTGCTGAACCTCGGCGCGCGCCGGATCGGACCGCCGCCGGGGGCCGAGCCTGCGCCCGGCGAGACACCCGAGCGCGATCTCGAGCAGGTCCGCGACGCGATCGACGGCTCGATGGCGCTGCTGGCGATCCTCGATCGCCGCATCCCGGCCGAGCAGCTGCGCCCTCTCCGCGACGCGCTCTCGCGGCTGCAGATGGCCTATGCCGCGGAGGTCCGCGGCGAGGGCGGGGAGGGCTCGGGCGGGCCCGACGACGGGGACTCGGGCGGGCCCGACGACGGCGATGCGGGCGGGCCCGGAGACGGCGGCGAGGGTGGGCCCGGCGGCCCCGGTCCTGCTCCCGCTCAGGGCCCCGGCGAGCACACGCCGGGACCGGCGGAGTCGAGCGGCCGGCTGTGGGTGCCGGGCAGCTAGAAGCGCCGATCCGGTTCCGGCAATCGGGCTTGCGAACGGCCTGCGAGCAGGCAAACGGCCGCCCCGCACGATAGACTGCGCCCGCGTTTGCGCCGGGTGCACGCTCGCCCCCGAGTGAACCGGCCTACATACGTGCGCGCGACGGTCCTCGCGCGGCACTCCTAACAAGACCGCGGAGGATTTCTGTTGAGCAGCTTTCTGACTGACCATGGGGTCGTCGTCGCCCTCGTCTGCGCCGCGTGCGCAGTGGCCTACGGCCTCGTGACCACGCGCTCTCTACTGGCGCTCTCGCCGGGCAACGAGCGGATGCAGGCCATCTCTCGGGCGGTCCAGGAAGGCGCGCAGGCGTACCTCAACCGCCAGTACGCGACGATCGCGGCCGTCGGGGTCGTGCTCTTCATCGCGCTGATCTTCATCCAGAACATCGCCGTCGCCTGCGGCTTCTTGATCGGAGGCGTCCTCTCCGGCTCGACGGGCTACATCGGCATGAACGTCTCGGTGCGCTCGAACGCGCGCGTGGCGGAGGCTGCGCGTGGCGGCGTCCAGCCCGCGCTCAACGTCGCCTTCCGCGGTGGCGCGATCACCGGGATGCTGGTCGTGGGGCTCGCCCTCTTCGGCGTCGCCGGCTACTACGGACTGCTGACCGCGGTCTTCAACGACAGCCCGAAGACGGCCGTCGACGCGCTCGTCGGGCTCGGCTTCGGTGGCTCGCTGATCTCGGTCTTCGCGCGACTGGGCGGCGGCATCTTCACCAAGGCGGCAGACGTCGGCGCCGACCTGGTCGGGAAGGTCGAGGCGGGGATCCCCGAGGACGACCCCCGCAACCCGGCGACGATCGCCGACAACGTCGGGGACAACGTCGGCGACTGCGCCGGCATGGCCGCCGACCTCTTCGAGACCTACGCCGTCACCGCGGTCGCGGTGATCCTGCTCGGTGTCCTGACCTTCCACGAGGCGACCAAAGTCGCGCTCTACCCGCTCGTGATGGGCGGCGCCGCGATCATCGCCTCGATCATCGGCACCTTCGCCGTTCGCACCAAAACCGAAAACGTCGAGCGCGCTCTGCTGCAGGGGCTGCTGGTCTCGGGCGTGATCGCGGCGGCGGCCTTCGCGCCGATCACCTACTGGCTGATGCGCGGCCTCACCTTCAGCCACGTCGGGAGCACCGTCAACACGCCGTCGTGGGGCAAGTTCTACCTCTGCTCCCTGATCGGCATCGCCGTCACGGCGCTGCTGTTCGGACTGACGGAATACTACACCTCGACCCGTTTCAGCCCGGTGAAGAAGACCGCCCGAGCGTCGATCACGGGTCACGCCACCAACATCATCCAGGGCTTCTCCTCAGGCCTGCAGGCGACGGCTCTGCCGGCGCTCGTGATCGTGCTCGGCGTGCTCGGTGCCTGGAAGCTGGCCGGTGGCGGCGTCACCGGCATCTACGGCATCGGCGTCGCTGTCATGGGCCTGCTCTCGCTCACGGGCCTGATCGTCGCGCTCGACGCCTTCGGGCCGATCACCGACAACGCCGGCGGGATCGCCGAGATGGCCGACCTGCCCGAGGACGTGCGCAAGGTCACCGACCGTCTCGACGCCGTGGGCAACACCACCAAGGCGGTCACCAAGGGTTACGCGATCGGCTCGGCGGTGCTCGCCGCCGTGGTGCTGTTCGCCGGCTTCCAGAAAGAACTCGAATCCGGCCTCGGGCACGCGATCTCGTTCGGCATCAACGAACCTCCGGTGCTGATCGGGCTGATCCTGGGCGGCCTGATGGTGTGCCTGTTCGCCTCGCTGTCGATCGAGGCCGTCGGCCGCGCCGGCGGCGCCGTGGTCGAGGAGGTGCGCCGCCAGTTCCGCGAGCACCCCGGGATCATGGACGAAACCGAAGAGCCCGACTACGCGCGCTGCGTCGACATCGTCACGCGGACCGCTCAGCGCGAGATGATCCTGCCCTCGCTGCTTCCGATCGGCCTGACGCTGATCGTCGGCCTGATCGACGAACAGGCGCTCGGCGGGCTGCTCATCGGGGTGATCGTCGTCGGCTTCTTCTTCGCCGTGATGATGACCGCGGGCGGTGGCGCGTGGGACAACGCGAAGAAGCTCATCGAGGATGGCGCCTTCGGCGGCAAGGGCTCCGATGCCCATGCCGCCTCGGTGACCGGGGACACGGTCGGCGACCCGTTCAAGGACACCGCGGGGCCTGCCATCAACCCGATGATCAAGGTCGCGAACATCGTCGCGATCCTCATCATCCCGCTGATCACCTGAGCGGCCGGCCGGTGGGAGGATGGAGTTCCCGCCGGGGCGGGCGGGTCCCGATCCCGTGCGCGGCCCTAAGCTCAGAGTGAGATGAACGGGCGAGGACTGCACCGTGGCGGGACGTTCGTGCTGTCGGCCGCGATGCTGGTGATCGGCGTCGCGGTCCTCGTGCAGTCGCTCGCCGAGCACGCCGGCGCGCTCTCCGGCCGGCTCCTGATCGGGATCCTGTTCATCGCCGCGGGCGCCGGGCGGATCTGGGTCGAGGTCAGGCGAGGCCGCGGCGCATGAGCTCCGACGGCGCTCCCCCGAGCGCGCCGGAGCCCCCGCCGGCCCCGCCGCTCGGCGAGGGCCAGCCCGGCGCCGAGCACCCGCACCGCACGGCGGAGCTGAGCGCGCGCTCGCGCGTGATCGTCCGGCGGTCCATCGGCTCGCCCGTGCTCTTCACGATCGTCTACTCGTCGCTGGCGAGCGCGATCTACTTCTCGCTGGGCGTGATCGCAGGCCACGCGCTCGGGCTGACGCCGCTGGTGTTCCTGATTGCCGCGGTGATGTTCACGCTCACCGCGATGACCTACGTCGAGGGCGCCTCGCTGCACCAGGACCGGGGCGGCGCGACGGTGTTCGCGCGCTACGCCTTCAACGAGCTCGTGAGCTTCGTCGCCGGCTGGGCGATCCTCCTCGACTACGTGATCCTGGTCGCGGTCACGGCGTTCACGGCCACGCAGTACCTGCAGGTCTTCTGGGGACACCTCGGCGACACCGGAGAGGCGCTGGGGCTCGCGTTCGCGTTCATCGCGCTGGTCGTGCTCAGCAACATCCGCGGCTTCGGTCACCGCCGGGCCCGTCGCGTCGGCATCCTGCTCGCCGGCGACATCGCGCTGCAGGCGTTCATCGTGGTGCTCGGGCTGATCCTCTTCTTCGACCCGAAGGTGTGGCTCGACCCGATCCACCTGGGCACGGCGCCGACGTGGTCGAACCTGATCTTCGCGCTCACCGTGACCGTGGTGGCGTTCACGAGCCTGGAGTCGGCGTCGGGGCTCTCGGGCGAGGTGCGGATCAGCCGCGTGGGGCTGAAGCGGCTGGTCTGGAGCACGACCGGAACGGTCGCGTTCCTCTACGTGGGGATCGGGCTCGTCGCGATCACCGCGCTGCCCGTCCACGGCGGGCACACCGCGCTCGGCGGGCAGTACCTCGACGTGCCGATGATCGGCGTCGTCTCGGCTGTGCACCCGCATTGGCTCGAGCAGACGCTCCGATATCTCGTCGCCGGGATGGCCACGGTGACGCTGCTCGCCGCTGCCAACTCGGCGATGCTCGGCCTCTCGCGGCTCGCCTACTCGCTCTCCACCAACCGCCAGATCCCGAGCGCGCTGGGCCGGCTGCATCCGGTGCGCTCGACGCCGTACGTGCTGATCATCTGCGCCGGGGCGATCGCGGCGGGGCTCGTGGCGTCGGAGGATCTGAGCTTCCTGATCGGCATCTACGCCTTCGGTGCGACGCTCGCGTTCACGATCGCCCACCTCTCGATCATCAAGCTCCGCTACACCGAGCCGGAACGAGATCGCCCCTATCGCATCCCCGGATCGATCCCGTTCCGCGGCGGGCAGCTGCCGCTGCCCGCCCTTTTCGGCGCGGTCGTCTCGGCGGCCGGGTGGATCGCGGTGATGGTCGTCCACGAATCCGCGCGCTGGGTCGGCCTGGGCTGGATGGCGTTCGGGATCGCGCTGTACGTGATCTACCGTCGCGCCGACGAAGCGCCGCTGCTCAAGCGCGTGACCGTCTCGCCGCAGGTGCTGCGCGCGGAGCCCGCGCGCGAGCAGGACTACGGCTCCGTGCTCGTGCCGCTCTTCGGCACCGACCTCGACGACGACATCGTGCAGACGGCGGCTCTGCTCGTCGCCAGCGAACAGACCGACGAGGCGGCGATCGACCGGGCGACGATCGAGGCGATCTGGATCTTCGTGATCCCGATGTCGCTGCCGCTGGACGCGAGCCTTCCCGACGCGCAGATCAAACACGCCCGCCAGGTGCTCGCGCGCGCCAAGGCGGTGGGGGAGGAGTACACGGGCGTTGAGGTGGCGACGGCGACGGTGCGAACGCGCCGGGCCGGCTTCGCGATCGTCGAGGAGGCGCGCCGTCGCGGCGTCGAGGCGATCGTCCTCGGCGCCGAGGAACCCTCGACGATCCGCGGCGGATCGCGGCTCGGCGGGCGCGGCGGGCTCGAGGGCTACGTCGGGGACATCACCAAGTACGTCGTCCGCAAGGCCGATTGCCGCGTGATCGTGACCGCGCCGGCGGCCAAGGACTCGGCGGTCGAGGTCGCCCGCCGGGCTCATCGGAGCGGTGCGCCCATCGTCTAATCTCCCGAGCATGGAGATCGTCGCGCGCAGATGTTCGTACTGATCGTGGGCGCCGGCCGCGTCGGGTCGGCGATCGCCAAGTCCGCACTCGCAGGCGGCCACGAAGTCTCCGTGCTCGACCAGGACCCGCTCTCACACGAGCGCCTCGACGCGGGCCAGACCCAGAGCTGGGAGGACTCGGGCGGCCAGTTCACCGTCGGCACGGCGCTCGAGACCGACGCGCTGATCGAAGCCGGGATCGAGCGCGCCGACGCGTTCATTGCGGCCACCTCGGGCGACAACACGAACCTCGTGATCGCGCAGATCGCGCAGAAGCGCTTCGGCGTCGAGAAGACGATCGTGCGCGTGATGGACCCGGCGCGAGCCGACTGGTACGGCGAGCAGGGGATGCGGACGATCTCGCCGACCAAGCAGGCGATCCAGATGTTCGAAGCATCGCTCAACGGGGAAGAGGCCTAGCGTGTACGCGATCATCGCCGGCGCCGGCAAGGTCGGGCGCAACCTGGCCCGCGAGCTGATCGACAAGGAACACGAGGTCACGCTGATCGAGTCCTCGCGCCCCAGCTACCTCGCCAACGAGGACGAGTTCGAGCACGCCGTCCAGTACGGGGACGCGACCGAGCTGTGGGTGCTCGAGCGCGCGGGCATCCAGAGGGCCGACCTCGTGATCGCCGTGACGGGCGACGACGAGGACAACATCCTGGTCTGCCAGGTCGCCAAGGAGAAGTACCTGTGCGACCGCGTGATCGCCCGTGTCAACAACCCGCGCAACCACGACCACTTCCGGCTGCTCGGCATCATGCCCGCCGTCTCGGCCACCGACCTGATCCTGCGCCTGATCGAGCACGAGGTGCCGCGCTACGGCCTCGTGCACCTCCTCGCCCTCGAAGAGGAGCGCCTGGAGATCATCGAGCTCGAGGTCGCCGACGACGCGCCGACGATCGGCCAGCGGATCAGCGACATCGCGCTGCCCGAGGGCAGCCTGATCATCTCGGTACTGCGCGGCGGCACCGGCTTCGTGCCCAAGCCCGACACGACGATCGAGGTGGGCGACGAGGTGCTGCTGGTCCTCGACCCCGGCCTCGAGGAGGCGATCACCGCCTTCTTCGCGCCGAACGCGCAGTCCGCCTCGCTATAGGCGCCGACAGCGCCGGCGCGACGGGCGCCTCGACTATCCTTGGGAGCGCCTTCCGGGATGGTGTAATTGGCAACACGCGACACTCTGGATGTCGAATTTGGGGTTCGAGTCCCTGTCCCGGAGCTACCTGACGCCCCGTCTTCGTGGAGCGTTTCGTGGGGCGTCTCGCCGTTCCGAGGGGGGTGAGTGACACGATGAGTGTCAGTCGAGCCTCCGATCGGTGCCGGCGCCGGTCGCCAACACGCGGAGCGGCACGAGTCCGATGGCGCGCTCGAAGCTCGGGCTCAACATCGTCGTACGGCTGGCGCCCTCGACCTCGCCCGCCATTGGCAGGAGCAGGGCGATGAGTGAGGCCCTACCCCGCCAGCCCCACGGCTTGGAGGGCTTCGCCGGGCTCTCGATAGCCCCGGAAATGAACGATCAGCCCATCACGGAACCGGACGATGACGGTGAGAGGGAAGTCCGCGACAAGATCGGTGTGCGCCATCCGTCCGACAAACCTCTGCATGGCCACGATCACATCAGGGTTCTCGCCGACGATCAGATCGTCGAGCTCGATACGCCCCTCGTCAATCACATCGAACGTGTCCCGTTGCCAATCTCGGAGCCCGTCGTGGCCACGGTAGGGACCCGAGATCGGAGACCCCTCGAACATATGGATCTCTACCTCTGGGTCGAAGAGCTCGGTCGGCATCCGCCCCGTTTCGTTCATGAGCCGGTAAAAGGACCGAAGCACCTCTGCGTTCTCCTGCGACATCGCCTACCGAGTATCCCGGTGCGAGCCGATGCATGACCGCGGCCGCCTACGAGCGGTCTGGGCTGATGGCCGGATCGCGCGCCTCGGAGCCAAATCCGCTCTACAGAGCCGATCGCTGTGCGGGTTGCCCGCGATTCGAGGCCCTGTCCCGGAGCTTTCTCGCGCGCGCGGACACGGGCGAGGCGCGCCGCCCGAAGCGCCGCGCTGTATCCTCGCCGCCGATGTCAGAGGAGACAGAGCGGCGCAGCGCCGACGTCGACTACGCCAAGCCGCTTCCGCAGGAGGCGATCGACAGCGGCCGCCACCGCCAGCGGGTGGGCGGCGAATGGGAGACGCACGGGCCCCGGCAGCTGGAGTACATGGTCGAGCAGGGCCTTCAACCCGGCCACCGGCTGCTCGACGTGGGCTGCGGCGCGCTGCGCGGCGGTCGTCCACTTCGTCGAGTACCTCGAGCCGGGCAACTACTACGGCGTCGACATCAACGAGACGCTGCTCGACGCGGGGTACGAACGCGAGCTGACGCCCGAGCTGCAGGCGAAGCTGCCGCGCGATCACCTGCGGGCCACCGAGCGCTTCGACTGCGACTTCGGCGTCCCGTTCGACTTCGCGATCGCGCAGTCCCTGTTCAGCCACATCTCGTTCAACCAGATCAGGCTGTGCCTGTACCGCGTGGCGAAAGAGATGCAGCCCGGCGGGCGCTTCCTGTCCACCTTCTTCGTGGCGCCGCCCGAGCACCCGCTCGATGAGCCGCGCGACAACGGCGCCTGCTGGAGCGAGCGCAACGTCTTCTTCTACTACTACCCCGACCTCAGCTACGTGGCCCGCGGCATGCCGTGGCAGATGAACTACATCGGCGACTGGAAACACCCGCGCGGCCAGGTGATGGTCGAATACCTGCGGGTCTCCGAGCCGCCGACGGAGGACGCGCCGCTGCCGCCGCAGACGTTCGCCGCGTCTCCGGAGACCCGGCAGGGTCCGAGCCTCGGCAAACGGATCGAGCGCGGCCTCAAACGGCGCCTGCAGCGCTGAGCCTCAGCCGGCTGCCGCGTCGATCCGGCCGAACACCGACCGCACGGCGCTCGAGCCCTCGCCGACGGCGGCTGCGACGCGCTTGACCGAGCCGCTGCGCACGTCGCCGGCGGCGAACACGCCCGGGAGCGAGGTCTCGAACGGCAGCGGCACGATCGGGTGGGCGACGGGACCGAGCTCGATGTCGCGGTCGGTGAGGACGAAGCCGTAGCGGTCGCGCTCGACCTTCTCGCCGAGCCACTCGACGGCCGGCTCCGCGCCGATGAAGCTGAACAGCCCCGCCACGTCCATCTCCTCCTTGGCGCCGCTCGATGTGTCGATCAGCGTCGCGCGTTCGAGGTGGGCGTTCCCGCCCACCGCACAGACTTCGGTGCCGGTTCGCAGCTCGATGCCCGGCGCGGCTTCGATGCGCTCGATCAGATACCGCGACATGCTGTGCGCGAGGTCCTTGCCGCGGATCGCGATCGTGACCGGGCAGCCGCGCTGGCTGAGGTAGATCGCCGCCTGTCCGGCGGAGTTGCCGCCGCCGACCACGATCGCCGGCCCGCCGGCGCACACGGCGACCTCGCGCTCGGTCGCGGCGTAGTAGACGCCCGCGTCCTCGAAGCGGCTGAGGTCCTCGATCGGCAGCCGCCGGTACCGCGCGCCGGTTGCGACGATCACCGCGCGCGCCGGGATCTCGCTGCCGTCGCGCAGCCGCAGCACGTGGAAGCCCTGTTCGGCGCGCAGCTCGACGACCTCGCACGGCGCGTTCAGCGTCGCGCCCAGACGCATGGCCTGCGTCGCGGCGCGCGAGGTCAGCTCGGTGCCCGAGATCCCTTTCGGGAAGCCCATGTAGTTCTCGATCCGCGAGCTCGCGCCCGCCTGGCCGCCCACGGTGACCGAGTCCAGGGACACCGTCCGCAACCCCTCCGAGGCGCCGTAGACCGCGGCCGCGAGGCCGGCGGGACCCATGCCGACGACGACCAGGTCGAAGACGTAGCCGGGCACGCCTTTGTAGGTGAGGCCGAGATGCTCGGCCAGCACCGCCGGTGTCGTGCGGCGGAGGATCTCCGTCGGCATCACGACCGCCGGCGTGTCCTCGGGCGCGAGGTTGATCGCCTCGAGCGAGGGGCCGAGTTCGGTCTCCTCCAGGTCGATCCAGGTGTAGGCCAGGCCGGCGTGGTCGGCGAACTCGCGCAGGCGCATCGCCTCCGGCGAGAAGCGCGAGCCCACGATGCTGATCGCGCTCGCCGCCTCGTTTCGCCGCAGCCGTTCGCGGCGGGCGATCATCGCCGTGAAGATCTTGTCCGAGAGGGCGGGCCGGCGGGCCATCAGCTCGCGCAGCGCCTGCTGCTCGATCACGAGCACGCGCCCGGCTTTCGTCACGCGACCCGTCATGTAACGCACCTGGCCGGTGAGCAGCGTCATCTCACCGACGAATTCAGCCGGCCCGAAGGTGGCGACGACCGCCTCCTCCTGGCCGCTTCCGATCCGCACCACCTCGACCTCGCCCTCGAGCACGACGTGGAGGTCGAACGAGGCGTCGCCGGCGCGGAAGAGGACGTCACCCTTGGCGACCGGGCGCTCCTCGCCGAAGCTCGCGAGGTCGGCCAGCTCCGCTGAGGTGAAGACAGGCGCCGAACGGTCGATCGCGCTCACGCCGGCCTCCCCGCTGCGTCGCGGGCTTCCTGCTCGGTGTGGAAGATCTGCCAGCGGACGATCTCCTCGTTACGGAAGGTGAACAGGAAGGTGACCTCGCTCTCGATCGGCACGCCGCTGCCCTTGCCGCGCCCGCGCTGGAGCGCGTTGACGAACACGAGGTCGCCCTCGCTGGCGAACGACCTCATCTCGATCGTCCACTCCTCCCATGTGCCGAGCCAGCCCGCCATCATCTGGAGCAGGCCGTCCCGCCCGTGGAAGTCGCGCACGTCGAGCTGATCGGGGAACTGCGTCACGACGATCTCGGGCGCGGCCGCGGCGAGCATCGCCTCCTCATCGCCGCGCTGATACGCGTCGAACGCGGCCAGGACGATCGCGAGGTTCTCCTCGGGCATCGCTACAGGAACTCGAGGTTGGAAGACATCTGCGGGCAGTATCGCGCGGCCGGCGTCACGGGCAAGCGCGATACTCAGATGCATGCGGGGGGAGGAGGACCTGGTCGAGCTGACCCGGCGCTCGATGCAGGACGTCAACGAGGGGGACTTCGACGCTGCCGTGGCGGTGTTCGCCGAGAACGCGGCGTTCGATGTCTCCGAGGCCGGCGTCGGGCGCTTCGAGGGCCGCAAGGCCGTCCGCGCCTACCTGGAAGACTGGGTCGGCGCCTACGAGCGCCAGGAGTTCACGTCCTGGGAGGGGCTCGACCTGGGCGCAGGGGTCGTCTTCGTGATCGCTGAGCTGGAGGGCCGTCCCGCGGGAACGGATGCGCGGGTGCAGGAACGCTGGGCTTTCACCGTTCGCTGGGAGGATCGCGCGATCGCCCTCGTGACGGCGAGCCAGGACGTGGAGCGCGCGCGGGAGGCGGCGTCCGATCTTGCGCGCTCCCGCGGCGGGGTGTGAGGCGATGGGCGCGGGACGTCCAGATCGTGCGCGACGCGCTGCGGACGTGGCGCAGCACTGGCGAGCCGGCCTGGGATCTGATGCACGCGGACGCGGAGGTCCACGACCACGACATCGTCGACGCCGGCGAGCACCGCGTCGTCGTGCTCGTGCGGATGAAGGCGACCGGGCGGGGGAGCAGCGTCAGCGTCGAACGCGAGGACGGCCTCGTGTACCAGTTGCGCGACGGGCTGATCACCCGGCTCGACTACTACAACAACCGCGCCGAGGCGCTTGCCGCGGCCGGCCTGGCCGGTTAGCCGCGGTTCGCGGCACAATCCCTCGCATGGGGGACCAGATCACCTGCGGCGAGTGCGGCACCGAGAACCCGTCCGGCGCCTCGTTCTGCATGGCGTGCGGCAAGCCCCTCAGCCGCACCTGCCCGACGTGCGGCGCCGAGGCGCCCCCCGGCGCGAAGTTCTGCGGAGCGTGTGGCGCCGCGCTGGGAAGCGCCGAAGGGCGTGCACCCGGGGTTGCCGCGGCGCCTGGCCGCTGCGACCGTGCCCGCCGCCGCGACCGTGGGCGGCGACGGCCAGCCGGCCACGGACCTCACCGACACCGAGCAGCGCCGCACCGTGACGGTCCTGTTCGCCGACATCTCCGGCTACACCGCGATCTCCGAGCGCCTGGACCACGAGACCGTCAAGACGCTGGTCGAGCGCTGCCTGACGAGGCTCGCCGAGGAGGTCGAGCGCTACGGCGGTCGCGTGGACAAGTTCATCGGCGACAACGTGATGGCGGTGTTCGGCGCGCCGGTCGCGCACGAGGACGACCCGGCGCGCGCCGTTCGTGCCGCGCTCGGCATGCAAGAGGCGATGGCGGAGCTGCGCGAGGAGCTCGGCGCGCGGTTCGGCATGGAGCCCGACCTGCGCGTCGGCATCAACACCGGCGAGGTGCTGGCCGGACGGATCGGCGGCGCCTACACCGTCGTCGGGGATGCCGTCAACGTCGCGGCGCGGTTGCAGGCGGCGGCGCCGGTCGGCGGGGTGCTGGTCGGCGAGCGCACGCGCCGGCTGAGCGCCGGGGAGATCGCCTACCGCGCGATCGAGCCGCTCGCGCTCAAGGGCAAGGCCGAGCCGGTGCCGGCGTGGGAGGCGGTCGAGCTCGCCGGCGACCCGCACGCGGAGCCCCGCGGCAGCGCGACGCCGCTGATCGGCCGCGAGGAGGAGCTCGTGCGGCTGGAGGCGACCCTCGAGCGCGTGGTCAGGGAGGGGGCGCCCTACCTGCTGACGGTGATCGGGCAGCCCGGGGTCGGCAAGTCGCGGCTGCTGCTCGAGTTCGAGACGCGGCTGGACGGGCACGAGTCGCCGCCGCTGTTCCTGCACGGCCGCTGCATCGCGTTCGGGCAGGGTGGCGTCTACCGGTCGCTGATCGAGATGCTGCGCCAGGTCTGCGGGATCGCCGACGGGGACGATCCGTCGAGCGCCCGGGCCAAGCTCCGCGAGCGCTTGCTGCCGTTGCTGGCAGCGCGCGAGGGAGCCGAGCAGGCCGAGCGCAGGGTCGTGCCGCTGGCGCGGCTGTTCGGCGCGCCCGAGTCGGGCGCCGGCGACGGCGCCTCCGACCAGCAGAGCGCGCGGGAGGGCTTCTTCGGCGCCGTTCGCGCCGCGGTCGAGGCGCTCGCCTCGGTGCAGCCGCTGGTGCTCGCGTGGGAGGACATCCACTGGGCCGACGAGGGCTCGCTCGACCTGATCGAGTACCTCTCGCGGTGGCTTCGGGCACCGGTGATGCAGCTGTGCCTCGCGCGCGACGATCTGCTCGAGCGGCGCCCGGATTGGAGCGTCGTGCGCCGGACGGTCGCGACGAGCTTCCTCGAACCGCTCGCCGCCGACGACGCGCGGCGCCTGGTCGAGTCGCTGCTCGCCGACGCGGGGGCGCGGGCGGCACGGCCGGCCGAGCTCGCCGAACGCTCCGGCGGCAACCCGCTGTTCGCCGAGGCGATGGTGCAGCGGGTCCTCGAGGACAGCGACGCCGCCCCCGCTGAGCTGCCCGACACGATCCAGGGCCTACTCGCCGCTCGGCTCGACTCGCTCGCACCGGAAGAGCGCCGCCTGGTCACCGACGCGGCGGTGCTCGGGCGCACGTTCTCCGAGGCCGCGCTGGCGCCGCTGCTCGGCGATTCGCGCGAGCGGCTGAGCAGCACCGTCGCGGCCCTGTTCGAGCGCGGCATCTTCGTGCCGGGCGAGGGCCCCGACGGGGAGGGCCAGCTCGCCTTCAAGCACGTGCTGATCCGAGACGTCGCCTACGAGATGCTCCCGAAGTCGGCACGGGCGCGGCGCCACGCGCAGGTCGCCGCGATCATCCTCGAAGGCCCGGGGGGCGAGCGCGAGGGCGGGACGGCCGTGATCGCCGAGCACTACGCGCGCGCGGCCGCCTACGCGTCGGAGGCTCATCTCCCCGAGCCCGAGCAGGCGCAGCTGCGGGGCAGCGCCCTGCGCTACGGGGAGGCCGCCGGGGACGCCGCGGCGGCGCTCTACTCCAACCCCGAGGCGCTCGGTCACTATGCGGCCGCGACGGAGTTCGCCGGTGCCGACGAGGAGACCGCGCAGCGGATCGCGGAGAAGAGCGGCGACATCGCCCTGCGCCTCGGGCGCGTCGAGCCGGCGATCGCCGCGTGGGAGGGCTGCCTCGCCTACCAGGCGGGTCGCGGCCGCGACGTGCACGTGGCCGAGCTCCACCGGAAGATCGGGGCGGCCTTCGCGCACAAGGGCGACCGCAAGCGCGCCATCGAGCACCACCAGCAGGGCATCAACCTGATCAAGGACCGCGACCCCTCGCTCACGCTCGTGCGGCTCTACGAGGACGCCGCCTGGCTGTACGTCCAGGTGGGCGACAACATGCTCGCGATCTACGCGGCCGAGAAGGCGCTGCGGCTGGCCGAGGCGCTCGGTGAGGCCCGCGCCGCGAGCCGCGCCCACGGCATCTTCGGTCGCGTGTTCGGCCGCATCGGCGACGCCGCGAAGGCCCGCGAGAACCTCGAGCGGGCGGTCGCGCTCGCACGGGAATCGGATGCCACCGAGACGGTGCTGGCGCTGCAGGCCCTCGGGCACGACCTCGAGCACACCGAGGGCGACCACGATGGCGCGCGCGCGAGCTACGAGGAGGCGCTGTCGCTGTCGCAGCGGATCGGCGACGTGCCGGCCCAGATCGAGCTGCAGGCCGCGCTCGGCCAGCTCGCGCTCGACCGCGGCGAGTGGGAGGAGGCCGAGCGTGCGGCCGAGGCCAGCGCCGAGCTGGCCGAACGCGAGGGGCTCGTCGGCAAGCTGTGCCTGGCGGGCGTGCTGCGCGGCCGGCTGCGGCTCCACGAGGGCGACCTCGAGGCCTCGCGGCGGATGTTCGAATCGGCCGGCGAGCTGGCCGATCAGGTCGGCTGGACAGAGGTCGCGGCCGCGGCGCTGATGGGCCTGGCCACTGCGCGCGAGCAGGCCGGGGACACCGCCGGGGCGCGCGCCGCGCTGCGCGAGGCGCTCAGGGTCTGCGAGCGCGCGGGGCTGCTGCCGCAATCGGTCCAGGCGAACGCCAGGCTGGCGACGCTCTGCCTGCGGGAGGGCGACGAGGACGCCGCCCGCGAAGCAGCAGCGCGGGCGGTGGAGGACGCCGCGCGCGTGCGCGATCCCGCCGCCGTGGCGGCCGCCGCCGAGGCTGAAGCGGTGCTCGCAGCCGGGTGATCGGCCCGAAATCCGGGGTTTTCAGCCCGCGAACGGTCCGAAAGGCGACATAACTCCGCGCAATTTGCGGACGATTCCGCACAAGTAACGACGATTTAGCGAAGGTCTGGGTAGGGATGTGCTTATCTGCCCACTTCTGAGGTACGACGGAACGTCATAGCTCTCCAGCGAGGGGCGCGGGGGTCCGAGAGAGGCCACTCCTGCGCCGGGAGGTCTAGTCCGGCATGATCGCCGCGCTGCTCACAGCACTTGTGCTGGTGCCGAGTCTTTCGGTATCCGGCAAGACATTGCACTGGACACCCGCCGGCTCGGGCAGCTACCGCGTGCAGGAAAACGTGGGCAATCAGCGCGACGGCTCGGTCCGGGTGCAGGGGACCTCCTACGAACCGGAAGCCCAGCCCGGCGAGACGGTCAGCTACCGGGTGCGCGCGATGAACGGCGAATGGTCGAACAGCGTGACGATCACCTACCCCGCGCGCACCAAAGGATCGAAAGGCGAAGAACCCCCGACGGAAGAACCGCCGAAGGAAGAACCGCCGAAAGAACGGCCGAAAAAAGAACGTCCGCCCAAAGAACCGCCGGTCGAAGAACCGCACGGCGAAGAACCCCCGGCCGAAGAACCGGTCGAAGAAGAACTGCCCGAACTCCCCTTCGAAGAACATCCCGGCTCCTTCTTCGTCGGGCTGAACGGCGGCTACTGGGGCCCGAGCGAACCCGGTGAGCTGAAGAAGGTCGCCTCCGTCGTGCGCCTGGAGACGCCGCCCAAGCTGACGCCGTGGGAAGCGGTCGGGCTGAAAGTGATCGCTGACTTCTCCGGCCCGTACAGCAACGCGGGCGTCAGCGGGCTCAACCACCAGGCCTACGTGCAGCGCGTCGTCGAATTCGTGCGCGCCAACCCCCACGTCTACGCGATCGAGGTGCTCAACGAGCCGGGCGGCAACTGGTTCTGGGGCTCGAGCGCCGAAGCCCCGGCGAACCGCGAAAGCTACGCGCAGCTGCTGATCGAAGTCCACGAAGCGCTGGTGTCGAACTTCGGCGCGAGCCGCCCGCTCGAGCTCGCCTCCTGGGACGGCGGTCACTCCTCGTCGAACGCATGGGGCGAAGCGTGGTCGCGCAACGCGACGGCGCTGGCCGACGTCGATGCTGTCACGAGCCATCCCTACGGCGGCACCGGCAGCCGCGCGAACGCGATCCTCGGCAACCGGCGCCTCGTCGAATCGGCCCACCTGGCCTCGCAGAAGCCGGTGTACATCACCGAGGTCGGCTTCCCGACGAAAGGCCCGACCGGCGACTCGCTGCAGTACTCCGAAGTCGAAGAGGCGTGGGCGATGTTCCAGTTCGCGCAGTGGGCGCGGAGCACCGGCTACGTCGCCGGAGTCACGTTCTACGGCTGGCGGGACGGCACCGAAGGCGGCGGCTACGGCATCGAGACCCACGCCGGGGCCAAGAAGCTCGCCTACACCGCGCTCCAGGATCTGCAGGAAAACCTGCCCTGCACGATCTGCCAGTGAGCGGCGTCTAGGCGGCGCGCTCGGCGGGCGGATCGTGGCGGTGGGACATCGCGATGCGCGCGGCCTCGCTGTCGAGGAACGCATGCAGCCGCTCGTCCTCGGCCGGCGAGAGCTGTCGGGCGGGCTCGGTCAGATCGCGAACAAAATCTCGCCATTCGCGATCGCGGCGCGCCTGGGCGCGCGTCGTCCTGCGCCTCCACAGAATCGTCGTGCCTCCGTCCGGTCTCTCTCGCAGGCAACCTATCCGCATCACCGGCGGGAAGGCAACCCCGGCGCATCGTCACGTTCGACGACCGGTGGGCCGGGTACAGATATAGGGATGCAAGAGGAACGCCCGGGGGCAGGACCGTGATCCGCCGCAAGCCGCAGCGCCGCCACGTCGAGCTGCACGGCGACCGGCTCGCCTACCGCGTGATGGGCGAAGGGCCCGTGATCCTGCTGATCCACGGCATCACCTCCGACGCCGGCGTGTGGGAGCGCGTGATGCCCGGCCTCGCGCGGGCGCACACCGTGATCGCGCCCGATCTGCCCGGGCACGGCTCCTCGGACAAGCCGAAGGGCGACTACTCGCTGGGCGCCCACGCCTGCTCCCTGCGGGACCTGCTGCTCGTGCTCGGGCACGAGCGCGCGACGCTCGTCGGCCACTCGCTCGGCGGCGGCATCGCGATGCAGTTCGCCTACCAGTTCCCGGAGCTGGGCGAACGGCTCGTGCTCGTCGACAGCGGCGGGCTGGGCCGGGAGGTGAGCCTGCTGCTGCGCGCGGCCTCGCTGCCGGGCGCAGAGCTCGTGCTGCCGGTGCTGGCGGCCTCGCGCCTGCTCGACGTGGGCGCTCAGGTCGGCGGCCTGCTGAACCGCGTGGGGCTTCGTCTCGGCACCGACCTCGAGCAGATGGCGCGTGGGCACAACACGCTCTCCGACGGGGCCAGCCGCGCCGCGTTCCTGCACACGCTGCGTGCGGTCGTCGACCCCGCCGGACAGCGCGTCGACGCGACCAACCGGCTGTACCTCGCCGAACAGATGCCGCTGGCGCTGATCTGGGGCGAGCGCGACTCGATCATCCCGGTCGCCCACGGCCGCGCGGCGCATGCGAGGCTGCCGACGAGCCGCCTCGCGGTGCTCGAGCACTCGGGACACTTCCCGCAGCTCGATGAGCCGGAGTGCTTCCTGGAGATCCTGCTCGACTTCATCGAGGAGACCGGCCCGGCCGCGCTGCGCGGCGGCGAGCACGCTCTGCCCGCGGCCGGCTAGGACACTAGGCCGCGGCCTGGGTCGCCCAGTCCCGGTAGAGCTCGTAGTAGCGGCCTTCGGCCGCCAGCAGCTCCTCGTGGGTGCCCTGCTCGGCGATCTGGCCGTGCTCGAGCACGACGATGCGCCCGGACTGGCGGATCGTCGAGAGGCGGTGCGCGATCACGATCGCGGTGCGGCCGGCGAGCAGGCGTCGTAGGCCCTTCTCGATCTTCGCCTCCGAGTGCAGGTCCACGTTCGAGGTCGCCTCGTCGAGCACGAGGATCCGCGGGTCGGCGATCAGCGCGCGCGCGAAGGCGATCAGCTGGCGCTGGCCGGCGGAGAGCTGCGCGCCGCGCTCGCCGACTTCGGTGTCGTAGCCGCGCGGCAGCTCTGAGATGAAGTCCTCCGCGCCGACGGTCGCCGCCGCCTCGCGGATCTGCTCGGCCGTGGCGTCGGGGCGCCCGAACGCGATGTTCTCGGCGACCGTCCCGGAGAACAGGAACGCCTCCTGGGGCACGATCCCCATCTGCGAGCGCAGCGAGCGGCTCGAGACGTCGCGCAGGTCGTGGCCGTCCACGAGCACGCGTCCGGAGGTCGGGTCGTAGAAGCGCGCCACGAGCTTGGCCATCGTGGACTTGCCCGCGCCGGTGGCGCCGACCAGCGCGACCGTCTGGCCCGGCGGGATGTCGAGGCTCACGTGCTCCAGCGCGTAGACAGGCGGCGCATCCTCGTCGTCGTCGCCTCGCCGGCGGGCGTAGGCGAAGGAGACGTCGTCGAAAGTGACCTCGCCGCGGATGCGCGGCAGCTCGATCGCGTCCTTGCGATCGGTGAGGGTGGGGCGCACGTCGAGGAGCTGGAAGATCTTCTCCAGTGCCGCCATCCCGGACTGGTAGGTCGCGTAGAGCTGCGAGAGCTGCTGGATCGGTTCGAACAGGTTCGAGAGCGCCGCCACGAACGCGACGATCGTGCCGACCGTGACGTGGCCTTCGATCGCCTGCAGGCCGCCGTACACCACGATCACCGCCACCGCGAGCCCGGAGAGCATTTCCACGCTCGGGAAGTACGCGGCGTTCAGCTTCACCGTGACGTAGTTCGCATCCTGGTTGTCGGCGTTGAGCGCGGTGAACCGGTTTTCGTGGGCCCGCTCCTGGGCGAAGCTGCGCACGATGCGCACACCCGAGAGGGTCTCCTGGAGGTCGCCGGTGATCGCTCCGATCGTGTCGCGCGTGCGCCGGAAGGCGCCGGCCGAGACGATGCGGAACCACAGCGAGCCCGCGAGCAGCAGCGGCAGGACGAGGAAGGTCAGCAGCGCGAGCTTGACGTCGAGGTAGATCAGGATCCCCACGGTGCCGATCAGGGTCAGCCCGGACTGGAACAGCGTGACGACGGAATCGGTGACGAGGCTGTCGAGCGCCTCGACGTCGTTGGTGATGCGCGAGATCAGCACCCCGGCGGGGCGGCTCTCGTAGAAGCCGATCGGCAGCGACTGCAGATGTTCGAAGATCTGCACCCGCAGGTCGGCGAGCGCGCGCTGGCCGACCCAGCCCACGAGGTAGGTCTGCAGGTAGGTCATCAGCCACACCAGCAGCGCCGCGACCAGGAACGCGATCACGACCACGAACAAAGTCGTTGAGTCGCCCTGTTCGATGCCTTTGTCGATCGCGGCGCGGGCGAGGAGGGGCGGTGCGATCGTCGCCGCGGTGCCGATGATCAGCGCGACGAACGTCGCGAACGCCTGCTTGCGATACGGCCGCACGAGGCGCAGCAGGCCGCGCACGCTGCGCGCGCGTGTGCCTCTGCTCGCGCGCGCGCCGTCCCACTGGGGCCCGGGTCCGCGTCCGACCATCGGGCTCACAGTCCGCTCCCCTGGGGCTCGAGCGGCTTGCGCGTCATGAACACCTGGTCGGGCAGGCCCTTCTCGACGATCTCGCGGTAGAGCTCGGAGGCCTCCAGCAGTTCGTCGTGATCGCCGTGGGCGACGACGCGTCCGTGGTCGAGGACGACGATCTCGTCCGCGAGCGAGATGGTCGACAGGCGATGCGCGATCACGAAGGTGGTGCGACCGGCCATCGCCTGGTCGAGCGCGCGCTTGATCTCCTGCTCGGTCGATGCGTCCACCGAGCTGGTCGCGTCGTCGAGGATCAGCACGCGCGGGTCGGCGACGAGTGCGCGCGCGATCGCGATGCGCTGGCGCTGGCCGCCGGAGAGCGAGAGGCCGCGCTCGCCCACGCGCGTGTCGTAGCCCTGCGGCAGCGAGGAGATGAAGCCCTCGGCCTGGGCGCGGCGCGCAGCCGCTTCGATGTCCTCGCGCGAGGCGTCCGGTCGTCCGTAGGCGATGTTCTCAGCGACGGTGGCGGAGAAGAGGAACGGGTCGTCGCTGACGATCGCGACGGCCTGGCGCAGCGGGCGCAGCTGCAGGTCGCGCACGTCGGCCCCGTCGAGCAGCACCTCGCCTTCGCTCGGGTCGTACAGGCGCGAGATCAGCGACACGAGGCTCGACTTGCCCGAGCCCGTGCCGCCGACGAGCGCGACCGTCGTACCCGCTCGTCACGTCGAGGTCGATGTCGCAGAGCGTGGCCCGCGTCGGGCGAGCGCCGTTGCCCGAGGGCGGCCCTTCGAGCTGCATCGCGCCCTCGTAGCCGCCCGCGTGCACCGCGCCGAACTCGTCGCTTTCGTCGTAGCGAAGCGTCACGCCCCGCATCTGCACGTGGCCGTTGCCGGCGGGCAGCGGCTCCGCGTCAGGCGGCTCGACGATGCGCGGGCTCGCGATCGAGCACCTGGAAGATGCGGGCGCCGGACGCCGTCGCGCGCTGGGCGAGCCCGAGCGTGACGCCGAGCGAGCGCATCGGCCCGATCAGCATGTTGAGGTACAGGTAGAACTGCGTGAACTGCCCCAGGCTGAGGTGTGAGTGGATGACGGCTTCGCCGCCGATCAGCAGCACGGCGGCGAGCCCGAGCTGCGGCAGGAAGCCGATCACCGGGTTGAACGTCGCCTCCAGGCGCGTCGCGACCATCGACTGCTCGAACACGCGCGCGACGCTGTGCTTGAAGCGCTCGAGCTGCTGGGGCTCGCGCGCGAAGGACTTCACCACGCGCACGCCCGAGATGTTCTCCTCGGCGTCGGCCGTCAGCTCGCCGATCCGCTGCTGGACCTCCTGGATCGCCGGGCGCGCGCTGCGCCCGTAGCGCTGGGAGATCAGGACCACGAACGGGACCGGGATCAGCGCGATGACCGCGAGCTTCGGTTCGATCGCGAGCATCGCGATGCCGGCCAGGACGATCGTGAGCCCGGCCTGCAGGATGAAGACGAGCCCGTAGCCGAGGAAGAAGCGCACCGCCTGCAGGTCCACCGTCGCGCGTGACATCAGCTGGCCTGTCTGCTGGCGGTCGAAGAAGCCCAGCTCCAGGCGCTGGAGGTGGCTGTAGAGCAGCTCGCGCAGGTCGAACTCGATCCCCAGCGAGACGCGTCCGGCGATCATGCGCCGCCAGTACATGAGTCCCCACCGCAGCAGCACGGCCGCCACGATCACGATCCCGAGCGTCATCAGCTCGTGCCGGTCGTGCGAGCGCTTGACCAGCTCGTGGAGCTTTCGAGTGCGTCGCCCCCTTCTGTATCGCTTCGACTGCGAGCCCGGTCAGATACGGGATCAGCACCGTCATGACCATCGCGAAGCACGCCAGCGCTGCGGAGACGGCGACGCCGCGCCGATAGGGACGCAGGAAGCCGAGCAGTCTGTAGAACGTGGTCATAGTTGTGCAGTCAACGATTATCGCACGGTCGCCGCGGTCCCGGCCGTAATCTGGATGGATGCCCGATCCGCCGTCCTCCGAGCCGTCCGCCGGCATCGGCGCGGGCCTCTGCGACCGCTGCACCCATCAGCAGATCGTCCGCAACACGCGCGGCTCCAGCTTCTCGCTGTGCCGTCGCTCCCGTGAAGATCCAGCCTATCCGCGCTACCCGCGCGTCCCCGTGCTCCAGTGCGCCGGTTACGAAGGCGCCGGCGGCGAGACCTCGCCGTAGACGAAGAACGCGCCCGTCGAGCCGACACGCGCACGCTGCTCGTTCCAGCGGCGCTGCTCGGCGAGCATCTGTTCGATCGCCATCAGCCGGCGGCGACGGGCGTGGGCGGCGCCTCGCCTTCGGTGCCGGGCTCCTGCCGAGCCGACGAAGTCCCGGCTGCGGATCAGAGCGAAGGCGGCGATCGAACCGAGGAACGCGATCCCCGCGGCGATCAGCAGGATCGAGGTGAGCGCTCCGGTGAAGCCGACCCGGTACGCCTCGATCACCGCTTTGCGTGCGGGACCGGGCAGCGATCTCGACAAGCGGGCGGATCGCGCCGGACACGAGCGCCTGGGAGAAATGCGGATTCGAGACGAGGCGATGGGCGACGGGGCCCGCGCCGAGCGCGTTCGTCGTCTTGATCGCGATCTGGTGCTGGAAGACGGCGCCGAGCCCCGCGACGCCGGTCGCGATCCCCACCTGGCGGAAGGTGTTGTTGATCCCCGAGGCCATGCCGCTGCGGGAGTGGTGCACGACGCCGACGGCCGTCGATGCCAGCGGCGGGTTGATCATGCCGATGCCGGCGCCGGCGAGCACGAAGCCGGGGATCAGCGTCGTCCACCCAGAGTTCGCGTCGATCGCGGTCATGCTCAGAAGACCGCCGCTCACGAGTAGGAGGCCCGAGCCGATAAGCAGCCTGATCGGCACGGAGACGGAGAGTTTGCCCGAGATCGGCGCCACCACGAACGACACCAAGGTGATCGGCAGGAAGCGCAGGCCCGCCTGCAGCGGGTCATAGCCCAGCACGTCCTGGACGTAGAGCGTGAGGTACAGGAACATCGAGAACATCGAGGACGAGATCGCGAGCGCGACCAGGCTCGCGCCTGTGAAAGCCGGCTTCTTGAACAGCGAGAGGTCGAGCATCGGGCGCTCCTGGCGCAGCTCGGCGATCAGGAAGATCGCGAGCAGCACCGCCGAGGTCGGCAAGCAGCGAGACGATCTCGGTCGAGCCCCAGCCCTTGTCGTTGCCCTTGATCAGCGCCAGCACGAACGTGAAGAGGGCGCCCGAGAACGTGACGAGCCCGATCCAGTCCACGCCGCGGGCGTTCGGGTCGCGCGACTCCGAGACCTGCGAGAGGGTCAGGAAGACAGCGGCGATGCCGATCGGCACGTTGACGAAGAAGATCCATTCCCAGCCGATGCCCTGGGTGATCACGCCGCCGATCACGGGCCCGACCGCGACGGCGGCGCCGATCACGCCGCCGTAGACGCCGAAGGCGAGCCCGCGCTCGGGGCCGTGGAAGGCCGAGGCGATCAGGGCCAGCGAGGTCGCGAACATCATCGCCCCACCGGTGCCCTGGACGGCGCGGAAGAGGTTGAGCGCCAGCGGCGAGCCGGACAGGCCGCACGCCGCCGAGGCCGCGGTGAAGATGACGAGCCCGATCACGAAGACGCGCCGGCGACCGAACAGGTCGGCCAGCGAGCCGGAGGTGAGCAGGAACGCGGCGAGCGTCAGCGAGTAGGCGTTCACGACCCACTGCAGGTCGCTGAAGCTCGAGTGGAGCGAGCGCTGGATGTCCGGCAGCGCCACGTTCACCACCGTGATGTCGAGGAGGAGCATGAAGATCGCCACCGAGACAGCGATCAGCGTCCACCACTTGCGCTCCACTCAGGCCTCCTCTCGGCTGCCGGCCGCGTGCCTCCGCGCGGCTGGATGCGCCTCACTATATGAACAGGCTTGGGATACCGGACACCGAGGAGGCGCGCGGAGCCGTCGGCCTCACGCCGTAGGCGGGCCCTCGCCGCTTCGCAGGTAGCGGTCGAGGAACGGCACGACGTGCTCCCACAGCCGCTGCGCCGCCTCCGGGCGGTAGCTGGGGCGGTAGTCGGCGAAGAACGCGTGCCCGGCGCCCTCGTAGACCTCGGCGAGCACCTCGTGGCCGCTCTTCGCCGCGGCCTCGGTCAAGGGGCCTGCGAGCTCCGGAGACGGGTTCTGGTCCTCTTCGCCGAATGCGGCGTAGAGCGGGCAGGTGACCCCGGGCGCCAGCTCCAGCGGCGTCGCCGGGCGCTCGCTCGTGTGGAGCTCCTCGGGCGTGGCTTTGTCGATGAAGCCGCCCCAGCAGTCGATCGCGACGTCGAGCTCGTCGCGAGCCGTGGCGAAGAGGAGCGCGAAGCGTCCGCCCATGCAGAAGCCGATACAGCCGACCTTGCCGGTCGAGTCTTCCCGGGCCCGCAGCACCTCATCGGCGCCGGCGAGGTCGCCGAGCACGCGCTCGTCGGGCATCGCGAACAGCCGCGCGAAGATGGCGTCCCAGTCCCCCGCCGGGGGCGGGCCGCCTTCGCGCGTGTAGAGATCGGGGGCGATCGCGACGTAGCCGATGTTCGCGAAGCGGTTGACGACGTCGCGGATGTGCTCGTCGACGCCGCCGGCGTGGTGGATCACGATCATCCCCGCTCGCGCCGCGTCCTCGACCGGGCGTGCGAGGTAGGCGCCCACGTCGTCGCCGCCGTGGCCCGGGTAGACGAGGTCGCGGCCGAGGATGCGCGACGGGTCGGTGACCGCGCCGGGCACCCCGTCGGGGCTGGGCTGCGGGTGGGCCTCGCTCATGACATGTGTGAAGGGGTCGGCCGGCGCTCCGTGCCGGCCTTGCGAGCCTAACGGCTAGAGGATCGCCTTGGGGTAGGCGCGGGCGGCCGCGGCGAGCATCGCCACGAGGAAGCCGGTGACGACGAGGAAGTCGAGCCACACCTCGCCGGAGCCGCCGACGCCGACCAGCATCTGCCGCAGGCCCTGGACCTCGTAGGTGAGCGGGTTCACGCGCGCGATCGCGTGCAGCCACGCGGGCATCAGCGCGAGCGGGTAGAGCGCGCTCGAGGCGAAGAAGAGCGGCATCATGATCAGCTGGCCGATGCCCATGAAGCGCTCGCGCTCCTTGACGACGGAGGCGAGCAGCATCGACATGCAGGCGAAGGAGGCGGTGCCGAGGACGAGCAGGACCAGCGTGCCGAGCACCCCGGGCACGCTCCACTTCACGCCGATGCCGGTGATCGCGAGCACGATCAGAAGCAGCAGGGCCTGCACGAGTGCGCGGGTGCACGCGCCCGCGGCCTTGCCCAGCACGATCGAGGTGCGCGAGAGCGGCGTGGCGAGGAGCCGCTGCAGCTGGCCGACGTCGCGCTCCCAGATCACCGACAGGCCGTAGAAGATCGCGATGAACATCGCGGCCTGAGCCATCACGCCCGGCGCGAGGTAGGCGCGGTAGTCGCCGGTGTCCAGGGACAGCGCCTTGTTGTGCTGCAGGGCGCTTCCGAAGATGAACAGCCACAGCAGCGGCTGGACCGACCGGGTGACGATGTCGAGATGGTCGTGGCGCAGCTTCCTCATCTCGGCCTGGGCCATCGCCAGCGTGCCCTCGGCCATGCGCGCGAGCGGGCCGGAGGTGAGGGCGGCAGGCCTAGCCGAGCCGGCGCGCGGTGCGGCGCTGTGCGCGGACATCGCTGAGCCTCCCTTCCTGATCGCCGTCGCTCGTCAGCGTGTGGCCGGTCACGGCCGTGAAGACCTCTTCGAGGCTGTCGGCGTCGTGGCGCTCGATCAGCTCCGCCGGCTCGCCCTGCTCGACCAGGCGCCCGGCATCGATCACGCCGAGACGGTCGCAGTGGCGCTCGGCCTCCTCCATCAGGTGGGTTGTGACGAGGATCGTCGTGCCGGCCTGCTCGCGCAGCGCCTCGAGGCGATCCCAGACGAGCCGGCGCGCAGTCGGGTCCAGGCCGACCGTGGGCTCGTCGAGGAACAGCACGCCCGGGCCGGTTGAGCAGCGCGGTGGCGATCTCCAGGCGACGCAGCATGCCGCCGGAGAGCGTGCGGGCCAGTCGGTCGAGCATCGGCTCGAGGCCCATCGTTCCGACGACCTCCGCGATCCGCTCGCGGCGCTCGGAGCGCGGCACCCCGGTCACGCGGCCGTAGAAGTCGAGGTTCTCGTAGGCGGTCAGCGCGCCGTCGACCGAGATCGCCTGAGGGATGTAGCCGATCGAGGCGCGCACCGAGAGAGGGTCGGTCCGCACGTCGTAACCGGCGACGAGCGCGCGGCCTTCGGTCGGCGGCAGCAGCGTCGTCAGCACGCGGATCGTCGTCGTCTTGCCGGCGCCGTTGGGGCCGAGCAGCCCGAACACCTCGCCGGGCGCGACCGCGAAGGAGACGCCGCCGACCGCTTCGATCTCGCCGAAGCGCACGACGAGGTCGTCGACGAGCAGCGCGGCGTCGCTCACAGGGCCGCGTCGCTCGCCGCTTCTGCTCAGCCCTTGACGGGCGTCGCGGGCGGGAACGCGCCTCCGCGCTGGGCGTCGAGCTCGCGGATCCGCCGGCGTACTCGCTTGCGCGTGTCGGTCAGCTCCTCCTGCAGCTTGGCCAGCTCGGCGGCGCGGTGGCGGACCAGCTCGAGCTGGCGGTCGATGTGCCCGCCGGCCTCGACGAGCAGCTCGCGGCGGCGCTGCGGCGCGACGTCCTCGCGGCGCAGCTCGGCGCGCACCTCCGCGCGCGCCTCCTCGTGCTCGAGCACCTCTTTCAGCTCCTCGAGCGAGAGGCCCGAGCAGCTCTTTCAGGCGCATCACCTCGCGCAGCCGCACGACCTCGGCCTCGGTGTAGAGCCGATGTGAGCCCGCGGGGCGCCCGGCGGCGCCGGGCAGCAGACCGACTTCCTCGTAGTAGCGGATCGTGCGCGGGGTCGTGCCGACGAGGCGCGCAAGCTCGCCGATGCGAAGCGTTCCCTGTCCCTCTCGGCTCCTCGGATCGTCGACCGGCGCGGGCATCGCTCCTCCGCTCACCGGCCGCCGCGGCGCTCGACTCCGGCGCCAGCTCCGCGAGCGCCGAGGGTACGGCGCGAGCGGACTGGCGGCGAGTCCTCTTCGTCCTCGACGAGCGCGTCGACTCGGCCTGCCGGCTGGGGCGCAGCAGGCACACGCCGACGCCGAGCACTGAGACCGTCGAGAGTGCCCACAGCGCGACGTGCATGTTGTGGATGAAGGGGTCGAGCCGGGCGGGGGAGAGGCCCGTCGCGAGGCCCGAGAAGATCGCGAACAGCGTCGATTTCGGGATCGAGGAGGTGACGATCGCCATCACGAACGCGATCGACAGCACCGCGCCGGTGTTCTGCAGCAGCGTGCGCGCGCCGGCCGCGATGCCGCGCCGGTTCGGCGGCACCGTGCCCATCATCGCGGCCGTGTTGGGGCTGTTGAACATGCCCGAGCCGATGCCGACGAGGGCGAGCCAGGTGGCGCTCTGCCAGTAGGGGCTGTCCGCCTCGAGCGTCGTCATCAGCGCCGAGGCCGGCGGCGCTCACGGCCATGCCGATCGGCGGCGAGCGCGCGCGAGCCGTGGCGGTCGGCGTGGATACCGGCGAGGGGGGAGGCGATCAGCATGCCGAGCGCCAGCGGGATCAGCTTCACGCCGGCGGTCACCGGGGTGTCGCCCTGCGCGCCCTGGTAGTAGAAGACGAACACGAACATCAGCGCGAAGCGCGCGAGCCCGTTGATGAACGCGGCGCCGCTCGCCGCGGCGAACAGGCGGTTCTGGAAGATCGTCAGGTCGAGCATCGGTGCGCGCGAGTGTTTCTCGATCGCGACCCAGGTCGGGAGCAGCACCGCCGCCGCGATCGAGCCCGCCGATCACGACCGTGTCGTTCCAGCCGGAGAGCCCGCCCTTGGAGACGCCGAGCACGAGGCCCGTCAGCCCGGCGACGAACGTCGTCGTGCCGAGGACGTCATAGCCGCGCACGAGGTCGGGTTTCGCCAGCTCGTGCAGGACGAGCGCGCCCCACAGCGCGCCGGCCAGCGCGAAGGGCACGTTGAACCAGAACACCCAGTGCCAGGAGATCGCCACGAGCGCGCCGCCGAGGACCGGGCCGAGGACGAGTCCGATCGCGGCGACCATCGTGTTCGCGCCCATCGCGAGGCCGAGTTCGCGCTTGGGGAAGGCGTCGGTGACGAGCGCGGCCGCGTTCGCGAACAGGAACGCCGACGCCGACGCCCTGCAGCACCCGCCAGACGATCAGCTCGGTCGCTCCCGGTCGAGAAGCCGGCGCCGAGCGAAGCGAGGGCGAACACCACGAAGCCGCCCACGTAGGCGCGCTTGCGCCCGAACAGGTCGCTCAGCCGGCCCGCCATCAGCACGAGCACCGTCGCGGCGATCAGGTAGGCGAGGATCACCCACACGAGCGCGAGCAGGCTCGCGTGCAGCGAGCGCTCGAGGTCGGGCAGGGCGATGATCAGCGTGCCCGAGTTGGTCGCCGCGAGCAGCATCCCGAGGCTCGTGCAGGAGAGCGCCCACCAGCGGTAGTGCTCGTGGTCTCGGCGCCGACGCCGATCCGCCGTGTCCGGTCGCTTCGCGATGGTCGTCTGCAACCCGCCACCCCTCACCCTTAAAAATTCAGAAACTTGACGTGAACGTAAAGATCACGATACCACGCGCCGGCGGGCACGCAGGGGCTTGAAGCCGTTGCTAGAACGTATGTATGGCTACTGACGAGAAGCGTGTTCTGAAGACCGACGAGGAGTGGCGCGAGGAGCTCACGCCCGAGCAGTACGACGTGCTGCGGCGGGCCGGCACCGAGGCTCCCTTCACCGGCCAGTACACCTACAACAAGGAGTCCGGCGACTACACGTGCGCCGGTTGCGGCGCCGTGCTGTTCAGCGGCGACACCAAGTTCGACTCCGGCACCGGCTGGCCCAGCTTCACCGAGCCCGCCATCGCCGAGGCCGTCGAGCTGCGTCCCGACAACGGCCTCTTCATGCGTCGTACCGAGGTTCTCTGCCGCACCTGCGGTGGGCATCTCGGCCACGTCTTCGACGATGGTCCCGGGCCGACCGGGCAGCGCTACTGCATCAACTCGATCGCGCTGCAGTTCAAGCCGGAGGAGGCCGCCTCCGCACACGCATCCACGGCCAGCTGATCATCTAGCCTTCGGGCATGGTGATGCAGGAACAGGCGCGGCGGCTCTCCGAGCCGCTGCGCTGGGGCCGGCGCGAGAAGACCGCGATCGGCATCTTCGGCGCGATCGTCGCGGCGGCCGCGATCGCCCTGATCGTCTTCGCGCTCTCGAGCGGGGCTCCCGCGCGCGCCGACTGCGTCACGCTGAACTTCGCCAACACGCTCGGCGGCTCTGAAGTCAAAGCCTGCGGGAGCAAGGCGCAGACGCTGTGCGGCTCGGGTGCCTACCCGAACGTCGCAGACCAGATGCGCTCGCAGTGCACGAAGGCCGGCTTCGTCTACCGCCCATCGCGCTGAGCAGCCCGAATCTCCCGCTGTGACGGGCCTGTTCCGGCCTCTCTCGACAAATGTCGAAACGCCGCCGCGAAGTCTTGGGCAGCCTGGCCCTAGCCGCCGCCCCGCCTCCGAAGTTTCATAACGGCAACGCCAGCGGTGCCGGGCTCGGCCCGTGCGCCGACGGCGTCTGTCCACCAAGCAAAACGTAGGAACGGAGGTAGATGTGAGCTGGGCTTCTTATCCGAGCTGGCTCAACGCCGGCGACAATGCGTGGCAGCTGACTGCGGCCACGTTCGTCGGGTTGATGAGCCTGCCCGGCCTCGCAGTTCTGTATGGCGGTGTCATGCAGAAGCGCTGGTCCGTCAACAGCATGATGCTGACGTTCGTCGCATTCGCGCTGGTGATGATCGCGTGGGTCGGGTGGGGCTTCAAGATGGGCTTCGGCTCGCCGATCGGCTCTGGTCACGGGTTCTTCGACTCGTTCTGGGGCAAGTCGGGAACCGTCCTGTCGTCCGGGGCCGAGCAGGGCCAGGCGATCATTCCGTCGATCACGGAAGGGCCGCCATTCCATTTCCCGGAGTCCTCGCTGGTCTACTTCCAGTTCGTGTTCGCGGCGATCACGCCGATCCTGATGTTGGGGTCGATCCTCGGTCGCGTCAGCTTCAAGGCGTGGATCCCGTTCGTCCTGCTCTGGATCACCTTCGTCTACACCGTCAACGCGTTCCTGATCTGGGGCGGCGGGTTCTTCGCCTTCCACGGAGCGCTCGACTACTCCGGTGGTTACGTCATCCACCTCGCGGCCGGGATCTCCGGCTTCGTCGCGGCGGCTGTCATCGGTCCGAGGCTCCAACGCGACCGCGAGGTCGACGCCCCGAACAACCTGCTGATGGTGATGGCGGGGGCCGGGCTGCTGTGGCTCGGGTGGAACGGCTTCAACGGCGGTGACTCCTACTACGCGGGCACCAACGCCTCCGCGGCCGTGGTCAACACGAACCTGTGCACCGCCATCGCGGTGATGGTCTGGATCGCGTGGGACTACATCTTCCGCGACAAGCCGTCGCTGATCGGCTCCGTCAACGGCATGATCACGGGCCTCGTGGCGATCACGCCGGCGGCCGGCTTCGTGACCGGCTGGGGGGCGGTGTGGATCGGGATCATCGCCTCGACGATCGTATGGATGGCGATCCGGTTCCTCAGCCGAGCTCCGGTCTTCCGAAGGGTGGACGACACCCTGGGGGTGATCTATACGCACGGCATCGCGGGCTCACGGGAGGGTTGCTCGTAGGGGTGTTCGCCAACCCGGCGATGATCCTCTACAAAGGCATCGGCGGCGGTGCAGCCGATCTGCCCGGGAAGGAAAGCCTCTTCCACGGCGGGAGCTGGACCTTGCTCCGCTGGCAGGCCGAGGCAGGGCTGTGGGTGATCCTTTTCAGCGGGATCATGACCTTCATCCTGTTGAAGCTCGTGGGGATCTTCCTGCCGCTGCGTCTCTCCGACGCGGAGCTCGAGGTCGGCGACCACGCGATCCACGGCAACGAGGTCTACCCCTCGGACGTGCCGACGCTCGGTGGGCCGCACGCGCCGAGCTGGCAGCCGGGCGGCGGCGCCGTCCAGCCGGCGGGAGCGTAGGGGGCCGCGCCTCCAAGTCGACGAGCCCTCGTGTGCCCCGTGTTCGGGCGGGGCGCGCGGGGGGCGTCGGTCAAGACGTTGGCCTGTGCGCCCCTCCCAGGGTGCGCAGGGCAGCGAACGGTGGACAGCAGCGGCCTCGCCTTCCGGGCGGGGTCGCTGTTCGTTCCGGGGTGGCTTCCCGGCTCAGAGCGGCGTCGTCGACGGGAACCGGTCTCGACGACGCGGGGTAGTCGTCCCGTGGCCGGGGCCGCGCTGCGTGATTAGCTCTGCCGCGCGATGTCCGACGAGAACGTCCAGGTGGTGCGCCGCGGGATCGAGGCCTTCAACGCCGGCGACTCGGCGCGCTTCGCCGATCTCGCGACCGAGGACTTCGCGTGGTTCCCGGGCATGCCCGGGGCCGTGGGCGGTGGCGGCTACGTGGGACGTGAGGGGATCGATCGCTACTTCTCGGAGGTGGCCGAGACATGGGAGCGCTTGACGCTCGACTGCGACGACCTCCGTCGACGCCGGCGACGTGGTGGTGATGCTCGGTCGCGCGGTCGGGCGCGGGGTGGGCAGCGGCGCGGACGTCGAGACGCCGTTCGGGTTCGTGGCGGAGTTCCGCGGGCCGCGGATCGCGAAGGTCACGGCGTACCTGGACCACGCTGAGACGCTGGTGGCGGCCGGGCTCGCGTGAGGCCGACGAGGTCCACGGTGGCCTGGGCCGAGATGAGCTGAGCCGGCTGAAGACCGCTCCGCAGCTCAGACCGCGGAAGTGAGACGGCTCGCGGTGCATATGAGGAGCGCGCGGAGCGGCCTTCGGGCCCCTCTCGCGAGGTGGCCGCCTCTCAGAGTGGTGCCGACGCGCCATCAACGCAGCGCCAAGCGCGGCTAAGCGGCGGAGAAGAATTGCGCTCCAGGGCGCACCGCGCCGGGCCTGCCCCGGCGCGGCTGTCTGCTCACTGGCTTGCGGGTGCCTGCACGCCCACCCCGACCGGGCAGCTGACGCCCGTGCCGCCCAGGCCGCAGTACCCGGCCGGGTTCTTCGCCAGGTACTGCTGGTGGTAGTCCTCGGCGTAGTAGAAGGGGTGCGCTTCGTCGGCGGGCAGCAGTTCGGTGGTGATGGTGCCGTAGCCCTCCTCGGAGAGCTTGTCCTGGTACGATCGCCAGCGACGCTTCTGCCGCCGCCTTCTGGTCGGCGCCGTCCCACATGATCAGCGACCGGTACTGGGTGCCGACGTCGGCGCCCTGGCGCATTCCCTGCGTGGGGTCGTGGCCCTCCCAGAACAGCTTCAGCATCTGCTCATAGGTGGTCTTGCTGGTGTCGTAGGCGACGAGCACGACCTCGTCGTGGCCGGTGCGCGCGCTGCACACCTCCTCATACGTCGGGTTGGGGGTCGCGCCGCCGGCGTAGCCGACGGCTGTCGTGTAGACGCCCTCTGCTTCCCAGAAGATGCGCTCGGCGCCCCAGAAGCAGCCCATGCCGAAGATCGCGGTCCGCACGCCCTCGGGGAACGGCGGCTTCAGCGGTGTGCCCAGCACGAAGTGGCGCTCTGGAACGGCGATCTCCTGGTCGCGGCCGGGCAGCGCGGCGGAGGGATCGATCAACGTGGTCTTGTCACTTCCGAACAGTCTCATGAGATCAGGCTAGCGCCTGTTTCAAGGGGCGAAGAGCCGCGTCTGGGGGAGCCGCTCAGCGCGGGTCGAGGACGAACAGCGGGATCTCACGGCCGGCTCGCGTCCGGTAGGAGTCGAAGCCTTCGTACTGCGTCGTTCATCGCCCTCCAGAGGCGGTCGCGCTCCTCTCCCTCGGCGAGGCGTGCG
Source organism: uncultured Solirubrobacteraceae bacterium (assembly GCA_963820745.1). Taxonomy (GTDB): domain Bacteria; phylum Actinomycetota; class Thermoleophilia; order Solirubrobacterales; family Solirubrobacteraceae; genus Palsa-744. Next base: position 79,267 of record CAWGBB010000014.1, on the reverse strand, counting down.
CGCACGTCGCTGCGCTTCGGGCCGATCTCGATCCGGGCGTCAGGGCTGGCCCTGAGGTTGTGCGACCAGCCCGGCTCCTTGTTGCCGGCGTTGGACCCGATCACGACGACGCTCTCGCCGTCGTGCTGGAACACGACGGGCGCGGTGCGCGTTTGACCGCTGCGCCGGCCGGTGGTCGTCAGCAGCAGCACCGGCGCGCGGCCGACCTTGTTCATCAGGCGCCCGCGGCTGAGGCGGTAGACGGGGACGTTGAGCTTGCCGCTCGCGCGGACCGCCCAGGCGGGGAACGCCATCGAGAAGCGCGAGAGCGTCCGGTCGCTCGGCATCGAGCGGGCAGTATCGCGGATGTAGAGTCCGCGAGCCGGGTGGCGCAGTAGGCTGGCCGGCATCGCGGGTTCACAGTCACGCGATACTGGATGACGATGCCGCAGGAGTCCACGGCCCCCGACCCGGCGGAGCTTACGCGCCTTGCCTTTGAGGCTGCGAACCGGCGTGACGTCGACGGGGTAATGAGCTTCTTCGCTCCCGATGCGGTCTTTGCCGGCCGGGCGCTGGGGGACCTTTTCGAAGGCCGAGCGGCAATTCGTGGCTTCGTGGACGAATGGTTCGGCGACTTCCCCGAGGGTCGCTACGAACTCGCCGAGTTCGTCGTCCTCGACGACGGGGTCGTGCTGGCGGTGGTCAACCAAGAGGGTCGTCCGGTCGGCGTCGATGGTCAAGTCCATCAGCAGGAGGGATGGGCCATCTGCTGGTCGGCCGATGGCCTCATCGTGCGATTGGCGGTCCGCGCCGACATCGACGAGGCCCGTGATGCCTCCGAACGCCTCGCCGAGGAACGGGGGCCAGATGTAGAGTCCGCGCGATGAGCGACGGTGGGGCCGTCTCATACGAGGTGAGCGACCGCGTCGCGCGGATCACGCTGAACCGGCCCGAGCGGGGCAACGGCATCACCCGCGCCCTCGTCGACGGGCTGGCCGCGTGCGTCGAGCGCGCCGACCTCGACCCGTCGGTGCACGTGATGCTGCTCTCGGGCAACGGGCCGGGCTTCTGCGGCGGCTACGACCTGGTCGAGAGCGCGGAGGGCATGGGTGCGCGGCGGGAGCGGGGGAGGGCCCGCCGCCGGGCTCGCCGCTCGACCCAGCCGTGATGGCTGCCAACCACGACCCGCGCGGGACCTGGGACCCGATGGTCGACTACGCGATGATGAGCCGCAACGTCCGCGGCTTCATGAGCCTCTTCCACGCGGGCAAGCCCGTGGTCTGCATGGTCCACGGCTTCTGCGTCGCCGGCGGCACCGACATGGCGCTGTGCTCGGATCTGCTCGTGATCGAGGACGAGGCGAAGATCGGCTACCCGCCCGCGCGCGTGTGGGGCTCGCCGACGACCGCGCTGTGGGCGCACCGGATCGGCGTCCAGCGCGCCAAGCGGCTGCTGTTCACGGGCGACTCGCTGTCCGGCCGCGAGGCCGTCGAGTGGGGGCTGGCGATCGAGTCGCCGCCCGCCGCCGAGCTGCGCGCGCGAACCGAGGTCCTCGTCGAGCGGATCGCGCGGATGCCCGTCAACCAGCTGATGCTCATGAAGCTGCTCGTCAACCAGACCCTCTACGCGCAGGGCCTCCACGCCACGCAGGTGCTCGGGACGGTCTTCGACGGCATCACGAGGCACACGGCGGAGGGCTACGCCTTCCAGCAGAAGGCCGCGGCGGAGGGGTTCCGCGAGGCGGTGCGCGAGCGCGACGAGCCGTTCGGCGACCTCGGGCGCTCGACCTTCAAAGGCTGAGCGGGGGCAACCGTCCGTCCACGTTTTGCGGCTCGTGGCGGCGGGGGCTAGAATGCCTGCTTCGCGCGGATGTAGCTCAGCTGGCTAGAGCGTCGCCTTGCCATGGCGAAGGTCGAGGGTTCGAATCCCTTCATCCGCTCTCACTGCGCCCCGGCGGCGTTGTTACAGGGCCGCTGCCGGGGCGTTGGTGTGCCCGGGGCGGCGCACACCAACGCCGCGTAACCGCCGAGCCCCATGTCGCGGCGTATCAGCCGCCAAGGGGCCGAGATCTTGCTGTTCGGCGCGGTTCGTAAGGGAACGGCGCCTTGCCCGGCTCGGGCCTGACTCGATCTTTGCGATCGTGGTCTTCGCCGGCGGGATCGTGGGACTCGCCCTGCTTCCGAAGTAGGCGTGCGCCGAGGCGGCTCGCCCGGCGAGATCGACCGCGGGTGCGCCGAGGCGGCTCACCCGCCGAGATCGAGGGCCGGCCGCTCTGCTGCTCGCGGTTGCGAGCCGGGCGCGGGTGTGTCCGCTCGCCTCGCCGCGGCTCGCGCCTCCCCGCCGCTGCGGGCCGTTCACCAGGCGTCGGCCCGGCCACTCGCGCAGGAACCGTGCGGCGTCCTCCGCGGCGAGCGGGCGCGCGAACAGGTAGCCCTGGCCGCTGTCGCAGTCCTCTTCCTGAAGCAGCGCGAGCTCCTGGTCGCGCTCGATGCCCTCGGCGAGCGTCTCGATCGAGAGTGCCTTGCCGAGCTGCACGAGCGTGCGCAGCAGCGTCTCGCCTTCGGGGTTGTCGGCGAGCTGGGAGAGGAAGGAGCGGTCGATCTTCAGCGCGTCGACGGGGAAACGCTGCAGGTGCGAGAGCGAGGAGTAGCCGGTGCCGAAGTCGTCGATCGCGATGCGCACGCCGATCTCCTTGATCGCGTGCAGGCGCCGGGCGGTCTCCTGCGGGTTGCGCATCAGCGCGGTCTCGGTGATCTCGAGCGTCAGCGCGTTCGGGTCGATGCCGCTGGTCGCGATCGCGCTCTCGACGACGGAAACGAACTCGTCGCCGTCGAGCTGGCGCGCGGACACGTTGACCGCGATCCGGGCCGGTTGGCCGGCGGCGTGCCACTCCGCCGCCTGCGCGCACGCGTGCTCGAGCACCCAGCGCCCGACGGGGACGATCAGGCCGCTCTGCTCGAGCTGGGGGATGAAGTCGTTGGGCTGCACGAGCCCGCGCGTCGGGCTCTCCCAGCGAATCAGCGCCTCGACGCCCGTCGGGATCATGCCCCGCAGGTCCATCGTCGGCTGGTAGACGAGGAAGAACTCCTCGCGCTCCAGCGCGGCGCGAAGGTCCTGCTCCAGCGCTGCCTGGCGCTGGACGACGTCCTGCATCCCGGACTCGAACATCACACAGCGGTCCTTGCCTTCGACCTTGGCGCGATGCGCGGCGATCTCGGCATCGCCGATCAGCTCCTCGGCGTTGTTGCGCACGCCGGTCGCCACGCCGATGCTCGCCGTCACGGCCAGCTGTGTGCTGCCGACGGGGAAGGGAGTGTGGAGCGCTTCCAGCAGGCGCTCGGCGATCAGGTCCGCGCCCGCGTCGAGCGAGGCCTCCTCCGCCACGACGACGAACTCGTCGCCACCGAGACGGCCGAGCGCATCGCTGTCGCGCACGAGGCCGTCGAGCCGGGCCGCGACGCCGCGCAGCAGCTCGTCGCCGGCGGCGTGGCCGAGCGTGTCGTTGATCAGCGTGAAGTTGTCGATGTTCACGTGCAGCACCGCCACCGGGCTGCCGTTGCGCCGCGCGCGGCCGAGCATCTGCTCGGCGCGGTCGACGATCAGGGTGCGGTTCGGGAGGCCCGTGAGCTGGTCGTGCGTGGCGAGGTAGGCGAGCTGCTCGCCGCGGCTGTCGAGCTCCGCCTCGACCCGGCCGCGCTCCTGCTCGAAGACCTCGCACATCCTCACCAGCGTCACGTCGAGGGTCGCCTGGGACATCGTCAGCGCGCGGCGCCGCGCGCGGTCGGAGACGCCCAGTTGCACGGCGATCTCGCGCAGCGCGTCGGCAACGCCGTCACGCCAGCGCAGGCAGCGCTTGGTCACCTCGTGCAGCGGCGCGGCGCGGTGCGCCGCCAGCTGGCCGAACAGCTCGAAGGCTTCCTGCGCCGCATCCATGCCGTCCTCCGGGCGCCCGCCGGACATCCAGTCGGCGACCGTCACGGTCGCGATCGTGCAGATCCGCTCGAGGCTCTCGTCGACCTGCGGGTCGAGCTCGCCGTGCGCCTCGGCGGTGCGCTCGACGACCAGCTCGAGCACGCGCGAAGCGCGCTCGCGCAGCGCCGAGCCGAGCAGCCTGACCTCCTGCTCGATCTGCTCTCTCTCGGTGTTCTCGGGTATGGGCACGGGGCTCACATCCCCCGCACGACGCTGAGCTGATCCTTCATCTCGCCATAAGCGTCGGCCAAAGCCGAACCCCACTTGAGTTATGCCTCGGCCGCCTCGTACGCGCCGCCGGCCGGGGTTGGGCGTTTGAGTCGGCGCTCAGAGCGTGTCGCGGCGTGCTGTTGCTCATCGGGCCGCGACGCCGCGCATGACGAGCGCCTCGCGGAGGTGAGACGCGCGCACGCGCTCGTCGCCGGCGAGGTCGGCGATCGTGCGCGCGAGCTTGATCGTGCGGTGCTCGGCGCGAAAGCTCAGCGACCCTGAGGCGGCGGCCTGCCGCAGGACGCGCTCGCTCGCCGCGTCAAGCCGAACGTGGCGCGCAAGCATGCCCGGGTCCATCTCCGCGTTGAGCGCCACGCCCTCGGCGGCCAGCCGCGCGCGCTGGCGTTCCCGCGCTCGTTCGACCTCGGCCCGGGCGTCGGCGCTGCTCGTCGCGATGGGCTCCCGCGTTGACGCGCCGATCCGGACGCGCAGGTCGATCCGGTCGAGCAGCGGCCCGCTGAGCTTCCGGGCGTGACGCTCGCGATCGCGCTCGGAGCAGCGACACTCGCCCGCCGCCGCCGCATGGGCAGGGATTGGTCGCGCACAGCAGCATGAACGACGCGGGCTGGACGACCGATCCGCGAGCGCGCGCGATCGTCACGCGCCCGTCCTCGAGCGGTTGCCGGAGCGCCTCCAGCGCGCCGCGCGAGAACTCCGTCACCTCGTCCAGGAACAGCGCGCCGCGGTGCGCCAGCGCCGCCTCGCCCGGCCGGCCGTTGGCGGCGCCGCCGACGAGTCCCGCGGCGGTGGTCGTGTGGTGGGGGGCGCGGAAGGGCCGCCGGCGATCGAGCGCGTGCGCGCCGGTCGGGCTCACGCCGCGGATGCGGGCCAGCTCGATCGCCTCCTGCGCGTCGAGCGGCGGCAGGATCCCCGGCAGCCGCCGCGCGAGCATCGTCTTGCCCACGCCGGGCGGGCCGACCAGGAGCAGGTTGTGCGCGCCGGCCGCCGCGATCACGAGCGCCCGGACGGCGTGCGCGAGGCCGCGTACGTCGGCCAGCTCCGGCTCGGCGTGCGAGGCGTCGGGTGTCGCCGCGACGCCGGGCGAAGCGAACCGCTGCGGCGTGCGGTCGGCGGGACCCCCGCGAAGCAGGCGCGCCGCGCTCTGCAGCGATCCGAGCGGCGCGATCTCGAGCTCCTCGACGAGGCCCGCGGCGTGGCTCGCGGCGGTTGCGACCGCGAGCTGCGCGAGCCCGCAGCGACGGGCGGCGTCGGCGACCGCCAGCGTCCCCTGCGCGGGACGGACGCTGCCGTCGAGCCCGAGCTCGCCGAACATGGCGATCCGGCGCAGCCTCTCGGCCGGCACCTGGCCGGTCGCCGCGAGGATCGCGCAGGCGAGCGGGAGATCCAGGCCGGGGCCGGCCTTGCGCAGGTCGCCCGGCGCGAGGTTCGCGGTGATGCGGCGCGGCGGCCACTGGAAGCCGCTGTTGCGGATCGCCGTCTGGATGCGCTCGCGCGCCTCGCGGACGGCAGGATCGGCGAGCCCGACGATCGTGAACGCCGGCAGCCCGGGGCGCACGTCGAGCTCGACCACGACGTGGCGGGCGCTCGCTCCGTCGAGCGTGAACGTGTGGGCCTGGGCGACCATCGCTGCTGTCCCGCGCCGGAGGGCGGGGGCGCCCGAGGCTAGGCCGCGGGTGCGATGGGACGCGCGGGCGCGCCTCGCCGGGCTCGCCGTCGCGGGAGCCGGGCGGCCTGCTTCAGGGGATGCCGGCCCGGGCCGGAGGGAGCGGCCCGGGCCGTGCGGCCATCCGTGGCAAGCCTGTTAGAGGCCGGCTGGGTGGCGGGCGACGAAGCCCGCCGTCGAGGTCATGCTGCTCGACCAGCGAGTGCCGGTCTCGGAGAGCGCGACGGTGTCGAAGCGTTTGCCGTCGACGACCATGAACGCGTGTTCGGAGTTGGCGTAGATCGTGATGTCCCGGCCGGGCCCGGGCTCGCCGAAGGACTCGAGCCCGGTCGAGTCCTCGGGGGAGCTGAGCAGCCCGCCGCCGTGGAGCGCGTAGGACACGGAGCCGGAGCAGTCGTAGCCGCTCGAGACGAAGGAACCGTGACCGCCGCCCCATACGTAGGGACGAGTCGCGATTTCATCGCCTGCGGCGATCACACTCGCAACTATCGACGATCCGTCGGACGTGCTGCTTTCACTCCCGGATTCCGAGGAGTGGAGCACGGCCGATGAGGGCTTCAGTTCGCCCTCGCTCTGGATGCCCAGAAGCGCCCAGGTGGCGGGGCCGACGACGCCGTCGACGGTGAGGCCGTGGCGTGCCTGCAGGCGGCGGACGGCGGCCTCCGTTTCGGGGCCGAATTCGCCGTCGGGGCTGATCTTCAGGGCTTTCTGCAGCCGTTCGACCGCGTTGCCGCTGACCGCACCGCCGCCTTCTTCTTCGCCGCCCCCGGCGGACGACGAGGCGGCGTGGGCCGCGTGGGAGTGGAGCACGGCCGATGAGGGCTTCAGTTCGCCCTGGCTGTCGATGCCGAGCACCGCCCAGGTGGCGGGGCCGACGACGCCGTCGACGGTGAGGCCGTGGCGTGCCTGCAGGCGGCGGACGGCGGCCTCCGTTTCGGGGCCGAATTCGCCGTCGGGGCTGATCTTCAGCGCTTTCTGCAGCCGTTCGACCGCGTCGCCGCTCACTTCGCCTTCGCCTTCGCTTTCGCCGCCTTCGGCCGACGCCGCATGGGCAGCCGCGGCGTGGTGGCTGTGATGCGGCAGGGCGGAGGGGGGAGGGGTGAGCGTTTCCTCTTCGTTGACTCCCAACACGCTCCACGTCGCGGGGCCCACGACGCCGTCCACGGTGAGCCCGTGGCGCGACTGCAGGCGGCGCACGGCAGCCTCGGTTTCGGGGCCGAATTCGCCGTCGACCGGGAGCTTCAGAGCGCTCTGCAGACGCTGCACCGCCCCCTGACCTTCGCCTTCGCCCGAGGCCGGATGCGTGTCGATCGCATCGGTGGCGGAGCCTTCTTCGCCCGGCGTGACGCTCGCGATCGAGGCGGTCAGGCCGCTGCCCGAGCCGCGCAGCGCGCCGGCGGTCTGCGGGCCGACGATGCCGTCGGCGCTGAGACCGTTCCGTTCCTGGAACTGGACGACGGCGGCCTCTGTTTCGGGGCCGAACACGCCGTCGACGGCGACGCCGCCGAGCGCGTGCTGGAGCAGCTGGACCTGGCGGCCTTCGCTGCCTTCGGTCAGGACGATCACGTTTTCGGTCGTGGTCGCCGGTTCGGGGTTGCCCGCCGCGCTCGAGCCCTGGCCGCTGGCGATGCTCGCGGTGGGGCCGACGCTCAGCGCCGCGATCGCGCCGAGCGAGATGCGCTTCGCACGTGAGCTCGTCGGCACGAACTGGAGCTCCGCGGCGCGCCGGCGCGCGCGCGAGCGGCCCAGCGAGAGCTGCCACGGCTCCTCCTGGGCGAGGTCGCGCAGCTTCGAGGCGCGCGGATCGAGCAGCAGCTCGATCGCCGGCCGGGCGGCAGGCGCGGCGGCGCGTCCGCGGCGGCGGGCGCGGCGGGCGCGGGAGCGCTCGAGCGAATTCGTCCAGGGTTCGAGGTCTGCAAGATCACGCGGGCATGCCGACATGCAAGGCGTCCTTTCTCCATCTCCAATTGGCGCCTACGGGGTTAGCTGTCGGGCTCGCGTAAACGTCTACGCTACGCCACACTTGTGGCGATTCGCCCCCGCAGCCTTGGCTGCATTGGGTCCCCCGATCCTCCGCCCCGTGGGGAAGAGGACTCGGCACGAACAGGGCGGCAAGCTAACACATTTCTCTGCAATTTGCGTTACAGGCGCAGGAGTGCAGGATTCGTTGCCGACGGAGCCCGGAAATCCGCACGTTGCGGGCGAATCGCTCGGATGGGCCGAACGGTCTCGCTGCGTCGGCACCCCCGGAGGAGCCGATCGGCCCGCCGCCGGTGGCGCGCGACCGGCGCCGAACCGGCAAGCAGGTGGTATGTTCGCGCCCCGATGGCCTCCCCCCGGCGAAGCCGACGGACTCGCTCCACGCTGCCGGCGCTGCTCGCCGCGCTGGCGCTCTGCGGCATCCTCGCGAGCGGCTGCGGCTCCTCGAGCAAGGCCAGCTCGTCGGACAGCACCACCGCGACCACGGCTACGAACGCCGCGAAGTTCGAGTCTGCGGGGATCCTCGAACCGGTCCGGGCGGCGCCGCCGCTCGAGCTCCACAACTACCTCGGCCAGCCGGTCAACATCGACAGCTACCACGGCAAAGCGGTGCTCGTCACGTTCGTCTACACGCACTGCCCGGACGTGTGCCCGCTCATCGTCTCCAACCTGCACAACGCCCAGCACCTGCTCGGCAAGGAAGCCTCGAAAGCGCAGATCATCGCCGTGTCGGTGGACCCGAAGGGCGACACCCCGAAGACCGTCGCCCACTTCCTCTCCGAGCACGAGCAGACCGGGAAAATGCAGTACCTGATCGGCGACACCAAGGAACTGGCGGCCGCGTGGAAGGCCTGGGGGGTGGGCGCCGAACGCGACGCCGGCAACCCTGACCTGATCGAGCACTCCGGCCTCGTGTACGGGATCACCGGCTCGGGCAAGCGGCTGACGATCTACTCGGCGAACTTCAAGCCGAGCGAGATCGCCCACGACGTGCCGCTGCTCGCCGCAGAGTAGGAGCGGGCGTGAGCAGGAGGGTGCGGCGAGCGCTGACCGTGGCAGTCGGCTGCGCGGCGATCGCGGCGCTCGCCGTGTTCGGCCTCGCCTCCAACGGCGGCTCCAAGCACGGGCGCGTGGCCCCGCAGCTCCCGCGCGAACACCTCGCGGGCGCGCCGGTGACCCTCGCCACGCTCGAGCACACCGCCCACGGCCGCCCCGCGCTCGTCGTCTTCTGGGCCAGCTGGTGCGGCCCGTGCACGCAAGAGGCTCCGGCGCTCGAGCGCTTCTCGCGCAGCCCCGCGGGGAAGGGGAGGATCGTCGGCGTGGACTGGAGCGACGCGCGCTCGGGCGCGACCACGTTCATCCGTCACTACGGCTGGACCTTCCCGAACGTCCGGGACGGCAACGGCACCGTCGGCAACGAATACGAAATAGCCAACCTGCCGACGACGTTCGTGCTCGACAGCGCGGGTCACATCCGCCGGATGCTGCGCGGCCCGCAGACCGAAGCCACGCTCAGCCAGGCGCTGGCGGCGGTCGAAGCGTCCTGACCGCGACCGCCGGGGCCCCGCCGAACAGACGGGACCCCGGACGGCCTCTGGGAGGGAACTAGCGCACTTCGAGCTTGAAGACGGGCTGGAATTCCGCCCATTCGGTCGCTTCGTATTTGCTGTTGTAGTAGATGCTTTCGGGCAGCGGGTCCGCACCGACGGCGGGCACGCCACCGTTCGCGGGCGGTTCCCCGATGAATTCGCCGCCGGCGAATTCCTTGTAGGACGTCTGCACGCCGACGTTGACGATTTTGCCGCCGCATGCTTCGCAGCCGTTGGTGAGAAGCACGATCGCCTTCACCGGCAGCGGTTTGCTCTGGCTGAACTTCTTGAACACCACGGTCTGCAGGTAGCCGCCGACGTCGCAGTTGGGGCCGAAGCCCTTGCCTTCGCCGGTCGCCGGGCAGGTGACGTTGGTCGTCGGGCGGTAGTGGAGCTTGGCGCTGGTTGTCGCCGTGGCGACGAGCGCGCCGGGTTCGTTCCCCGCGCCCACTTCGTAGATGCTGGCCGTCCAAGTCTGCTTGAACTTCTTCGCAGGCTTCAGCGTGTAGCAGTTTTCGAGCTGGTATTCGCCGTGTTCGCACGCGAACACGTCGACCTGCGTCGTCAGCGATTTGACCACCCGGCTGTTCGTGATCGCGGTTTCGATCTGGCCGCCGAACATGCCGCCTGACATGAACCCTTCGTAGTCCTGGGAGTACGTGTCTTCGTTGGTTTTGCCGTTCACCATCGACGGCACGGTGTTGAGGTTGTTGTACGCGACTTCGCTCGCCGCGCTCGCGGTCTGGGCCATCAGCATCCCGGCACATCCGAGCACGGCGACGACCACCGACGCGCATAGCTTGCGCATGGTTCCCCTCCTCTTTGTGTGCGGCGCGATCCGCGCGCCATGAACGTGCGCACTGCCGACGAGGCGCACCAGCTTCGCTGCAAGTCTCCGTGACGGCAGGTGCCCCGGGTCAAATACGTTTTCGTTTTGCGGCATAAGTCGAATCGATGAACATGAGGTGGCGCACATGAACGGCGATGGCACGGTGCTGGTGACTGGCGGCTCGGGGTTCCTCGGAGGCTGGTGCATCGTGGAGGCGCTGCGCGCGGGCCACCGCGTGCGCACGACGGTGCGCTCGACCTCGCGCGAGCCGGAGGTGCGAGCCAACGTCGCCACGGTGCTCGACGCCGGCGACCGGCTCGAGGTGGTGCGCGCCGATCTGACGAGCGACGAGGGCTGGCCGGAGGCGGTCGGCGGATGCGAGTACGTCCTGCACGTCGCCTCGCCCTTCCCGGAGAAGCAGCCCAAGGACCCCGACGAGCTGATCGTGCCGGCACGCGAGGGCGCGCTGCGCGTGCTGCGGGCGAGCCTCGACGCCGGCGTGAAGCGGATCGTGATGACCTCGTCCGTGGCCGCCGTTCGCAACGGCAGCGACGGGGCGCTCGAAGGCCGGCGCGAGCTGACCGAGGAGGACTGGAGCGACCCGACCGATCCCCACATGAGCCCGTACGCGCAGTCGAAGAACATCGCCGAGCGGGCGGCGTGGGAGCTGATGCGCGAACGCGGCGCCGAGGATCGCCTCGCGACGATCCAGCCCGGGGCGATCGTCGGACCGGTGCTGGGCGCGGACCGCTCCTACTCGCTGGAGGCGATCGCGCGCCTGCTCGAGGGGCGCATGCCCGGACTGCCCCGGCTCGGCTTCGCGTTCGTGGACGTACGTGACGTGGCGGCGCTGCACGTGCTCGCGATGACCGCCCCGCAGGCGGGCGGGCAGCGGCTCATCGCCGCGGGCGAGTTCCTCTGGTTCTCCGACGTGGCGCGGATCCTTCGCGAGCGCCTCGGCGACGACGCGCGCAAGGTGCCCACCCGCAACGTGCCGAACTTCGTGGTGCGCGCGATGGCGATGGTCGACCCCGGCGTGCGCTCCGTCGCCTCCGAGCTCGGGCACGAAGCCCGCTACTCGGCGGAGAACGCGAGGCAGCGGACCGGCTGGCAGCCGCGCCCGGTCGAAGAGACGATCGTCGACTGCGCGCGCAGCCTGCTGGCGCACCCCGCGGCGGCGCCCGCCGCGGCCTGAGCCGCTACGGCGTCAGCCGTGATTCGTAAGTGCTGTGGGGCCCGTCCGCGCCGGCGGGGGTGAACCCGGTCGCCGCCAGCAGGCGCAGGCTGCCGGTGTTCTCGCGCAGCGTGGTCGCGCGGAGGGTGCGCACGCCGGCCATGCGCGCATGCGCCGCCGTGCGCCGAACCAGCTCCGCGCCGAGCCCGTGGCCCTGCCACTCGTCGGCGACGGCGATCGCGATCTCGGCCGAGAGCGGATCGTCCTCCCCGCGCACGTAACGCACGACGCCGACACCGGTCGTCTCATCGGGCGTCAGCGCGAGGTACGCGACGTGCCGGCGGCCGTCGGCGTTGGTCATCTGGTCGAGCAGCCGCTCGCTCGGCTTGTGGATCGGCGCGAGGAAGCGCAGGTAGCGCGAGCGCGGCGAGAGGTCGAGCACGGCCCGCTCGTAGATCGCGCGGTCACTCGGGCGCAGGGGCCGGACGCGCACGAGACGCCGGTCTGGAAGCCAGATGTCGCGCGCGTCGTCCATACCTCTCAAGATGCCCCGCGCGCGGAGACATTCCCGTGAGTGGGCGCACACTCAGCCGGCCGAGAAGACCTCCGCGTATGGCCCACCCGGCCAGCTGTGCATCTCGCCGCGGTAGCGCGCCAGCCCGACGGACGCGTCGTCGAGGCGCATGACCGCGCACTGGCTGCGATAGGCGCGGATCGCGCGCCGCTTGTCGGCGATCACCGCCGAGATGTCGACGATCTCGTCCATGTCGCCGAGCGGCGACCAGATCTCGAAGAAGCGGATCGTCGGCTCGACGCTCGCGGCCGCGGCGGCGCGCTTCACGATTCGCGCCGCGGCGCGATGGTCGGGGTGATCGTCGTGCGGCTGCGGCGCATACAGAAAGGAAGGCTGCACGGCTTCGATCAGGGCGGTGAGGCGCTCGGCGAGCGCGGGCCGCGCGCGCAGGCGACCATCCGGCTCCTCCCAGAACTGCAGCTCGCCGATGCCGAGGATGCGCGCGGCGCGCCCGGCCTCGCGCCGGCGCGTCGCCGCGTGGTCGGCTTCGCCGTGCCCACCGCCCTCGCCGGAGGTGAGGAAGACCGTGACGATCTCGTCGCCGTCCAGCGCGTGCAGCCGCAGCGCGCCCCCGCACCCCACCGACTCGTCGTCGGGGTGCGCGCAGACGACGAGGACCGTGCTCACTGGCGCTCCGCGAGCGCGCCGTACGTCGCGTAGCTCTCCAGGCTCATCCCCGGCTCATCGATCGCCGCGCGGATCCGGGGGTCGGTGAGCGTCCGCAGCTCCGCCTCGCGCTCGTGCCGGTACATCGGCGTGTAGTCCTCGCTCACGTAGCCCGGATGGCAGGACAGCTCGGTCCAGCCCTCGCGGACCTCCTCGCGCAGGATCTGCTCGAAGGCCGCGACGCTGACGTGCTCGAGATCGGTCACGCCCCACTCCCACTGGGCGTAGAAGTTGCCGACGAAGCGAACCGGGCTGTGACCGCGCAACGGCACGCCGAGCGGCGCGACGAGCGCCGCGAACAGCTCGCTGACCTCCTCGTCCAGGTGCATGTGCCGGTGGGAGTCGACATGCGTCGGGCCCCTGCCCATCAGCTCGTGGAAGCGCGACAGCTGCGTGGCGAACTCGTGCCGCACGGCGTCGTGGTCGGCGAGGTCGAACTCTCTCTCATCCTCTCCGATCACATCCCAGTGCAGGCCGATCGCCAGGTGGGGATGCTCGCGGCTCAGCTCGACGGCTTCGTCCACCGCCGCGCCCGTGACCATCAGCGAGGTGCTCGTCAGCACGCCGCGCGTGTGGCACTCGACGATGCCCCGGTTGGTGCCGGTGGAGGCGCCGAAGTCGTCCGCGTTGACGATCACGTGGCGCATCAGGCGAGCCCCACGCCCGCGAGCATCCGCGCCGCCACGGCGCGTGCCTCGAAGTGCTCGGCCGCGATCTCGCGCGCCGCCTCGCAGTGACGGCGGTAGTCGCTGTTGATCTCCTCGATCGCCGCCGCGGCCTCCGCGACGTCGCGGACGCCGAACAGCCCGGCGCCGGTGGGCAGCACGTTCGAGAAGCCCGTGTCCTGGGTGACGACGGGCTTGCCCGACGCGAGGTAGCAGACCGCCCGCTCGCTGAACCAGCCGCTGCGCAGCCGCACGTTCTGGTCCTTGGCGACCGTGAACTCGCCGCGCGAGCCCTGGATGTAGGCGCGGTAGGCGCCGAACGGGTCCAGCGACATGCTCTGGGGCGAGGTCAGCCGCCAGCCGGCGGCGAGCATGCGCTCCCGGTCAGAGCCCTCGCAGTGCATCAACGCCAGCTCGAAGTCCTGACCCGAGCGCGCCGGCAGGTCGATGAAGCGCTCCCATTCGTGGTGCTTGGACCAGCTGTAGACCGAGCCCTCCCACTCGATGTCGGTCCCCTCCTGCCGGTAGTTGCCGATCGTCGTGAAGAACCGCGCGTCCGGGTCGTAGACGAACGGCCACAGGTCGAGGTCGACGGGCTGGCGCGTGAAGACGTAGGGGCGGCCGTCGAGTGGCACGCCGCAGTCCGGCGCGCCGTAGTTCTCGCCGTAGGTGGCGAGCACGGTGTGACGCTCGAGCACCTCCCGCATGCCCGCGTCACCGGCGGCGACTTTCAGCTCCGCGACGACCGGGTCGGTCTCGACGTAGGCGCGCACCGGCGCCGCCATGTGGACGTCCTCGCGCAGCGCGACCGCCCCGACGATGTTCAGCAGCGCATCGCAGCCCGCGTAGAGAGCTTCCAGCTGGGTTTCGGACATGCCCCAGCAGGCACCCTCGCGCCCGGCGAGCCTGAACGCCCAGCGGTCGGCGAGGCCGATCGCCTCCATGCTGCGGGCGATGTGGGCCGTCGCGTAGCTGCAGTCGTCGGTGAGCGTTTCGGCGCGTGGGTCGTACGGCCACACGTTGTCGTCCTCGACGTAGTAGACGTCGTGGCCGAGCCCGCACAGGCCGCGCAGCCAGTTCAGGTACAGCCAGGTCTGGCCCGCGAAGGGGACGCGGCCCATCATCCCCAGCACCACGAGCTTCAGCGGCCTGCTCACCTGGGCCCCGTGGTGGCTGCCTGCGCGGAGCCCGCGCCGCGCCGCCGGGCGATCGCGCGCTCGTACGCCGCGAGCACCCGCTCCGCGTACGCCGCGGGCGTGAAGTGCGCGAGCACCCGCTCGCGGCCCGCCACGCCCATGCGGGCGCGCAACGCCGGGTCGGCGAGCAGCAGCGCGATCGCGGCGGTCGTCTCCTCGACGTCGCCGCGTTCGAGCAGCAGCCCCGTCTCGCCGTGCTCGACGGCCTCGGCGGCGCCGCCCGCGTCGCGCGCGATCACAGGCAGCCCGCACGCCATCGCCTCCAGGTAGACGAGGCCGAGCCCGCCCTCGTAGCGCGAGGGCGCGGCGAACAGATCGGCCGAGCGGTAGAGCTCGGGCAGGCGGCTGTGCTCGACGAACCCCAGCACCTCGACGCGCTCGTCGAGGCCCGCCCGCGCGACCCGCTCGGCCAGGCGGCCGGCCACCGCTTCGTCGGCGCTGCCGGCGATCGCGAACGTTGCGCTCGTGTGCTCCCCCGCCAGGCGGATGAAGGCGTCGAGCACGGTCTCGAAGCCCTTGTTGGCGACGAGATTGCCGACGAACAGCAGCCGCGGGCCGCGCCCGCTCGCCGCGTCTGCGTCTGCGCCGGCGCCGGCGCCAGAAGGCTCGAAACGCTCCACGTCCACCGCGCCGGCGACGAGGACCACGCGACCGGGGTCGATTCCGAGGCGCTCGCCGGTCAGCTCGGCGAGGCTGCCGCTGGCGGCGAGGAGGGCGTCTGCCATCTCGATCGAGGTGTCCTCCATGAACGCGCCGACACGCAGCAGCGGATCGCCGGGCGGCGGCCAGCCGAGCTCGGAGGCGAACATCGCCAGCGAGCCGTGGAGGTGGACGACGACCGCGGTCTCGTCCTCCGCGGGCCGCTCGAGCTGGTAGGCGAGGCCCTCGGCCGCGTAATCGGGGAAGTCCACGACGTCGAAGGGTCTTGCGTCCTCCAGGCGACGCAGCGCCGCGAGCACCGACCACGTATAGCCGAGCCAGTAGGCCTCGGTGCTGTGGACTTCGAACGCGCCGCCGGGAGGCGCCAGCTCGTGGACCGTCACGCCGTCGTCCTCGCGCGTTCGCAGCGGCGGGCCGTCCTCCTCGCCCGCCGTGAGCACCTCGACCTCGTGCCCGAGCGCGATCAGACCGAGCGCCTTGACGCGCGTCTGCGTGCCGATGCCGCCGACGTAGCCGGGCGGGTACTCCTGGGAGACGAGGCAGATCCGCATCAGCGCTCCCCGGGGCCGACCAGCAGCAGGTCGTCGTCGTCGACGAGCACTCGCCCGCCGGCGCGCAGCGCACGCGCCAGCCCGGGGTACTCCTCGAGCCACCAGAACGCCGGCCAGGCGACGGCGAAGTAGCTGATCGACGCAGCGCGCATCTCCTCCAGCGCTGCGAGCGCCTCGTCGTCGTCGGCCGGGGTGCCCGCCCATTCGCCGCCCGCCTCGGGGAAGGGCAGGATGCGGCGGCCGCGCAGGTCGGTCTCGATGCCGAGGAGCGCCTGGTCGATCAGCGCGACGCGCTCGCCGGCCGGGACCGTCGCCTCGATCGCGCCCACCGTCCGCGCGGTGCGCGGCCACCACGCGTGGCGCTCCCACAGCCCTTGGTCGGGCTCGATCCCGCGCCGGCGCGCCTCGGCCGTTCCCACCCGCACCAGCGTCTGCCAGTTCTCGCGCTGGAAGGAGAGCTTCTTCTCGAACGGCCGTAGCAGCGAGGCGTTCGTGCCGTGAACGCGGTAGAGCGACTGCGGCTCGATGCGCGCGATCGGGCCGAAGGCGGGCGCGAGCCCGAACAGGTACTCGTCGGGCGCCCGGAAGTAGACCGACTCGGGGATCGGCAGCACCGCTTCCAGGTACCAGCGCGGGTAGGCGTTGCCCGAGCTCGGCGGGCTCGGCATCGTGCCGTCGCTCAACGGCCCCTGTTCGAAGAAGTCCCCGCGCAGATCGCCCTCGGCCAGCTCCGGGTCCTGGAGCTCGCCGGTCTCCTCGCCCTCGGCGTCGATCACCGGCATCGACCAGTGGACCTTCGCGACCTGCTCCTCCGCCAAGGCGTGGCCGATCGCCCCCGCAGCCCCGGGCAGGAGCACGTCGTCGGCGTCCAGGAAGATCGCCGCCGTGCCGCTGCTGGCCTGGAAGCCGCTGTTCTGAGCCGCGCCCTGGCCGCGGTTCTCCGTGTAGATCGCCGTGATGCGCTCGCCGAAGGCGCCGATCACCTCGCGCGACCCGTCGGTGGAGCCGTCGTCGACCACGATCACCTCGGCCGGGTCGTGGAGGGCGAGCGCGCTGGAGATCGCCTCGCCCACGTAGCGCTCGTAGTCGTGGGAGGTGATGATCACGCTCAGCATCTGCTCACGGGTAGAGGAACCAGTTCGCGAGCTCGACCACGCCGCTCGCGTCGCGGAGCTTGTAGTCCTCCTCGCCGAGGCCGAAGTCGAATCGGCGGATGCCCGCCTCGACCGCCGCTGCGATCACCTGCGCGCGCAGCACGCGCCCGGGCGAGTACTCGTGGATCGAGGGCTCGCGCGAGACCAGCCAGCTCAGCTGCGTGCTGCCACGGATCAGGCTGATGTCGATCGCCGCGGTGCGGCGCTCCCATTCGAGCACCGTGACGCGCGTCCAGCCGGCGCGATGGCCGGCGAGCACCGCCGCCTTCACCAGCTCGCGCGCGCCGCGGCGGTTGAAGCTCACCTCGCCGGCCGGGCGCCAGCGCTCGGCGTGCTGGGTGAAGAACAGCTCCACCAGCGCCTCGAGCTCCTCGGCACGGGCCTCGCGCACGCACAGCTCGCCCGCGCGGCGCATCCGTGCCTCCTCCTTGCGGACGCTGCGGCGCGCCGTCAGGCGCTCGACGAGCTCTTTGTCGCCGAGGTCCGCGTACGGCGCCCCTGGAGCCTCCTCGCGCTCGAGCTCCAGGCCGAGCCGCTCGGCGACGCCCGGCAGCATCGCGGCGGTCGGCGAGGAGACGGGCACGTGGTAGAGCTCGATCGACGCGAAGCCCGGGGCCGCGTCCCGCGCGGCGGCGAGCATGGCCGCGAGCGTCGCCTCGTCGGGGCGGCCGATGAAGTCCAGGTAGTCGGAGCCGCCCGAGCCGACGAGCGAGATGCCGCCTTCGACGGCGAACAGCGGCGCGATCGCGAGCAGCTCGGAGTCGCGCTCGGCGAGCACGACCGTGAGCAGCTCGTCGCCGCGGGCCTGCCACCACAGCCGCTGGAACTCGTGGGTCAGGAATGCCGCGTCGGTCGGGCTGTGCGAGAGCAGCTCGTCCCAGCGCTGCGCGTCGAGCTCCTGCGAGCCGAGATCGTCGAGCACCCGGATGCGCACGTCGGTCGTCGCGGCGGCCTCAGTCACCTTCGCCCACCGGGACCGCCGACGGCACATCGTGCTCGGCGATCTCCATCTGGCGGTTGTAGAGGGAGCTGTAGAGGCCGCCCGCCCTCACCAGCCGCCGGTGCGGGCCGCGCTCGACGATCCGCCCCTCGTCGAGCACGAGGATCTCGTCGGCGCCGCGGATCGTCGAGAGTCGATGCGCGATCACAAGCGTGATCCGCCCCTTCATCAGCCGCTCGAGCGCTTCCAGCAGCAGCCCCTCGGTGCGCGCGTCCAGGGCGGAGGTGGGCTCGTCGAGGATCAGCAGCGGCGCGTCCTTGACGAACGCGCGCGCGATCGAGAGCCGCTGCTTCTCGCCGCCTGAGAGCGTCGAGCCGCGCTCGCCGACGAGCGTGTCGTAGCCGTCGGGCAGCCGCTCGATGAACGTGTGCGCGTTCGCCGCTTCGGCCGCAGCGACGATCACCTCGCGCGGCGCTTCGGGCTTGCCGAGCGCGATGTTCTCGGCGATCGTGACCGGGAAGATGAAGGGGTCCTGCAGCACGAGCGCGACCTGGCTGCGCAGCGAGAGCAGCGTGAAGTCGCGGATGTCGGTGCCGCCGATCGACACCGTCCCCTCCCACGGGTCGAAGAACCGCACGAGCAGGCTTGCGAGCGTGGTCTTGCCGGCGCCGGTCGGACCCACGATCGCGAGCACTTCGCCGGGGTCGGCGGCGAACGAGATGTCGTGCAGCACCGGCCGCCCCGGCGCGTAGCCGAAGCTCACGCCCTCGTAGCGGACCGGCCCCGAGACCGGGCGGTCCACAGCGCCGGGACGGTCGGCGACGGCCGGCTCGATCTCCATGATCTCCATCACGCGTTCGGTCTCGGCGCCGGCGCTCTGCACCGTCTGCGCGGTGTGCGCCAGCGATTCGATCGGGTCGTACAGGGACGCGACATAGGAGACGAAGACGACGATGGTTCCGGCGGTGATCGCGTTTTCGAGCGCGAGCAGCCCGCCGACGTAGAGCACCGCGGCGGTGCCGAGCGTCAGCACGAGCCCGGTCGCGAACTGGAACCCCATGCCGGTCAGCGCGCTGCGCGAGTAGGCACGCACGGTCTGCGCGGCGTGGTGGCGGAAGTGGCGCTCCTGGTAGTCCTCGCGCGTGAACGCCTGCACCGCCGGGATCGCGCTCAGCGTCTGCTCCACCACGGAGGCCATCCGCCCCTCGGAGTCGCGCTGGTCACGGGCCCGTTCCCGCATCGGGCGCCCGAAGAAGCGCGTCGTGAGAAGGATCAGCGGGATCACACTGACGGCGATCAGCGTCAGCTGCCATTCGAGCGCGATCATCACGATCAGCACCGAGACGAGCGTCGCGATCGCCTGGATCACCGGCAGCACGGCGCCGGTCAGCAGCGTGTCCACGGAGTACGAGTCGGTGGTGACGCGCTCGATCAGATCGCCCGATTCACGTTTGGTGTGGAACAGCAGCGAGAGCCGCTGCAGGTGGCGGAACAGGTCGCCTGCAAGCGACCAGGTCATGTACTGCCCGAGCGTCAGGGAGGCGTAGCTCGTGAGCATCGCGGCGATCGTGCTCACGAGGTAGATCACCACCTCCGCGACCACCACCCACACGAGCAGGCCGTGTTTGCTGTCGGCGCCAGGGACCGAGCTCAGCCAGTGCGGGATCGGCTTGTCGCCGATCACGTTGTCGATCAGGACCTTCAGCGGCCAGGGGCGGGCGAGGCTCGCCGCCACGCCAACCAGCGCGGCGCAGACCATCCCGGAGAAGCCGCGCCAGTGGGGGCGCGCGTAGCGCAGCAGCTTCAGCTCGCGCCGCCACGCCGCGCGCGGCGTCGGCTCCTCCGAGGAGACCCCGGGGGCTGCGCTGCTCTCGCTCATCACCTCAGCCTCGCAGCAGGAGCGGTGTCAGCGCTTGCCCACCCGTTCGCGCCCGGCCCGCTGTGATGAGACGCGGCGCATCTGCCGGGCCAGCTGGGGGAGGTCCATCCCTGATCGCGCGCGCGCCGCGTCGCCGCGTCCCGTCGCGGTGTTCGCCGCGGCGGTTGCGCCGTCGGCCTCGGCATCGGAGTCCGAGTCCGGGTCCGGGTCGGGGTCGACGAACGCGTGCGGGAGCGCAGCCCGGACGGTTGCGCAGGCGACACTGCACTCGTAGAGCAGGCGCCCGAGCACGATCGCGGCGAACGCCGCGAGGACGATGACCGCCGTCGCGGCGCTGCCGGCGGCCGCGAGCGCCGCGAGCCCGGCGAGCAGCGCGAGCAGTACCAGCGCCGGCCGTCCCGCCCGCGGCCAGGTACGCACGCGCACGAGCTGCTGGCCCGCGCCGTGCTCCTCCAGCCCGAGCCGCATGCGAGCGCAGCCGAGCAGTCCGCCGCGCACCGACAGGTCCCAGCGGTCCCAGTCGCCGCCGGAGGCCACGACAGCTCCCTCGTGCCCCAGCGCGTTCGACAGCCGCCTTACGCGTTCCTCGGTGCCCTGCCAGCACTCCG
The DNA here is from genome assembly GCA_963820745.1 of uncultured Solirubrobacteraceae bacterium. GTDB lineage: Bacteria > Actinomycetota > Thermoleophilia > Solirubrobacterales > Solirubrobacteraceae > Palsa-744. Next base: position 58,957 of record CAWGBB010000014.1, on the reverse strand, counting down.
ACCAGAAGGTCGCCGTGCTCGCGAACGGCAGGGTCAGCGAGCGCAAGCCGCGCCGGCGCCACGGCGTGAGACCGTGGCCGAGCCTGCCGCGCAGCCGCGCGAGCGGCTGCAGCAGGTAGAGCAGGCCCGTCAGCGCGCGCATGCGCCCGACGCCCTCGTGCGATTCGAATCGTGCCCGCGACGCGCCGAGCGCGGCGTCGGCGAACAGCGCCGCCAGTGCAAGCGCGAGCAGCGGCAGCGCGAGCAGCGCGGGCGACCACACGATGCCCACCGCCGAGAGCACGGCGAGCGCGGAGATCGCCAGGTACCACTCCGGCATCAGCGGCAGCGACTGCAGCAGGCCGTTGCGGGGGCCGTACAGGGGCTGGAAGAACGCGGTGCCCCAGCCGCCGTAGTAGACGTGCCAGCGCCAGCCGCCGCGGTGCTGGGCCGAGCCGTTGCCGTAAAGGCGCCCGTCCCAGGCCACGTGCCCGGCGGCGCTGTACTTCTCGGGGTGCTTGCGCTCGAGCAGCGCCTCGGCCTTGCCGTAGGTGCGCTGCTGGCGCAGGTAGCCGCGCACGGTGCGGCGGCGGTGGTGGCAGACCACGGCGCCCGGCGCGAAGGCGATCTGGCCGCCGGCGTCGAGCAGCCGCCAGCATGCGTCGACGTCGTCGCCGGCGGCGCGGAACTGATCGTCGAAACCGCCGAGCGGCTGCAGGGCGTCCTTGCGGATCGCCATGTTGCAGCCGGGGATGTGCTCCGCCTCGCGGTCGCCGATCAGCACGTGCGTGGGCCCGCCCGGAGCGTTGGCCACGCACTGCGCCACGCGGCAGGAGCCGGGCGGGGGGACGTTCGGTCCGCCCGCGGCGACGTAGGGCCCGGACGCGAACGCCGCGGCGAGGTGGCTGAGCCAGTCGGGGTCGGGGATCGCGTCGTCGTCGATGTAGGCGACGATCTCCCCTGTCGCGGCCTCCATCGCCGTGTTGCGCGCCGAGGAGAGGCCGTTCTGGCCCGTCTCGATCACGCGCACGTCCGGAAACGAGCGAGCGATCTGCGCGGAGTCGTCGGTTGAGCCATCCGAGACGACGATCACCTCGTAGTCGGGATAGCGCAGATCGGCGACGCCCTCCAGGCATTCGCGCAGCGTCGCCGAGCCGTTGTAGGTGCAGACCGCGACCGTCATCGCCGGCATCTCGCCGCTGTGGTCGACGGGCGGGGTCGCGAACGCCTCGCGCACGGCGGCGAGCGCAGGCTTGGGGCGGCGTTCGCGCGTCGTCAGCCCGAAGTCCCAGTCGAGGATCTCGTAGCCACCGCGGTGCCAGGCGTCCGTCCACGCGAACACGAAGGCCCCGGCGCAGCCGGCGCTGTTGCAGGCCTCGAGCTGCCAGCGCAGCGAGCTCGCCTGCTCCCGCTCGCCGTTGCGGCGGCTGTCGAGCCCGATCTCGGCCATCAGCAGGGGCCGTTCGTCCGCGAGGTTCTGCAGGCGCGCGAGGTAGCGCTCGAGCTCGTCGCGACGCTCCAGGTAGACGTTGAACGACAGCAGGTCGAAGCACGAGAGCCGCAGGTACTCGGTCGGAGGGAAGTTCACGTAGGTGATGAGCGCGCCGGGGTCTTCCTCGCGCGCCGCCCTGCAGAGGCGTGCGAGGAAGCGTTCGATGCGCGTGTGGCCGTGCCACCGCACGATCGAAGCGGGGATCTCGTTGCCGATCGAGTAGCACAGCACGGCGGGGTGCCCGGCGAGCGGCCGGATCGTCTCGCGCAGCGCGCGCTCGATGCCGTCCGCGGCGCCGGTGTCGAGGAACGCGATGTGCTGCTCCCAGGGGACGCCGACCATCACGTGCAGGCCGTGCTTGTGCGCGACGTCGAGCAACCAGCGTTCCGGGGCCGAGTACACGCGCACGGCGTTGATGCCTGACGCGGCCATCTGCGCGAAGTCGCGGTCGACGACGTCGGGCGCGAAGCCGCCGCTCGGGTCCGAGCTGAACGGCCCGTATGTCACACCTCTGACCTGTAGCTTCTCGCCGCCGAGATACAGGGACTTGCCGCGAACCGTGGGGCGCAGCCCGGGGTTGCCGGGGCTGGGGGCGTGCCGTGTCGGACTCGTGGTCGTGGCCATCGGGTTTCGGGAGGCCGGGCGTTGTGCACCGGCCAGGTCTTAGAACGCGTCGGGGCGTCCGAAGTTGGCGTAGCGGTCGAGGTCACGGGAACGTCACAGGTGCAGCTGCTCGCGCGCGGTGGCTTACCCGACATCTCGTTTTCGGTGTCCCTGCTCAACCGATCGCCGAGATCGGCGTTCATGTAGTCGAGCCGGATGAGAGTGATCTCATGAGACCCCCATGCCGCGTTCGCGCGCGACGGCCGCCGCGCGCGAGAATGACCGGGCTGGCCGGGCAGCTCCGATCCGCCGGCCGCCGAGCATGAGCGCATCCTCCCGTTACCTGATCGTCAACGCCGATGACCTCGGCGCGAGCGCGGGCGTCAATCGCGGCATCCTCGAGGCACACGAGCGGGGAATCGTCACCAGCGCGAGCCTGATGGTCGACATGCCGGCGAGCGAGGAGGTCGCGGGCACCGGCACGATGAGCGTGGGCCTCCACGCCCAGCTCACGAACGAGGATGCCGAGCTGCAGTTCGACGGCGATGCCTGCCGCGGCGAGGTCGAACGTCAGCTCGCCCGCTTCGAAGCGCTGCTCGGCCGCCCGCCGACCCATCTCGACTCCCACCACAACGTCCACCTCGAGCCGCCGCTGAGCGAGTTGTTCGTCGCGATCGCGCGCGAGCGGGGACTGCCGCTGCGCGGCTTCTCCCCGGCGCGCTACTTCGCGGACTTCTACGGCCAGTGGGACGGCGAGACGCACGTGGAGCAGGTCAGCGTCGAGACGCTGAGCGAGATGCTCGCGACCGAGGCCGGCCCGGGCATCACCGAGCTCGGATGCCATCCCGGCTACGCGGGCGACGGTTTCGAGTCCTCGTATCTGATCGAGCGCGAGGCCGAGCTGAGGACGCTGTGCGACCCGGCGATTCGCGCCCGCGTGAATGAGCTGGACATCACCCTGATCGGCTACACCGAGCTGGCGGCGGCGGCCCGCGACGGGGAGGGGTGAGGCGGTGGCGGCGACCGTCGTCCTCTCGGCCTTCGACGTGCTTCAGTTCCCGCAGGGTGGCGGTCACTTCTCCGCCTTCCTGCAGTACGTGCACGGGCTGCGCGCCCAGGGTTGCGAGGTGTGGTGGCTGGAACGCCTCACCTCCTCCGGCGATCGAGATGCCGACGTGCGCAAGGCCGCGGAGCTGTCCGGGCGGCTGGGCGCGGCGGGGCTGCCCGACCGGCTGATCGTCTACGCGGGCGACCGCGAGGCAGAGCGCGCGTGGCTCACGCTCGACGCGGGCGAGGTGGAGGCGGTGATCGCACGCGCCGACCTGCTGCTCAACTTCTTCTACGAGCTGGATGCCGAGATGCTCGCGCGCTTTCGCCGCACGGCGCTCGTCGACATCGACCCGGGACTGCTGCAGATGTGGATCTCGGAGGGGGAGCTCGAGGTGGCGGCCCACGACCTCTACTTCACGACTGGCGAGACCGTGGGCACGCCGGCGGCCGCGTTCCCGTCGTGTGGCATCGAGTGGACCCACATCCGGCCCCCGGTGAGCACCGAGCAGTGGCCGCTCGCGCAGCGGCAGCCGACGCGTGGCTTCACGACCGTGTCGAGCTGGTGGAGCGACGAGTGGGCCGCGGACGGCAAGGGCGGCTTCTACGAGAACAGCAAGCGCGCGAGCTTCATGGAGTACGTGGAGCTGCCTCGGCGCGTGCCCGTCGCGCTCGAGCTGTCGCTGAGCGTGGACGACAGCGAGGGCGAGGACATTGAGATGTTGAGAGGGAAGGGGTGGTGCGTGAGTCGCGCGAGCGAGGTGACTGGAACGCCGGCTGCCTATCACGCCTATGTCAGGAGCTCAGCCGGCGAGTTCAGCTGCGCCAAGCCCTCGTGCATGCATCTGCAGAACGCCTGGGTGAGCGATCGCACCATCTGCTACCTCGCGAGCGGCCGGCCGGCGGTCGTCCAGGACACGGGGCCCAACCGCTACCTCGACGGCGGCAGCGGCGTGGTGCGGTTCTCGACGCCGGAGGAGGCGCAGTCGGCGCTGGAGGAGGTGCACGGCGACTACGCCCACCATCGCGCGGCCGCTCGCGAGCTCGCCGTGGCGCATTTCGACGCGCGCAAGATCGCGGGCGAGATCCTCGAGGCGGCGCTCGGCAGCCCTGCGCGCAGGGCGAGCGGGGCGGGCGTCCAGTAGCTTTTCGCACATGGCCGTCGACGCCGACGAGCTCAGGCAGGTGCGCTTCCTCGAGCCGCTGAAGGACAAGGTCCTGAAGGGCCTCGCGAAGCGGATGAGCGAACGCTCCGTCCCCAAGGGCGAGGATCTCGTCAAGAAGGGCGACTCGGCAATCGCCTTCTTCGTGGTGCTGGACGGCGAGCTGTCGGTGCTGGTCGGCGGCAAGGAGGTGCGCCGCCTCACCCGCGGCGACCACTTCGGCGAGATCGCGATGCTCGCCCCCGACGCGAAGCGCACGGCGACCGTGTGCGCCGTGACGCCTGTGCGGGTCGGCGCCCTCAGCAAATGGAACTTCAAAGGCTTCCTGCGCGAACACCCCGAGACGCACTGGCCACTGCTCGTGACGCTTGCCGAGCAGGTCGCGGCGTCCAGCCGCTAGCGCGCATCCGCGACCTCCGGCCCTCGGGCACGGAATACTGACCATCGATGCCTCGCGCTCCGGATCTGGCCGGATCCGCGCTGGACGGTCGCTACGAGCTCCTCGAGCTGCTCGGTGAGGGGTCGTTCGGCCGGGTCTACCGCGGCCGCGACCGCCGTCTCGGCCGCGTCGTCGCCGTCAAGGTGATCAAGCCCTGGTGGGCCGAGGACGACGCCTGGGTCGAGCGCTTCGAGCGCGAGGCGCGGCTGCTCGCGCGCGTCAGCGACCCGGGGATCATCCGCATCTACGACATCGGCGAAGCCGAGGAGGGCCCCTACTACGTCACGGAGCTGATCGAGGGGGAGAGCCTCGCCGACCGCCTGCGCCGCGGCGCGCTGCCCCCCGAGGAGGCGCGCCTGATCGCAGAGCAGCTCTGCTCGGCGCTCGCGGGGGCGCACCGCGAGGGCGTCGTGCACTGCGACGTGAAGCCCGCGAACGTGCTGCTCGGCGACGACGGCAGGGTGAGGGTGGCCGACTTCGGCGTCGCCCGCGTGGCCGAGGGGACCGTGCAGTCGCTTTCGACCACGGTGGCGGGGACGCCGCGCTACATGTCCCCCGAGCAGGCGCGCGGGCGCCCGACGAGCGCTGCCACCGACATCTACAGCGCGGGCGTACTGCTCTACGAGATGCTCGCCGGCAGACCCCCGTTCGAGGACGGCTCGCTCGTCGAGCTGGGCCTGCGCCACCTCCAGGACCCGCCGCCGCCGCTGCCGAAGGAGGTGCCGGCGCCGCTGCGCGCGGTCGTCGAGCGCGCGCTCGCCAAGGAGCCGTGCGAACGCTACGCCGACGCGGGCGAGATGGAGCGGGCGCTGCGAGAGGCCACGGATGCGACGGGGTCCGAACGGTCGCCGGCCGGTGGCCGCCGCGGGGAGCGAGGCGGCCGGCTCCACGCGCGTGCCGGCCGGGCGCGCACACGCGTCGAATTCAGCCGGGCGCGGCGGCGACGCGTCCGATCGAGCCCGGCGCGGCGGCGACCCGTCCGAATTCAGCCGGGCGCGGCGGCGACGCGGCCGCTCAACCGTGACGCGCAGGGCACGCGGGTGCTGGGCGGCGCGCCGCCCGGCGAGCCGCCCGCGAGCGGCTCTCGCCGGCGTGGCGGACCGCGGCGGCGGCGCGCGTGGATCGCGCTGGCGCTGATGCTCGCGGCGGTGGCGGCGCTGGTGGTGGCGGTCGTGGTGACTTCGAGCCCGGCGCGGACGATCGTGCCCGAACTGCGCAAGCTGCCGCGCGGCGGGGTCGAGGCGCGCGCGAGGCGGCTGCACGTGCGGCCGGTGTTCTCCGAGCGTCACTCCGAGACCTCGGCGGGGATCGCGATCGCGCAGAGCCCCGCGCCGGGGACCCACGTCGATCGCGACGCCGCGGTGAACGTGGTCCTCAGCTCCGGGCCGCCGCCGGTCCGGGTGCCCGCTGTCGTCGGCAAGCCCTCCTCGACGGCCGGGAGCACGATCGCCGATGCCGGGCTGCGCTACTCGCTGACCCACGTCGCCGCCCCCGGGACGGCGCCCGGCATCGTCGTCAGGCAGTCGCCGAACCCGCCGGCGAGCGCGCCGCGCGGGTCGACCGTCGCGCTGTCGGTCGCAGAGACGCCCGAGTGGCGGACGCTGACGAGCTTCTCCGGGGTGGACGACGGGAAGTCGGTCCCGTTCCGGATCCTCGGCGATCGCTGGCGCGTGGTCTACGACATGGGCTACCGGGGAACCTGCCTGCTGCTGTTCGTCTGCGACGGGCCGAGCGCCGAAGCGCACGACGAGAGCGGGGGCGGGAGCGCCGGCAGCTTCGAACTCGACCAGGGCGAAGCGAAGAGCCACGTGTTCACGAGCGGCCCCGGTCTCTACCGGCTGATCGTCTCCGGGGGACGGGACTCGGCGAGCTGGTCGATGAGCGTCCAGGACTACTACTGAGGCCCGGGCTCCCGCCCGGATATGTTTACGCCCGCAATGGGCGAGCTGCTACGCAAGTTCGGCCGCTGGCTGATGGACAACCCGTCGCGCCGGCGCGTCTACGACAAGGCCGGCGACCTCATCCAGAGGCACGTCCACCGCGTGCTCACGGGGCCCGGCCGAGGACTCACGTTCACGGGCGGCGGCACGCCCGGCTACGTCCTGGGATTGAGCGAGCGCGCCGTCCAGGACGCGCTCGCCAGCCACCTGAAGCCGGGCGGAGTGTTCTGGGACGTCGGCGCCCACGCCGGTTTCATGGCGGTGCTCGCGGGACGGCTCGTCGGTCCGGGCGGCAGCGTCGAGTGCTTCGAGCCCGTGGCGGAGAACATCGTCGTGCTCGAACGGAACCTGGACGCGAACAACATCCCCAAGCACATCCACCAGATCGCGCTCGCCGACGAGGACGGCGCCGGCACGATGAAGGTCGGCGCCACGATCACCGCGCAGCTGGCCGAGGACGGCGTGCCCGTCAGGCTCGCCCGCGGCGATTCCCTGGAGGGCGTCCCCGCGCCCACCGTCGTGAAGATCGACGTCGAGGGCGCCGAGTGCCGCGTGCTGGACGGGATGCCGCGCCTGCTCCAGGAGGGCAAACCGGTCCTGGTCGTCGAGCTCCACAAGGGCACCGGCCCGCGCGTGCGCGAGCAGCTCGCCGCCGCCGGCTACTCGGTCGAGAAGCTTGCCGACCGCGGCGGGATGCCGCACCTGCTGGCGCTGCCGGCGGCCGGGTAGCCAGCCGCCCTCGAACCGGCTCTTCAGCGCGAGCACGCTGTGCGCTGCCGGCGCTTCGCCGCCTTCGATGGCGACCGGGGTCGCGCCTTGTTCGGGAATTGTCAGGTCGGTGCCGGCGAGGAGCTGCGCTTCGCCGGAGAGACCGTTCGCTGCTGCGAGCTCTTCGACGCTGAGCCCGTCGGCGGCGGCGACCGACGACAGGGACTCTCCGGGAGCGACCACATGGGTGAACGCGGATGCTGCCGCGGGGGCGATGAGGAACGACGCTGTGACGGCTGCGATGGGGAGGAACGAGGGAGGGCGCATGCAAGCAGTTGTACGCGCACGCAGGCTCGTGCCAAGGGGTGCAAACGGACTCCCAGCACGCAGGTTTCGGTGCGCGTGTTTAGCCTCGCTCGGGCGGTTGCGAGTGGGGCAGAGGCCTGCTCAGAGCTGCGGAGATTCGCGGAGATCAGAGCGGCACGGCCGGCATCGAACCGGTGTGAAGGGCGTGAGGCTCCGGGTCCCGCTGCGCTCAGCCGGCCGCGGCGGCGGCCACCTTGGCGAGCACCGCGGCCTGCTGCTCGAGCGTCTGCTGGTGCCCGTCGAGGGCGTAGCGGTCGGCCAGGTCGCGGGGGTCGGGGTAGCCGACATGCGTGCCGCCGGGGTCCTGCCAGATGAGCATTCGCAGCGGCAGTTCGATGCCGACGTGGGGGTCGGCGGCCATCAGGGGCGTGCCGACGCTCGGGTTGCCGAAGATCAGCAGCACGTTGGGTTCCAGCTCGACTTCGGCTTTGCGCGCGCCGGCCGCATGGTCGACGCGCGCGAACAGCGTCAGGCCGTGCGCGTCGAGCGCTTCGCGCACCCTCGCCTCGACCTCGTCGGCGTCTCCACGGGCAGTCACTTCGACCATGTGGGAGAACCTAGCCGCTCCGGTCAGGCGCGTGTGGGAGCGTGGCAGGGCGCGCGAGACATCTCAGCCGGTGGCGTCCGCCAGCGCGGCCGCGCGGTCGATCACTATCGCCTCCTCGAACTCGAACCCGGCTTCGAACGCTCGCCGCACCGGACAGGTCTCGGCGACCCGGCGCAGGCGAGCGACTTGCTCGTCGGTCAAGCCGCTCGGAAGATGGACGTTCACAGCGAGACGTCTCGGTGTCGTATCGGCGTCGTAGTCCACGTCGACACGCATGTGATCGAGCCCCCAGCCACGCCGCGTCGCGTACAGCATCACCATCGTGGAGATGCACGAGGCGACCATCGCGGGGAGCAGCTCATGCGGAGCGGGGCCCGTGTCGGTGCCGCCGAGTGCCTTGGGCTCGTCGGTGGCGATCGTATGGCGACCGTTGACGTCGATCTCGTGGCGGAGGGTCCCGTCGATCGGCCGCGCTGATGCGGTGAAGCTCATAGTGGTCAGCGTCTCAGTCGTGGCCGAATCGGACATCGGGGAGAACCCGCCGCGCCCAGCGGGGTAAGTACCAAGCCCGGCTGCCCATCACCCGCAGCAGGACCGGCAGCAGCAGCAGACGGACGAGCAGCGCGTCGAGCAGTACCGCGACGCCGAGGATGATCCCCATCTCCTTCGGCGGCAGCGGCCCCGAGATCGCGAAGGTGAAGAAGACGGCGACCATCACCGCGGCCGCGGCGAAGATCACCCGGCCGGAGTGCGCCACGCCGTCGACCATCGCCTCGCGGGCGTCTCCCGTGCGGTCCCAGTGCTCCTTCGCGCTGGAGAGCAGGAACACGGTGTAGTCCATCGAGATCGCGAAGATCATCGCGAAGAAGAACACCGGTCCCCAAGCGTCGAGGAAGCCCTGTGGCTGGAACCCGAGCAGCGAGTGGAGGGCGCCGTCCTGGAAGACCCACTTCGCCACGCCGAATGCCGCGCCCGTCGCAAGCAGGTTGGTGAGCACGCCGGCGGCGGCGATCAGCGGTGCCTGCAGCGCCACCAGCAGCAGCAGAAACCCGAGCACGAGCACGACCCCGATGACGAGAGCGGTCTTGGCCGACAGCAGGCTCTGCAGGTCGTGGTTCTCCGCTGCGGCGCCGCCGAGGACCGCTGCCTTCGGGAGCTCCGACCGCAGCCGGTCGATCGTCTGCCCGACGGCCGGGCTGGATGGGTCCTTTCGCGGCACTGCTGTGATCAGCGCTTGTCCGCCGGCGCCCGGCTGGACCGGCAGCACCTGCGACACGCCGGGGTCGCCCTGCGCGATCCTCGAGACCGCGGCCGCCTGTCTAGCCGGTGCGACGATCTGCAGCGGGCCGGTTGCGCCGGGGCCCATCGCGGCCTGCACCCGGTTGTAGCCGACGCGCGAGGAGTCGCTCGTGGGCACCACCTTGATCGAGGGCATCGAGGTCCTCAGCTGGGTGACCGGGTAGGCGAGGGCGAGCAGCACCGCCACGGCAGGGATGCCGTACCGCCAAGGATGTGTCCACAGCCGCTCGCCCCAGGCCGCGAACCGGCGCGAGCGGTGCTCACCGCGGTGCGCCCACGGCAGCGAGAGGTTGTCCACTTTCGGGCCGAGCTTCGCGAGTACCGCCGGGAGCAGCGTGAGCGTCGCGGCGAGCACGAAGACAACCGCCAGCATGATGCCGAGGCTCATGCTGCGAAAGGCGGGGCTGGGGACCAGCATCACCGCTGTCAGCGAGATCAGCACGGTGACGCCGCTGAACAGGACGGCCTTGCCGGCCGTGTCCATCGTGACCGCGGTGGCCTCCCGCGCGTCGAGCTTCGAGCCGAAGAACGCGCTTCGGAAGCGGTAGACGATGAACAGCGCGTAATCGATGCCGAGCGCGAGTGCGAACATCAGCGCGAAGTTCATCGCCCAGATCGAGATCGGCGTGATCAGCGTCCCCAGATACAGCGAGCCGGCGGCGGCGAGGAGCCCGACCATGGTGAGCATCAAGGGCAGTCCCGCGGCGACGAGCGAGCCGAACGCGAGCAGCATGATGCCGAGCGTCACCGGCCAGGAGATCACCTCCGATCTGAGCATCGCCGAGCGGTTGGCGGCGTTGAAGTCAGACCACATGCCCGCCGCTCCGGTGAGGTTCACCTTCACCGCCGTACTCGACAGCGCCTTCAGTCGGCCCCTTGAGGCTGTCGGCCGCGGCGACCATCTGGTCGGGGTTGCGCGCGGCGCCCGCCTGCACGATCGCCGTGTGACCGTCGCGCGAGATCGACACCCCAGGCGCGGGCGCGACGACGGTGCGCACCGCCGAGCTCGCTCTCAGTGTCGCCTCGACGCGCGCGATAGCGGCCTTGAACTCGGGTGAGCTGGCGGTCTGTGTGGGCGAGTACACGACGGTCTCGAGGCCGTAGCTACCGAGCCCGGCGAAGTCGCGTTCAACGAGCTCTCGGGCCTGCGCGGACTGTGATCCGCTGGCTTCCCAGCCCGCGCCCGAGAGCGCTTTCTCCACGCGCGGAGCGAAGAACCCGAGAACCAGGGCCACGATCAGCCAGCCGGCGAGGACCGTGCGGAAGTGCGTGGCGGTGTAGCGACCGAGGCGGCCGACCGGGCCGACGGCGAGGTGATGCCCGGCAGGCGCGTCGGCCGGCGTCGCCGCCGGTGCGAGCGAGGCGGTGCTCATGAGCCCTGCCGATGGGGATAGACGGCGGAGCGCAGCGAGAAGCGCCTACCCAGCGCCAGCGAGGCGGGGCACGCTCCCACCAACACGTACAGCCACTGGTTCACACCGACGAGCGCGGTCAGCAGAAGGAACCACGGTGAGACGAGAGCGGCGAGCCCGGCCGCGAGGAGCGTCATCGTCCCGGCGAGCGCGAACAGCACCCGCTCGAGCGACCAGCCGGCCGTGCGGCACGAGGCTCTCATCGTCCCAGCTCGCCTCGCGTGCGCTGCGTCGGCGGAAGGCGACGGCTGCTCCAGACTCCGCTCGCAGTGTGTCTCCTGTGAGTCTCGCAACGGTGCCCATCAGCAGCCTCCTTCACATCTTCACAACTGTAATATTGTGCGTTGGTGGCACCGTAGCGCATCCCTTCCCTGGCGTCAACTCCACAACTGTGTATTTGTGTTAGGCTGGGCTCGTGAGCACCAGCGCGCCGCTCCCGCACCCGCTCCCCGAGCCGCTGATCGAGCTCGTCGCCCAGCGCTTTCGTGTCCTGGGCGAGCCGATGCGGATCAAGCTGCTCGACCGGCTGCGCGAGGGAGATGCGACCGTGGGTGAGCTGCAGCAGACGCTCGGCGCCTCCCAGCAGAACGTCTCCAAGCACCTCAGCATCCTGCGCGAGGCCGGGATGGTGCGCCGCACCAAGGACGGCAACCACACCCGTTACACGATCAGCGACCCCGCCGTGTTCGAGCTCTGCGAGCAGGTCTGCGGCGGCGTGCGCCGCCAGCTGCAGGAGCTCGACACGATCCTGCAGGGCGAAGAGGGCGGGACGTCCGCCATCGCTGCGGCTAATCCCGGACGCTGACCCGTGCGGTGCACGGTCGCCCCGGGTCGCGCCGGCGCGTACCGTCGGGCGAGTGACCCCCGCAGCATCGACAGGAAGCGCCACACCGCAGCCAACTGGGAGCGAGAGCGCAACCGCCGCTGTACGGCTGCGTGACGGCCAAACGGTGACCGTCCGGTCCGCACGCGCCGGCGACGAGCGGCGATCGGCGAGTTCCTCGCAGCTCTCTGCCTCGAGGCACGGTGGCTGCGGTTCTTCACCGGCGGGATCGACCTCCCGACGATGACCCACGCGATCGCCGCTACCAGCCCGGACCGGATCGGCCTGGTGGCGCTCGACCATTCGGGGACGATCGTCGGCCACGCGATCTGCATCGAACTCGGACCGGGCCGCGCGGAAGTCGCAGTCGAGGTGGCCGACCATCTGCACGGCAAGGGGCTCGGGACCATCCTGATCGAGCGGCTCGCCGAGCTGGCCGAGCAACGCGGCATCACCGTTCTTGTGGCCGAGGTGCTCCCCGAGAACCGGGCGATGCTCGACGTGCTTCGCGACGGCTTCGACGCGCACGTCAAATGGTCTGAGGGCGTCGACAAGGTCGAGTTCCCCACCTCGGCGTGGCGTATGGCGCGGGAGCGCTACCGCGCCATGTTCAACGGCGAGCTCGCAGCGGATTGAGGCAGTCGCTCGCTCCTGTAATTGAATCGGCGGGTGCGCGCGCGGACGTCTGCTGCGAGTGGCTTACGGTCCCTGGCCACCGTTGTGCGGGTCGACGAGCCCGTGCTCCAGTGCGTATCCGACGAGCTCGGAGCGGGTGGAGCGCCCAAGCTTCTGCTGGATGTGCGAGCGGTGCGTCTCGACGGTGCGCACGGACAGGAACAGCTGTTCAGCGATCTCGGCGTTGGTGTGCCCGAGCGCGATCAGCCGCAACACCTCCGCCTCGCGCTGGGAGAGGTCATCGGGTGGCCCCGGCGGCGGCGCGGAGGCGATGCGCGCACCAAGCCGCGGGTTCAAGTAGTGCTCACCCGCCGCGGCATTGCGGACAGCTTCCACGAGCTCCTCGTCGGCCGCCTCCTTCAGGACATAGCCGAGCGCGCCGGCGCTGAGCGCCTCGCGCGCGAACGCAGGCTCCTGCTGCATCGTGAGCACCACGATCTGAGTGTCGGGCGACTCGCGACGGATCTCGGGGATCGCCTGCAGGCTCGAGCCACCGGGCATGTTCAAATCGAGCACCAGCACCGAGGGGTGATGTCCGCGTACGTAGCGGCGCGCGCCGTCGACATCGCTCGCCTCGGCGACGACCTCCATCCCGTCCTCGGCGTCGAGCAACAGACGCAGACCGCTTCGCACGACCTGGTGGTCGTCAGCGAGCACGATCCGGATCTTCGCGCCCGTCGCATCGCTCTGGGATGGGTCTCCGCCGGGCGCGCTCATCGCGTTCTGAAACCTAGCGGGTGCAGACTGCGCGCCGTCCAGTGGGAATCACCCCTGAGGTTGCGGTTTTCTACGGAGACGGGAATCACAGAGGGCGTGCCGCGGACGCGGCCCGTGATCGGGTGCCGTCGCCTGGCCGGGGCCGAAGGCCGCGGTCGGCACCAGACGGATGGTTCAGACGGACACCGGCCGCTGCGAGGTTCCGCCGGTCCGTGCCGGAACCGCCGTTTGCTCCGCAGTCTCCTCGCTGCTGGAGTCCTGCTCGCGACGGGCCGCGCGGGGAAGGATCAGCACCGGCCCCTGGGCGTGACGGGCCAGATAGTTCGAGGTGCTGCCGTGCACGAGTCGTCCCCAAGGCCCATAGCCGCGGGAGCCGGCAACCAGCAGGTCGACCTCCTTCCCGAACGCCGCCAAGTCCTCGCGGGGCAGGCCGTATTCGGCGTGGCCGTCGACCCCGTCGAGCGATCTCAGTTCCTCCTCCGCTTCGTGCACCAGGTCGTCGATCCGCGCGACGGCGATCCCGGCGACCGCCGTGTACTGGTAGCCGGAGAGCGTGACGATGTGCAGCGCACGGATCCGGGCGCGGGTCGGCTCTGCCAGCTGCCTGGCGGCCTCGATCGCCGCCTTGCTCTCCTGGGAGCTGTCATAGGCGACGCCGATCACAGCGAACGGCTTGGCGTGCTCGGCGTATCCGTGCGGGGCGATCGCCACCGCACACGGCGCACCGTTCAGCGAGGCGACGGTGTCGTTTCCGAGCATCACGCGTCCGAACACGCCCCGGTGGCAGCTGCCGAGCACCAGCAGGTCCGCGCCGCGGGCCTCCGCCTGTTCGTGAAGCACCCGCCCCGGAGCTGGGGCCTTCGGCGAGGACCAGCTCCGCCCGAACGCCCGCCTCAACCCTTTCCTGCTCGAGGTGCTGCTCGGCGCGAACGCGGTCCTCGGCGGCCAGGGTCGGGTCGAGCATGTCGGCGCGCGTACAAGCCCCCCGAATGCACGTGCACGAGGGTGATCGATCCATCAGCGCCCAAAAACCGCGAGGCGAGAGCGATGGCGTCGCGGCCGCTTGCCCTGAAGTCCACTCCCACGAGGATCCGCTTGAACATCTCCTGTCTCCCTTCTTGCTGCTCAGATGACGATCGCTCCCGAACCTACGGGCGAGCGCTGTCGCCGGCATCCGATCTCGGCACTCGTCTCCGTGCGGGAAAACACGTATCTCCCGCACAACGTCCTCGGCGCGGGCCCGACCGGGCGCGAGGCTAAACGAGGACGGTCTCGCCGCTTCGGGCATGCTCGCGCAGCCACTCGCGCGCTGCCGGGTGCGCGGCTTGCTCGATCAGCAGCCGCGCCTGCGCACGCTCGCTCCTGCCGAACAGGCTCGCGCAGCCCTGCTCGGTCACGACCGCGGAGTGCTGGAGAGAGGTCACCGGGCTCGACAGTCGAGGGACGATCGTCGAGCTGCTGGTCGGCTCGTGCCAGGAACGCAGCGCGATGATCGCGTGCCCACCGTGGGAGCGCAGCGCTCCCTCGACGAAGTCCGGCTGGCCGCCGAGGCCGGAGTAGACACGCTCACCGATGTGGCTCGCGCCTGCCTGGTCGTGCAAATCAACCTGCAGCGCGGTGTTGATCGAGACCATCCTCGGCCGCGATGCGATCCGCGACGGATCGTTCGTCGTCTCGGTGCGCAGCATCCGGATCCGCGGGTTGCGATCGGCCCACTCATAGAGCTCCGCACTGCCGAACATGAACGAGCACGCGATCGGCCGCCGCCGCTCGAGGGCGCCCTCGCGCTCCAGCGCCATCACGCCATCGCTGATCATCTCCGACCAGATCGCCATGCCACGTCTTCGGGCGAGCGCACGCAGCGTCGCATCCGGGACCTGGCCGATCCCCAGCTGCAACGTTGGGCGCTCCGGGATCAGCTCGGCGACGAGCTCGGCGATCCGCTCCGCATGCTCGTGCCCCGGCGCAAGGACCGGACTGGCCAGCGGCTCGTCGACCTCAATCGCAAGATCGACGAGGTCCAACGGCAGCTCGGAGTCCCCGAAGGTGTGGGGCATCCGCCGGTTCAGCTGCGCGATCACGAGCCCGCCGCGCTCACGAACGCTTTCGATCGCCGCGGGGAGGATGTTCACCTCGGTCCCGAGCGACACCCTCCCGTCGGCCGGCAAAGAGGTGTGCACGAAGCACGACATCCGGCCGTCTCGACGTCCGGAACAGTCTCGGCACCAGCCCGAGGCGCATCGGCAGGTAGTCCAGGCGTTCCCCGGCGTCGCGCATGCCCGGGCCGACGAACGCGGTCTCGAAGATGACCTCCGGGCGTACCGGGAGCGGCGCCTGCGCGGCGAGCATGAACAGCCGGTATCGCTCGAGCGCCGCATCGGCGATCTCCAGCAGCTTGCGGGGCGTGGCGAGGTTGCCGCTCGCGATCACCCGCGGGCACCCCGGCAGCACCGCCAAGGCCCGGTCGATCTCGAGCTCGGAGACGATCTTCACACGCTGAATGGTGAAGCGCGGCGCGACCTGGGTCATTCGGGAGAACTACTGACCCGGTTACGCAGGTTCCCCGCTCGCCGCGACGGCAACACGGGCGTTGAATCCCAGGTATACGAGGCGCGCCCCACCAGAGCGCGCCGTCAATCACCGGGAGGCCGAGCCAGATGAGCGCGTCAGCCACGACAGCGACCGGAACCGCGACCGCAACTGTGCGTCCCTTCTCGGCGCTGCGGCGCGACGATCTGACCTACGCAGGCGGAAAGGGGGCGAACCTGGGCGAGCTGACCGCCGCCGGGTTGCCGGTCCCCGACGGGTTCGTGATCGGCGCCCCGACCTATGCCGCCTACTGCGAGCAGACAGGCCTGCGCGAGCGCCTGCGAACGCTGCTCGAAGGAGTCGACGTCGAGGACACCACGCGACTCGAGCAGGCGAGCGCCGAGGCCCGCGCCCTGTTCGATGCCACCCCGATCCCTCGAGCCGATCGCGGCGGAGATCGCCGACGCCTACCAGCAGCTGTGCGGCGACGCCACCGAGCGGCCAGTGGCCGTGCGCTCCTCCGCGACCGGAGAGGACACCGCCGACGCGTCGTTCGCCGGCATGAACGAAACCTTCCTCAACATGCGAGGCGGCGACGCCGTGGTCGACGCGGTGCGGCGCTGCTGGCGCTCGCTGTTCGGGTCGCGAACGATCTACTACCGCGCCCGTAACGACCTCCCGCAGACAGCGATGGACATCGCGGTGGTCGTCCAGCTCCAGATCCGCTCGACGCGCGCCGGGGTCATGTTCACCGCCAACCCGGCGAGTGGCAGCCTCGACGAGATCGTGATCGAGGGCGCGTTCGGCCTGGGCGAGGCTGTCGTCTCGGGCGCTGTCTCGCCCGATCGCTACCTGGTCGAGAAGGCAACGCTCGCGATCCGCCGGCGCGAAGTCCACGACAAGGAGCTCGCGATCGAATACGCGGCCGGCGGGGGCACGCTCGAGCGGGTCCTCACCGAGCAGGAGCGCAAACAGCCGGTGCTCTCCGATGAGGAGATCACCGCCGTCGCCGAGCTCGGCCGGCGGATCGAGCAGCACTACCGCGAACCGCAGGACACCGAGTGGGCCTTCGACCCCGACGGTGCCCTGTGGATGCTGCAGAGCCGGCCGATCACGACGCTCGGCGCGCCCGCGGCGCACCCCGGCGCGTCGCACGACGACGGCGCCGTGCTCCTGCGCGGGCTGGGCGGCGCCCCCGGCCGTGCGGCGGGCCCCGCGCGCATCCTCCGCACCCTCGCCGATGCCGGAAGTCTGAGCGACGGCGACATCCTCGTCACGCACATGACATCTCCGGATTGGATCGCGCTCATGCGCCGTGCCGCCGGCATCGTCACCGACTCGGGCGGCATGACCTGCCACGCCGCGATCGTCTCGCGCGAGTTGGGCATCCCCTGCGTCGTGGGCACCGGCGAAGCCACGCGGGTGCTCCGCGACGGCGAGGAGATCACGGTCGACGCGACGCGCGGGGTGGTGCTCGAGGGTGCGTCTCCCCTCGCCGAGGCCGCTCCCGCCGCTGCCCACGCGGCGCCGGGGTCGGGCACCATCACGGCCACGGAGCTCCTCGTCAACCTCTCCGAGCCGTCCCAGGTCGAGCGGGTGAAGGACCTGCCGGTGGACGGTGTGGGTCTGCTGCGCGCCGAGCTGATGGTGCTCGAGGCGCTGGATGGAGACCACCCGCGGCTGGTGCTCGAGGAGGGGCGGGGCGAGGAGTTCGTCGAGCGCATGGCCGACGCGCTGAGCACGTTCGCGGACGGCTTTGCGCCGCGGCCGGTCACCTACAGGGCGATCGACTTCCGCACCAACGAGTTCGTCGGGCTGCGAGGCGGCGAGCGCTTCGAGCCCGACGAGGCGAACCCGATGATCGGATACCGGGGAGCGCTGCGCTACACGCGCGAGCCCGACGTCTTCCGGCTCGAGCTGCAGGCGCTGGCGCGCGTATGGGACAACGGAGGCCACAACCTGCACCTGATGCTGCCGTTCGTGCGCACAACCCGCGAGCTGCGGCGCTGCCGCGAGCTGATCGCGGAGTCGGGGCTGCTCGATCGCGCCGGCTTCGAGCTGTGGGTGATGGCCGAGGTTCCGTCGGTCCTGTTCAACCTGGAGGCGTACGCCGCGCTCGGCATCCGCGGCATCTCGATCGGCTCCAACGACCTCACGCAGCTGCTCCTCGGCGCCGATCGCGACAACGAGGTGCTCGCGGAGACCTTCGACGAGCGCGACCCGGCGGTCACCGCCTACCTGCGGCGGCTGATCCCCGAAGCGCGCCGGCTCGGGCTTCGCACCTCGATCTGCGGACAGGCGCCCTCGGTGCACCCGGAGTACGCCGACCTCTTGGTCGAGTCCGGCATCGACGCGATCTCGGTGAACATCGACGTGATCGACCGCGCGCGAGCGCTCATCGGGGCTGCTGAGCGCCGCGTGCTGCTGCGCGCCGCGCTCGCCACCTGACGGTCATGTTCGGGGTGCGGGTCCACGGGCGAGGACGACAGGGTGTCGTGACGGCCGCGGAGCTGCTCGCACTCGCCGCGCACGGGGATGGGGGGCAGGCGCAGGCGTTTCCGAGCTTCGGCTCAGAGCGCATGGGCGCCCCGGTCACGGCGTTCTGCCGGCTCGACGACCGACCCATCCGGCGACGCGAGCCGATCGCCGAGCCCGACGCCGTCGTCGTCCAGGACGCGACCCTGCTGCATCACGTCGACGTGTTCGGCGGCCTGCGCGCAGACGGCTGGGTCCTCATCAACTCGAGTCGCAGCCCCCGCGAGTTGGGGCTCGAGGAGCTGTGCGCACGCCTGGGTCCCGGCCGGCTGATCACCGTGCCGGCCTCCCAGATCGCCAAGGCGCGGCTCGGGCGGCCGATCCCGAACGTGGCGCTGCTCGGCGGGCTCGTCGCGCTGGCCGGGCTCGTCAGCGTCGACGCGCTGGCGCTGGCGATCGGCGAGCGCTTCGCCGGCGAGATGGGGCGGGCGAACCAGCTCGCGGCGCACGACACGCACGTCCACGTCGCGGCGCAGCTCGCCGCGACGGCGCCCGCGCCGGCGGCACGGTGACCCGCCAGCTCGAGGGCTCGCTGGCGGTGGCGCGCACGCTTACTGCTCGTCGTGGCGCCCGGCGCGCAGCCGGCGTATCTCGCGTTGCACGTCCTGCTCGCTCACCGGGCGACGCCCGTAGACGTCCCAGCCGTTCATCACCAGGCCGATGCCCCACAGGCCGGTCATCCACAAGGGCCACGGATAACCGCCGCCGGTCAGCGCCCACACGATCCACACCGCGCAGTTGAAGACCAGGTATGACACCGCGTGGGTGGCGAGGTCGCGGCGGCGCTTGATCATTCGCAGCGCCTGCTCGCGCTCGTCGACGGGCTGTTCGAGATCCTCGGCCATCTTCGCTAACGCAGCAGCCGGCCGCCGTCGACGACGATCTGGCTCCCCGTCAAAGGCGCCTCGGCGGCCGATACGAGGGTCTCGGTGCTCATGAGGCGACGGCCACCGGGACGAGCACGCGCTCGGCCAGCTCGACGAGGCGGTTGGAGTAGCCCCACTCGTTGTCGTACCAGGCGAGGACCTTGACCTGCGTCCCGTCGAGCACGCTCGTCAGCGAGGCGTCGAACACCGCCGAGTGTGGCGACCCGACGATGTCCGAGGAGACGAGCGGATCCTCGCTGTACTCGAGGATGCCGGACAGCGGGCCGCCGGCGGACTCGCGGAACGCAGCGTTGACCTCCGCCGTGCTCGTCGGCCGTTCCGCCTCGATCGTGAGATCGACGATCGAGCCCGTCGGCACCGGCGCACGGACAGCCAGGCCGCCCAACCGCCCCTCGAGCTCGGGGATCACCAAACCGAGCGCCTTGGCCGCGCCGGTCGAGGTCGGCACAAGGTTGATCGCCGCCGCCCGCGCGCGGCGCAGGTCCTTGTGGGGGCCGTCCAGCAGGCTCTGGTCGGCGGTGTAGGCGTGGATCGTCGTCATCAACCCGTGACGGATACCGACCGTCTCGTGAAGGACCTTCGCGACCGGCGCCAGGCAGTTCGTCGTGCACGAGGCGTTCGTGATCACGTGGTGGCGCTCCGGGTCATAGACCTGCTCGAAGTTCACACCCAGCACCACGTTGGCGTCTGCGGGCTCGGCGCCCTTCGCCGGTGCGCTGAGGATCACCTTCTGGGCCCCGGCAGCGAGGTGCTCGGCGGCCGCCGAGCGGGTACGGAAACGGCCCGTCGACTCGATCACGACATCGACGCCGAGCTCCCGCCACGGAAGTTCGGCCGGCTCGGCCGTTGCGAGCACCCGCACTTCACGCTCGCCGACGAGAATCGCCCCGTCGGTGGCGCGCACCGGAGCCGGGAAGCGGCCATAGACCGAGTCGCGGGCCAGCAGCGACGCGAGCGTCGCGGCATCCGCGAGGTCGTTGACCGCGACGATCTCGAGGTCGGAGTCGCGTTCGAAGGCGTTGCGCAGCACGCAGCGGCCGATCCGGCCGAAGCCGTTGATTCCGACACGCACAGACATCTGCTCGCTCCAATCGTCGGGGCCGAAGTTCTTGCGCTTGGACGCTACGCGCGCCTGCCGCCGGGTTGATCCGGTCGATACCGCGGACTCCCCGCTGAGAACTACGGACGCGCGTCGGCGCAGCGGTGGCCTGGATTCGGTCTGCTCCGGTGTACTACGGACGGCCCTCGCGTCGCGCCCCGTGCAGAAGGACCCGTACGGGCGCGCTAGCGTCTCCTGAGAATCGAGCGCCATGTCCGCCGCCCGCGACGTCATGCCCGGAACGCCCAGCGGCCCGCTCAGCGAGCGCGAGCTGGCGCTGCTGAACGCGTACTGGCGCGCGGCGAACTACCTGTCGGTCGGGCAGATCTACCTGCTCGCGAACCCGCTGCTGCGCGCGCCCCTCCGTCCGGAGCACACCAAGCCAAGGCTGCTCGGCCACTGGGGCACCACCCCCGGCCTGAACTTCGTCTACGCGCACATGAACCGCGTCATCCGTGAACGGGACCTAGACGCGATCTACGTCACAGGCCCGGGTCACGGCGGCCCCGGCATGGTCGCCAACGTCTACCTGGAGGGCACCTACAGCGAGGTCTACCCGCACATCGGCCACGACGAGGAGGGGCTGCGGCGGCTGTTCCGCCAGTTCTCCTTTCCCGGCGGCATCCCGAGCCACGTCGCGCCGGAGACGCCCGGCTCGATCCACGAGGGGGGTGAGCTCGGCTACTCGCTCGCGCACGCCTACGGCGCCGCGTTCGACAACCCCGATCTGCTCGTGTGCTGCGTCGTCGGGGACGGCGAGGCCGAGACGGGACCGCTGGCGACGAGCTGGCACGCCAACAAGTTCCTCGATCCCGCCCGCGACGGCGCCGTCCTGCCGATCCTTCACCTGAACGGCTACAAGATCGCCAACCCCACCGTGCTCGCCCGCATCCCCGAGCCCGAGCTGCGCTCGCTGCTGGAGGGCTACGGCCATGCGCCGCGCTTCGTCTCCGGGTCAGACCCCGAGCAGATGCATCAGCTGATGGCCGCGACGCTCGACGAGGTCACCGCGGAGATCGCGGAGATCCAGCGCGCAGCGCGCGAGAAGAATCGCCGCGAGCGCCCCCGCTGGCCGATGATCGTGCTGCGCACGCCGAAGGGATGGACCGGACCGAAGGAGGTGGACGGCCTGCCGTCGGAGGGCTCCTTCCGCTCACACCAGGTCCCGATCCCGGATGTCGCCGGCAACCCCGCGCATCTCGCGCAGCTCGAGAGCTGGATGCGCTCCTATCGCCCGGCGGAGCTCTTCGACGAGAACGGGGCGCTCAAAGCCGAGCTCGCGGCGCTCGCCCCCGAGGGGGAGCGGCGGATGGGCGCCAACCCGCACGCCAACGGTGGCCTGCTGCTTCGCGACCTGGAGCTGATCGACTTCCGGGACCTCGCGGTCGAGGTTCCGGCCCCCGCCGACACCGTCAGTGAGCCGACGCGCGTGCTGGGCGAGTACCTGCGCGAGGTGTTCCGCCTGAACCCCGACCGGTTCCGCCTGATGGGCCCGGACGAGACGGCGTCGAATCGTCTCGGCGCTGTGTTCGAGGTCACCGATCGGGTCTGGGAGGCCGAGCGGCTGGACAGCGACGATCACCTGGCGCCGGACGGCCGCGTGATGGAGGTGCTCTCAGAGCATCTCTGCCAGGGCTGGCTCGAGGGCTACCTGCTGACAGGCCGCCACGGCCTCATCAACAGCTACGAGGCCTTCGTCCACATCGTCGACTCGATGTTCAACCAGCACGCGAAATGGCTGAAGGTGACGCGTGAGATCCCGTGGCGCCGGCCGATCGCCTCGCTGAACTACCTGCTCTCCTCGCACGTGTGGCGACAGGACCACAACGGCTTCACCCATCAGGACCCCGGTTTCATCGACCTCGTGCTCAACAAGAAGGCCGAGATCGTGCGCGTGTACCTGCCTCCCGACGCCAACTGCTTGCTGTCCGTAGCCGACCACTGCCTGCGCAGCCGCGACTACGTGAACGTGATCGTCGCCGGCAAGCAGCCTTCGCTGAACTACCTGACGATGGATGAGGCCGTCGCCCACTGCACTCGCGGGATCGGGATCTGGGAGCCGTTCTGCAGCGACGGCGAGGAAGAGCCCGACGTCGTGCTCGGCTGTGCCGGCGACGTGCCCACCCTGGAGGTCGTTGCCGCCGCAGCGATCCTCCGCCAGCGCCTCCCCGAGTTGAAAGTTCGGGTCGTGAACGTCGTCGACCTGATGCGCCTGGAGCCCGAGGAGGAGCATCCCCACGGCCTTTCAGAGGCGGAGTTCCTCGCGCTGTTCACGCCGGACCGCCCGGTGATCTTCGCCTATCACGGTTATCCCTACCTGATCCACCGGCTCACCTATCGGCGGGCCAATCACGCCAACATCCATGTGCGCGGCTACAAGGAGGAGGGCACGACCACGACGCCGTTCGACATGGTCATGCTCAACGACCTCGACCGCTTCCATCTGGTGATGGACGTCATCGACCGCGTACCCGGCCTGGCCGAGCGCGCCGGGCACATCCGCCAGGAGATGGCCGACGAGCGCTTGCGTCACCGCGCCTACACGCGCGAACACGGCGAGGACTCGCCCGACGTGACCGAGTGGCGCTGGCCCGGCGCCGAGGCCCGCGGTCTGCAGCGAGGCACCCCGGCATAGCACCCTCGCTGCGGGTCCTGGTCGTCAACGCGGGCTCCAGCAGCCTCAAGCTGACGCTGCTCGACAGCGACGACGAGGTTGCCGTTTCGCGTGAGCTGGGCGCGGAGCGATCCAGCTTCGATTCGACCGAGCTCTCGCAGGCGCTCGGCTCCGGATTGGGCAACGCTGACGCCGTCGGTCACCGCATCGTCCACGGCGGCGAGCGCTACCGCGACGCTGTCCGGATCGACCCCGGCGTCGAGCGCGATCTGCGCGAGCTGAGCGAACTGGCGCCGCTTCACCAGCCGAAGTCGCTGGAGGCGCTCGATGCGGTCAGCGAGCTCCTGCCCGGCCTGCCCGCGGTCGCCTGCTTCGACACGGCGTTCCACGCCGCTCTGCCGCCGGCCGCAAGCACCTATGCGCTCCCGGCCGCATGGCGCGAACGTCACAGCCTGCGCCGCTACGGCTTTCACGGTCTCTCCCATGGCTGGGTCGCGCGCCGCGCGCCCGCGCTCCTGGGAGAGCCCGCGGAGGACCTGCGGATCGTCAGCTGCCACCTCGGCGCCGGCGCGTCGCTGTGCGCGATACGCGATGGCGTTTCGGCCGACACGACGATGGGCTTCACCCCGCTCGAGGGTCTCGTGATGGCGACCCGCTCGGGCAGCGTCGACCCGGGACTCCTGCTGTGGCTGGCCGCGCAGGAGCAGATGCAGCCCTCGGCGCTCATGCAGTCGCTCGAGCACGAATCCGGCCTGCTCGGCCTCTCCGGCAGCGCGGACATGCGAGAGATCCTCGAGCGCGTCGCCCTCGGGGATGGCCCGTCGGCGCTCGCGCTCGACGTCTACCTTCACCGCCTCAGAGGATCGATCGCCGCGATGGCGGCCGCGATCGGCGGCCTGGACGTCCTCGCGTTCACCGGCGGCGTCGGGGAACGCGCCCCGGCGATTCGCGCGGCGGCGTGCGACGGGCTTCGCTTCCTGGGCGTGGAGCTCGACGAGGCGCGCAACCTCACGGCGGAGTGCGACATGGAGATCGGCGCTCTCGGCGCACCCGTGCGGACCGTGGTGCTGAGGGCGCGCGAGGATCTCGAGATCGCGCGACAGACCCGCCTTACGCTCGGAGCTTCCTAGCTCGCGCGCCGTTGAGGAGCCGGGCGCCGCGCTCGCGCCGGCCGACCACCATGCGGCGCAGTTCGTCCGCGCCCCAAACGATCACCGGGAAGAACAGGAGCAGCAGCAGATACCGGGGTGGGGGCGCAGCCGTGCCCAGCAGCGACTGCACGGCGGGCACGTAGACGATGATCGCGGCGATCAGGAGCTCTGCCGCGATCCCGAACAACAGGTAGCGGTTGCTGAACAGGCCCACGCGACGCAGCGAGGTACGAGTGCTCCGCACGGCGAAGGCAGTCCCGACCTGACCGGCGACGATGCCGAGGAACGTCATCGTCGTCGCCTGCAGGTAGACATGGTGGAAACGGCTACCGCTGCCCGTCGCGTCCCCGGGATGCCAGCCGGCGCGCGTCGAGGACGAGAAAGAAACATCCGAGCGACAGCGCCGAGATGATCACGCCGAGGAACAGCCAGGCGCGGATCAGCATCGGCCGGCGGATCACCCCCTCGTCGTGCGGCCGCGGCGGACGCGTCATGATGCCGGGCTCGGCCGGGTCACGACCCAGCGCGAGCGAGGGCATCGTCTCGGTGCCGACGTCGATCGCCAGCACCAGCAGCACCGGCAGGGGAATTGGGATCGCACCGCCGGCGAGTGCGAACAGCAGGAACGGCACGACCTCGGGCGTGGCGTGGGTGAAGATGTAGACGATGAACTTGCGGACGTTGTCATAGACCTGGCGCCCGGCTTCGATCGCCGTGACAATCGTCGCGAAGTTGTCGTCGGTGAGAACCATCGTCGAGGCCTCACGCGCGACGTCGGTGCCGGACCTACCCATCGCGACGCCGATGTCGGCGGCGCGCAGCGCAGGCGCGTCGTTGACACCGTCGCCGGTCATCGCGATCACGTGCCCCTGCGATCGCAGGACGTCGGCGATCTGCAGCTTCGTCTCCGGTGAGGCGCGCGCGAAGACAACCTCCTCGTCGCCCGCCAGCGCTTCGCGGATCCGGTCGGTGTCACGATGGTCGAAGCGCTCTGCGACGACGACCCGGGCCCCGGCGGCGCCGATGCCGACCTGCCGCGCGATCGCGGCGGCCGTCAGGGGATGGTCGCCGGTGATCACGATGATCCGGATCCCTGCAGCATGGCAGCGTGCGACGGCGTCGGCGACCTCCGCCCGCGCCGGGTCGCGCATCGTCAGCAGACCGAGAAAGCACAGTTCCCGCTCGGCCTGCTCGCGCGCCGGGGGCTCGGCTCCGAGCTCGATGTCCCTGTGGGCGAGCGCCAGCACCCGCAGACCTTCCTGCGCGTAGCGCTCGACGCGGTCGGTGATCTGTCCGCGCGCCCGCTCGTCCAGCCGGGTCTCCTCGCCCTCGCTGTCCAGGACCGTGGTGGAGCACGCCAGCACGGACTCCGGAGCGCCCTTGGTGTGCAGCCGGGCGCCGGCGCGCTGCACGTCGAGCGTGCTCATCAGCTTCAACTGCGGGTCGAAGTTGTAGCGGTGGCGACGAGCGCGTTCACGGCGCGACAGCCGGTTGTCGGCGCCGAGGATGCCGGCGGCCTTCAGCAGTGCGACCTCGGTCGGGTCACCGACCGCCTCGCCGTCGGGTTCCACGCGGGCGTCGTTGCACAGAGCAGCCGCGTCCGCGAGCGCCTGTACCGCCGGCGCGACAGGCACAGACGGCTGTGAGCGCTCGAGCTCTTGCTCGCCGGCGAACGTCCAGGCCGAGCGAGGGCGCATGCGGTTCTCGGTCAGGGTCCCCGTCTTGTCGGTGCAGATCACGTCGGTGCTGCCGAGCGTCTCGACGGCGCTCAGACGCTTGACGAGCGCGCCGCGCCTGGCGAGCAGCCCGACAGCCACCGCCAGCGCGAGGGTGATCACGGGCAGAAGCCCCTCCGGCACGTTTCCGGCGAGCAGGCCGACGGCGAACACGATGCTGCTGTTGAACGACAGGCCGGTGACCAGGATCGCCAGCGGCACAAAAGCGACGGCCATGCCGACGGCGACCGTCGCGATCAGCCAAGCCACCCGGCGCACCTGGGTCTCGAGCGGGCTTGGCTGCTCCTTGACGCGCTCGGAGAGCGCCGCGATCCGCCCGAGCTCGGTGCTCATGCCGGTCGCGTACACGACACCCCTCGCCTCGCCGCCGGTCGCGCTCGTGCCACTGAACACCAGGTCGCGCGCCTGGAGCCTGGGGACGCCGGTGTCCTGCAGGCTCGCCGAGCGCAGCACCGGCACCGACTCCCCAGTGAGGGTCGAAAGGTCGACCTCGAGCGCGCCGGAGAGCAGCCGCATGTCGGCCGCGAGCTGGTCGCCTTCGGCGAGCAGCACGACGTCGCCGGGGACCAGGCTCGTCGCCTCGATCGTCCGCGGCGTGCCGTCACGCAACGCGATCGCGTGCCGGGGCATGTAGCCGGCCAGCGCCTCAACCGCCTTCTCGGCCTGCAGCTCCTGAACGAACGCGAACGTCGCGTTGAGCAAGATCACGAGCAGCACCGCAACCGCGACCGTGGTGCTGCCGACCGCGAACGACAGCGCCGCCGCGACCCACAGCAGCAGCGCCAACGGATGCGTCAGCTGGCGCCCGAGCTCGGCGGGCCAGCGCAAGCCGCGGCGACGCTTGAGCTCGTTGGCCCCGTACTGGAGCAGGCGTCTCTGCGCCTCCTGTGAAGTGAGGCCGTCACGGTCGCACCCGAGGTCGCGCAGCAGGCGCTCCGCCGACTGCTCGGCGTCGGGTGAGCGGGGCGACCGTGGCGGTGGCGCTCATCGCCGGACCTACTCGCCCACGAGGTCGCGACTGCCGAACGCCAGCATCGCGGCGATAGCCGCCGCGAACGCGATCGCCACCATCACGGCCGCGTCCACGGCGCGGAAGGACTGCACCGGGATCAGCCCGAAATGAGCGAACGGCGTCGCTTCGAGCAGCCAGCCCGGGGCGCCAAGCAGCGATCCGACGAGCTGCCACAAGAACGCGACCGTCACAAGGCCATATGCGATCCCGCCCGAAGCGCGCGGCACCAGCGCATACGCGAGCAGTGCGAGCGCGAGGAACACGAGCGCGACCGGCAAGCAGTTCGCGCCCGCCTCGAGCATCCGCGGAAGCGAGATCGCGACGCCCTGAGCGGCAGCGCCAACCCACGCGAGCAGCCCAGCCAGCAGCGCGAGCACGGTCACCGCGAGGACGGCCGGCGTCATCCGCGCCGCGAGCCAGCGCCGGCGCGAGAGCGGTAGCGCGAGCAGCGTCTCGAGACGCCCGGCCGCTTCCTCGTGGCGCGCCGCGTTCACCTGCGCGCACGCGAACAGGCTGAGCGCCAGCGCGAAGAAGAGGAACACGAACGCGAGGTAGCCCGCGGGGGTCGTGATCGAGGCGGAACCGAGCTTGGCGAGCTCCTGGCGCACGCTGCGCGAGATCCCGGCGGAGCTCACGCTCGCGGAGACCAGGCCGAGCACCAGCGCGAACGCGCCGATGCTCCCCGTCCAGACGGTCAGGCTGCCGCGTTGCAAGCGGAGCGCCTGCGACCACACCGAGCCAAGCGTCCGTGTGCGGGGCGCCGCGGTGTCGCGCTCCGCGAGCAGCCCCGTACCGATGTCGCGGGAGCGGGCGAGGCCGATAGGAGATCAGCAGCAGAACGGCGCTCGCCAGCGCCGGGAGCGCGAGGATCTCCGGCCGCGCGCCGGTGAAGGCGCGCATCTGCTCGGCCCATCCGAGCGGCGTGGCCCACCGCAACCAATCCGCGCCGCTCGAGGTGTCAGCGACCACCCGCAGCAGCAGGCTGACCGCGACCGCCGCGCCGCCGAGCTCGAGCGCGAGCCGCCGCGTCGGCGCAAGCTGGCTGACGAGCGCGCCCACACCCACGAACACAACCGCCACCGACGTCACCGCCAGCGCGAGATACGCCGACCCCGCCGCCGGCAGGCCACCCGCGACGAACCCCGCGAGCTGCGCAGCCCACAGCAGCAGCACGCCCGCAGCGATCCCGAGCAGCGAGGCAACAAACGCGCGAGCGCGCGTCACGCAGCCGGCGAGCACCAGCTCGCTGCGCCCGCTGTCCTCCTCGCTGCGCAGGGCTCGCACCGCCGCCAGCACCCCGAACGCGGCGGCCGCGATCGCCAGCGTGCCGCCGACGCGCCAAGCGCTGTACCCGGCGACGGTCGTGACCCCGTACGGGTACCCGTAGAACAGGCGCAACGCGTCGTTCCCCGCGAAGCTGTGCGCGAAGCCGATCCGGTCCGCCACCGACGGGTAGGCGTGGCGGTACCCGACCGGCTGGATGTAGGCGTAGAACGCGAACAGGTACGCGAACGCGAGCGTCCGCGTACGCCCGTCGCGAAACGCGCGGTGGGCGAGCGCCGGCACCACACCTGCGGTGAACCCGGGACGACGGCGCTCGACGAGGCGCGGCGGAGCTCCGCTAACGGCCGCCACGATCGCCCGAGGTGTCGTAGTGGTGCAGGAAGATCTCCTCCAGGGAGGGCTCGCGGCTGACCAGGCTCACGATCGGCTGGCCGCCGAGCGCGGCGATCAACGCCGCGATGCCGCCGGTGACCTCGAAGCGCAGCGCGCTGGGACCCGTCTGCCGCGCCCGCACCCCCGGGATCGCCGCCAGCTCCGGCGCAGGCCCGTCGAAGGTCACCTCGACGGTCTGGGCGGCGAGGTGACGCAGCTCGCCGAGCGTGCCCTCGTCGACGAGCCGGCCCGCCCTGAGGATCCCGACGCGGTCACACAGCGCCTCGACCTCGCTGAGGATGTGCGAGGAGAGAAAGACCGTCTGGCCGCGTTCCTTTGCCTCCGCGATCGTTTCCCGGAAGGCGATCTCCATCAGCGGGTCCAGCCCGGCGGTCGGCTCATCGAGTATCAGCAGCGCCGGCCGCGCGGCCAGCGCCGCGATCAGCTGCACCTTCTGGCGGTTGCCCTTCGAGAGCGCCCGTACCTTCCGGTTGGCGTCGAGCTGGAAGCGCTCGACCAGCAGCTCTCTGTAGGCGGTGTCGGTGCCGCCGCGCAGGCGAGCGAGGAACTCGAGCGTCTCGGCGCCGGTCAGCTCCGGCCACAGCGCCGGCTCTCCCGACACGTACGCGAGATCCCGATGGGCGACGGCGGCCTCCCGCCAGCAGTCGCGTCCGAAGACGTGTGCGCTGCCGCTGCTCGGACGGTGCAGTCCCAGCAGCAGCCGGATCGTGGTCGTCTTACCGGCCTCGTTCGGTCCGAGGTAGCCGTAGACCGCGCCGTCGGCGAGGGTCAGATCGAGGTCGGCGATCGCGACCGTCGACCCGTAGCGCTTGGTGAGGCCGCTGGTGGAGATCGCCGTGCGGCGACGCTCGCCCGGTGCCCGGGTTCCCAGCAGCGGTGTGGCGAGGGCGCGCGCGCTCATGCCGGCAAGCATCGATGCCAGCCGGCGCCCGGGCATCCGGGTTTAGCACGGAGCCGCCGGCGTGCCCGGCCGCGCTCCCCGCTGCTCCGTGGCCACCCTCAGTAGTTCTCCGAGTCGGAGGTCGGGGGTACTGCTGATGGCCGCGGGCTCTGGCCGCGGTTAGCGTCGGCGCATGTTCAAACGGATCCTCGTCGGATACGCCGGTGACAGAGCGGGGCGAGACGGGGTGCTGCTTGCCTCCCGGCTGTCGCAGCTGACCGGTGCGGCGGTCAGCGTCGCGTTCCCCTACCACCCACTCTTCGCGAGGGTGTCGGGCGAGCTCGCCGAGCAGCGCGCGCGCGATGAGCTGACCGCGATGCTGCCCGGCGACCCGTTGCCCGCAAAGGCACGATTCCACTGGAGCGAGCACTCCTGGCCGATCCGTGCGCTGCACGAGCTGGCGGAGTTCGAAGCAGCGGATCTGATCATCTTCGGCGCCGCGCCTGAGCGGCTCGGGCGCCGCCACGTCGACCTGATGGAGCGGATGGTGCACGGCGCGCCGTGCGCCGTCGCGGTCGCGCCCGATCACTACTCCGAGCAGGTCCCACGCCCGCTCGCACGCATCGGCGTCGGGTTCGCCGACACCGAAGATGCCCGCGCGGCGGTTGGTGTCGCGGTCGAGCTCGCCCGGCTCACCGGTGAGCCGCTTGCGGATCGTGGCCGGCAGCGGCCTGAGCGACGCGCTGCAGGCCTACGCGGCGATGTCGCCGGCGCTACCGGAAGCCGAACGCGAGATGTATGAGGAGACCAGGGCAGCCGTCCAGGCCGTGGTCCGAGAGATCTCGCTCGACCAGCAGCCGACCATCGAGGTCAGCCGCGGAAACCCGTGTGACCTGCTGATCGACGCTATCCAGACGCTGGACCTGCTGGTGCTCGGGTCACGCGCGTACGGGCCCCTGCGTCACGTGCTGCTCGGCGGCGTCTCCGCCGAGGTGATGCGCCGCGCTCACTGTCCGGTCCTGGTCGTCCCTCGAGCCCTCTCGCGCGCGGAGACGGCGACGCATCGTGAGACGGCCGTTGCCGACCGCTGACGCCGCAGTGGAGTGTCGGTCGTTAACCACACCGCGATCGCGTAGCCACCCCGGATTGCACGCGGCCGCGTTCCGGGCAGATTGAAAGGTATGTCTCCGGCCCGCCATCTCGCAGCAGTCGATCAGCACGCCTCGCAACGGCCGGCGAACGTCGTCATCGCCGAGGATCACCCGCTGATGCGGCGCACCCTCAGACGCCTGCTGCAAGGCACAGCCGACACGCAGGTCGTGGCTGAGGCGGCGAACCTCGCGTTGGCCGTCCAGCACGTCGCGGGCCACCGCCCAGACGTGCTCGTGATCGACCTGAACATGCCGGACGGTTCGAGCCTGAAGGTCGTTGACGAACTGCGCGAGCACACCCCCGGCCTGCGGGTCGTGGTGACGAGCGACGAGGACGCCCCGGGGTTCGCGCAGCGAGCACTCGCAGCCGGCGCGAACGGCTATGTGCTCAAGGAGCACGCCGACACCGAGCTACCCGACGCCGTCAATGCGGTGCTCCGCGGTGAGCAGTACGTCAGCCCGATCGTGAGCGCGCGCCTCGCGGAGATGCGTCGCGCCTTGACAGGCGGCGTCCTCAGCACCCGCGAGGCCGAGGTGCTGCGCCTGATCGCGCTCGGACACACCAACGCCGAGATCGCCGGACAGCTCGCAGTCTCTCCTCGCACGGTGGAGACGCACAGGGCTCACGTGCAGAGCAAGCTCGGCCTGCGCACACGAGCCGAACTGGTCCGCTACGCGCTTCGGCACGGGCTGATGGCGACGTGAACGGGGGACGGTGTGCAAGGGATCCGCTGCGCTGCGGGCACTGCCAAGAGGTGATCGGCGTGTACGAGCCGATGATCGTGCTCTCCGACGGCGTGCCCGTGCGAACCTCGAGAGCAGCCGCCAAAGACGACGAGTCGCTCGTCGGGGAGCACTTCCACCTTCGCTGCTTCGCCGACCGCGACCCCGATTGACTCGCCGGCACGAGCGTCCCGCGGGGAAGCTCCGTAGTAGCTCACACGGCTTTGCGGAGTTCCACCGATTACCGCCCTGCCGGCGCTCATCTAGGTTGCTCGTGTGATGGCTCAGGCAACCCCGTCGCCGTCGAGCGAAGCCCCCGAGAAAGATGTGCATCGCAGCGCACCGGAGCTCGTGCGTCCGGGCGACTGGATCGAGGTCGCCGGCATGCGCGGCGCCGACCCGCGACGCGGCGAGGTCCTCGAGGTGATCGGCCCGCCTGGACACGTTCATTTCAAGGTCCGGTGGGACGAGAAGCACGAGTCGCTCTTCTACCCGGCAGAACGCGGGTACATCGTCCACGCCGGCAATGCGCCGCAGCGATGAGGGCAGGGAGCCAGGACGATGCGGGGAGCAGGGAGCGCGACCATCTACTCGAGCGGCTCCATCACCTGCGGACGATCGTGCCGGTGTTCGCGCAAGAGCTCGTGAGCGTCAGGCGCCAGGCGGCGCAGCTGCGCGTCGAGAATCGTCGGCTCGAGCAGGAGGTGCGCAGGCTGCAGCGTGATCACCTCGCGCGGGCTCACCCTGGCAGTGCGCGAGACAACGGCCCCGTCGACGAGCTCGTCGTCGCCCGCTAGACCACGCTCCCGGGCTCGCGGCCCTCAGCGGCAGTCTCCGCCTCGCGGTGCATGCTGGGGAACCTCGCGGTGATGGTCGTGCCGGTCGCCTCGCTCGACCGTACCTCGAGCTCGCCGCCGAGCAGCGCCACCCGCTCGCGCATGCCGAGCAGTCCGAACCCGGGTGTGTGCGCGTCGGTGTCGAAGCCACGTCCGTCGTCGCGGACGACCAGCTCGACCGCGCTCGGCTGCTCAAAGATTTCCACCACCGCCCGTTTGGCGTGCCCGTGCTTGATCGCGTTGGTGAGCGCCTCCTGGACGATGCGATACAGAGCCGTCTCGATGTCCTCGGTCAGCCGAGTCGGCAGTGAGCCCTGCTCGTGAGCGAGCTCCACGTCGACGTCGATCTGGAGGTCGTGACGCGCCATGCGTTCCGCAAGCGCCTCGATCGCCGCCTTCGCTCCCAGTTCGTCGAGCGCCGCCGGTCGCAGGTCAGTGATCAGCGTCCTGAGGTTCGAGATCGTTTCCTCGAGCTGCTCGATCGCGCCGCCAACCGCCTCGGCGAGCTCCTGCTCTCCTTGCGAGCGTCTTGCCGCGGACAGCGTGATGCGTAGTGCGCTGAGGCTCTGGAGTGTGTCGTCGTGCAGCTCCCGTGCCCATCGTTGGCGTTCGCCCTCGGCGGCGGCGAGGCGTTGCCGGTGACGTTCGTCGGTCACCGCCTGTGCAGTCGCGACGGCGATGGCGGCGCTGGTCGCGAAGGACTCGAGCAGCATCTCGTCCTCGTCCGAGAAGGCAAGCCGTTCCCCCAGCCGCTCGATCGCCACAAGCACGCCGTGCGCCTCGGCACGAAAGACCAGCGGGACAACGATCGCCTCCTGCGCTTCCAAGCCCAGCTGCCCCAGCCCGTGCTCATCGAACCGGGCGCGATTGAGCTCATCGCTCAGCCGCTGGACGCGCCGTGTGCGCATCGCGTGCGCGGCAACTGTGTCGGCAAGGGGCACTCGCTTACCGACCAAGCCCTCGGGCACCTCGCCCGCACCAGCCGCGACTTCGAGCTCCTGGTCGCGTTGCAGCTCGATCAGCAGCGTGCGCGCAGACACGAGCGCACGCCCGCGCTTGGCGACGAGCTCCAGCACGACATCCGTGTCGGTCTCGCCGGCGACGGCTCGCGCGATCTGGGTGGTCGCCTCCAGCGCCGCGACGGTTCGCGAGAGATCCTCGTGGTGCTCCCGCGCGCCCGTGTAGCGCCTGGCATGGTCGATTGCGACGCCCGCGAAATCGGCGAGCACGAGCACGGCATCTTCGTCCTCCTTGCTGAACTGCGCGCCGTCCGCCTTCTCCGTCAGGTACAGGTTCCCGAACGGTCGTCCGTCGATCAGGATCGGCACGCCGAGGAACGAGTCCATCGCAGGATGCGCGGCCGGGAACCCGTACGAGCGTGGGTGATCCCCCACGTTGGCGAGGCGCAGCGGTTTGGGCTCGGAGATCAGGACGCCGAGCACCCCGCGGCCGCGCGGCAGGCTGCCGATCGCCTCGTGCGTGACCGCGTCGATGCCGCGCGTCAGGAAACGCGTCAGCTCCGTGCGCTCCTCGTTGAGCACGCCGATCGCCGCGTAGCGCGCCTGCGTGAGCTCTTGCGCGGCGTTCAGCACGCGGTCAAGGACGGCGTCGAGGTCGAGCTCGCTGAGCACGCCACGCGCGATATCCAGGATTCCCTGCGTTACTCGGTCCATCGCCGACTTGCCCCCAAGCTGGCCTCCACGCCGCCCGGACGCGCTCGATTGGCACCCGGTCGCTACGCACTGTCCGGGTCGAGCCCCATTCAACCACTCGCCGCGAACTTCGTGGATAGTACGGGTGCAGCGCGTCACGGTTGCGGGTTCTCCCCGATGGCC
Source organism: uncultured Solirubrobacteraceae bacterium (assembly GCA_963820745.1). Classification (GTDB taxonomy): domain Bacteria; phylum Actinomycetota; class Thermoleophilia; order Solirubrobacterales; family Solirubrobacteraceae; genus Palsa-744. The sequence continues at coordinate 25,082 of CAWGBB010000014.1, read as the reverse complement.
CGCCAGAGGTGCTCTCCTAGCCTCTGCTGGCGTGGAGCGAGTTCTAGCCGCGTTGTCGGACCCGGCTACCTACGGTGTCGAAGGCCCCGTGGAGGTGCACGAGACGCACGCGTCCTGGGTGTTCCTCGCCGGCCCGTTCGCCTACAAGGTCAAGAAGCCCGTGCGCCTCGGATTCCTCGACTACAGCACCGTGGCGAGCAGGCGCGCGGCGTGCCTGGAGGAGCTGCGGGTGAACCGCGAGCTGGGCGGCGATGTCTACCGGTGTGTGCTCGCGATCGTCGAGGACGCCGGTGTCTTGCGGTTCGCGCCTGAGAACGCGCCGAGCGCGATCGAGTATGTGCTGCAGATGCGCCGCTTCGACGAGCGCCGCACGCTCGCCGGGCTGATCGCCGCCGGGAAGCTCACGCGTCGGCAGCTGGTCGCGGTGGCGGGGCGGCTCGCGCGGTTCCACGTCGATGCCGCCCCGTGCGCGGGTGGGGGAGCCGACGCGGCGCTGCGGACGTGGCGGCTGAACCTGCGCGAACTCGAGCAGTTGCACGGCTCGACCGTCTCGACGCAGGCGGCGCGTCGCTTCGGCGAGGCGTTCATCGCCGGCCATCGAGACGAGCTCGATCGGCGTGCGCAGGCTGGGCTGGTGCGCGACGGCCATGGCGACCTGCGCTGTGAGCACGTGCTGCCCGACCAGCCAGTCACGGTCGTCGACCGGATCGAGTTCGATCCGGCGCTGCGTCGGATCGACGTCGGCTGCGACCTGGCGTTCCTGCTGATGGACCTCGAGCTGCGCCGACACGCGCAGGAGGCAAGGCAGCTGCTGAGTGACTACCGGCACGCGGGAGGTGACCCGGGCAGCGAGGAGCTGGTGTGGTTCTTCGCTGCCCACTGGGCGCTCGTGCGCGCCAAGGTCGCCGTGATCGGCGCCGGTCAGCGCCCCGAGCGGACCTCTGCGTCCACACGGGGCGAAGCGCAGCGTCTTCTCGAGCTCTCCGAGCGGCTCTGCTGGCGCGCTCGCGGTGCGATCGCGATCGTGCTCACCGGCCCGCCGGCGAGCGGGAAGTCAACGCTCGCAGCCGAGCTCGCGAAGCGCTCCGGCGTGCCCGTCGTCTCCTCCGATGAGACGCGCAAGCGCCTCGCCGGGCTCGCGCCCGTCGAACGCGCCGGACCAGAGTCCTACACCCGCGGTTTCACCACGGCCACCTACAGGAAGCTCGGCAGCTCGGCGGCAGCGGTGCTGGCGGGCGGCTCAGGGGTGATCATCGACGCCACTTTCGCCAGGCCAGAGGATCGAGCCGAGCTGCTGCGAGCGCTCGACGACGACCTCGCGCACCTCATGTTCTTCGAATGCAAGGTGCCGCTGAGATGCGCGATCGAGCGCTCCGTGGCGAGGATGAAGCACCCCGATCGAGTCTCCGACGCAACACCGGAGGTGGTGACCCGCGTTTTCGAGACCTACCAGCCGATCCGGGAGCTGCCGCACAGCATCGTCATCGAAGTGGACGGGCGCGGACCGCTGCCCGCCCAGATCGAGACGCTCACAGCAGCGCTCGACGCCCGCCTCGCATCCGGCTACGTAGTTCTCCCCGACGCCCGGCGGGTTTCCTCGGCTGGCGGGGGTGCCGGGCGGGCGTACGTTGCTTCTCATGAGCCCTCAAACCCCACGCCGACAGAAGTTCCGCGTCGTGATCGTCGGCGGCGGCGTCGCAGCGCTTGAGACCGTCCTCGCGCTTCACGATCTTGCCGGTGAGCGCGTCGCGATGACCGTGCTCGCACCCAACGACGAGTTCGCATACCGGCCGATGACCGTCCGCGAGCCGTTCGGATACGCCGGCGCCGCGCGCTACCCGCTCGCGCCGATTCTCGCCGACATCGGCGCCGAGCTGCTCGCCGGCAAGCTCGACTGGGTCGAACCCGACAAGCAGGTCGTGCACACCGAGGAGGGCGAGCAACTCGAGTACGACGCACTGGTGCTCGCGCTGGGCGCGAAGCTCTACCCGCGCTACAAGCACGCCGATCACGATCGACGACCGCCACATGGACGAGGCGCTACACGGGCTGATCCAGGACATCGAGCAGGGCTACCTTCAGAGCGTCGCGTTCGTCGCCCCCGGCCGCATGGCGTGGCCGCTGCCGCTGTACGAGCTGGCGTTGATGACCGCCGGCCGCGCCTACGACATGAACATCGCGCTCCAGTCGACGATCGTCACGCCAGAGGACAAACCCCTCGCGGTGTTCGGCCAGGAGGTCAGCGACGGCGTCGCCGGTCTGCTCGCCGGAAAAGGTATCCGCACGATCACCTCCGCTTACGCGGAGATCCCCAGTCCCGGTGAGATCGTCATCAACCCCGGCGACCGGCGGCTGCGCGCAAAGCGCGTGATCGCGCTACCGGAGCTGTACGGGCCCTCCGTCCGTGGACTGCACGTCAGCGAACACGGCTTCATCGGCGTCGACCGGTTCTGCCACGTCCCTCACGCAGGCCCCGTGTACGCCGCCGGTGACGCCGTCGACTTCCCCATCAAGCAGGGCGGCCTCGGCTCCCAGCAGGCAGACGTCGCCGCAGAATCGATCGCGAAGCTCGCTGGGGTGGACATCGAGCCGCGGAGCTTCAACCCCGAGATCCATGGGGTGCTGCTGACCGACGAGCGCCCCCGCTACATCGCCGCGAAGATCACCGGCGGGCAAGGCGCCCGATCGAGCTTCAGCGAGGAGCCGATCGAAGGGGTCACGCAGAAGATCGCCGCGAAGTACCTGGCGCCCTATCTCGAGCGGCTGGACCGAGGAGGCGTCGCGGCATGAGCCCAGAGCGCCGCGCTGTCTCCCTGGACATCTCATGACGACGGCCAGCAAACCTCGGACCGCCCCGCGCAGTGCGGGCAAGGGCGCATCCCCGGAGCGGCGGTGCCTCATCGTCGGCTATGACCGCGACGAGGGTTCGCGGCGGGCCGTCAGCTGGGCCGCCTCGCAACTCGCGCCGCACGGGCGGCTCGTGCTCGTTCACGCCTGCCGGCCGCTGCACGCACCACCCTCGCCGCTGTCCTCCGAGCACGAGCGACACGAACTGGGCAGAGCGATCTTCGACGAGCTGATGCTCGAAGCCGAGGCCGACTTGCTCGAGACGATTCTCGAGACAGAGCTCGCCGACACTGACCCCGTGAGCGCGCTGACAGACGCCGCCGCCGCCCATCACGCCGACGGGATCGTGGTCGGGCACGCGCCGCACTCCCGGCTTCACAGCGCGATCGGGACCGTCACCGTCGGGCTGCTCGCGTGTGCCAACGTTCCCGTCACCATCGTTCCGCCCGGCACAGCCTCGCGGCGATGACGCTGATCTGGCTGGTCGTCTGGTTCCTCGCGGGTCACGACGCGCTGACCCTCGACCCCGTCAACGCCTGGGTGGCGACGCTCATCCTCGGCGTCGGGCTTGACCTCGCCCGGCCGAGGACGCTGCCGCGACGCAGCCAGTGAACCGCGCCCGGCCACTCGCCGGCCCGTCCCTCCCGATTGCCGAGCGGGACGTCAACGAGCTGCTGCTGAGCGCAGGCGAGGTGGTCGAGCAGGCCGCGCGCCTGCTCGTCGCAGGGCGCTCACACGTCGGCGCGCTGATCGCCAAGGGCGACCGCGACTACGCCAGCCGGGTCGACCTGCGGATCGAGGACGCCGTCAAGCGAGCCCTCGCACAAACGGCGCCTGAGATCCCGTTCCTCGGCGAGGAGCGCGGCGGCCACCTGCGTGCGCCGCTGCTGTGGGTCCTCGACCCGGTCGACGGCACGACCAACTTCATCAAGGGCAGCCCGCTCTGCGCGATCTCGCTCGCGCTGCTCAGCGAGGGACAGCCCGTCTTCGGCATCGTCGACCTTCCGTTGCTGGGCGAGCGTTACCTTGCCCGCGCCGGTGCGGGCGCATACCTGAACGGCCGCCCGCTTCACATCGCGCCCGCAGACAGCCTCGCCGAGATCGTCGTCGGGATCACCGACTTCGCCGTCGCCGACGACCGTGCAACCGAGAATCCGATCCACATCGCGCTCCTGGGCCAACTCGCCCCTCGTGCGCTCGGCGTTCGCACGCACGGCTCCGCGGCGCTCGACCTCGCCTGGCTCGCCGCAGGACGACTCGGCGCCACCGTGATGCTGTCCAACCGGGCCTGGGACGTGAGCGCCGGCGTGCTGCTCGCGCGCGAGGCCGGCGCGCTCACCTACGACTGGGATGGCTCAGAGCACGACATCGACTCCGACTTCACGCTCGCCTCCGTGCCCGAGGTGAAGCCGAAGATCCTCGAGCTGCTGGAGGCGATCCGCCGATGAGCCGGCCGCTCGTCGTGTTCGCTCCCTCGCCGCTGTTGACGATCACCGTCGAGACCGGCGCCGTCACCCACGATGAGATTCACCTGCACGCCGGCGGGCAGGGATTCTGGGTCGCCCGCATGGCCGCGCTGCTAGGCGCCGAGGTGTCCCTGTGCTCGGCGCTGGGCGGCGAGTCGGGGGCCGTGTTGCGTGGTCTGATCGAGCGAGAGCGCGTCGAGCTGCTGCCAGTCGAATGCGCAGCCTCGAACGGTGCGTACGTTCACCTCCGCCGCGGCGGGACACGCACCGAGCTCGCAAGGACCAGCTGTGCCGGCTTGTCGCGTCACGAGACCGACGAGCTCTACGGCGTCGCCTTCAGCGCGGCGCTGGACAGCGGCCTTGCGCTGCTGACGGGCAGCGACCCGCCGGAGATTCTCGAACACGACGTCTACCGTCGCCTCGCAGGAGACCTACGCAGCAACGGCGTTCGCGTGATCGCAGACCTCATCGGTGAGCCGCTCCAACAAGCGCTGCGCGGCGGTGTCGACCTGCTCAAGGTCAGCGACGAGGAGCTGCTCGCAAGCGGGCTGGCGAAAAGCGCCGCCGTCGAGGACCTGGTGGACGCCCTGCAGGCTCTGCACGAGGCAGGCGCGCACACGATCCTGCTCTCCCGCGCCGAGCAGCCCGCGCTCGCCTACGACGGGATCGATGGGCGCTACCTGCAGCTGACCGGCCCGCGCGTGGAGGCGCTCGAGCCGCGCGGGACCGGCGACTCGATGTTCGCGGCCCTCGGCGCCAGCCTCGCCGGTGGCCAAGGGCTCGAGGTCGCGCTGCGCATGGCGATGGCCGCCGGCTGCCTGAACGCCACGAGGCACGGCCTGGGCACGGGGACACGCCAGGAGATCGAACAGCTGAGCCGCCACGTGGAAGTGAACGTTCTCTCGGCGACAGGCGGCCGGCGAATCCACGCCGCCCCCGGGAACTCGGAGCGAGCCTGACGCGGGCTATCGCTCGGCGGTGACGCCTCGCGCATAGCGGCCGGGCCCTCGGCAAGTGCCGAGGGGCGGGGAGTGATCACGGCCGTAGGCTGCGGCTAATCCCGGACTGCGCCCCGTGCGCTGCACGGTCGCACCGGGTCCGGGCCGGGCGTACGGTCAGAGGAGTCCATTCTCGTCCCGTTGAAAGGAAAGCGCGCAATGCCCAGGCCCATCATCGTCGGCTTCGACGGATCCGAGCATTCGCGTGACGCGCTCGTGTTGGCCGGCGAGATCGCGTCTGCACTGGCCAGCCGCCTGATCATCGTCAACGCCTACACGCCCGAGGAGTGGCTGTGGGCGCCCGGCACCGCACAACCGCTCGACCAGGAGGCATGCGGACGCATCGAGGCGGCCGCCGAGGCGGAGCTGTCCGACAGTGACCGCTACGAGCTGCGATCGCTGCCCTCGCCCTCCGCCGCCGGCGCCCTGTACGCGACAGCCGAAAGCGAGGACGCGCAGATGATCGTGGTCGGCTCGACACGCCGAAGCCGCGTCGGCGGGGCTGTGCTGGGCACGGTGACGCAGGCTGTGCTCGACGCGTCGCCGTGTGCGGTCCTCGTCGCGCCGACCGGTCTCGCGGACCGCAAGCCGATCAGCCTGAGGCGGATCGGCGTCGGCTTCGACGACACTCCCGAAGCGCACAACGCGCTCGCGGTCGCAAGCGCACTGGCAGGCCGCACCGGAGGCACACTGAACATCGTCTGGGCAGCACATCTGGTGGCACGGACACTGCCGTTCGCGTTCGCCGGCTATCTCGAACCCAACTACTTCGAGACGGTGCGGCGCGAGGTCGAGGGACGTCTCGACTGCGCCGCGGATCAGGTTCGTGGCGAGCTGCCCGTCCGGACCGAGCTCGCCAACGGCGACACCGTCGACGCGCTCGTCGACCGCAGTGCCCACCTCGACCTGCTCGTGCTCGGCTCGCGCGGCTACGGGCCACTCAAGCGCGTGCTGACGGGAAGCGTCTCGCGCGCTGTCGTCAATCGGGCACGCTGCCCGATACTCGTGATCGGCCGCGGCGTGACGTCGCTCGACGATGGCTCAGAGGCCGCGGTCGGCCGTGAGGGCGCGACCGTCTAAGTCCTGCGGCGCTCCGCTCTCTTCAAGAGTCGCGCGGCTGGGGACGGCATGGGCGGGTACCTCGATGGGCGCTCTCATGCTGGCGCTCCGCCATAAGCAAAGGCCGGCCACGAGCCGAGGAGTGAAAATGCGACCGGAGGCCAACTTCTTGCCCCAGCGGGCGTTTGAAGTACATGGCCTCAATAGTGAAACACATGGCCATGATGATGTCGCAAGGAGGCACTCCAGGACGCGCTGGACGTGCGGTAGGGGTACGGCGGAGGGGGGTGCTGATCGCTGTGCTAGCGGGGTGTTCGCTGTCCCCCGCGCTCGCGCTGCCGGCGGCCGCACCGGCGACGAGCACGGCGATCGTCGGCTGGGGCGAGAACTATCGCTTTGACCTGGGCGCCGGATACGGCGATAGAGCGGGTAACGCCAGCATCCAGCCGGTCCTCGGGCTCACGAACGTGAAGACGGTGCTCACCGCCGGGTCCTCGAGCTACGCGGTGATGCCCGACGAAACGGTCCGCGCCTGGGGCGCCGGTGTCAAGGGCAACCTCGGCGACGGAATCAACCGGTCCGCCGCGGAAGGTGAACCGCTGGCCACCGCGCGCTGGCCCGTGACGGTGCTCGAACAGAACGGGCTCGGCGAACGCAAACCGCTCGGTCACGTCAAGCAACTCGCAGCGGCCTACGGCGCGTTTACGCATGCGTTGGCGCTGGTAGAAAACTCGGAACACGCAATGGAAGTGTTCACGTGGGGCGCAAGCGAATACGGCGAGCGCGGAAACGGCGAATACGGCTATGCATCTCTGACCGACGAAAACTCGAACTACATCGACCCTCGCGAAGTCGCGATGGCAACCGTCGCGCTGAAACACGTTGTCTACGTCGCCGCGGGCGGCGCCGCCAGCTTCGCGATCACCGAAGAACGGGGCGTCACAAAGGTGTGGGGCTGGGGCATCGACACCGGCGGCCGACTCGGCTTGGTTGCCGGAACCCCGACGCGCGAATGCAAGGGGGCGGGTGGCTGGCAGACCTGCGTGACCGAACCAGCAGAAATCGCAATCCCGGCCCTGCCCGCAGGCGTCAAGGTGACCGCCCTCGCCGCGGGCCGCAACGCGACGTTCGCGCGACTCAGCAACGGCCAGGTCCTCGCGTGGGGAGAAAACACGTACGGCCAACTCGGCAACGGCCTGTCCCCGACCATCGGCACCGTACCGGGATACGTCTGTGCGGTACATGCCAAGGCGCCGTGCGGTGCGCATCTGGAAGGCGTGCTCGAAGTCTCCGCTTCAGCCACCTCCGTCGTGGCTGTGCAACAAGGCGGAACTGTCGTCGGCTGGGGTTCCAACACCGACGGCGAGCTCGGCGGCACAACTGCCGGAGCAAAGGTGCCGATCGCCATCAAGAGCCTCAAGAAGGTCACCCAGATCTCCGAGGGCCCGTCCACGACGGTCGCGCTGACCCAAGCGGGCACGGTGTATTCGCTGGGCCTCAACGAACACGGCCAACTCGGCGACGGATCGCTGGCGGGCCCCGAAAAATGCGGCGTTGACGACTGCAGCCGATTGCCGGTCCGCGTGGCTGGCCTGTCCGCGGTCGGGGGGATCTCGGCCGGCGTGGCTGAGACCGGTGAAGGCCACGCGCTGGCATGGCTGAAGAGCGGCTCAGCACCCCCGCCGGAGTTCACGATCGCTGCCGGTCAGAGCAGCATCACGGTCAGCTGGACGTTCGCTTCCGAAGAATTCAAGACCGCCTATCGGATCCAGCCAGAAACCGAAACCGAAAGCGAAACGTCCGAAAAGTGGGTCCGTTGGGAAATCGCACCGAAAGTGTGCCCCTGCAGCACAACCATCACCGGACTTACACCGGGACAGCAGTATGAGGTCAGAGTCCAGAGCCTCATTGAAATCGAAGAAAAGAGGAAAGTAGAAGACTCGCACTTCGGCTTCGCTACGCCCCAGGCCTGAAGGGCGCGGCCTCGAAGAACGCCGACGACGCGCTCCCGGCCCTTGGTGCTGTCGTTGACTCTGGCGTAGGGTCACTGCGCTCGGGGATATCGTTCGAGCATGTCGATTTCGCCGACCGACGCTCCGATGCTCGATGAGGCGCTGCTTGAGGAGTACGCGGACCGGATTCGGGCTCGGGGCGTCCCGTTCGATGAATGGACCGAACCGGGGCTCTCGCAGGACGAGATCGACACGACGATGGAGCCGGTCGGGCTGACGCTTCCCGATGAGGCGCGGGTGTGGTGGGGTTGGCGAAACGGTTTCGCACGCGGTGGAGGATTTGCGTTCTTCCCCGGTTTCTCCGCTGTGCCGCTCGCCGAAGCCGTGGACGTGTACCAAATGATGCGGCATGTTGCGGCAAACACCGCGGAGCCTGGCCTACCGACGCGCGAAACCGCAGACGAACTCTGGTGGCCGGGATGGTTTCCGCTAGATCGGGACAACGACCACTTTGTTGTCGATTGCTCGGTTGCGCCGGGAGAGCCAACACCGATCCGGATCGCGACCTGGGAGCTGCTGGCCGACGAATCCTGGCCTCCGAGGGCGAGATCCTTCGGCGAGGCCGTGACCCGCTGGTGCGAAGCGATGGACCTCGGAGCGGTCGTTTGGCAAGCCGACCCGGGTGCTTGGGTCCGTGGCGAGATCGACCGACCCTGGCCCGAGGTGCCCGGCTGGGGATTGAAGCTCTAGGCGCGAACGCAGATGGCTCGTATGAGCCTAGAGGCGACGACCGGAATCGAACCGGTGTAGACGGCTTTGCAGGCCGCTGCGTAGCCACTCCGCCACGTCGCCAGATGCCGGACAAGCGTAGCGGTCGCGGTGCCTTCTCACGCGCCGAGCGCGCGGCCCTCCCAGCTTCCTCTCGGCGATCGCTTAGGCCCCCTTGGGGAAGTTGTTAGCGCCGGCTCAGGGAGGCGTCCCAGCATGGCCGGCATGAGATCGAGAGCCGTTGGACCCCGCCGCACCTTCGTGCCCCTCCTCGTCGCCGCCGTCCTCGGCGGCGTCGTCACCGTGATGGTGATCGCGCTGGTCGGCGCCGGCTCGGCCTCGCCTGCCCGCAAGGCGGCGAGCGTCCCCGTGACGAGCTCCGGCACGCGCCGGAACGTCGACAACACGGCGCTGACGGCGACACAGGTCTACCAGCAGGACTCGGCGGGAGTCGTCGCGATCACCGCGAGGACGTCTGAGGGCGAAGACAAGGGCACGGGCATCGTCATCAACGACGAAGGCCTGATCCTGACCAACGACCACGTCGTTGCCGGCGCCACCGCCATGCAGGTCAGCGCCGACGGCTCGGCCTCGCACACCGCCGCTGCGCAGCTCGTCGGCGAGGAAGCCAACAGCGATCTCGCCCTGATCAAAGTCGATCCCTCGGGCCTCGGCCTGAAGCCGCTGACGATCGCCGACAGCGCGAGCGTCCAGATCGGCGCGCAGGTGTACGCGATCGGCAATCCCTACGGTCTCGAAGAGACCCTCACGAAGGGCATCGTCTCCGCGCTGAACCGCGAAATCGCGGCACCCGACGGCGCCAAGATCAGCGGCGTCATCCAGACCGACGCCGCGCTGAACCCGGGCAACTCGGGCAGGCCCGCTCCTGAACGAACAGGGCGAAGTGATCGGCGTCAACTCCCAGATCGCCAGCGATGCGGCGCGCTCCGAAGGGTCCCAGCCGGGCAGCACCGGTGTCGGCTTCGCGATCTCGACGGAGACCGTCGCCAAGGCCGTGAAAGCGATCGAGTCGGGCCATGGTGTGAGCAGCACGCAGGGGACCCAGAGCCAGGAACAGAGCGGCGGTCTCGCCGGCGGTGAAAGGCAGGGCGAAGAAGCCCTCCGCGGCGGCCAGAGCGAAGAAGCGCCCGGGTCCGCCGAAGGCGAATTCGGGGAACGCGAAGCCGAGCGCGAAGGGGTCGAACCCGAAGCCGGCCGAACAGCGGCAACTGCTGATTCCCTGAGACGCTCGCGCACCCTGTCAGAGGTCTGTCGCCCAAGTTGACATTCCGCCGAGAAACCGTCTAAGGTGCCGCCCGACGGGGGTCGGTCACGAGGGGTTTGACGGCCGCGCCCGCTGTCGTGGGAGCGCTCAACGAGCGGCTCCCGCGTTTCGCGACCCTGGAGGGGGTCGAATGGCCAGGCGGAGTCCTGGCTGCAACGACAAAGAATGGAGTCAGATATGGGTGGCACGCCCCGGAGGGCGATCAGCGCTGTTGTCGCGCTGCTCGCCGTCACAGCACTGGCGGCGATCGGCGCAGGGACCGCCGGCGCGGAAACGGTCTACAACAACGTCCCGAGCCCGCTGCCGGGGAACTTCGCGTCCATCGGACTCGCGGCGACCTCGTCGACCGAATTCGGCGGCGAGATCGAACTGGCCGGCAAAGCCCGCTCGCAGCCGACGGTCACCGTCGTCATGAGCAGCTGGGCCTGTGAAACGGGCACCGTCGAAGCAGGCTGCAAAACCGCGAAGCCGATGAAGGGCTTCAAGGTGCCGGTGACGATCCGCGTCTACAACGTCGGCGAACTCGAAGAAGGCCCGATCGCCGAAAAGACCAAGAACGTCAAGATGTTCTACCGGCCGTCGACCAACACCGGAAAATGCGATCCGGAACGCTGGTACGACGAAGCGACCAAAGCGTGCTACCACGGCTACGCGTTCCCGATCTCGATCAAGCTCGGCAAGCTGAAGAAAATGCCGAGGCGCTCGGTGATCACGGTCGCCTACCCGCACTCGGCGGGTCCGGCGCAGTCGCTGAACGTCGCGACGAGCGAACCTGCAGAAGCAACGCTGTCGCTCGGCGCGCAGCCGGTCGAAGAATGGTTCGTCAACTCGACGTGGACCGGGATGTACTGCACGGGCAGCACCGGCGCCCTCGGGGGCGAGGGTGGTACCTGCTCGACCGAGGCGGAAGGCATCAACTACCAGCCGGTCTTCGCCGTCAGCGCCAACTAGGCGGCGATTTCCGCAGAGGGGCAGGAGGGCCCCGTCCCGAGTCCGGGGCGGGGCCTTCTGCCGTCTGGGAACCGGCTTGGCGGGTAGGAACCTGCCATGAGGAGATTTCACAAGCCGGGGGAGACGGGCGAGCCTTGATCCTGCCGCGTGCGCTGGCTCGCGCCGACGATCTGATCGGCGAGGCCGTCGAGGGCCGCGTCATGGCCCATCACGACCGTAGGCTGGGACGGCTCGGCCGCCGGTCCCAACTGCATCCTCCAGACGACGGGTCGCTGTGGGTCGCCGGCGACCCGCCGCCGCGCGAGGGGTGCGAGCTGGAGGTGCTGATCGACGGCGAGCGCGCGCTGGCCGAGATCGCGGCGGCACTCGAACGGGCGCGCTCGCGGGTCCACCTCGCCGGCTGGCACCTCACGCACGACTTCGGCCTGCACCGCCACGAGCGAACCCGGCGGCTGCGAGACCTGCTCGGAGAGCTGGCGGAGCGCGTCGAGGTGAGGGTGCTGCTCTGGGCGGGCGCTCCGCTGCACGTGTTCACACCCGACCGCGCCGAAGTGCGCGAGACGCGCCGCAAGCTGATCGAGGGCACCTCCATCCGCTGCGAGCTGGACGCGCGCGAGCGGCCGATGCACTGCCACCACGAGAAGCTCGTGATCGTCGACGACGAGGTCGCGTTCGTGGGCGGGATCGACCTCACCTCGCTCGGCGGCGACCGCTTCGACAGCTCCGAGCATCCGATGCGCTCGCGGCTCGGTTGGCACGACGCCTGCGTGCGTGTGCGCGGTCCGGCCGTCGACGACGTCGCCGATCACTTCCGCTCGCGCTGGCGCGAGGTCACGGGGGAGACGCTGACGGCGTCCGCAGCGCAGTCGCGGGCGGGCACGCGCACGGTGCAGATCGCTCGCACGGTGCCGGAGCGGATCTACGACTTCCTCCCGCGCGGGGACTTCGGGATCCTCGAGGCGTACAGGCGGGCGCTGCGCTCCGCGCAGCGCCTGATCTACATCGAGAACCAGTTCCTGTGGTCGCCCCACGTCGTCGAGATCCTGGCCGAGAAGCTTCGAGACCCGCCTGAGGAGAGCTTTCGACTCGTCGTGCTCCTGCCGGCGAAACCGAACAACGGCGCCGACTCGACGCGCGGTCAGCTCGGCGTCCTCGCCGCCGCCGACGGCGGCGGACAGCGCTTCCTCGCCGCGACGGTCTCCTCCCGCACCGGGGCGCTGACCTGGCCGCTGTACGTCCACGCCAAGATCGCCATCGTCGACGACCGCTGGCTGACGATCGGCTCGGCCAACCTCAACGACCACTCGCTGTTCAACGACACCGAGATGAACGTGATCTGCCAGGACGAGCAGCTCGTGCGCGACACGCGCCTGCGACTGTGGTCCGAGCACCTGGAGATGTCCGCCGACGACGTCTCCGGCGATCCCTCAGAGGTGTTCGACCGCTGCTGGTCGCCGTTCGCGAAGGAGGAGCTCGCGCGCCGGCAGCGCAACGAGCCCGCCCGCCGTCGCCTCGTCGAGCTGCCAGGGGTCTCACGGCGTTCGAAGGCGCTGTTCGGACCGCTCGACGCGCTGCTCGTCGACGGCTGAGACCGCAACCCGCGGACGGCGCTCGTGTCTAGGGGCGTATCCGGCGCCCGCGCGCGGCGCCGCGATCGAGTCCCCCAGGCGCGCGAGGACGATGTCGCTTCCACGAAAGCTCAAGCTCGTGCTGGCGCTCGCGGCGCTCGCAGCGCTCCTGGCGCCCTCGGTCTGCGGACGCTTCCCGCTCCCAGCAGACGTTCTTCGAGGCGCCCAACCTGCTGCTCAACCCGCGCACGCGCCCGGCGACGCTCTCGACGCCTGAAGCGGCTCGGCGTGACCTCGCTGCGCGTCGAGCTGAGCTGGCACGCCGTCGCGCCCCGTGCGGGCAGCACCCGCCGGCCCTCGTTCGACGCGACCGACCCGGCGTCCTACAACTGGTCGGAGTACGACCCCCTGATCGAAGCGGCCCACCAGCTCGGCTGGCAGGTGCTGCTGACGGTCACCTCGCCCGTTCCGCGCTGGGCGGAGGCGAGCCCGCGGCCGAGCTCGCTCACCTACCGCCCCAGCGCGAGCGAATTCGGTCGCTTCATGACGGCGGTCGGCCGCCACTACGGCAGCGAGGTGCAGCTGTTCTCGATCTGGAACGAGCCCAACCACCACGAATTCCTCGAACCGCAGTTCAACCGCAACGGCAGCCCCGCCTCGCCGCGGCTCTACCGCGCGCTCTACCAGGCGGGCTACGCGGGCCTGCGCGGGGCCGGGATCGCGAGCCCGAAGATGCTGATCGGTGAAACGGCCCCCGAAGGCGAAACGCGACCGAGCGCGCCCGTCCGCGGCCCGCGCCACAACATGGCACCGCTGCTGTTCCTGCGGAGCATGCTGTGCCTGAGCGCCTCCTACCACCGCGCAGGCTCGTGCGGACGGTTGCCCGCGAGCGGCTGGGGCCTTCACCCGTACAGGAGCGGCGCCAGCCCCTATCTGGTCCCCTCGAACCGCGAAACAGTCACGATCGGCTCGCTCTCGCGGATGACGCGGGCGCTCGACGCGGCGGCGCGAGCGGGCGCGCTGCCGGGGCACCTGCCGCTGTACATCACCGAGTTCGGCGTCATGAGCCGGCCCAACCCCTACCAGGGCGTTCCTGTCGCCCAGCAGGCCGAGTACGAGGCGATGGCCGAACAGATCGCCTACCGGAACCCGCGCGTGGCGTCGTTCTCGCAGTACCTGCTCAAGGACGACCCGATGCGTCGGCACAGCGTCGGCTTCCAGACGGGGCTCGAGTACTACAGCGGCCGCGCCAAGCCGCTGCTCGCCGCCTTCCCGGTGCCGCTGACCGTGACGCGGTTCGGATCGCGCTACTCGCTGTGGGGCTTCGTCCGACCGGCCGGCGAAGCGACCACGGCGACCGTCGAAGTGAGGCGGCGCGGCTCCTCGCGCTTCAAGGTGCTCGCCGAAGTCCACACGGACGCCCTCGGCTACTGGTCGCTGAGCTCGACCGTGCCCGGCAGCGCGTGGCGCATGCGCTGGACGAGCCCGAGCGGCACGCGCTACACCGGACCGCCGATACGGGCCTATCGCCCAGGTGCGCGCTGATACCCTTGGCTCCTTCCCAGGGCGATTAGCTCAGCTGGGAGAGCGCCGCCTCGACAAGGCGGAGGTCACTGGTTCGAGCCCAGTATCGCCCATTGGCGGCTTTGCGAAGCGGCCTGGGCGCCCGAGGCCGTCGCCGGCGTCCTACGGGCTCAGGAACTGGTGTACGTCGTCGATCACGCTCTCCGGCTCGTCGAGCAGAAAGAGATGCCCGCCTCCCTTGACGATGCGGAGCCTCGCGTCGGGTATCAGCCACGCCATCAGCTTCGGGTTGGCGAGAGGGATGATCGGGTCGTCCTCGCCTGCGATGAGCAGGGTTGGCTGTGTTAATCGGCACAGCCAGGGCAGGCTGGTCCATCCCGACGCCGCATAGAGCTGATAGCTGTAGCCGACCAAAGTTGGGGGCCGCGCGAGGCGGGCCGCGGCCTGTGTCTTGAGCTGACTGGGGTCGCGGCGGGTGCGCCCTCCGGCGATGCGCGGGACGATGAGCTCGAAGAGCCTGGGGTGGTAGTAACGAGCCGGGGTCATCAGCATCAGCGCCGGTCCCGGCCGAGGCGGGATCGCCGGTATCCCTTGGGCCGTTGCGCAGAGGATCAGGCGCCGCACGCGTGTCGGCGATCGGTGTGCGAGCTCCTGTGCCAGCAGCCCGCCGAATGAGTAGCCGAGGACGTCCGCCTGCTCGAAGCCGAGCTTGTCAAGCAGCTGCTCGAGAATCTGCGCAAGACCGCGCATCCGCAGGGGAAGCTTGGGCCGCGCGGACATTCCGGTCCCGGGAGCGTCGACAGCGATCACCTCGCGTCCGCGAATGAGGCGCTCGAATGGATGCCACATTTCGATGTTCGCGCCGATCCCTGTCAGCAGCAGCAGAGGCGCGCCCTCGCCCCTACGAGCGACATGAAGATCGAGGTCGCCGGCGCGTACCGTCGTCGTGCGCCAACGTGTCGTCTTGTCTGCCGAGTTCTTCGTGCCGGCCCGTTTGCGCGAGCGCGGTTCAACGGCCATGGCAGTGAAGAATAGGTGTGGGCGGCGGCCGCTCGCCGGGCGCAGCGCCTATCAGGCTGCGCGCACGTAGGACCCGGGTGCCTTAGCCGTTGCCCTGTACGTGCGGCTGCCGAGCGACTTGGGCGCAGCCTTGAGCCCGCCGGAGCGCTCGGCGAGCCACCGGACGTAGTCCGGCCACCAGCTGCCCTGCTTCATGTCGGCCTGAGCGAGCCAAGCGTAGGCGTCATCGGGGCCGTCATCGATTGCCCGGTAGGTGGACCGGCTATCCGGGCCGGGAGGGTTGACCAACGCCTGGATGTGGCCACTCGTCGAGAGCACGAACCGGGAGGCGCCGCCGAGCATCTGAGTACTGCGATACGCGTTCTCCCACGGCACGATGTGGTCTTTGACGCCGGCCACGACGTAGACGTCGACGTCGACCGCGTCGAGATCCAGCGGCGTCGCCAACGTCTCCTGCGCACCGGCGCGGGTCAGCGAGTTCTCCAGCGCCAGATGGACGAAATCACGGTGCAGACCGGCCGCGAGTCGGACCGAATCCTGGTTCCAGTAGAGGATGTCGAAGGCGGGCGGCTCCTTGCCGAGCAGATAGTTGTTCACGACGTAGTTCCAGATCAGGTCGTTGGGTCGTAGCCAAGCAAACACGCCTGCGAGCGCGCGCCCATCGAGGTACCCGCGACGTGCGGACTCGGCGACGGCCGCGGCCGCGAGCTCTCGACTCGCCAGTGCCGCTGTCGTGCCGGCGCGCTCGTTGTCGAGTGCGCACACCCACAGCGTCAGCGTGCGGACATTGTTGAGGCTCCCGCTGGCCGCCAGGTGCCCGAGCGCGCACGCGCTGATGATGCCTCCCGAACATGCCGCATTCACGTGAACCGCCTGCTGGCCTGTGATCTCGGCGACAGCGTCTCGCGCCTCGAGTACGGCGGCGGCATACGTGTCCAGGTCGAAGTGTCCCTGCTCGGCACCGGGGTTGCACCAGGAGATCATGAAGACCTGCTGCCCGGCGCCGACGAGGTACTCGACGACGCTCCGGCCGGGTGCGATGTCCAGGATGTAGAAGCGGTTGATCGTCGGCGGCACGAACAGCAGTGGCACCTCCTGAACCGTCTCTGTGCTCGGCCGGTAGTGGATCAGCTCGAAGACCTCTGTGCGCAGCACGACGGATCCGGCGGATAGCGCAAGGTTCTCGCCGAGCTCGAACTTGCTCGTGTCCACGCTCGCGGGCAGGCGCGGCGCCCTCGACATGTCGCGCGCGAACCGCCGCGCTCCGGTCACGAGGTTGGCGCCGCCCTTGTCCACGGTCTCGCGCAGCACGACGGGGTTGGACCATGGGAAGTTCGTGGGCGCGAGGGCGTCGAGGACGTTGCCGGCTGCGAACCGGGCTTGTCGTTCAGTTCGCCAGTCAAGCGCGGCGTCGTCGATCAGCTCGTCGACGACAGTGACCGTCGCGAGGTAGGACTGCAGCAACCGGCGCAGCAGCCAGTTCTCCCGCCACGCATCGTCGGCGAAGCGGCGGTCCCCCTTCGCCGGCGCCTGCTCGGCGGTACCGCTCAGCGCACGTGCAAGGTCCCGTCCGAAGCCTCCCAAACGACTCGCAACCTGAGTCGGTCGCCGCGCGAGGGCGGCGGCTACGCTCACGGCTGCCGTCGGCTTGACGAAGCGCCGCAGCCCGCCGTCCTCGATCGCCGCGTCGGTCAGCATGACGTCGAGCGCAGAGCGCGCGGCGGCCCGCGCGCCAACCGTGTCCTTATGCTCAGAGTCGGAGATCGAGAGTCGGCTCATCTCGGTTGCAGCCTCCGCTGTGCAGCCTACTCTGGTTCGGCCGGCGATCGCCGCTGACTTGAAGAACAGCAGCAGTAGGCAGGGCAGTACAGCGGGCCCCGCGGTCGTGCTTTCAAGCTACATCTCGCACCCTGACCAGCCCCGCGCTCCGCGAAGCGGCCACCTGGCGATGGCTTGGGCCGCACCAGGTTGTTACGGCGCGGGCGTGGTCCTTGCGCCCGCGCTCTCCGGCGGCGGACCCGGCGCCTCTGCCGGCTCGCTCTCGCCCGAGGCCTCGACGGTTGCAGGGCGCGAGCCGGAGCCGGTGATGCCCTCCTTGAATTCGCGCATTCCCGTGCCGAGCGAGCGCCCGGCGGACGGGAGGCGCTTGGCGCCGAAGACGAGCCCGACGACGGCGATCAGGATCGCGATGTGCAGCGGGTTCTCGAGTCCCATCGATCAGACCCCCAAAGCTCGTGGTCGCGCCCTCAATGAACGAGGCACGACGACACCTCGGACGCTACCACGCGGCGGAGCCACCATGTGCCAAATGTGACATTTTGGTGATGCCGTTGTTTCGAGATGTCAGACCGAATAGCGTAAAGCGAGCCTAAAGGCACCTTATCCCGGGGGGGGGGCTGCGCCGGCCCTCGGCCAAGGCAGAACTTGCGCGCACGTCCAAACGACCCCGGGGGGCAGCGCCACGACAGTGGCGGGGAGCTCAGCGCCCCGGATCCCTCTGTCTCGAGTTCGGGGGTCAGAGGATCGGACGGGCTGACACGCCGGACCTTCATCGCCGGCGCGGGCGCGGCCGGCGTATCCGTCTACTCCTACGGGCATCGCGCGCCGGCGGCGCTCGCGATCGCCTTGAAGCAGGGGCCTCCGCTCTATCCGTTCACCTTCCAGACGGTTCTTCGGCGTCGCGAGGACGCGCTGAACCTGACCTTCAACTTCTACAACCTCAAGCTCGACACCTCGAATCCGGCGAGCCCAAAGCTCGTCTACGCAAACCTCGGCGAAGGCGCCGCGATTGTCGCGGTCTTCGCCCCGCAGAACATCGCCGAGCAGGCATTTCTGGAAGCCGCCGAAGAATTCAAAAGCGTGCCCGAAGGCGAACCGCTCAAGCAGGAAGAACTCCTGAAGCCGGGTGCGGTCGCGGCGCTGGCCGCGAAAGAAAGCCGCCTCGCGTTCAACGTCCCGGCCGCCGCGACGATCCCCTTCACGGTCGAGGGTCTGTTGACGTGGACCGGCCTCGCGCCGCTGCTCGTTCCGGCGGCCCGGGTCGTCGCGAAGAAAAAAGAACGGGTGATCCGCGAACCGAGACCCTATGAGACCTCGATCGAGTTGCCCTGGCGGCTGATCCTCTCTCCGAACGAGTTCGGCACCTGGGTCCACGCGCTCGAACCCGTCACCCACGCCGGCCGGACCGAGCTCTGGCACACCCGTCTCTCCTACCCGGCGCCCGAGCGAGGCGGCGTCGACTTCGGCCATACCGTCGCTGGCGTCTGGGCACGAGATCCCAAATTCGCCGAATACCTCAAAGGCGCGACCGAAGAAGTGGTGCCGGAACCCAAACCTCCGCAACCATTCCGGATGTCGCTGAACGCTCGCGACCGCTACGCGATCGTACGGCTCAGCGCCGACTACTCGATCCCGAAATACGCGCCCCGGGGAATCGAGGTCAACCGCCTGATGCTGAGCTCGCTCGGAGGCTTCGTCGACCTGCAGGGGCAGTGGGTGCCGCCGAAAGGCTTCGACCTGACGGAGTGGCGTCACAAGGGGACGCTTGGTCGCGACCATTACGTGAAGATCGTCAAGGTCGGATATCTCTTCCCGTTCGGCCACGCCGCCGTTCTGGTCAAGGTGACCGAGCGCAGGTTCGACGCCGTCCCAGGCGAATCGTCGGCGAAGCCGCGCGCCGCCTACCTGCGGCAGCGCTTCTTCATCATCGTGCGAGATCCCGATAAGGAGTACGGCGGGGCGGGCCGCCAGCCTGACGGGGGGCGCGGATTCCCCTTCGAGCACGTGCACATCACGACGCTCGTGACCCCGAATCTGGAAGCACCGGCGGCGCCGTTTGGAACGAAATACGCGGGGACGGACGTGTTCCAGCCCACGCTTGCATCCAAAGCTCCCTTTCAGTTCCACATGATCGGCACCGACTGGACGGGAGCGAAGGCCGAGTTCACGACGCCCGCCGTGTTCGTCGGCCGGACCGTCGCCGAAAGCGCAAAGAAAAAATGGACGCGCTCGAAAAAGCGTATCCGACGGCGTCGGAAGCGCAGCGGACGGCGGACCTCCAGGGCCATTCGATCGCCCTCGCCACGAGCGCGAAGGCCGGCGACACGAACGTCGAGGCCCACACCGTCACATGGGCGTCGAAGCAGGGCACCGCCAAACCGGCCCCGGGCGACGCTACGTTCTGGCCGACGATGGCACAGGCCGGCATCGGCTTGTCCGCGGCCGAGCAGGTGTCCGGCACGAAGCTCGACTCGACGATCGAGTACTTCCCGCAGTTCGTCGAAAGCGGCTTCGGCAAGGGCGAGATATTCGCGCAGCTCACCAAGGAAGCGGCGCTGAACTTCGGCGCCGACAAGTCGGGAGGCGTCGCCACGCCGAACTTCTCGATCGGCGGCCTCTCACGCATGTTGGGCCCGGTCGCGCACCCGAAATCCATCGCCGAAGAAGGCACGTTCGACCCGAGCAAGTACCTCGGCGACGCCAAGCTGCTGGGCGGCGTGGCACTCAGTGATTTGTTCAAGGCGATCGAGCTTGCGGCCGGAGCCGAGGAAGCGATGAAGCTCGTGCAGACGACGCTCCCCGACCGCGTTGAAGCGAACCTTCACTGGGAGGCCAAGCCGCCGACACTGCAGAAAGATCCCTTCGGCATCTTCGTGCCCGCCGACGACGGCTCGTTCATGCTCGATGTGAACATCGTCACGATGCTCGCCGACCCCAAACAGTCGACGTTCACCGTCACCGGGCATCTCAACAAGTTCGAAATCAACCTGCTCGGCAAA
Organism: uncultured Solirubrobacteraceae bacterium; assembly: GCA_963820745.1. Taxonomy (GTDB): domain Bacteria; phylum Actinomycetota; class Thermoleophilia; order Solirubrobacterales; family Solirubrobacteraceae; genus Palsa-744. The sequence goes on along the minus strand of CAWGBB010000014.1, from coordinate 4,866 downwards.
GAAGAAGCGATCAAGTTCCTGACGCTGAAGTTCAACCAGTTGCAGTTCAGCGCGCAGAAGGGGCAGAAGAGCACGGTCACGGTGGACCTCGAGGAAGTCACCTTCTCCGGCGTCCTCGAGTTCGTCAAGGACCTCGAGGAAATCATGTCGCTGGGCGAAGAAGGCCCAGCCATCGACCTCGAACCGACGGGCATCACTGCCAAGTTCGCGGTCCCGATTCCCACGATCGCGGTCGGTGTCTTCGCGATCTCGAACCTGTCGTTCTCGGCCGGCGTCTCGATCCCGTTCTCGGGCGATCCCGTGCGCGCCCGTTTCGGTTTCTCCGAACGCGCCAGCCCGTTTCAGTTGCAGATCTCGATGTTCGGGGGTGGCGGGTTCTTTGCGCTCGCCGTGGGCACAGACGGGATCGAGCTGCTGGAAGCTGCGCTCGAATTCGGCGCCACTGTGTCGCTTGACATCGGCGTCGCGAGCGGCGGCATCTACATCATGGCCGGCGTCTACTTCAAATTCGAAACCTCACCCAAAGAAACGGTCGAACTCACCGGCTTCATACGGGCGGGCGGCGAACTGAACGTGCTCGAGCTCGTCTCGCTTTCGATCGAACTCTACATGGCGATCACCTACCAGAAGATCGGCGAAGTGGAAAAGGTGATCGGGCAGGCGATCCTGAAGCTCGAGGTGCACGTCTTCGTCTTCAGCGCGACCCTCGAAGAGAAAGTCGAACGCCACTTCGGCAACAGCGCGGGGGACCCGACGTTCGCGGAACTAATGCCGCCCGAAGCCAAAGACCCCGAACATTCCGCCGCCTGGACGGAATACTGCGCCGCGTTCGCCGCGATCTGACATGGCCGCCCAGCAACGGATCATCTGGACAGCGCTGCCCAAGGCGTCCCGCGGTACTGCGGGGGGACTTGTGGTCTCGGTTCATGTCGCTCCCCGTCTTCAGACCGGGGGATCAGATTCCACGCTCGAAGAATTCCCCGACTGGCTCAACTGGCCCGCGGTGCCGAAGAGCTTCGCGGTGTCCTTCGGCGGGGGCGAACCGCAGCCCGCGACCGTCGTCAGCGACCCGGCCGCGGGGTCGAACTACTGGCAGGCCCTGTTCGGCAAGTCGACGTTCGTGCGCGGTCGCGACAAAGTCGACGCGCCGGGCGAGGGCATCCGCTCCTATCCGGTCGCGCGCACGCTGGAGTACATCGTCGCCAGGTACACGACCGTGCTCAACAGCGCGACAACCGATCCGCCTTCCTTCGACGAACTGAAGGAGCTGTTCAACGAGATCGTCATCGCCGGCACCGCCCGCCAGGGGATACGCGACCCGCTGATGGCGAAACTCGACGCGGCGGTGAACGGGCCCAAGCGCGCTTACACGTTCGCTGACGGCTCGAACCCGGGCGCGATCGACATGTTCGCCCTCGAACGCTTCTTCGAACGCGGCAAGGCGAACAGTGCCCCGCACGCGCCGGTGCAGGTCGACTTCCACCAGATGCTCGCGGCAGCCAACTCGCATGCGCTGCTGTTGCGGCTGTTGGGCCTGGTGATCGATCTCGAGGTGGACAGCTTCTCGTTCTCCTCGCCTTTGACCACGGACATCAGGGTGATCCCGACATGGAGCCCGAGCCTCGGGGAAAGCGTCGACGTGACACCGCGAACGCGTTGCCTTATCGACGACGAAGTCTTCGTCGCGACCCCGGGCGACGCGGGCGAGTACGACCGCGGTCACCTGCGACTCGGCGACCCCACGCGCTTCAGCCTCGTGCAGATCGACCAGGATGGTGCAGGCCTGAAGCTCCTCAACTTCACCCAGAACCTCGCGCAGTCGCGCATCAAGAAAAGCGACGACACCCCGGACAACTACACCGTTCCGTCGCTGCGCGGCGCCGGACTGTCGGTCGCGCGCGCCGACCGAGGCGTGCAGTTCGCGGGCGCGCTCGCGAGCGGCGGCGAACTGAACAAGGCGATCGAAAACGCTGGTCCCGCGGATCATCCCTTCGTCGATCTGGAGGAACTCACCCGCGGCTGGTACATCGACGTGTGGGACGAACACAGCCAGCAGTGGCATTCTCTCTGCCGTCGCACCGGTGCGCTCAAGTTCACCGCGACCGAAGAAGAATTCCCCGTTCCGCCGACCGACGAAGCGCCGGTCGCGCCGCTTCCGACCCAGTCGGCCGATCCATCGATGCCACCGGACATGTACATGCAGGAGACGCTGTTCCAGTGGCAGGGCTGGAGCCTGGCGGCGGCCCAGCCCGGCAACCACATCCTCGCGAAAGACGAGGCCGGCGAACCACCCGAAACGCCCGGGCCGATCGCCCTGCGGTTCGACTATCGCGCCGCACCCGGATCGCTGCCGCGCCTTCGCTTCGGCCAGAGGTACAGGGTGCGGATGCGCGCCGCCGACATCGCCGGCAACGCCATCCCGCCCGGAATTGCGACGCAGATCAGCGACCCGAACCTGTACGCGGAGATCGACTTCAAGCGCTACGAGCCGGTCCGCTCGCCGGTGCTCGTCCCTCGCGCGCCGAGCACTCCGGGCGAGTCGGTCGAGCGGATGGTGATCCGCTCGAACTACCAGCCCGAACCGGAAACGCCGACCGAAGACGAGCGCCACATCGTCCCCGGGCGCGCGAGCCAGCGGATGGTCGAGTTCCCACGGCGTCTTCGACGTCCTGTCGACCGGTGGCGACAACGTGGTGAACCCGGACGCCTACAGCCTGATCGTCGCCCGGGAGAGCGAGCACATCAAGGGCGTGCAGGACCCCAACGGTCCTGACGGGGCGCTCTACACCGATCAAGCTCACCGAAATGCCGTATCTGCCCGACGTGATCGCGCGCGGCGCGGCGTTCCAGGGTCTGCCGGGCACCGTCGCCGGTCCGGCGGGCGTGTTCACCGTCGATTTCCGCAAAGGGGAACCGTGGCCCGAATACAAGCCGTTCCGCGTGATTCTCCGCCAGCCCGCGGCTCCCAACGAACTCGGACCTGCCGGGCCGCCGGAAACCGGCAGCGACGGAGCGGGGCCATATCTCGCTGTCGAGCTCGCGAAGGCCGATGTCGTCCAGGTTCGTCTCAGCTCGACGCTCTATGAAGAAGACCTCTCACTGCTCGGCGTGTGGTCCTGGCGCGAAAACGCGGAGAAAGAAGAACTGCAGGCCAAGCGCGGCGAAGTGTGGATGCTGACCCCCTTCCAGGTGCTCACGCTCGTGCACGCCGTGCGCCAGCCGCTGCTGACGCCGGAGTTCGTCGTGCCAGATGTCGACCGGCAGGTCGGCCAGACCTTTGCCGTGCTCGCCGACAGGCTCACCTTCAGCCGCAAGAGCACCGCCAAGATCGAGGTGTACGCGAGCTGGGAAGGAACCGATCGACGAAAGGGCCCGGAGCCGCGACCCCCCGACGCTGCAGCCCGTCGACGGGGGCCGTCGCGTTCCCCGTGGACCATCGCCGCCGGGCCTCGTCTGAACCTCCGGTGCCGAGTCACGTCGAGATCGCGGGCCAGCACCACTTCTACGACACCAAGCACCGGTCGATCACCTACTCGGCGCTCGCCACCACAGCCTTCGCCGACTACTTCACGCAGACCAAGCGCATAACCGCGAAACCGGTGCCGTTCACGGGTGACCCTCGACGCGGCCGGAGTCGTGCCCGGCTCGGTGACCGCGCGCCTGCGCCCCGGCGTGCCGCCCGACAAAGGCGGGCCGCTCCAAGAGGGGCCGGAAAAGGACTTCACCATCGACGCGGCCGGCGGAACGATCACCGTCCTTGCCGGGGGAGCGGCGGTAAAGGACCTCGACATCAGCTTCCTGACGCCACCGATCGCGCGGGAAAGCGAAAAACCGAGGCTCCTCGAGGTCCCGAGCTCCGCCCGCCCGCCCGCGCCGGGGATCGTCTACGTGCTGCCGACGTTCATGTGGAACCCCGAACCGGAACCCGGAGTGACGAGCACGCGCAAGGGCGGCGGGCTGCGCGTCTACATGGAACGGCCCTGGTTCGCGAGCGGCAGCGAGGAGATGTTGGGCGTCGTGCTGTGGCCCGGCGGCGCCACCGACCCTCCGCCCGCGCTGACGCCCTACGTCACCGACTGGGGCCAGGATCCGCTGTTCGGCTCTGGAGAACTCCCCTCGCGGCACCCGAGCGCCGCGAGCTTCCCGCTCGCGAGCCACACCGGGGAAGGCCTGCCTCTCGATGAGCTCAAAGGGCTCGTCAACGTCGCCGGACACGCGATCGACCTCGAGGAAAACTTCGACGCCGACAGGGACCTGTGGTTCTGCGACATCGACGTCGACATCGGTCAGGCCTACACGCCGTTCATTCGCCTGGCGCTCGCCCGTTATCAGCCGAGCTCGGTCGAGGGCGAAGAAGGCGACATCAGCCTCTCGCGGATCGTGCTCGCCGACTATATGCAGCTCGCCCCGGACCGCTCCGCAAGCATCACGGTCAAAGGCGAACTCGTCGGACGCACCCTGGCCGGCCCCGCCGTCGTCAAAGGGTCCGGGCCGACGCTCGTCGTCAACGTCTTCGGTCCTAGCTACACACAGGTCAGCCGCCCACCCAGCCCCCCGGCCGAACCCCCGACGAAGCCCATCCCCGGACCGGGGGTGCTGTACGTCACCCTCCAGCGGCGCAATTCGAAGATCGATCCGTCGAACGAGCTCGGCTGGGAAAACGTCTACAACGACCCGTTCGTCGCGAAGGGGAAGCTCCCGAAGGGAGGGGGCCCGGCCACCTGGACGGCGAGCGTCCCCTTGCCGGGCCCGCGCACGCCCGGGCTGTACAGGCTGGTGCTGGAGCAGTTCGAGGAACTCCCGAGCGACAACGAAAAGGGAGCCCAGCAGCGAATCGTCTACACCGACGTCCTGCCGGTCTGAGCC
>CAWGBB010000013.1:0-52005 GCA_963820745.1 uncultured Solirubrobacteraceae bacterium | reverse complement strand
GCTCGCCCGGCCGCCTCTTGAACCCTCCCGCGAGCGTTTAGCATCAACCCTGTGAGCGCTCCGACCGTCCTGATCCTGGCCGCAGGCCAGGGCACGCGCATGCGCTCGGAGAAGCCGAAGGTCCTGCACGAGATCTGCGGGCTGCCGATGCTGATGTGGCCTGTACGCGCCGCCGTCGCCGCGGGTGCCGGGCAGATCGTGGTCGTCGACTCGCCCGCTCGCGCGCTGCGGCAGGTGCTCCCGGAGGACGTCGAGATCGCCGTCCAGGAGCGCGCCGACGGCACCGGCGGCGCCGTCGCTGCGGCCTTGGCTGAGCTCGACGGGCGCTTGGGAGACGACGACACCGTGCTGGTGCTGAGCGGCGACGTGCCGCTCCTCAGCGCGGCGGCGATCGAGGAGCTGCTCGAAGCGCACAGCGGCGCGGGCGCGGCCGCGACGATGGCGACCACCGTGCTGGCGGACCCCTCCGGCTACGGTCGCGTCGTGCGCGACGCCGACGGCGCGGTCGAGCGCGTCGTCGAGACCAAGCGCCAGGGGGACTCGACGCAGGCCGAGCGCGAGATCCGCGAGGTCAACACCGGCATCTTCGCCTTCCGCGCGGGGCCGCTGCGCGGCGTGCTGCCGCGCCTCAGCGCCGACAACGCTCAGCATGAGCTCTACCTGCCGCAGGCGCTCGAGCTGCTGCTACGCGGATGGGGCGGGCCGTCGTGGGCCACCGGATCGAAGACGAGAGCCTCGTGCTCGGCGTCAACGACCGCGCCGCGCTCGCCGAGGTGCGGGCGGTCGCCCAGCAGGCGATCCACCGCCGCCACATGCTCGCCGGCGTCACGATCGTCGACCCGGCGGCGACCGTGATCGACGTCGATGTCGAGATCGGCGAGGACACCGTGGTCGAGCCGTTCACCAGCATCCATGGCTCCGTGCGGATCGGCCGCGATTGCGTGATCCGGCACTCCTACCTGCTCGATTGCACGCTGGAGGACGGCGTCAGCGTCGGTCCGTTCGCCTACCTGCGGCCCGGCACGGTGCTGCGCGCCGGCGCGAAGGTCGGCACCTACGTGGAGGTCAAGAACTCGGACATCGGCCCGGACTCGAAAGTCCCGCACCTCTCCTACATCGGGGACGCCGATGTCGGCGCGCGCACGAACCTCGGCGCGGCGACGATCACGGCCAACTACGACGGCCGGGAGAAGCACCGCACGACGATCGGCTCCGACGTCAAGACGAGCGTGGACACGACTCTCGTCGCCCCGGTCACGGTCGGCGACGGGGCCTACACCGGCGCCGGATCGGTGATCACCGAGGACGTCCCGCCCGGTGCGCTCGGGATCGCCCGGGCCCGGCAGGTGAACAAGGAGGGCTACGGCGGACCCGCGCCCGCGGGCGAGAAGCGGCCTGCGGAGGAGGGCGCGGAGCGGTGAGCGATCCGGCCGTGACCACCACACAGACGTTTACACTCCCTTCTGAGATGAGCGCGATGGACACGTCCACGCAGCCCTCGCGCGCGAGCCTGCCGATCGAATACAACAAGCGGCTCATGGTCGTGAGCGGGCGGGCGAACCCGCAGCTCGCGGCCGACATCGCGGAGAAGCTCGGCGTCGACGTCGGCCCGGTGACGCTCAAGACGTTCTCCAACGGCGAGGTGTACTGCCGTTACGAGGAGTCGATCCGCGGCGCCGACATCTTCATCGTGCAGCCGATGTGCGGCAACCCGCGCGAGGAGCTCAGCGCCAACGACGCGCTGATGGAGCTGCTGCTGATGATCGACGCCGCCGTCGGCGCCTCGGCGCACCGCGTGATCGCCGTCACCCCGTGGTTCGGCTACTCGCGCCAGGACAAGAAGTCCGCGCCGCGCGAGCCGATCTCCGCGCGCATGGTCGCCCGCATGCTCGAGGCGGCAGGCGTCGACCGCGTGCTGACGATGGACCTCCACGCCGGCCAGATCCAGGGCTTCTTCCAGAAGCCGGTGGACCACATGACCGCGCTGTTCATGCTCACCCAGTACTTCACCGATCTCGGCCTGGACGACCTGGTGGTGGTCGCCCCGGATGCCGGCCGCGTGAAGCTGAACAAGAAATTCGCCTCGAAGGTCGGGGCCGAGCTGGCGATCCTCGACAAGGAGCGCCCCGCCCAGCAGGTCGCCGAGATCGGCTACGTGATCGGTGACGTGCGCGGCAAGACCGCGCTGATCGTGGACGACCTGATCGACACCGCCGGCACGCTGAAGGCGGCCGCGCTGACCGTCAAGGAAGCCGGCGCGGCCAAGGTGTACGCCGCCGCCACCCACGCGGTGTTCTCGGGCAACGCGTTCGAGAACCTGCGCGCGGCGGAGTTCGAGCAGATCGTGGTGACCGACACGATCCCCGTTCGCCCCGGGCTTCCCGGACAACGTGCGCGTGCTGCCCTGCGCGGAGCTGCTGACCGACTCGATCCGCCGGATCTTCGTCGACGACTCCGTGAGCGAGGTCTTCGGCGGCGAGAACCAGCTGTTCTGAAGCTCCCCGCCGGCCCGGAGCCGCGAACGATCGGTGTTCTAGGTTCACAGCGCAGGCGTCCCCACCGCCGGGAGCGCGCCGCTCCGTGCCAGAAAGGAACCGCGATGAGCACGACCGCCACGTCCGCCGGCACCTTCCGGATCGGCGGCGACCTCGAGGTGACCCGTCTCGGCTACGGAGCCATGCGCATCACCGGCGAGGGCGTCTGGGGGCCGCCGACGGACCACGACGAAGCAATCGCGGTCCTGAGGCGGCTGCCTGAGCTCGGCGTCGATCTGATCGACACCGCCGACTCCTACGGCCCGGAGGACTCCGAGAACCTGATCCACGAGGCGCTGCACCCGTACGGCGGCGTTCGCGTCGCCACGAAGGGAGGCTTCACGCGCCAGGGCCCGGGCCGCTGGACGCCGGTGGGCCGCGCGGAGTACCTCCGCCAGTGCTGTCTCATGAGCCTGCGCCGGCTCGGCGTCGAGACGATCGACCTGTGGCAGCTTCACCGCATCGACCCGAAGGTCCCGCGCGAGGAGCAGTTCGGGCTCATGAAGGAGCTCCAGGACGAGGGCAAGGTGCGCCACCTCGGCCTCTCCGAGGTCTCGGTGGATGAGATCAAGGCCGCGCAGGAGGTCTTCGAGGTCGCCACCGTGCAGAACCTCTACAACCTCACGAACCGCCAGTCGGAGGAGGTCCTCGAGTACTGCGAGCAGCAGGGGATCGGCTTCATCCCCTGGTTCCCGCTCGCAGCGGGCAAGCTGGCCGAGCCCGGCGGCGCGGTCGCGGAGGTCGCGTCGGCGCACGGTGCGACGCCGGGGCAGGTCGCGCTGGCGTGGCTGCTGGCTCGCAGCCCCGTGATGCTGCCGATCCCGGGCACCAGCTCGGTCGGCCACCTGGAGGAGAACGTCGCCGCGGCGCAGCTCGAGCTCTCGAGCGACGAGGTGGCCCGGCTCGACGAGGCCGGCGCGGACGGCTGAGAGCGCCGGAGCTCGCTGCGCCGTCCCCCGCGCGGCTTCGGCATCCTGTCGAGCGTGCCGCACAGGACGACGCCACCGGTACCCGACCCCGACGGATCGAGGAGAACCTCGCCTCCGCGCTCGGCGTCACGCCCCCGGCCGAGCTCGGCGCCCCCGGCCCGCGCGCCTGGTGGCGCGGGCTGGACCCCCGGACGCGCAAACGGCTCCGCATCATCACGTTCGTCGTCGTCGTCTTCGTGATCGTGGCGAGCATCGTGCTCGCGCGCTTCCTGCAGGCCGAGAACGTCGAACGTGACGGCGACGTCTCGGTGCTCCAGGCGCAGACGCGCGGCGACGTCAAGGGCATGCTCGTCGAACCTGAGCGGCTGCGCCCAGAGGCCCGCGTGCGTCGCCCAGGTGCGCGCGAACGCCGCGAACGCGCGGCTGCGGCGCAACGGCGAGGTCAAGATCCTCCTCATCAACTCCGACACCTCCTACTCGCCGTTCGGCGCCACGGGACCCTCACGCGTGGCATGGACGGTGATCGGCAAGCTGCCGGTCGTGCAGTGCGTGCAGGTGAGGCGAACCGGCAACTTCCTCACGGGCATACACGTGCACCTGGTGTCGATCAGTGCTCCGATTCCGAACGAAGCCGATTGCTAGAGTCTCCGTTCGCCCATGGCCACCACGACCACCAAGCTCGCCGTCAACAGCCGCTCCGCCGAAGGCTCGCGCGCCGCGCGCCGCCTGCGCCGTGGGGGCCGCGTGCCCGGCGTCGTCTACGGCGGTGGCCAGGACCCGCTCGGCTTCGACGCCGATGCCCGGGAGCTGCGCATCGCGCTCGCGGGCTCGGGCGCGGTGATGGACCTCAGCGTCGACGGCGGCAAAGCGACGCCGGTCGTGCTCAAGGAGGCCCAGCGCGACCCCGTGCGCGGCGAGACGGTCCACGTCGACCTGCTGCGGGTGCGTCTCGATGAGGAGATCAGCGCGGTCGTGCCGCTGGAGCTGCTCGGCGCCGAGGATGCCCCGGGCGTCAAGGAAGGCGGCGTTCTCGAGCAGATCACCCGCGAGCTCAACGTGCAGGCGCTGCCGACCGCGATCCCCGAGTCGATCTCCTACGAGATCGGCGAGATGCAGATCGGCGACACGATCATGCTGTCCGCGATCGCCGCGCCCGCGGGGGTGACGCTGCTCGACGATCCTGAGGAGACGGTCGTGGCGACGCTCTCGCCGCCCAAACTGCAGGCCGAAGTCGAGGAGGAAATCGAGGCCGAGACAGAGCTTGTGGGCGAGGGCGCCGAGGAGGGCGAGGCGGCCGCCGCAGAGGAGGGCTCCGAGGAGTCCTCTTCAGACAGCGAGGAGTAGCCGGCCCTGAAACGCCTCCTCGGCGGCGGCGGTGGCGCTCCGGTCGACTGGTTGATCGTCGGGCTCGGCAATCCCGGTCCGGAGTACGCGCGCAGCCGGCACAACGTCGGCTTCAAGACGGTCGAGCGGCTCGCCGAGCGGTGGGAGCTCAAATGGGGCAAGGACCGCTTCAAGGCCAAGCTGGCCGAAGGCCGCCCGCCCGCGTGGGCACTGCCCGCGGGCGCCGAGCGTCCGCGCGTGGCGCTGCTGTGCCCGCAGACCTTCTACAACGACGCCGGGCGCTCGGTCGGTCCCGCGCGCGGCTCGTTCAAGCTGCCGCTCGATCGCGTGCTCGTCGTCCACGACGAGATCGACCTGCCGTTCGATGAGATCCGCACGCGCCTGGGCGGTGGCCTGGCCGGCAACAACGGCCTGAAGTCGATCAAGCGCGAGCTGGGCGGGGAGGGGTTCATGCGCGTGCGGGTCGGCGTCGGCAGGCCCGACTCGACCGACCCGGAGATCGTCGCCGCATATGTGCTCTCGCGCTTCACGGAGCCCGACTCGCAGGTTCAGGAATTGATTGATGGGGCCGCTGCCGCGGTGGAGCGCACCGTCCTCGGCGATAACGGGGCGCCGGAGGGGGAGGCTTGATGGCGGCGCCCGGAGGCTCGCTGCGCACCCTGCTCGGGGCGATCGAGCAGGACGACGGCGCCCGGCGGCTGGCGGAGGAGGGCGGGCGGGCGTTCGTCTCGGCCTCGCTGCGCCCCTATGTGATCGCCGCGCTCGCCGACCGCGACGACGCCGCCCGCGGGCGCCCGATGCTCGTCGTCGTCGGCGACGACCGCGCCGCGCGCGACCTCGCGGGCGACCTCGGCGCGTGGCTCGCGCCCCGGCGCGTCCGCTACTACCCCTCGCGCGGCGTCGCCTACGAGTCGCATCTCGCGCCGCCGCCGCACCTCGTCGGCCTGCGCGTCGCGGCCTTGGATGCGCTGCTCAGCGCGGACGCCGGCGGCGAGGAGGAGGCCGGTGCCCCCGTCGTCGTCGTCAGCGCCGCCGCGCTCTCCGAGAAGGTCCCCGACCCGGCGCTCAGGCCCCACTCGTTCACCTTGCGCGTCGGCGAGCTCCTGGACCTCGACGAGTGCGCCGCCGAGCTCGTGGCCGCGGGTTACGAGCGGGTCGATCAGGTCGAGGAGCGCGGGCAGTTCGCGATGCGCGGCGGCCTGCTCGACGTCTTCGGAGCCACCGAGGACCGCGCCGTGCGGGTGGACATGTTCGACGTCGAGATCGAATCGCTGCGCTGGTTCTCGACCTTCACGCAGCGCTCGCTCGGCGACGCCGAGGAGGTCGAGATCGCCCCCGCCGCCGAGCTTGCGCCGGAGCACCGCGAGCTGGCCGAGCTCGCAGCGGAGGACCTGCCTTCGGCCGCGGCCAGGAACGAAGGCGAGGCGACCGAGCGCCCGGACATCGCCGAGCTGCTGCCGGTCGAGCGCTTCGTCGCGCTGCTCGACCTGATCGACAGCGAGGCCGCCGGCGACGGACCGAGCGCCGAGCTCGTCGTCGCCGCGGAAGAGGAGATCGAGCCGGCGCTGAAGGATCTCTGGGACGACGTCTGCGCAGCGTTCGGCGACACCGACGCCCACCATCTCTACGTCAATCCCGAGTCCCTCTCCGCGACGCTGTCCGAGCGTGCGCGCACGTGGTTGTCGGCTCTCTCGGCCGGACAGGAGATAGAGCTCCGCGCGCAGTCGGCGGACTCGGCCGCGCGGTCGCTGGCCGAAGCCGAGCCGGAGCTCGAACGCCTCGTGCGCTCCGGTTACCGCGCCGTCGTCGCCTTCCCGCGCCGGGGCGAGGGCGAGCGCGCCGCCTACAACCTGGGCCGCCTGAAAGCGACCTGGCTCGGCGAGGACGTGGACGTCACCCGCCAGGACATCGAGCCCTCGCTGCGCTTCGCGGCGGCGTCGCTGCGCGAGGGCTTCGTCGCCCCGCAGCTGAAGCTCGCCGTCTACCCCGAGCACCGGCTGCTGCGCCGGCGCCGCGCCGAGCGCGCCCGATGGAAGTCCCGCCCGTCCGAGCGCGCGCCGCCGCGGGGCGCTGCGCTCGTTCACCGACCTGCGCACGGGCGACATCGTCGTCCACGAGGATCACGGCGTCGCCCGCTTCGCCGGCTTCGAGACCCGCACGGTCGCAGGCGTGACGCGCGACTACCTGTACCTCGAATACCAGGGCGACGACCGCGTCTACGTGCCCACCGACCAGCTCGCGAAGATCTCGCGCTACGTCGGTTACGGCGCCGACACCCATCCGACGCTCTCGAAGCTGGGCGGCACGCGCTGGGAGACGATGAAGGCGCGCGCGCGGCGCGCGGCGCAGGAGCTGGCCGGTGAGCTGCTCGAGCTCTACGCCGAGCGGCGACGCCGCGAAGGGTTCGCGTTCGCCGCCGACGGCGACTGGCAGCGGGAGTTCGAGCAGCGCTTCCCGTTCACCGAGACGCCCGACCAGCGCGAAGCGATCGAGCTGGTCAAGGGCGACATGGAGGCGCCGCGGCCGATGGACCGGCTGATCTGCGGCGACGTCGGGTACGGGAAGACGGAGGTTGCCCTGCGCGCCGCCTTCAAGTCCGCGGCGGAGGGCAAGCAGGTGCTGATGCTGGTGCCGACGACGATCCTCGCCCAGCAGCACTACGGGACGTTCGCCGAACGGCTCGCCGACTACCCGTTCACCCTCGAGCACGTGTCCCGCTTCCGGACCGCCGCAGAGCAGCGCGAGGCCATCAAGGGGTTCGCGGAGGGCCGGGTCGACATCCTGATCGGGACCCACCGGGTGCTCTCCCGCGATGTGCGCCCGAAGGACCTCGGGCTGCTGATCGTCGACGAGGAGCAGCGCTTCGGGGTCAAGCAGAAGGAGCTGCTGCGCCAGCTCAAGCTGAGGGTCGACGTCGTGTCGATGTCGGCGACGCCGATCCCGCGCACGCTGCAGATGTCGCTCGCGGGCCTGCGGGACATCTCGGTGATCGAGACGCCGCCCGAGGGCAGGCGCCCGGTGCGGACCTATGTCGGCGAGTACGAGGAGGAGCTCGTCAAGCGCGCGATCCAACGGGAGAAGGCGCGCGGCGGGCAGGCGTTCTTCCTGCACAACCGCGTCGAGACGATCGATGAGACGGCCGAACGGCTCCGCGCGCTGTGCCCGGGAGTGCGCTTCGCGGTCGCGCACGGGCAGATGCCCGAGGGCGAGCTCGAGGCGGTGATGATGGACTACCTGCGCGGGGGCGCCGACGTCCTCGTCTGCACCTCGATCATCGAGTCGGGGATCGACATCCCGCAGGCCAACACGCTGATCGTCGAGCATGCCGACACCTTCGGGCTGGCGCAGCTCTACCAGATACGCGGTCGCGTCGGACGCAGCCGCGAGCGCGCCTACGCCTACCTGCTCTACGACTCGGCGGCGGCTCTGACACCCGAGGCGGCGCAGCGGCTGTCGGCGCTCTCCGACTACACCGAGCTCGGTGCCGGCTTCAAGATCGCGATGCGCGACCTCGAGATTCGCGGTGCCGGCAACCTGCTGGGCGACGAGCAGTCGGGCCACGTCGCGGCGCTCGGCTTCGAGCTCTACATGCAGATGCTCGACGAGGCGGTGCGGGCGACCGCCGCCGACGGCGCCGAGGCGGAACCGCCCGAGCCGGTGCGCCTGGATGTCAACGTGGACGCCTACGTTCCCGCCGACTACGTGCCCTACGAGCAGGCCAAGATCGAGGTGCACCGCCGCGTGGCCGCCGCCGTCGAGGTCGCAGACGTGGAAGGGCTGCGCGAGGATCTCGAGGACCGCTTCGGCCCGGTGCCCGAGCCGCTCGAGAACCTGCTCTCCCTCCAGCGTGCGCGGATCAAGTTCGGCCAGGCCGGCGCGCGCACCGTCAGCTTCCGCGGCGACCGTCTGGCCGTCGTGCCGATCGAGCTCGACTCGGCGCGCGCGAAACGCCTGCGCGAGCAGCTCCCGGAGGCGCTCTACGAGTCCGGCCGCTCGCAGGTCTCGGTGCGTGTTCCCAAGGATGGAGAGGAGCGCTTCCCGAGCGTGGTGCGCGCCGCCGACACGCTGCTCTCGGTCATCCGCGAGGCCGCGTAGAGGCCGTTCCGACGGCCCGCAGAACACTTAAGGCCGGTTGAGACACTCCTTACGCAAACCGAAGCTTTGATCCGCTAGAGTGCCCGACTCGATGTCGAAGACCATTCGTCTGATCGCGGCGCTCGGCGCCGTTTTGTTTGTCACGGTCGGCCTCGTCGCGTGCGGTGGCGGCGTCCCCGGCAACTCCGTCGTCGCGATCGACGGCAGCCAGAACGTCACCAACGAAGCCTACAAACACTGGCTGGGCGTGGCGGCCGCCGCGGGCGGCGCCTCGGGCGAAAAAAACGTCGTCCCCGATCCGCCCAACTACACGAACTGCATCGCCCACCTGAAGGCGACCACGGCGAAACCGGCCAAAGGCCAGAAAGCGCCGAGCGAAGCGGAACTCAAGAAACAGTGCGAACAGCAGTACAAATCGCTGCAGCAGGAGGTCCTCGGCTTCCTGATCTCCTCGTCCTGGGTGCTCGGCGAAGCGAAATCGCTGGGCGTCAAAGTCAGCGACAAGGAAGTGCGCAACCAGTTCCTGCACATCAAGCACCAGCAGTTCCGCCAGCCCGCCGAATTCGAAAAATTCCTGGCGACCTCGGGTCAGTCGGTCTCCGACCTGCTGCTGCGAGTGAAGCTCAACATGCTCTCGCAGAAAATCCAGCAGAAAATCTCGAAAAAGAACCCCGGCGTGAGCAAGGCCGAAATCGAAAAGTACTACAACCAGAACAAGTCGAAATTCGGGACGCCTGAAACGCGCAACACCGAGATGCTCCTGACCAAGACGCAGGCTCAGGCGGAAGCCGCGAAGAAGGAAATCGAATCGGGCAAGAGCTTCAGCGAAGTTGCCAAGAAGAACTCGATCGACCCGACCACCAGGGCCAAAGGCGGCCAGCTCGGCTACGTCCAGAAAGGCCAGCAGGAGGCCAACCTCGACGCCGCCATCTTCGCCGCGCAGACGGGCCAGCTCGGCGGCCCGGTAAAAAGCCCGTTCGGCTACTACGTCTACAACGTGCTCGGCACCAAGCCCGGCAACCAGCAGTCGCTCTCGAAGGTCGAACAGACGATCCGCGCCACGCTGGTGTCCGGGAACCAGCAGAAGAACCTCAGCACGTTCATCAAGAACTTCAAAAAGCACTGGCAGGGCAAGACCGACTGCCGCGACGGCTACGTCGTCGCGAACTGCAAGCAGTACAAAGCTCCCAAGGGCAGCACGACCTCGAACACCGGGGCTGCGGCCCCGGCCGCGCCCTGACGCCGGCGCCGCCGGGTCACACCCCATGAAGGGGCACAAGTGAGCGCGATCGAGCTAGTTCACGGCCGGCAGATACTCGACAGTCGGGGCAACCCGACGGTCGAAGTCGAAATGCAGCTCGCCTCGGGCGCGAACGGCCGTGCAGCGGTTCCCTCGGGAGCGTCCACCGGGGAGTTCGAGGCGACCGAGCTTCGTGACGGAGGCCCGGCGTGGGGCGGCAAGGGCGTCACGCGCGCGGTCGCGAACGTCGACGGCGAGATCGCCACGGCAGTGCGCGGCATGGAGGTCGCAGACCAGGAGGCGCTCGACCGCGCCCTGATCGAGCTCGACGGGACCCCGAACAAGTCCCGGCTCGGCGCCAACGCCATCCTGGGCGTCTCGCTCGCGGCGGCTCACGCGGCCGCCGCCGAGCAGGGCGAGCCGCTGTGGCTCAGCCTCGGCGGCGAAGGCGCGTCCGTGCTGCCCGTGCCGATGATGAACGTGCTGAACGGCGGCGCCCATGCCGACAACAAAGTCGACTTCCAGGAGTTCATGGTGGTGCCCTCCGGCGCCGACAGCTTCTCGCGATGCCTGCAGACGGGGGACGAAGTCTTCCACGCGCTGAAGCGCACGCTGCACGATCGCGGCCTCTCGACCGCGGTCGGGGACGAGGGCGGCTTCGCCCCCGACCTCGGCTCCAACGAGGAGGCGCTCGAGATGCTCGTCGCCGCGATCGAAGCTGCGGGCCTGCGGCCCGGCGATGACGTGACGATCGCGCTCGACCCGGCCACCAGCGAGCTGCTCGAGAACGGCGCCTACCGCCTCGAGCACGAGGGCCGCACGCTCACCGCGGACGAGCTGGCCGACTATTGGGCCGATCTCGCCGGCCGCTACCCGATCGTCTCGATCGAGGACGGTATGGGAGAGGAGGATTGGGATGGGTGGGGCGCCCTGACCTCCCGGCTCGGCGACCGCATCCAACTCGTGGGCGACGACCTGTTCGTGACCAACACGGAGCGGCTGCGCCGCGGCATCGAGACCGGCGTCGCCAACTCGATCCTGATCAAGGTCAACCAGATCGGCACGCTCACGGAGACGCTCGAAGCGATCGACATGGCCCGCGAAGCGGGCTACACCGCGGTGATGAGCCACCGCTCCGGCGAGACCGAGGACGTCACGATCGCCGACCTGGCGGTCGCCACCGGGTGCGGTCAGATCAAGACCGGCGCACCGTCGCGCTCGGACCGCGTCGCGAAGTACAACCGGCTGCTGCGCATCGAGGAGCAGCTCGGCGAGCGCGCGCGTTTTCCCGGCGCTTCAGCTTTCGGCCGCGCCTAGCAGGAGGATCGCGCCGGGGCGCGAATGGACGATGGATGCCCGCTGCCTCCTACGCGCCGCCGCGCCGGCGTTCCGGCGCCACCCAGCGCCGCCGCTCGACGGGGTCGCCGGGCGCGCTTGGAGCCGCGGCGCGCGTGCGCTGGGACCGGCTCGGCCGGATCGCGATGCTGCTCGTGCTCGTCGCCCTGCTGTTTCTCTATCTGAGCACCGGCCTGCACATGCTGTCGAGCTGGAAACAGGCCCAGCACACCGACGCGAGGGTCGCTGCGATGAAGGCCGAACACGCGCGGCTCATCACCGAGCACAACAGGCTGAGCAGCCAGAGCAACCTCGAACAGTCCGCCCGTGCGCTCGGCATGCAGCGCCCGGACGAGCAGACGCTGATCATCGGCGGCCTGCCGAAGAACTAGTCCGCCGGCCCACCGGCCGCTGCTAGCCTCGCCGGCGTGTCCTTCGAGACGGCGCTCTACCAGTGGCAGCAGGGGGAGCGTCGCCTGCGCGCCGCGCCGGACGAGCGCCGGCGGTTGCTCGAACGGGTCACCGACGCGCTCGTGGCGGAGCTGCGGCGGCGCCTGGGGGGACGCTTCTCGGCCGGCGAGCTGGCCGAGCTCTATGAATCGGGCACCTCGTGGTCCCTGCCCGTCGCGATGCGGATCGCCCCGGAGGAGCCGTGGGCGTGGGAGCCCGGCGTGGTCGCGGACGCAGCCTTCGCGCGTTACGTGCGTGAGGCCGCCGACTTCGCCGGCGGCCGGCTCGAGCATTCGGAGAGCTGAGGCCGGCACGGAGCGCCGGCCGACCCCCGAAAAAAACTCCTACTACTCGTCGTCGTCGCCGATGCGACGGATGACGATCCGGTCCTCCTCGACCGCCACCTCGATCGGGCGGTGCCCCGCCCAGTGCTCGGCGTAGACCGGGTTGTCCTGGATCGCCGGGTCGAGCCACAGGCCGAAGCCCTCCTCGCCGTGGTCGAACGTTCCCTCCAGCGGTCCGGTGTTACGCGCGCCGGTGCGGCGGCGCCCGCCACGACGGCTGCGACGGCGGGTTCGACCGGCGCCCTCCTCCGGCTCCTCGCCGTCCTCGCCCTCCTCGAGCCTCCGCCAGCGCGCGCTCGGCCTCGGCTTCGGCGGCTTCGAGCTCGGCCGCGATCAGCGCGTCGTCCTCGGCGCGGAGGTCGATCTCCTCGAACTCGACGGCGGCGCCCTCGCCGGACTCGTCGCCGGCCAGGTCGTTCTGGCGCTTGAACTGCTCGATGTCGCGCACGCTCACCTCGAGCTGGTGGGCGACCCAGGCATCGGTACGGCCCTGGCGCACCCACGCGCGGATCTGGTTCAGGTGCGGCCGCAGCGATTTCCGGGGCATCGACGGTCCGGGAGACTAGCGCAAAGGACAGGCGCGGCGCGGCGCCCGAACGCAAGGCGTCCGCGCTCGGACCGCTCGGCTGCGGCGACGCCGCGCAACAGTCCGCGACGGGCGGTCGAACCGCACCGCCAGGGGTACCTCAGGAGGTGTGCCGGAGCTAGCGGGATGGTTGTCGGAGGGGTATCGCTTTCCCCCGGTCCTGGGACTATGCTTGCCAGACTTGGTGGGTGGGGCTCCCGCCGGGGTGGCCAGTCGGCGAACAGGAAGGTGCACCCAGAATGCTGGTTCTGACGCGAAAGTCCAACCAGAGCATCATGATCGGCGACGAAATCGAGGTCTCCGTGCTCTCGGTCATGGGCGAGAAGGTGCGGATCGGCATTCAGGCGCCGCAGAAGGTGCCCGTGTTCCGAAAGGAGATCTACCTCGAGATCCACCGAGAAGCGACCGGTGTCGGGGTCCCGCCTGACGGTCACCAGCCACAGAAGATCGGCGAGGTGGACGAGTCGCTGCGCGAACTCGGCGAGGGGGGCCGCGGCGGCTCCTAGCCGGAGCCTCCGCGCCATCGCGCGCCCCGGAGCGGCGCGCGGCGGCCCACACGTTTCTAGCCGAGCAGCAGGTAGAGAGTCCGGAACATCACGACGGTGACGACCACCGCCGTGAGGATCAGCGTCGCGACCAGCAGCATGAAGCGCACCTTGCCTCGCTGGTGACGCTTCTGCACTTCGCGCTTGGCCGTCCGCTGCTCGGCGGTCCGCCGCAGCGAGTCGCGGCGCCTGCGATCGAGCGTGATCTCGCGGACGAAGGCCTGCTCCCACTCGGCCAGGCTCTGCCTCATCTTCATCGGAGCGCTCCGCTCCTCGCGCCTGTCCGGCGCCTTCGAGCCGGAACCCTGCACCTTCGCCGCCACGATGGCTCCCTAGGAGGTCGCCGCTGTGTTCGCCGCCCGCTCGTAGACGGAGACGAAGCGCAGGTAGTTCTCGGCGATGCGGCGAGCGCCCTCGGCGCGCTCGATCTTGCCGTCGACGTAGGCCTTGAGCGGGTCCCACCAGATCGACCGGCCGATCGCGAAGCCGACATAGCCGTCGACCGGCGCCGCGGCGGTCAGCCACTCGTCGACCTTGGCGTCGTCGGCGCCACGGCCGAGCACCACGCAGACGACGCCGTCGCGGCCGCCCACACGGGTCTGCTCGGCGAGCATCTCGCAGTCCGAGCGCGCGTCGACGCCCTCGATCTTCCAGATGTCGACCTCGATGCCGAACTCCTGGATCTCGGCGATCGCCCGGCGCATCAGCTCGGGCCGCAGCTCGGCGTCGTAGCGGTCGCTGTCGCCGCCGACGGATTCCAGCTGGGAAGGCTCGGCCGGCACGAGCAGCTCGAACAGGAACTTGCGGTCGTTGGCGTGCAGCCAGTCCGCGAGGATCTTCAGCTTGCCCAGCTGCTCGGCGTTCTCGGCGGCGTCGCCGTCCGGGTTGTAGCGGACCAGCACCTTCGTGAAGTCCGGGTCGAACGCGAGGATGTGCTCGCCGAAGTCGTCGCCGTACTGGAAGTCGAACATGTTCTGCCCGGAACGCTCGGCGGGCATCGCGAGCTTCAGCCCGGCCTGCTTGGCCTCCTCCGGGACGGTCGAGCCGAACTGCTCGTCGACCAGCACGCCGGTGACGCCCGCTTCGGCGCCGGCGCCGACGGCCTGAAGCATGCCCTCGAAGATCAGGTGCTTGGCGTCCGCGATGATCGCGGTCTGCTCGTCGTCCGGGTCGCCCTCGATCCCGAAGAACTTCTTCTGGAAGGAGCCGCGGTGGTCGAAGGCGAGGATGTAGAGCTTGTCGTCGTATCCGAGATTCATGGCCACCCAGTATTCCAAAGGCCCGTGGGGCGCTGTCGAGAGGTCGCGAGAAGGCGTCGGGGCCGCGGCGATAGGCCCGTAGAATGGGCTGGTGGGCTCAGGCGCCGATCTGTTCGTCGTATGCAAGCAATGCGGTTCTGAGGTCAGCCCCTACGTGACGGAGTGCCCGTACTGCGGGCACCGGCTCCGCAGGCGGGCGCCGAAGCTGCCCCGCATGCAGCCCGACGCGGGCTCCTCGGGCCGCCGCGGCGGGCTCGGGACGCTGCTCGGTCGCAGCCGCAGCCCAGGCCGCACGCGCCCGGCCCCCCGGCCGGTGCGCACGCACTCCAGCCGCTGGGCCGTCACGCGCCCCTACGCCACGATCGCGCTCGTGGCGGTGTCCGCGGGCATGTGGGTGGCCACCCGCGCCGCACCCACGCTGCCGCTCCACACGATGGTGATCGGCCCGCTCGACGGCGATTGGTGGCGCATCTTCACCTACCAGTTCGCGTACTTCGAGGGCGGCGGCGGAGGCGTCTACGCGTTCGTGGCGATCCTCGCCACGGGCCTGTTCGGCTGGCTGCTCGAGCGCCGCCACGGCCCGGCGGTCGTGCTCGGGCTCTTCCTGGGCGCGGGCGCGATCGGTGCGCTGGTCGCCGACGCCGTGTACGCAGACCCGTTCCTCGCGGGCGCCAACGCCGGCGCGCTCGCGCTGCTCGCCGCGTGGGCGGCCCCCGATCTGCGAGCCCTGCGCCGCGGCGAGTACTACGAAGGAGACCTGCTCGGCGCCGGCGCCTTCGCCGCGCTCCTGCTCGCGATCCCCTTCGCACGTCCCGAGGCGAGCTGGCTGGCCGGGGTGATCGGCGGCGTTGCTCGGGCTGCTGGTCGGGCTCGGGCTCAGCGGAATCGCCGAGCGCGAGGGCTGAGGCTCCGGCGGCCGATACCGGCGGTCTCACCCGCCTCGCTGTCGAGGCCGGCGGTGCCTCCGGCGTGGCCGGCGGGGCGCTGTACAGTGGGCAGCGTGCCCGTTGGCTCGACCCCCGGAGGCGCCCGAGCGTGACGATGACCAACGCCGTCGTGCTGATCGAGGCCGAGCGCGACGCGCTGTCGAGCCTCGGCGGCCTGCTCGCGGACATCGCCGGCGTCGCCGAGGCCTACTCGGTGACCGGCGAGTGGGACTTCGTCGCGATCGTGCGGGTGCCCCACCACGAGGAGCTGGCGGACGTCGTCACGGGGCAGATCGGCGGCCTGCCCGGCGTCGTGCGCACGCAGACGATGGTCGCGTTCGCGGCCTACTCGCGCCACGACCTCGAATCGCTGTTCTCGATCGGCGAGTGACCCGGCGCCGGAGCTGAGAGCCGTGGCGGCGATCCCCGTCAAGCCCGAGTACGGCCCGACGCTCGGCAAGATGCTCGAACCGCGCTGGCGGCGCTCCGGTCGCGGCGCGAAAGCAGCCATCGTCGCCGCCGGGGTGGCGCTGCTCGTCCTGGTCGCGGGCGTGGTGCTGACGCTCGAGCCGGCCCGCTTCGCCCACGGCGGCGCGCTGCCGTTCTCCTTCACCTACAGCGGCCTCTACAAGCAGCCCGCCGAACAGGGCGGCTACGCGCGGGTCGCGGCCCACTACCCCGACGGCTCGATCAAGTACTCCTTCGCGGTCAACCCGCTCGTCCTGCCGCCTTACGAAGGCGAAGCGTCCGGCGCGGTGCCGGTCTACGCGACCGGCTACTGGCGCCACGTCGAACAGCGCTTCCCGGGCTTGCAGCGCACCGGCGAGGGCAAGACGCGCGTCAACAAGGTCCCCGCCTACCAGCTGCTCTACAAGGTGCGCATCGACGGGCGCGAGATGTACGGGCGCAACGTGCTGCTGCTGCCCGAACGACCGGGCGCCCGCCGCGGCGTCGAGATCGTGATGCTCACGGCCGCGGGTGCGACCTCGGAAGTCAAGGAACCGAGCGAAGTCGCCTCGGGCGGCGTGCTGCTGCGGCCGCTGAAGACCTTCAGCTTCGGCTGAGGCCGAGTCGCCTCGCGCTCAGTCGGCGTGCGCGGCGCGGGCGGCGCGGATCAGCGCGCGTTCGGCGTGGCCGCCGAGCCCGAGGGGAGTCGCCGGGCCCTCGGTGCCGCCGGTGCGTTCGCGTAGCACGTGGCGGGCGGGCGGCACGGGCGGCGGAGGCGGCGGCGCGGGGGTGGAGACCGGCGGCGCTTCGACCGGCGGCGGCGTCGCTTCCTGCGTCGTGGTGACCACGGGGGGCGTGCCGGTCGTCGTGGTCGTGCGGGTGGCGGGCGGAGGCGTTTCGGTCGTGGTCGCCGAGGTCGGAAGCGTGGTGGTCTCGGTCGTCACCTGCGTCACCTGTTCGGGGGTGGCCGGCACTTCGGGCTTCGGCACCGTGGCGGGGTCGACGGCGGGCGCCGGCGGGGTCGCGGCGGCGGTCGTGGTGGCCGCGGCCGGCGGCGAGGTGACGATGGCCTGCTTCTTCACGATCGTCCTTGCCCTCCGCGGCCTTCGCGGCGCGCGAGGTCACGGCGCCGGCGCTGACGGGCTGCTCGCGGACGCTCGCGACCACGGGAGCGGCGACGGCTGCGACGGCGGCGGTGGAGACCGAGGCGGCGGCGATGTGGTGGTGGTGCGGGTGCGAAGGCGCGACGACCGTCGTGGTCGGTGGCGACGGCGCCGGCCGTGACCAGGGCGGCCGCCGCGAGGCCGGCTGCGGCCTTCGTCGCGAGCGCGCCCGCGCCGGCGGTCATCATGCCGCCCGCGAGGCTGCCGCCTCCGGCTGCCGCGCCGGCGCCGGCCGCGGCACCTGCGCCGACGCCCGCGCCGCCGGCGACGTGCGCGCCGCCGGCCGAGGCGGTCGAACCGAGCTTGGCGAGGATCACCTTCTTGAGCATCAGCAGCGGCGCGACCGGCAGGATCGCGGCCAGCGCGTGGTTGTTGGTGCGCAGCTGCTTCTTGAAGGAGGCGCAACGTTCGCAGTCGCGGACGTGGCGGCGGGCCGGCGTGGTCAGCTTGGTCAGGCCCTCGGCGACTTCGCCGAGCTCGAGCCGCACGTCATCGCAGCTCATCTTGCGCGCCTCGGCGGCCTCGGCGAGCGAGATCCGCGCGCGCACCAGCAGGGACTTGACCGACGGGACCGTCGTGTCCATCGCGAGCGCGATCTGGTCGTAGGACATCGCGTCGATCTCGCGCAGCAGCAGAGCCGTGCGCTGGGTCTCGGGGAGCGAGTGGACATCGGCGATCAGCTCGCGGAAGCTCTCGCGGCGCATCACCTTGTCGCTGGTCGAGATGCCGTTCTCGGCGAAGTGCACGTCCATCGAGTCGACGCCGGTCGCGGTGGCGCGGCGCAGGTGGTTGAGCGAGCGGTTGCGCGCGATGCGGTACAGCCACGGCCGCACGTTGATCGGGCGTTCGTCGGCGAGCACCGCGTTGAACGCCGCCGCGAAGACCTCTTGCAGCACGTCCTCGGCGTCCTCCTTGGAGCCGAGCATGTGGCGGCAGAACGACAGCAGGCGCGACTGGTAGCGCGAGCACAGCACCTCGAAGGCGGCGTGGTGGCCGCGGCGCGTCAGCGCGATGAGGCGTTCATCCGATTGCAGGCGCAGCAGCGGCGTGGGCCCGCGCAGGCCTGAGATACTGCTCGGATGTGGTAGTGCGGAGACCTCCATGGAACAGGCTTCACCCTCTGCCTCGTCCAGCTCTTGCCCGTTGAGACACGGTACCAATCGCCTAGTTGCGCTCTTCTAAGCGCGAGTTCAATCCCAGATAAGTGTGTGTCGGCAGGCTTACACTGGGCGCGTCCGGGTGGCGGAACGGGTAGACGCAGTCGACTTAAAATCGACGGCCCGAAAGGGCGTGTGGGTTCGAGTCCCACCCCGGGCATCGGGCTTGGATAGAGTCGCGCCGATGTCGACGGAGAGCGCGCAGGACGCCGCCAGCACGACCGAGACGTTCCACGGCGGCCGCCTGGTCGCCCGGCGGCTGAAGGCGCATGGCGTCAGCCACCTCTTCACGCTGTCGGGGGGTCATCTCTTCTCCATCTACGACGGCTGCCGCGAGGAGGGGATCGCGATCGTCGACGTGCGCCACGAGTCCACGGCGGCGTTCGCGGCCGAGGGCTGGGCGAAGGTCACCCGCGAGCCGGGCGTGTGCGCGCTGACCGCGGGGCCGGGCGTCACCAACGGCATGAGCGCGATGGCCTCCGCACAGGCGAACCACTCGCCGATGGTCGTCCTCGGCGGGCGCGCGCCGGCGCTGCGCTGGGGGCAGGGCTCGCTGCAGGAGATCGATCACGTGCCGTTCGTGCGTCCGCTGTGCAAGCTGGCGGCGACGCCGGAGTCAACCGAGGAGATCCCCGGGCTGGTGGACGACGCCTTCGAGGCCGCGCTCACACCGCACTTCGGCCCTGCGTTCGTCGACTTCCCGCTCGACTACGTGTTCATGGAGGGCGCCGAAACGGAGCGGGGCGCGGAGGACGCTTCGCACGCGGCGTCGGTGCGCGCGGCGGCGGACGCAGACATCGAGCGCGCCGCGGAGCTGCTCGCGGACGCGGAACGGCCGGTGATCATGGCCGGCACCGATCTTTACTGGGGACGCGGCGAGCGGCAGCTGCTCGCGCTCGCCGAGACGCTGCGCATCCCCGTCTTCCTCAACGGCCTCGCGCGCGGCTGCGTGCCCGCCGACCACGAGCTGTTCTTCTCGCGCGCGCGCTCGATGGCTTTGAAGGGCGCCGACGTGGCGTTGGTCATCGGCGTGCCGATGGACTTCCGGCTCGCCTTCGGTGCCGCGTTCGGCGAGGACACGGAGATCGTCGTGATCGACTCGGCGGAGCCCGAGCGCCGTCACCCCCGCCCCGTGGCGGCGGAGTGCTACGGCGCGATCGGCGCGACGCTCGCGTCGCTCGCGGCCGCCGCCGGCGACGGGCCGCTGCCGAGCGGCGAGTGGATCGCCGAGCTGCGGGCGGCCGAGGACGAGCGGCGCGCCGGCGAGCGCGCGGAGTTCGAGGACGACCGCTCCCCGCTTCACCCGATGCGCCTCTACGCCGAGCTGGCGAAGGTGCTCGACCGCGACGCGATCGTGATCGGCGACGGCGGCGACTTCGTCTCCTACGCGGGGCGCGTGATCGACAGCTACAACCCGGGCTGCTGGCTGGACCCGGGCCCGTTCGGCTGCCTCGGCACCGGCCCGGGCTACGCGCTTGCGGCGAAGCTCGCGCACCCCGAGCGCCAGGTCGTGCTGATGCTCGGCGACGGCGCGTTCGGCTTCGCGGGCATGGAGTTCGACACGCTCGCCCGTCACGGCGTCAACGTCGTCGGCGTAATGGGCAACAACGGCATCTGGGCGCTCGAGAAGCACCCGATGGAGTTCCTGTACGGCTACTCGGTGGCCGCCGACCTGCGCCCGGGCACCCGCTACGACGAGGTCGTGCGCGCGCTGGGCGGCCACGGCGAGCTGGTGGAGCGCCCAGCGGACGTGGCGCCGGCGATCGAGCGCGCGTTCGCGGCGGGACTGCCGGCGCTCGTGAATGTGCTGACGGACCCGAGCGTCGTGTACCCGCGCAAGTCCAACCTCGCCTGACTCAGCCGACCCCGGCGAGCCGCAGCGCGCCGCCGTAGAGGATGTCGTGCTCTGAGACCTCGACCTGCTCGAGGCCCGCGACGGTCATCGCCTCAGAGAGCAGGATCATCCCGGCGACGATCGTCGGCGCGCGGTCGGGCTGCAGCCCGACCACTTCGCGGCGCTCGGCTTCGTTCAGCTCGGCGAGCCGCGCCTCCAGCAGTTCGACGGTCGCGAGCAGCAGCACGTGGCCGTGCACGCGCGCGGGGTCGTAGGGGTCGAGCTCCATCTCGATCGAGGCCGCCGAGGTGGCGGTCCCGGCGACCGCGATGCCGCGGTCGATCGGGGCGCGCTCGTCCTCGGGGAGGTGCGAGAGGAAGACCTCGCGCGTGTCCGCGCGCAGCGCCCGCAGCTCCTCCGAGCGGGGCGGGTCGCTGTGGATGTGGCGCTCGGACATGCGCACGACGCCCGCGGGTGTCGAGACGTGGAAGCCCGCGGTGCGCCCGGTGCCGACGACGAACTCGGTCGAGCCGCCGCCGATGTCGATCACGACCGTCGGCTCGACCGCGGCCGGGCGCCCGACATCGCGCCGAGGAACGTCAGCTGCGCCTCTTCGTCGCCGCTCAGCACCTTCGCGTCGAAGCCCAGCTCGCTGCGCACGCGATCCGCGAACGCGGTCCCGTTCGACGCGTCGCGGACCGCCGAGGTGAGCACGGCGAGGTTCGCCTCGCAGTCGTGGGCGTCGATCTCCGCGCGGTACTCGGTGAGCACGCGCCACGTGCGCTCGACCGACTCGGCCTCCAGGCTGCCGTTGGCGTCGACGCCGTGCCCGAGGCGCGTCACCTGCGAGCGGCGCACGAGCGCCTCGACGCCGCTCTCGCCGGGCTCGACCTCGGCGATCAGCAGGCGGGTCGAGTTGGTGCCGATGTCGACGACGGCTACGCGCACGCGAGCATCCTAAAGGCGCCCGCGCCGCTCTGGGAAAACGGCCGCAAACAGGCGCCTCGAGGGGTGGTCGAAGACGGTCTTCTCTGCTAAAAGTAGAAGGAGCGACGCGGGGTGGAGCAGTCTGGTAGCTCGTCGGGCTCATAACCCGAAGGTCGCGGGTTCGAATCCCGCCCCCGCTATCGAGGCCGACCGAAGGGGAGACCCGCAAGGGGCCCCGCCGGAGGCCGACTGAGAGCGAAGGCCGTCCACCGGGCGGCCTTCGTGGTTCGGGGTCAGGCCACAGCCTGGTGGTGAGCGCGGCGGGGTTCGGTCGTGCGGCGGGGGTGCCGGTGCATCGCGCCACCGACGAACAGAACCGCTAGCGGTCACTCGTCGACGGGGCTCGAAGCTGTCGTTGCGCTCGCCATCGGGGCAGACAGTAACGGCGCTCGCTCCAGCCGACGTGTCCGCTCAGCTGATATTCGCTACTGGAACTCCGTCACCATGTAGACGTCGGACTGCCGCAGCACGAGCGGATCGATCTCTGCGTCGCGGTCGGTGGCGAGATGGTGCACGGTGTAGGTGTCGCGGCCGAGCTGGATGATCGCGGTGACCGTCTGACCGTTGCCGGCGTCGATCTCGCCCACGCGCAGTTGGCAGTCGCGTCCGCTGAACCGGCACAGGACGCCTTCGATGCGCCGCTCGCGCGAGACCTCTCCGACGCAGGCCTCGGCCTTGTCGCGAAGCTCGCGGTAGGTCTGCTCGGCACCCGCCGAGCCATCCTCGAGCGGCGGGATGAAGAAGGCGGCCATCAGCGGCGCTTCGCGCGGGCGCTCGGCGCCGTGGCCTTGCGCGGAAAGCGCTTGCGCTCATCCGCAGTCATCTGTCGGATCACGAGCTTGCCGTTCGCGACCTGCTCGCGGATATCGCGCAGCTTCTCCTCATGCTGCTCTTCTCGGCGGAGCTGGTAGGAAGTCGGCACGTGCGTCTCCTTGCACTAGTGCGTGGGAGCTGGCCCGTACCCCGGCGCTGGTTGGGCGAGCAAACGCGCGAAGGAAGCTCCTCTGCCGCAGGCATCCGGCCTGCGCGGGCTGCGTAGCCGCATAAACGAGTCTCCTTTAGGGTACCGCGCCCGAGCCGGCGCGTCGTCCGTGGGCGGCGCATCCCACGGACCGGGGGACGACCCCGGCGTCTGTTACCGTCGTCCGCAGCGGTCGAGCCTTTCGGCCGCGGGTTTAGCTCGCTTGGGTCCCGCCAGGGGCGGTTCGGGTCAGCCAGATCCTCCGAATCGCAGGCGCAGCGAGCGCCGTCAGGAGCAGCAACACATGTCTCAGCAGTCCTTCGCCGATCTCGGCGTGTCCAGCGCGGTCTGCCGCGCCCTCTCCCGCCGTTCCATAACCGCGCCGTTCCCGGTCCAGCGGCTCGTGCTCGAGGACGTCCTCGCAGGCCGCGATGTGCTCGTCAAGGCGCCGACGGGATCGGGCAAGACACTCGCGTTCGGCATTCCGCTCGTCGAGCGGATCCAGGCCGGCCCGGGCCCGACCGGTCTCGTGCTGGCCCCCACGCGCGAGCTCGCGGCCCAGATCGTGACCGAGCTCGATCACCTCGCCGGGGCCAAGGGGCTGCGGGTCGCCGCCGTGTACGGCGGCGTCGGCATCACCGCGCAGGCGGCCAGGAGCAAGCGGGCGCACATCCTCGTCGCGACCCCCGGTCGCCTCGAGGACCTTCTGGCGCGACGGACCTTCACGCTCGACCGGATTCGCATGCTCGTCCTCGACGAGGCCGACCGGATGCTCGACATGGGGTTCCGCCCCGCGATCGACCGCATCGTCGGCGCCTGCCCGGCGGCGCGCCAGACGCTGTTCTTCTCCGCCACGCTCGACGGCGTCGCCGGGGACGTGGCGGCTCGCTTCACGAAGGCCGCGATCGTCCACGAGCAGCGTCAGCGCGAGCGCGAGGCGGAGCCGCTGGTGGAGCATCGCTTCGTCGCGGTCCGCGACGAGGGGCGCTTGGAGGCTCTCGTCGAGGAGCTGCGCTCGGAGCGCGATCGGGCGATCGTGTTCGTGCGGACCAAGCGTGGAGCCGATCGTCTCGTCAAGCGCCTGGGTGCGCACGGCCTCCGCTCGGTCGCGATCCACGGCAACAGGTCCCAGTGGCAGCGCGACCGGGCGCTGAGGGACTTCGACTCGGGGCGCGTCGACACGCTCGTCGCCACCGACGTCGCAGCGCGCGGCATCGACATCGACGGCGTCTCGCACGTGATCAACTTCGACCCGCCGGCCGACCATCAGACCTACATCCACCGGGTCGGACGGACGGGGCGCGCCGGCAATCGCGGCGTGGGCGTGACGCTCGTCGGCGCGGGCGAGCGGCAGGAGATGCGCCGGCTCGCCGGCCGGCTCGGGCTCCGTCACGGCCTCGGCGGCGACGAGGCTCACCGGACGAAGCCCGCCGGCGGCGGCTCGCGCCGTCCGTCGCGCCGCCGTCCGCGAGCCGCGGCCCGCTGAGACCGCCCCGCGCTGAGACCGCCCCTCACGAGCCGCCCGCCTGCCCTGCCCGAACGCAACCCCATGCCTGCGTGCGCCCGTCACGTCGGGCGAGGGGCTGCTACCGTCATGCGATCAGGCTGGGCTCAGATGCTCAGCAACAGCGTGCCCGCGCTCGTAGCCTTTGCGTCAGCAATCTCCGCGTCCGCAGCACCATTCGATGCCGGAGGAGATCAATGGCAACCGGAACAGTGAAGTGGTTCAGCGACGACAAGGGCTTCGGGTTCATCACGCCCGACGACCAGTCGAAGGACCTCTTCGTCCATCACACAGCGATCGTCGGCGAGGGCTACCGCTCGCTCCCCGAAGGCGCCAAGGTCACCTATGACGCCGAACCCGGCGACAAGGGACCCAAGGCCGCCAACGTCCAAGTCACCTAGGAACGGCGCCGGTCGCGGGCGGGGCCGCCTCGGCCGCCGCCCGGGCAGACGAAGGGACAGAAAAGATGGCCTCGAGCAGCAAGAAGCGAACGACGATGGCCAAGCTCGCTCGCGAACACAAGCTTCGCGAGCGACGCCTCGAGAAGCAGGCGCGAAAGGACGCGCGCAGGGACGCAGCGGCCGACCCTGGTCTCAGCGGCGACGCAACCCCGCCGGGTTCGCCCGGCGGCGAGCTCCTCGTGAGCGAGGATGCGCCGGTAACGGACGCGTCCTCGCTCCCGCCGCGGGCCGACTGAGCGCGGGAACCGCCCCCGGCTCAGCTAGCGCAGCTTGCCGGCCAGCCCCTCGAACATCGGGTACACGCCTGGCCCGTGCGCCTCGTGCAGCGCCGGCCGCCGAGCCAGCATCCACGGCGTGCGCCGACTCTCTCAGAGGCAGTCGCCCAGCGCGTCCAGCAGCCGCCGGTTGCGCGCCGTCTGCCAGCGGCGGCCTTCGCAGCGGTTGCAGACATAGGCGAAGACGAGATCCGCATCGGGGTCGTGGAAGCCCAGCGAGCCGCCGGCGCCGAAATGGCCGTAGGAGCGCGGACCGGTGCCGAGCGGGCGGTCCGGCTGCGTGAGCTGGAAGCCGAGACCGAAGCGCGTGTGGCGGCCGAGCACGAAGTCCTCGCCGTCAGACCAGGGATGCGTGGCCTCGGCGAGCACATCCTCGCCCAGCAGCACGGGCAGGCGGCGGAAGACCTCGGCCACACCGCGAGCGCTCCCGTGCGCGTTCGCGCTCGGGATTTCCGCCGCGCGCCACGCGGGCGTGTTGACGGTGCCGAGACCGTTGATCCCAGGGGGGTTGAAGTACGCGCGCGCGAGCAGCAGCCGCTGCTCCTCGCCGAGCTCGGCGCCGTCGGTTCCCCCGCCGCTGCCTCGAAGTCCCACACGAACTCGGCGACATCCGCGCCGGGCGGCGCCCCGAACGCGACGCCGGCCGCTGCCCCCGCGAGCCGCGCGAACCTCGCGCCGAGCGTCTCGCCGCACGCGCGGCGCACGATCTCGCCGCACAGGAACCCGAACGTGTTGACGTGGTAGCCGTGCGCGGTCCCGGGCTCCCACCACGGCTCCTGGGACTCCAGCTCGGCGACGAGCCGGTCCCATTCGTAGGTCGCCTCGGCCGGCAGCTCCGCGCGGATCGCGGGCTGGCCCGCCTGGTGTGAGAGCACCTGGCGCAGCGTCGCGTCCTGCCACGCGGGCGCGTCGAGGTCGAGCCCGAGCGAGAGGAGCGTCAGCGCGACGAACGCCTTGCCGGTGCTGAACACGTCGACGACCGTGTCCGGCCGCCAGGGCTTCGTGCGCGCCGCGTCCTCGAAGCCGCCGCACAGGTCGACGACCGTCCGGCCGCCGAAGCTGACGACGGCGGCGGCGCCGATCTCCTCGTCGAGGTTCTCGCGAAAGGCTTCTTCGACGGGCGCGAAGCGGGGGTCGCACGTGCCTTGCACGCCGGTCATTCTCACCCCTAACGGCGCTCCGCCGCCGCGCGGGCGCATACGCTCAGCCCATGAAGCGAGGGGTCCTCGTCGTCCTGGCGGCCGCGCAGTTCCTGATGGTCCTCGACCAGGCGGTGATGAACGTCGCGATCTCGCAGCTGGTCGCCGACTTCCACACGACCGTGACGACGATCCAGGCGGTGATCGCCTTCTACGCGCTCGTGATGGCGGCGCTGATGCTGACGGGTGGCAAGCTCGGCGACCTGCTCGGGCGCCGGCGCGCCTTCCGCATCGGCTGCGTCATCTACGGCGCCGGCTCCGCGCTGACCGCCGCCTCGTGGAACGTGGCGTCGCTCACGCTCGGCTGGTCGGTCCTGGAGGGCATCGGCGCCGCGCTCGTGCTGCCGGCGATGGTGGCGCTGGTCGCATCCAGCTTCGAGGGCCAGCAGCGCGCGGTCGCCTACGGCGTGCTCGGCGGCGTCGCGGGCGCGGGCATCGCCGTCGGCCCGATCCTCGGCGGCTGGGCGACCACCGAGCTGAGCTGGCGGGTCGTCTTTGCGGGCGAGGTCGTGGTCGCGATCGGCATCCTCCTCGGGACGCGGTGGATCGCCGAGGTGCCGCCGGCGGAGCCGAAGGGCAAGCTCGACTGGGTCGGCGGGGTGCTCTCCGCGCTCGGCCTCGGGCTGTTGGTCCTCGGCGTGCTGCAGGCGAGCAACTGGGGCTGGATACGGCCGCGCAACTCGCCGATCGAACCCCTCGGCTTCTCGCTCACGCCCTTCGTCGTCGCGGCCGGAGCAGTGCTGATCTACGCGTTCGTGAGCTGGGAGCGAAGAGAGAACGAGCGTGGCGGCTGGCCGCTGCTGCACCTGCGCCTGTTGCGGATTCCGCCGCTCCGATCCGGGCTCTGGACGATGCTGGCCCAGAACCTGATCCTGATGGGCATCTTCTTCACGGTGCCGCTGTACCTGCAGATCGTGCAGGGCCTCGACGCGCTCGAAACGGGCGTGCGCATGCTGCCCGCCTCCGCCGGGCTGTTCGCGAGCGCGCTCGCGGGCTCCGCGCTCGCGAAGCGCTTCGCGCCCCGGCCGCTCGTGCAGGTGGGGCTCGGGATCGTCTTCGTCGCCACGCTGCTGCTCCTCGGCACCATCGAGCCGGAACTCGACAACGCGTCGTTCCTCGTGGCGATGGGCGTGCTGGGGGTCGGCATGGGGCTCGTCGTCTCCCAGCTCGGCAACGTCGCGCAGTCGGCGGTGACCGACGCCGACCGCAGCGAGACCGGCGGGCTGCAGTTCACCGCTCAGCAGCTCGGCTCATCGCTGGGCACCGCCTTCCTCGGCGCGATCGTGATCACCGGGCTGATCGCCGCCTTCTCGGCCAAAGTCGAGGGCAATCCGAAGATCTCCTCCGGCGTGCAGCACCAGGTACACGAGCGCCTTGCGTCCGGTGTCTCGTTCGTCGCATCCGACGAGGTACGCAAGGGCGCCGAACACGAGGGCATCGATCCTGCGACCACCGACGAGCTGGTCCACCAATACGAAGACGCGCAGCTGCAGGCGCTGGAACTGGCGCTCCTCGTCGCCGCCGGTCTCGTGCTCGCATCGTTCGCTGCGACGCGGCGGCTGCCGACACGACGCTTCGACCAGATCGAAGCCGATGCGGCCCCGGATCCGGACGCCGCCCCGCTGGCGCCGGCGTAGCCGGCCGTCGCCGTCGTTCCTCCCGCCGATCGTGAACACCAATCGCTCCGGGTGTCGTCTGGGCTGACAGCAGGGTCCTCCCGTGTTTGAGGGCCCACCCCCACGGGTAGACGACACGCGCGCGAGCGTCGAGAGGCGCTCACGGGGGAGAAGCCGGGGACATGTGAGCGCCCCGCTCGTCAAAGCCATCTCGTCAGGAGCATCAATGGATCGTTTGTCAGCGCGCGTCAGGCGCCTGCAGCCGCAGGCGCGAACCTCGACCGGCGCGCCTGCGCCGAGGCGCCTGCGCCGGCTGCTGGCGATCGCGGCCCTCACGACAGCCGCCCTCGCGGCCGGCACCGCGAGCGCCAGCGCGAGCATCGCGATGTGCGACGTGCCGATCACGATGAGCGACGGGGTGGTGCTGCGGGCGAACATCTACCTGCCCGCGACCACTGGGCACTACCCGACCGTGCTCACGGTCACGGGCTACAACAAGAACGCCGGCGCACCGACGGGCGAATGCGCCGGCTCGACGACCCAGGGGCCGATCGCAGGCGGGGAACCGGCGCTCGCCGAAAAGGGCTTCGCCGTGATGGTGCTCGACGATCGTGGCACCGGCGACAGCGGCGGCAAGTGGGACTCGTGGGGTGAACGCACCCAGCAGGACTACAAGGAGGTCCTCGACTGGATCCAGGAACAGAGCTGGTCTGACGGCGGCGTCGCCACGACCGGCCCCTCGTACATGGGCATCACCTCGCTCTTGATCGCCGAGGCGGACGCCGCGCGCGTGAAGGAAGGCAAGCCGCGCGCGGTCAAGGCTGTCTGGGCCGACATCCCGATGGCCGACGCCTACCGTGACGTGACGTTCCAGGGCGGCTCGGTGGACTCGGGCTTCATCCCGCTGTGGCTCGGGCTCGTCACGGCCCTGTCGGACCTGCCGCCGGCCTCGGCCGAAGAAGACCCGCAGGAAGCGGCGACGAACTACGTCGAACACCTCTTCGGCAACGCCGAATTCAGCGTCTCGCACATCCTCGGCGCCTCGCTCGGCGAAGAAGACGCCTACGACGGGCCCTTCTACAAGCTGCGCTCGCCGGTCGTGCGCGCGAGCGAGATCACGGTCCCGGTCGTGATCACCGGCGGCTGGTGGGACCTCTTCCAGCGCGGCGAGCCGCTGCTCTGGGAATCGCTGAAGAACTCCAAGGACCGCGTGCTGTTCATGTCGGCTCACTACCACATCACCTCGGGTCCCGAATACGAAGATCCCAACCTCAAGGAAGAGTGGTTCAGCCACTGGCTGAAAGGCACCAAGAACAACGTGCAGAAGACGCCGAAGGTCAACCTGTACCCGATCAACGGCAGCCGCTGGGAACACTTCAAGAGCTTCCCATTGCCGAAATCGAAGTACCAGCGCCTCTACCTGAACGGGGAATCCTCGGGCTCGGCACCGGTCTCCGTCCACGACGGCTCGCTCGCGAGCGCGCCGCCCAAGGCCGAATCCGGGCGACACCGCGCCGCTGCTACCGGCCTCGAGCCCGTGCTCGCGGGAGAGCGCGCAGTGGACGGCGGGGATCGGGTCGAACCCGATCTGCGACACGACCAACAACACCTACGAGGCGAGCTCGCTGACCTACTCGACCGCGCCGCT
Organism: uncultured Solirubrobacteraceae bacterium; assembly: GCA_963820745.1. Taxonomy (GTDB): domain Bacteria; phylum Actinomycetota; class Thermoleophilia; order Solirubrobacterales; family Solirubrobacteraceae; genus Palsa-744. Next base: position 23,166 of record CAWGBB010000013.1, on the reverse strand, counting down.
GGCGGCCCCCGAGAAGATCGAGGGTCTCCTCAAGACGAACCTGTGGGCGAGTCTCAGCACCTCCGACGCGACGCTCGTCGCGGTGCTGAGCGAGGTCGAACCGGACGGCAAATCCGAACAGATCACGGCCGGCTTCCTGCAGGCGAGCCTGCGGGCGACCGACCCGAGCCTCGCGACCTACGGGCCGAAGAAGATCGTGACGCGCCCCTGGCACCCGTTCACGAAAGAAAGCCAGCAAGCGGTCACGCCGGGCCAGCCGACCGAATACGAAGTCGAGATCTACCCGACGGGCGTGATCGTGCCCGCGGGCGACAGGCTGCGACTGACGATCGGCACGGCCAACACGTTCACCGGCACGCCGACAGTGCCGACGCTCGGGCAGGAGCTCGGCGGGACGATCACTCTGCTCCATGGCGGCGCGCACGACTCCTACGTGCAGCTGCCTGTCGCTCCGTAGGGGAGAGGGGGACGGCGCGGGGGTGAGCGAGGGCCCCCGCGCCGCCCGCTCGGCTAGCCGCGCCCGCGGCGTCGGCGTGGTGCCGGACCACTCCCTGCGGAGGCCGGCTAGGGTCCGTTCGAGCGAGCGCCTGATGCGCCCGCGGCGGCCGCTCAGCTGCCAGGGGCCCGGCGTCATGTCCAGCAGCAGGTTCGCCAACCAGACGATCAGGGTCGCGAGCACGAGCGTCCAGAAGCCGTCGATCGAGAAGCCGCCGACGATCGCGTCGGTCAGGTCGAGCATCAGCATCGCGACGAAGAACCAGGCGATGCCGAGCGTGAGAATCGCGAGCGGGAACGTGATGAAGAGCAGCAGCGGCTTGAGGATCGTGTTCAGCACCCCGAACACGGCGGCGGCCGCGATCAGCGCGCCCGCGCTGTGGACGTGCACGTTCGGGAGCAGCGCGACCACCGCCAGCACCAGCGCGTTCGTCAGCCACGAGATCGCCAGGCGCGCGAGCAGCGGCGGCCCCGGGCGGCGCAGACCGACCACTTCACCTTGGACCCCTCGGCGGGGGCCGGCGACTTCGCTCGACATGACTGGAGCGTAGGGGGTTGGGCTCGCGGTCCGGCCGTGGCAAGCTGAGCTCCCGCTTCTAGAGAGGAGATCGAGATGAGCGACAGCACTGCGACCGACGGCAAGCCGGTCAAGGTCCCCGGCCCGGACCATCCGATCACGATCGAGCCGAACCCCGGGCGAGTGATCGTCTCACTCGACGGGCAGCAGGTGGCCGATACGCGCGAAGCGCTGACGCTGAGCGAGGCCGGCTACAACCCGGTCCAGTACATCCCGCTGGGCGACGTCCACATGGCGCTGCTGACGCCGAGCGACCACGAGAGCTACTGCCCGTTCAAGGGCGACGCGAGCTACTACAGCATCCCGTCGGCAGGCGAGCGCGGGCTGAACGTGGTCTGGGAGTACCGCGAGCCCTACGACGCGGTCGCGCAGATCCGGGGCCGTGTCGCCTTCTACGCCGACCGCGTCGACATCGACGAGCGCTTCGAGCCCTAGCCGAGCAGCCCTTCGAGCCGGTCGAGCAGCTCGGCCTGCGCCCTGACGAGCCGTTTGCGTGCGAGGCCGGGCTCGCACCACTCGAAGCGGTCCACCTCAGGGAACTCCGTCATGCGCCCCGAGCGCGGCGGCCATTCGAGCTCGAAGGTGTTGCTGCGCAGGCTCGCCGCGTCGAGGTCGGCCTCCACCGCCCAAGCGCTCACCCGCTTGCCGCCGGACTGGCGCACCTCGCCGAGCTCGAGTGCCGGCCCGTCGGGCGGCACCGCGCCGGTCTCCTCCTCGAACTCGCGCCGGGCGGCGGCAAGCGCCTCCTCGCTCTCGTCGTGCTCACCCTTGACGATCGTCCACGCGGCCTCGTCGCGGCGCGCCCACATCGGCCCGCCCATGTGCGCGATCAGCACCTCCAGGCGCCCGTCGCGCCGGCGGTAGGGGAGCAACCCGGCGCTCGTTCGCGCTACCACGATCGGGGTATGCTGCGCAGATGGGCGACGCCCGAGGGGGATCGGGTTGGGAGCGGCTGTTTCGGCTGGTGTTCGAGCGCACCGCCAACCCCATCGCGCTGCTCGACGAAGAACGTCGCATCGTCGACATCAACGGGGCCGCCGTCGCGCTGCTCGGCGGCAGCCGTGAGCAGTGGATCGGCACCTCGCTGCGCGACAGGCTGAGACCCGACGAGCGCGAGCGCGCCGACGAGGAGTGGCGCGATTTCCTGCGCACCGGCGAATACAACGGCGTCCGCGATCTGGTCAAGGCCGACGGCGACCAGGTGCGGGTCGAGTTCGCCGCCCGCTTGGCGGACGTAGACGGCCGCCGGGTCGCGATCTTCGTCGCGATCGCCGGCGGCGGCGAGCCCGAGCCGTTCGCGATCGCGCGCGGCGCCGCGGAGCTCGGCCTGACCGAGCGCGAGAGCGAGGTCGTGACGTTGATCGCGATGGGTCTCGACACGGGCGACATCGCAGCCGAGCTCCACATCTCTCCCGAGACGGTTCGCACCCACGTGCGCAACGCGATGGGCAAGCTCGGCGTCCACACGCGCGCTCAGCTCGTCGCCACCGTCCTGTGCGGCGAGCAGACGCTGCACGTCGACCGCGTCGGCGCCGCCTGAGCTAGCCACGCTCGCTGTCGAGCGTGGCCATCTGCGGCGCAGGGTAGCGGTCGCCCGCGGCGCCGCCAGCGGGCAGAGCGCGTTCTAGCTCCTCGAGCGCTTGCCCGTCGAGCTCCAAGCCGAGCGCGCCCAGCGCCTCCGCCAGCCGCTCGCGCGTGCGCGCCCCGATCAGCGGCACGATCTCCTCGCCGCGCGAGAGCACCCACGCGATCGCGAGCTGGGCGACGGTGGCGCCGTGCCGTTCGGCCAGCTCGCGGAGCGGCTCGACCAGCGCCAGGTTCCGCGCACGGTTCTCCGCGCTGAACCGCGGCGCGCGCGAGCGGAAGTCGCTCGGCCCGAGCTCTCGCTCGGCGGCGAAGTGGCCGCTGATCAGCCCGCGGCTCAGCACCCCGTAGGCGGTGACGGCGATCCCGCGCTCCCGGCACGCCGGCAGGATCGACTCCTCGATGCCGCGCGAGATCAGCGAGTACTCGAGCTGCACGTCGCAGATCGGGTGCACCGCGGCGGCGCGGGCGATCGTCTCAGCGCCGACCTCGGAGAGCCCGATCCAGCGCACCCAGCCCTCGTCCACGAGCTCGGCGATCGCACCGATCGTCTCCTCGATCGGCACGTTCGGGTCCAGGCGGGCGGGGCGGTAGACGTCGACGTGATCGGTGCCGAGGCGCGTCAGCGAGTAGGCCAGCGCCGTACGCAGCGCGGCGGGGCTCGCGTCGTAGCCGAGCCATGCACCGTCGGGACCGCGCTGCGCGCCGAACTTGACGCTCAGCAGATAGCTGTCGCGAGGCACGCCGCGCAGCGCCTCTGAGATCAGCAGCTCGTTGTGGCCCATGCCGTAGAAGTCGCCGGTGTCGAGCAGGTCGATGCCGGCGTCCAGCGCTGCGCCGATCGTGGCGATGCTCTCGGCGCGGTCGGCCGGCCCGTACATGCCGGACATGCCCATGCATCCGAGCCCGATCTCCGAGACCTCAGGGCCGTCGGCGCCGAGCCGGCGGCGCCTCATGCCGGGTGGGCGGGGGGCTCGGCGAGCTCGTCGGCTTCCCGGATCGGCAGGTCGTCCAGCACACCGGTGATCTCGAACAGCCGGCGGCAAGGGCCGTTACCCGGTATGAGCATGAACTCGCAACCGTGCACGCGGCACATGTCCATGGCCGCGAGGATCGTTCGCAGCCCGGAGGAGTCCATGAACGCCACCTGGCGCAGGTCGAGCGTGATCTCGCGCGCCTTCGCGAGGCACAGGGAGGCGACGATGTCCTCCACCTCCGGTGCGGTGACGAGATCGAGTTCGCCCGCGCAGCAGGAGAGTGTGGCTCGGCCCTTCGCTGCTTCGGTTGATACGGAGCTCACCGACGGATGGCATTTCAGGTCTCTGCCCTTCACGGCGAGGCCGCCGGCCTCCGCCCTCTCTCGTCAATTCGGAGGAACTGCCGGCGCCCGCAGAGAGTGCACTCTGCTCTCCGAGAGCGCTTTCGCGGCGCGATCGTATCACCGGTGACAGGGCCCGGAAAGGGGGCGCTAACCCGCAGCGCCGGCCATCTCGCGCAGTTCCTTCAGCGAGCGGGCCAGGATCCGCGAGACCTGCATCTGCGACACCCCGATCCGCGCGGCGATCTCGCTTTGGCTCATGTCGCCGACGAAGCGCATGTGCAGTACTCGCCGGTCGCGCTCGGCGAGCCGGCGGATCGCAGGGGTGATGCTCGCGTCGGCGTCGACCAGCTCATAGGTCCCGTCCTCGTCGCCGATCAGCTCCAGCGCAGACCGTCCCTCGTCGTCACCCCCGGCGCTCGGCGCGTCAAGGGAGTCGGCTTCGTAGGCCTTCACGGCGAGCAGCCCGTCGAGGACCTCCTCCTCCGAGAGCTGCAGGTAGTCGGCGATCTGCTCGACGGTCGGCGCCGAACGTTGGCTCGAGCGAAGTTGCTCCTGTGCCGCTTCGATCGCGAACGCCCGCTCCTGCGCGCCGCGTGGCACGTGCACGGCCCAGGTCGCGTCCCGGAAGTAGCGCCGCAGCTCACCGAGGATGGTGGGGATCGCGAACGAGGCGAACGTCGGACCGCGGGCAGGGTCGAAGCGCTCGATCGCCTTCACCAAGCCCACGCATGCGACCTGGACCAGATCCTCACGTGGCTCGGAGGAGCGCACGTAGCGCTGCGCGAGCCGCTTGGCGAGCGGCAGGTACATCGCCGCGATCTCGTCCCTGGCACGCTCGTCACCGGCGTGCAGCTCGGCGAACAGGCGCTCGGAAGAGCGCTCCTGTCCGTTCGCTCCCGGGCGGTGGTCGAGCAGGCCGGGCGCGATCGGCTCGTGATCCGGCTCCCGTCGCGGGGATCGAGGTCTGGTGCGCGCCCCCTCGCAGCGCGTCCGGCTCGGCCGCGGTTTGGTTGGCGATTGCTGCTGACTGCGGGGCCCCACGCGGTCACCTCCCGACAAGACGATCTCGCTCCGGGCCTACCCAAGGGCAAGGCGAGAAGAAACATGAGATTGCAGAGAGTTGTCAGATCGCTGACCTGCGACCTCGGGGCTCCGCTGTTGCTCGGTGGGCTACCCGAAGGGGGTGGGATGAAACGAAACGGGCCGCGCCGCAAGGGCCGCCTCTAGAATCAGCGGCGGTGGAGTCGGGCGAGCAGGCGGGGATGAACGGGAGAGAGCTCGTCGTGCTGCTCGTCGAGGACGACGACGGCGACGCGATCCTCGTCCAGGACGAGTTGGCCGAAACGCTCCCTGGCTGCACTGTCGTGCGCCTGCGGACGCTCGCCGACGCGCTCGCTCGGCCCCCGGAGGAGATCGACTGCGTCTTGCTCGACCTCGACCTGCCCGACGCGACCGGGGTGCAGACCGTCGCGCGGCTGCGGGCGCGCCTGGGCGGGGCGCCGCTGGTCGTGTTGACGGGTCTCGCCGACGAGTCCGCCGGCATCGCCGCCGTGCAGGCCGGCGCGCAGGACTACCTGGTGAAGGGCCGGCTCGAGCCTGGGCAGCTCGGGCGCGCGATCCGGTACGCCGTGGGCCGCCGCGCGACCGAGGAAGCCGAGCGCGAGCTGCTGCTGGCCGACGCGCAGGCGCGGGAGGTCGAGCGCCTGGAACGTGGGCTCGCGCCGAGCCCTCTGATCGCCGACCCCCGGGTCTGGTCGGCCTCGTGCAACCGGCCGGGGCGCCGCCGCGCGCTGCTCGGAGGGGACTTCTTCGACCTTGTCGAAAGGCGGCGGCAACCTGCACGCCGTGATCGGGGATGTCTGCGGACACGGCGCCGACGAAGCGGCGATCGGCGCGGTCATGCGCGCGACCTGGCGCGGGCTGCGTCTGGCCGGCGCGACACAGCCGGTGGTGATGGAGACGCTCTCGCGGGTGTTCGAGCACGAGCGTCACCTGCCGCGCCTGTTCACGACGCTGTGCGAGCTCGAGCTGGACCCGGCACGCCGGAGCGCCCGACTCGTCACAGCCGGGCACCCGCCGCCGCTGCTGATCGACGGCGAGTCGACGACGCCGTTGCGCGGTGCCGGCCCCGGGCCTGCGATCGGGCTCGGCGAGGGACCGTGGGAGCCACAGTTGATCGAGCTGCCCGACCGCTGGGCGATCCTCCTCTACACCGACGGGATCGTCGAGGGACGGATCGGCGACGGCCCGCAACGGCTCGGCGAGGAGGGGCTGCGCGAGATCCTCGCCGAACGGCTGCGCGAGGACCCGCAGTGGCGCGAGCGGCCCGCCGACCTGCTGGACGGGCTGCTCGATGCGGTCGAGGCGCTGGCCGCCGGCCCGCCGGTCGATGACGTGGCGATGCTCCTGATCGGCAGCCACCCCGGCGTACCGCCGCGATGAGCGCGCCAAGCGAGCGGCGCGGGAGCCTGCGCTCCAGGCTCTCCGCGCTCAGCGTGGGCCGGCTGCTGTCGTTGACGATCGGCGTGCTCCTCGTCCTGGCGGCGATCGGGATCGGACTCGCCCTTGTGGCAAGCGTCCGGCTCTCCCACCAGCGCAGCTTCCTGCTCGATCAGGCCGGTCCCTCGAACCGCGCCTCGCTCGAACTCGAGAACGCCCTCGTGAACGAGGAGACGGGGGTCCGCGGCTACCTGATCACGGTCGAATCGCAGTTCCTCGACCCCTACGGCAAAGGGCTCGGCGCAGAGGCCGCGGCGTACAAGACGCTTGCGGCACACGAGCGCCAGGTCGGCGCGCCGGTGCCCGCGGAGGTCGACGCTGCGCGCGTGGCGGCGCGCCGCTGGCAGCACGACTTCGTCTCGCGTGCGCTGGCCGAACCGCGGCGGGTCCTCGCGCGGGGAGTCGCGCCCGACGCCCGCGGGCGCCGGCTCTTCGACGCCGTTCGCACCCGGCTGACCGCGCTCCACGACACGCTCGAAGCCAAGGTCGCGACGGCGCGCAGGAGACTGAACCGCGCTTCGACCGAGCTGGACGCGCTGCTGATCTTCGCCGCGGTGCTCGTGCTCGGAAGCCTCGCCGTCGCGGGGCTCGTCCTGCGGCGCACGATCACGAGCCCGCTGCATCGTCTCGGTCACGGTGCGCGCCGCGTGGCGGGCGGCGAGTTCCACGCTCCGCTCCCGATCCCGGACGGCCCGCGCGAGGTGCGCGAGCTGACGGAGGAGATCGAGGCGATGCGCGAGCGGATCGTGCACGAGCTGGCCGAGGTCGACGCCGCGCGCGAGCGGGTTGAGCGCCAGGCGCTCGAGCTGTCCCGCTCGAACGCCGACCTCGAGCAGTTCGCCTATGTGGCCTCGCACGATCTCCAGGAGCCGCTGCGGAAGGTCGCGAGCTTCTGCCAGGCGCTCCAGACGCGCTACCGCGGGCAGCTCGACGAGCGCGCCGACCAGTACATCGAGTTCGCCGTCGACGGCGCCAAGCGCATGCAGACGCTGATCAACGACCTGCTCGCGTTCTCGCGCGTCGGCCGCGAGGGCCGCCAGAGCAGGCCGGTCGCGCTCGGCGATGCGCTCGCCGGGGCCGAAGACGCCCTGGGCGAGCCGATCCAGGCGACCGGCGCGCGGATCGTGGCCGGGGAGCTGCCGAAGCGTCCTCGGTGACGAGTCTCTCCTGCGCTCGCTGTTCCAGAACCTGCTGGCCAACTCGCTCCGCTTCCACGGCCCGGAGCCACCGCTCGTGCGGATCGCGGCGCACCGCAGCGACGGCGCATGGGAGGTGAGCTTCTCGGACAACGGCATCGGGATCGAGCCCGAGTACGCCGAGCGCGTGTTCCTGATCTTCCAGCGCCTCCACGGCCGCGACGCCTACGAAGGCAGTGGGATCGGGCTCGCGCTCTGCCGCAAGATCGTCGAGTACCACGGCGGCCAGATCTGGCTCGACACGGACTACGAGGGGGGCACGAGCTTCCACTTCACGTTGCCGGCGACGCCGACGCGCGAGAATGACGTCGCATGACGGACGAGATGGTCTACGTGCTGCTCGTGGAGGACGACCCCGGGGACGTGCTGCTCGTCCGCGAGGTGTTCGCCGAGAGCGAGCTGCCGGACGAACCGGCTCGAGGTCGTCAGCGACGGCGTCGAGGCGATGGAGTACGTCCGCGGCGAGGGCGACTACGCGGGCCGCGAGCGGCCCGACCTGATCCTTCTCGACCTCAACCTCCCCCGCAAGAGCGGGGTCGAGGTGCTGGCCGAGCTCAAGGGGGACTCAGCGCTCGCGACGATCCCCGTGGTGGTGCTCACCACCTCCGAGGCCGCGGAGGACGTGCTGGGCGCCTACCGTCAGCACGCGAACGCCTACGTCACCAAGCCGGCGGACTTCTCGCAGTTCCGCGCGATCGTGCAGCGGATCGACGAGTTCTTCGCGGGCATCGTCAGGCTGCCCCCGCGCGCGGCCTGAGGCCGCGACGCCCGGTGGGTCAGCGGGCGGGGCCGTCCTCCTCCAGGCGCCGGCGGGAGACGGCGATCTCGCGTTCGGCGTCCTCGCGCGAGAACCAGCCGCCGATGTCGACCTGCTTGCCTTCGAGCTCCTTGTAGATCGAGAAGAACTGCTCGATCTCCTGGCGCAGCAGCTCCGGTAGTTCGTCGAGGCGTTCGAAGTGGTTCCAGTACGGGTCGTGGAGCGGCACGCAGATGATCTTGTCGTCGCCGCCCTTCTCGTCGCGCATCTCGAACATGCCGAGCGGCTTGACCGCGATCAAGCAGCCGGGGAACGTGGGCTCGGTCAGGCACACGAGCGCGTCGAGCGGATCGCCGTCTTCGCCGAGCGTCCCGCGCAGGTACCCGTAGTCGGTGGGGTAGGTGGCGGCGCTCATCAGCAGACGATCGAACTTGATCCCGCCGAGCTGCGGGTCGTACTCGTACTTGTTGCGAGAGCCCTTCGGGATCTCCACGACGCACACGTGGTCCGATCGCCTCGGATGACTCCACACCGCGCACGTTACCCGGGCCGGGCGCCGTTTCGCGGTGTGTGCTTCGGGTAAGCGCTCCTCCATGCAGGACGAGACGCGAGGCGAGCGTGAGGGCAGCACCGAGCGCGGAGACAAGGAGCCGGTCACGGGGTAGCGGTCGTGCGCGAGACAGAACAGCGAGGGGGCGATGCGCGGCGGGACGAGACCGAGCTCGAGCGCCTGGACCGGAACCTCGAAGAGCTCAACGGCGAGCTGCGCGTCGTGGTCACCGGCGTGCAGGTGCTGTTCGCGTTCCTGTTGATCGTCCCCTTCGACACCGGCTTCGCGCACGTCGGCGGCTTCGAGCGCGCCGTCTACCTGGTCACCCTGCTGCTGGCCGCGATGGCGGCCGTGTGCACGATCGCGCCCTCGGCGCAGCATCGCTGGGTGTTCCGCCACGACGACAAGCGCCACACCGTCTTCTTCGCCAACCGCGTGGTGATCGTGGGCATGGCCTTCCTGGCGCTCGCGATGTGCGGCTGTCTGCTCCTCGTCACGACGAAGCTGTTCGGCGCCGGCTGGGGCGCGGTGACCGCCGGGCTCGCCTCGATCCCGTTCCTCGCGCTCTGGTTCGCGTTCCCGATGCGCCGTGCCGCCAGGCTCAACCGTGAGGCCGAGCACGCGCGGCCGCGACGGCGCGGGCGGCGAGCCGGCGGGGGGGCGTGTCGTAAGCGCCGGCGGCCGAGCGCGTGGGCTCGAACCGCAGCTAGCCCGCGAGCGCGGCGCGCAGCACGCCGCCCATCTCGGCGACAGCTTCGCGGGGGCCGGGGCCGCCGACCATGATGTGGGTGAAGCCGTGGACGTAGCCGGGGTGGCGGCGCAGCATGACCGGCACGCCGTCGGCGCGCAGCTTGGCGGCGTAGGCCTCGCCCTCGTCGCGCAGCGGATCGAAGCCGGCGGTCACGACCATCGCCGGCGCGAGCCCGGCGAGGCTGCGAGCGCGCAGCGGCGAGACCCGCGGGTCGGAGCGGTCGCCCGTGCCGATGAAGTTCTCCTCGTACCAGTCCATTTTCTCTTTCGTCAGAAGGAAGCCCTCGGCGAACTCCGCGCGCGAGGGCGCCGGCTCCAGGAAGTCCGTGGCGGGGTAGACGAGAAGCTGGAAGGCGGGAGGGCGCTCGTCGCCGGCGGCGAGCATCGCGGTGACGGTCGCGAGGTGCCCTCCTGCGCTGTCGCCCGCCACGGCGACACGCGCAGGGTCGGCGCCCAGCTCGTCTGCGCGCGCGACCGCGTCGCGGAAGGCCGCGAGCGCGTCCTCGACCGCCGCCGGGAACGGGTGCTCGGGCGCGAGCCGGTACTCGAGGCTGAGGACACGCGCGCCGGAGGAGCGCGCGAGCGCGCGGCAGAAACCGTCGTGGGTGTCGAGATCGCCGACGACCCAGCCGCCGCCGTGGTAGTAGACCGCCATCGGGCCGCCGCCGGCGACTGCCTCCTCGGGCACGTACAGCCGAGCCGCGAGAGCGCCCGCCCCGCCCGCCACCTGGAGGCTCCGCACCTCGGCCATCGCCGCGCCCGGCGCATCGACGACGGCCACCGACCTGCGCAGCCTGGCGCGGGCCTGCGCCGGCGTCAGCGAGCGCGCAGGCGGCTCGGGGTCACGCGCGGCGAGACGCAGGAGCACCTGGGTGTCGAGGTCGACGACCAGCCCGCCGCGCCGGATCGGCGGCCCGGCGAGGCGGCGCTTCAGCGGCGCCGGGAGCGCGAGCAGCGCTCGTAGCAGCGTCCGCTCGAGGCGCGCGCCTGCGACCGCCGGACCACCACCCGCATCTGCCCGCAAAAGCACCGGCCGGCGATGCTACCCGAGCGTCCTGCGCGCTCAGCCGTCGGGCGAGGTGTCCACGGCCATGTAGGAGTAGCTGCCGTGGTAGCCGTCCTTGCGTGTCGCCACCATCCCCGGGCAGCCTTCGCGCATGTCCTCGCAGTCGAAGACGCCGCCTCGCGCGCGATGGATGTCCAGGCGGGACAGGTAGTAGAACGAGAAGGCGTTGCCGTCGTGGTTGGGGTCGACTTCCGCCTCGACGGGGTCTTCGCGCCAGCGCTCGCTCAGCAGCCGCTTGTCGGCCGAGGCCTGGTGCTTGACGTACTTGTCGAACCAGGCGGCGGTGTACCAGTCGATCTCGTCCGGGCCGCGCAGCGAGGCGCCGAACGCCTGGTTTCCGATGAAGCTGAAGTCCAGGTGCGAGCCGCCGCGGATGATGATCTCGCCGCTGTCGACGCCGGCTTCGCTGTAGGCGAGCGACTCCTTCGACTTCGCGAGCGGTTCGGGCAGGCCGGTGTTGGGCAGCGGGGGCAGACCGTAATCGGCGGACATGCCGAGCCCGGGCTTGGTGATCGGCACGACGGTGCGGTCGGCCGGGTCGGCGGGGCACGGCTTCTCGCCGATGGAGCTCATCGGCGGGGTGCCGCCCTGCTGGCTCGGGACCGAGCCCGACTTCGGGACCCGGCCCGCCGAGGTTGTCCCAGGCGACGACGGCCTTCACGCGCGGGTCCCACTGCGCGATGTAGGAGACGCCGGCCGCGCCGTAGGAGTGACCGGCGAGCCCGACCCCGGCCTTCGCGTTCAGCAGCTTCCAGAACGGGTCGTAGGCGGCGTCGAGCCCGGCGGCGACACGTTCGTCCTGCTTGGCGGCGTGGCTGGTGCCCGTTTCGCAACTCGGTACGGGCTCGTAAGGATTTTTTTGATTGGAGAGGAGGAAGTCGATCGCGTCCTCGGTGCCGTCGTAGAACGGACGGCCGTCGCTCTGCGCCGGCACGCCCTCCCCTTCGTCCGGGGCCTGGCCGAGCGTGTCGCTCTGACCCTGTCCCTGGGGGTCGAACGTGAGCACCACGTAGCCGTCCTTGGCGAGGGCCTGGGCGGCGTACCAGTACATCTGTTCGTCGGCTTGCACCGAGCCGTCGGTGATCACGATCCCGGGGCGGTGCTTGGGGCCGGCTTTCGTCGCCCACACGCGGCCCGACAGCGTCGCGCCGTCGCGCGCGGTGAAGAGCACCTTCTGGACGAGCCCGTAGCCGTTCTTCTGCCAGTTGTAGAGGCGCACGTCGCCGGCGCAGCCGTTGCCGCCGTTCCAGCACAGGTCGTCGCTGAACAGGCGACCGGGGTCGGCGGCCTGCTCGCTGAGCGCTTCGGCCAGATTCTCCGCGCTCTGCGTCGTGAGCGCGGCCTGGTATTCGGGCGTGTCGTAGATCGCCTGGCGCTCCTGCGTGACGGAGAAGTTCTGCGCCTCGGTGACGGCGTTGAATTCGGTCGGCGGCGCCGCCTGCGCGGTGGCCGCCGTGATTCCCAGGATCGCGATCGTCGCCGCAGCGGCGCGCACAGCCTTCGTCATCGAGCCAGTGCTCCTCCCCCTCCTCACCGAGAACGGGGCGCACGCCCCCGAATGGGATCTGCAGTACCCGGCGCGCCGCACGCGCAAACCGGGACCTTGTTCGGGTTCGCTAGAGCTCGATCGCGCGCATCACGTGCTCGTCGGGGAGCTTCTCGATGATCCGCCAGAGGATCTCCCGCTCGCCGGCCTGCTCGCGCTGCAGGTCGTTGATGAGAAGCCGTACCGCGAAGAACACGATCTTCATCTCCTTCGCGGTGAGCGGGACGCTCAGCACGCCGAACTCGTCGGGCTCGCCGCCGAACCTGAGCAGCACGTCCCGTCCCAGCGCCTGGATCTCGGGCTGGTGTGCCTCGTCGCCGAGGTAAAGCCGCATCGCGCTCGCCGCGACCGGGACCTCGTCGCGGTCCAGCAGCAGGTGGTAGTCGGGCCCCGTCTCCTCCTCGGTCACTGGCGCTCCTCCCTCATCTGGTCAGCGGTCGGTCTGTCGAAGCTCGTGGCGCGGCGTCGGACTCCGCCGGCTCGGGCGTGCTTCGGTCCGCAGTGCCCGAGCGGGCGGCTGCGCGCTCGCGCTGCATCCGGGCGAGTCGCCCGCCCGCCGCGGTCAGCAACATGCCGAAGATCGCGGTGATGACGGCGAGGAGCGGCGGGAATTTGCCGAGCGAGACCTTGGCGTCGGTGCCTGCGATCGCGTGCGCGACGAGCAGCGCGACGCCGTAGATGAAGCCCGCGACCAGGCCGCGGTCGGCGCCGCCCCAGCCGTCCTGGTGCTCGAACCCCGAGAGGAAGCCGCCGATCGCGGCGACCGCGCCCACCGCCCAGTACGCGGCTGCGGACACGCCGAGCAGCACGCCTGCCAGCGCCCCTAGCGCCGCCGGGATGAGCCCGCCCAGCAAGATCTGCACCGGGCGCGAGCGGTCGCGAAAGAGCACAGGTTCCAAGTTCGTTCCTCTCCCCTGAGGGTCGGCCGCCAACCCTAGCCGATGCGTCCTAGTCTTTCTCGCGTGCCGTCCACGCCGCTCCGTCTCTCGATCCTCGACCAGTCGCCCGTCTCGGAGGGGTCGACCGCGGCGCAGGCGTTGCGCAACACCCTCGACCTGGCGCAGCTGGCCGACGAGCTCGGCTACCACCGCTACTGGCTCGCCGAGCACCACGGCGGGCCGATGCTCGCGGGCCCGAGCCCCGAGGCGCTGATCGGTCCGGTCGCGGCGGCGACGAGCCGGATCCGTGTCGGCAGCGGCGGCGTGATGCTCCCGCACTACAGCCCCTTCAAGGTCGCCGAGACGTTCAGCCTGCTGGCGGGGCTCTATCCCGGGCGCATCGACCTCGGCATCGGGCGCGCGGCCGGCACCGACCCGGTCACGGCGTTCGCCCTGCAGCGCGACCGCCGCCAGGCGGCGCCCGACGACTTCCCGCAGCAGCTGGCCGAGCTGCTCGGCCATCTCGAAGGCCGCTTGCCCCCGGACCACCCGTTTGCCCGTCTGGCCGCGACGCTGCCGGGGCGCCCGGAGCTGCCCGAGGTCTGGCTGCTCGGCTCCTCGATGCAGAGCGCGCTGTGGGCCGCCGAGCTCGGCCTCCCGTACGCGTTCGCGGACTTCATCAACCCGGGCGGCGCCGAGGCGGCGCGCACCTACCGCGAACGGTTCGCCGAGCACGAACACGCCGACAGGCAGCCCCGCACCGCGGTCGCGGTGTGGGCGATCGCGGCCGAGGACGAGGCGGCCGCGCGGCGGATCGCCGCCAGCGGGCGCATGACCTTCAGGCTGCTGCGCCAGGGCCGGCCGATCGCCGTGCCGCCGCCCGAGAAGGCCGAGCGTTTCCTCGCATCGCTGCCCGACGAGCCCGAGGCCCCCGGCATGCGCCGACGCGCCGTTCTCGGCGACGGGCCGGAGGTCGCACGGCAGCTGGTCGAGGTCGCCGAGGAGTACGGCGCCGAGGAGGTGATCGCGGTCTGCATCACCTACGACCACGAGGACCGCAGGCGCAGCTACGAGCTGATCGCGGAGGCGTTCGAGCCGGCAGGCGCCGCCTCTCAGGCCGCGCGCGACTGACGCCCCTATATCGTCACCGCATGGCCTCCCCGCCGGCGATCCGACGCGCGAGCGAGCGGGACATCCCTGCGCTGGCCGGCGTGCTCGCGCGCGCGTTCTTCGACGATCCGGTAGCGAGCTGGGCGTGGCGTCCCGACGACCTCCGCCTCGCGGCGCTCGAGCGCTTCCAGGGAACCCGGACGCGCCAGCTGATCGGCCACGAAGAGGTGTGGGTCGACGACGGCCTGAAGTGCGCCGCGCTGTGGGCGCCCCCGGGGCACTGGAAGGCGAGCGTGCGCGAAACGCTCGAGCTCGTCCCGTGCTTCGCGAAGCCCCGCCTGATCGGGCGCCTTCCGCTCGTCACGCTCGGGTGGGAAAAACTCGAGCGCGGTCATCCGCGCGAGCCGCACTACTACCTCGCCGTGCTCGGCACCGACCCCTCGGCGCAGGGGCAGGGCCTCGGCTCGGCGGTGCTCGGAGGTGTGCTGGAGCAATGCGACCGTGACGGCGTCGGCGCGTTCCTCGAGTCCTCGAAGGAGAGCAACGTCGCCTTCTACGCGCGGCACGGGTTCCGGGTCACCGAAGAGGCGCGCCTGGTGCGCGGCCCGTCGATGTGGAAGATGTGGCGCGAACCGCGCTGATCGGCGAGAAGTGATCCGTTGCGGGCCCCGGTGCGCATTGATCAGCAGCCTGCCCACCCACGCAGAGGAGGACACCCACCATGGGTCTCGACAACCCGCTTCACATCGCGTTCCTGCTGGTCGTCGCGCTGATGATCTTCGGCGCCAAGCGCCTGCCCGAGATGGGGCGCTCGCTCGGCTCTGGTCTACGCGGATTCAAGGATGCGCTGAACCCCGACACCCCGGAGCCGCTGCGCCGGCTCCACGCCCCGGAGACCGCCGTCGCCGCCGAGCACCCCGAGCAGGAGCGCACCGCCGCGTAGCGATGTGGAGCCCCTTGCGATCCTCGGGCGGCGAGCGCTCCGCCGCCCACCTCAGCGTCCTCGCCGACGAGGAGCTGATGCAGCTCGTGTACAGGGGCAACGCTGCGGCCTTCGAGGTCGTCTACGACCGCCACGCCGACGCCGCCTACTCGCTGGCGATGCGCATGTGCGGCCAGCGCTCGCTCGCCGAAGACGTCGTCCAGGAGGCGTTCCTGTCGCTGTGGCGCAGCGGCGCGCGCTATGACCGCAACCGCGGCAGCGTGCGGACCTGGACCCTCGGCATCGTCCACAACCGCGCGATCGACGCGCTCCGTCGGCGCACGGTCCGCGACCGCCGCGTCGTCGTCGACGAGACGATCGAGGAGCGCGTGCCTGCACGCGAGCGCACCGAGCTCGAGTTCGCGCGCCGTGACGAGGCGCGGGAGATCCGCGAGGCCCTGCAGCAGCTCCCGCGCGAGCAGAGCCACGTGATCGAGCTGGCCTACTTCGGCGGCATGACCCACACCGAGATCGCCGCGATGCTGGGAACCCCGATCGGCACGGTCAAGGGCCGCATGAGGCTCGGCCTGGAGAAGATGCGTGCCGCGCTCGGCGAGCCCGGGGAGGTGATCGGATGAACGGCGAGGGGCATGCGGACCGCCGTGACGACGCGGCCGCCTACGTGCTCGGCGCGCTGACCGAGGACGAGGCGCTGGTATTCGCCGCGCACCTGCGCGAATGCGCGGCCTGCCGCGAGGAGGTGGCGTCGCTCCAGCACGTCGCCGACTCGCTGCCGGCGGCCGTGCCGCAGCGGAGCGCGCCGGCGGAGCTGCGCGGGCGCGTGCTCGCGACCGTCGCATCCGAGGCAGAGCTGCGCGACGCGAGCGGACGCCCGGCCGAGGTGCGCCCCGGGCGCGCACCGCGCGAACGGTGGCAGTGGCGCTTCGCGACGGCCGCGCTCGCGCTCGCCCTCGTCGCGGCGGTGGCCGTGATCGCCTTCTCGGGCGGGCAGAGCCGGCGGCTGATCCAGGCCCGCGTCAGCGCGCCGGGCGCCACCGCGTCGCTGCGTGTGGTCGGCACCCGCGGCCAGCTCCAGATCGAAGGCATGCCGCAGTCCCCGGCCGGCAAGGTCTACGAGCTGTGGGTGCAGCGCGGTCACAACGTGCACGCGACCGACGCGCTGTTCAACGTCACCTCCGCCGGTCGCGCGTCGGTCGGGGTCCCGGTCAGCCTCGCGGGCGCGCGCGCGGTGATGGTCACGGCTGAGCCCCGGGGCGGCAGCCTCAGGCCCACGAGCGCGCCGGTGATCGTGGCGAGCCTCGGCTAGCAGCCCGGCCGCACATCCCATCGTGGCGACGACGGGCTAGGACCCTGCCGCGACCATCAGCTCGCGCCCGTCCGCGAACACCGTGTCGCCCGCCCGTAGCTGACGCCCGCGCCGCGACTCCGGCTCGCCGTTGACGAGTGCCGGCTCGGCTTCGAGCAGCGCCCGTGCCTCGCCGCCGCTGTCGACGATCCCGGCGAGCTTGAGCAGCTGCCCGAGGCGGATCGTCTCGCTGTGGATCGCGACCGGCTCGCTCATCGTGTGCTCCAGCGATCGGGATCGACGATCGGCGGCGGGTAGCGCAGCGCCCGCCGCTCGGCGGCCGGCAGGCGCCAGGGCTCGTGTACGGCGCGACCCTCGACGCCGGCCAGCTCCGGCACGTACCGGCGCACGTAGTCGCCCGCGGGATCGAAGCGGCGCGCCTGGCGCAGAGGGTTCAGGACGCGGTTCGGGCGCGTGTCGTTGCCGGTCCCGGCGACCCACTGCCAGTTGCCGGTGTTGTTGGCGACGTCGGCGTCGCACAGCAGCGTCGCGAAGTGCGCCGCGCCGTCCCGCCAGTCGATCTGGAGCGTCTTCGTGAGCAGCGACGCGACGATCATCCGGGCGCGGTTGTGCATGAAGCCCTCGCGCGCCAGCTGGCGCATGCCGGCGTCGACGATCGGGTATCCGGTGAGCCCCTCGCGCCACGCGGCGAGCGCCTCGGGGTCGCGCCGCCAGCGGCGGCCGCGTCGCGGGCGGTAGTCGCGCCCCGCGGCCTCGGGACAGTCGGCGAGGACCTGGCGGTGGAAGTCGCGCCAGCAGAGCTGGCGCGCGAACTCCGCCCCCGCGGGCCCGCGCGCGCTGCGTTCGAGCACGGCGCCAGGCGAGAGGCAGCCGAAGTGCAGATACGGGCTGAGCCTGGACGTCGCGTCGCCGGGCAGGTCGTCGTGGCGCTCGGCGTAGCCCTTCAGGTCTCGCGCGAGAAAGCCGGCGAGCCGCTCGCGTCCGGCCGTCTCGCCGCCGCGTGGCCGCTCGGGCGAGGCGCCGTCGCGGCCGGTCCCCGGAAGGCGCATCGCCGGCAGCCCGTGCGGCGAGCGGATGCGGCGCGGGGTCGTGGCGGCGCCGGGCACCGGGCGCTCGCACCAGGCCCGCCAGTACGGGGTGAAGACGCGGTAGTGCCCCCCGGAGAGCGGAGTCACGGCTCCCGGGGCGAGGATCGACGGGCCGCCGCGCAACACGAGCTCGATGCGCCCCTCCGTCGCACGCGCGCGCCAGACGCGCATGGCGCGCCCGCGCGTACGGCGTGGTGTCGGCGGCCATGTAGATCGCCTCCGCACGAAAGCGCCGCGCGAGGACCATCGCCTGCTCGACCACATCGCCGCGCCGGACCACCAGGCCCGCGCCTCGCGCGCGCAGCGAGTCCTCGAGGTCGCGAAGGCTCTCGCGCAGGAACGCGAGCCGGTTGGCGCTGCCGCAGGAGCCCGCCAGCAGCTGCTCGTCGAGGACGAACGCGGGGACCACCTGCTCGCAGTCGGCAACGGCGGCGGCCAGCGCGGGCTGGTCGCGCACGCGCAGATCGCAGGTGAAGAGGACGAGCGCCGTTCGCATGCCCTCTCGCTACCCCTCCTCAGCCTCTTCGCGCAGCGCCCGGCGGAGCGCGAGGTCGAACGGCATCGGCTCGATGCCGAACGGAGTGGCGCCCGAGGGGTCGGTCACGACGGTGCGCGCGCGCAGGCCCTCGACCAGCGGCGCGGCGACGTTCGTGTCGACGGGCGTGACGAGCCCGAGCCACAGCGCCGAGAGCCGGGGCGTGAGCAGCGGCACGGGCACCTTCGGTCGCCGCTTCATACCCATGGCATCGGCCATGCGATCGAGCATGTCCCCGTAGGAGAGCACGTCGGGGCCGCCGATCTGCACCTCGCGCCCGGACGACTGCGGCACGCTCGGGGCGCGCGAGAGGAACGCGATCACGTCGTCGATCGCGATCGGCTGCGTGTCAGTGCGCAGCCAGCTCGGCGCGATCATCACCGGCAGCCGTTTCACGAGGTAGCGCAGCGTCCGGTAGGACTCGCTTTCGGCTCCGACCACCATCGCCGCCCGGAAGTACGTCAGGGGCGGGCCCTCTTCGCGGAGGGCCACGGGCCGTCTCATGACGGCTGCGCAGGTGCTCGGACGCGTTCTCGTCGCCGAGTCCCCCCAGGTACACGACCCGCTCGACACCGGCCGTCGCGGCGGCGCGTGCGAAGTTGCGGGCGCCGGCCAGATCGCGCTCGTGAAACCCCGCGCCGCCGGCCATCGCATGCACCAGGTAGAAGGCCGTGCGAACGCCCTCGAACGCCCCGTCGAGGGAGGCGGCATCGGTCACGTCGCCCGTGCGGAGCTCCGCGCCCTGCTCGCGAAGGGAGCGCGCCACGGGACGGCCCGCATCGCGGACCATCGCACGCACTGCCACCCCGCTCGCCAGCAGAGCGCTGGTGAGCCGCCGGCCGACGAAGCCGCCGGCGCCGGCGACGAGCGCGGTCTCGGTCAGCTCGCCTCCGCGCCGCCGCAGTCAGCCGGCGGAATCGGCGAGCGCCCCGAGCCGGCACGCGGGGACTGCCCGGCCGGTGGCGGCTCGCTGAGCGGCTCGCGCTCAGCGAGGTCCGCGCCGGTCGTCGTGGTCATCATGGCGGCGCCGCGGCCGCCGATCGCGCGGCGCACCAGCGCCGGCGCGAGGATGCGGAGCGCCGCCGCGAGCCAGTAGGGGCGCGGCACGTAGCGCTCCGAGCGCCGGCCCAGCCCGGCTTCCCGGATCGCTGCGGCGGCGACGTCGGGAGTGGAGACGAGCCGCCGCGTGATCGGGTTCTCGATCAGCTCCGACTGCGGGAAGCCTTCGGTCGCGATGAAGCCCGGCAGCACGAGCCCGACGTGCACGCCGTGCTCACGCTCCTCCGCCGCAAGCGAGTCCGTCCAGCCGGCGAGCGCGAACTTCGAAGCGCTGTAGGCGCCGGTCCCGGCGCGCGCGACGCGCGCCGCCGTCGAGGCGACGTTGACGATCGCCGAGGGTGCGCTGCTGCGCAGCATCGGCAGCAGCGCCTCGGTGAGCCGCAGCTGCGCGTCGAAGTTGATCGCCATCGTGCGCCTGACGTTCTCGTAGCCGCCGTCGGCGAAGCGCGCCCGCCATGCCGCGCCGGCGTTGTTGACGAGCAGATCCAAGCGGCCGTGGTGCTCGGCGAGGTGGGCGCGCACCCGCTCCGGGGCGTCCGCGTCCAGCAGGTCGACGGCCAGGTAGCCGGCAGCAGGGCCGATCTCGGCAGCGAGGGGCGCGAGGCGCTCCTGGCGGCGCGCGACCAGCACGATCGACGCGCCCGGCTCGCGGCCGAGCAGCCGCGCCGTGGCCTCGCCGATCCCGCTCGAGGCGCCTGTGATCACGATCACCGGCGCGCTGCTCTTGGCTGTTGCCTGGTCCACCGGGAAACTCCTCAGCGCGTGTGCGTCTAGCCTTTCAGATCGCGGAGGCCGGCACGGAGCGCCGGCCGACTCCCGAGAAAGATGAGCCCGCCGGCACCAATCGCACAGGAGCGCCCGGCCTCGCCGCGCAAGGAGGAGGCGCTCGAGCTGTTCAGCGCGCTGCCTTCGCGCTACGACGAGCTGTCCGCCGCGCTCAGCTTCTGGCAGGACCCGCGGTGGCGCCGCGCGCTGGTGGACGAGCTGCAGCCGCGGGACGGCCAGCGGATCCTCGACGTGGCGACCGGGACCGGGATGGTCGCGGCGGAGCTGCGCCGGCGTGCCGACTGCTTCGTCGTCGGCGTCGACCAGAGCGCGCAGATGCTCGCCCGGGCCCGTCGGCGCTTCGCCGCAGTGCCTGCCGGGCGGGTGGAGCTCATCGAGGCACAGGCCGAGCGGCTGCCCTTCGCGGATGCGAGCTTCGACGGGCTCACCTTCACCTACCTGCTGCGCTACGTGGACGATCCACCGGCGACGCTCTCCGAGCTCGCGCGCGTCGTGAAGCCGGGCGGGCGGGTCGCCTCGCTGGAGTTCGGGGTGCCGCCCTCGGCACCCGCACGCGCTGCGTGGCGGCTCTACACGGCGATCGGGCTGCCGGTGCTCGGACGGCTCGCCTCGAGAGAGTGGTTCGAGGTGGGGCGCTTCCTCGGTCCGAGCATCCGCGGCTTCTATGCGGCGCACCCGATCGAGCAGATCGTCTCCTACTGGCGCGCGGCCGGCTTCGACGACGTGCGCGTCCGCCGCATGAGCCTCGGCGGGGGCATCGTGACCTCCGCGACGCGGCGGGGCTAGCGCGGTGGTCGCCCGCCCGCAGCGCCCCGCCTTCTACGCGGTCGGCGGCGGGCGGCTGGCGGACGCGGTCACGCTGCTGCACCCGCCGTACACGCTGTGGCACCTCGGCTACTTCGCGATCGGCGCCGCGCTCGCGCCCCACGTCTACGTCAATCGGCTGCTGTGGGGACTGGCGGCGTTCGCGCTCGCCGTCGGCGTCGCGGCGCACGCGCTCGACGAGCTCCACGACCGGCCGCTCGGAACGCGCTTCAGCGATCGCGCGCTGGTGGTGGCGGCGGCCGCGAGCGCAGCGGGGGCCGTGGCGATCGGGATCGGCGGCATCGTCACGGTGTCGGCGTGGCTGACCCCGCTCGTCGTCCTCGGCGCGCTGATGCTGCCGGCGTACAACCTCGAGCTCGCCGGCGGGCGCTTTCACAGCGACCTCTGGTTCGCGGCGGACTGGGGCGCCTTCCCCGCCTTCACCGGCTACTTCGTGATGGCGCTGCGCGTCGACGCGCCGGGGCTGCTGATCGCGGCTGCGTGCATGGCGATGAGCCTCGCGCAGCGGCGGCTCAGCTCGGCCGCCCGCGACCTGCGCCGCCGGACGGTCGCGGTGGAGGGCGTTCGCCGGCTCAGCGACGGCAGCAGCGAACCGCTCACCTTGCCGAGACTGCTGGGCCCGCTCGACGGCGCGCTCGCCGTGATGTCGCTGACCGTCGTGCTGATCGCCGCGGCGCTGCTCGCCGCACGGCTGTGAGCTGACTCAGGCCACTACCCGTCCCAGGCCTCGGCGCCGGGGCCCGGCGCGACGGCGATCGCGTCCGTCGGCGGCCGCGCGCCCGGGCCGAACAGGCCGAGCACCGAGCCGCCGAAGCCGCCGCCGATCAGCCGCGCGCCGGCGGCGCCCGCCAACAGCATCCGTTCGACCGCGGCCTCGACCGCGGGCGTCGAGACCTCGTACAGGTCGCGAAGGCTGGCGTGCGAGGCGTTCAAGCAGCGCCGCGAGCGCGTCCATGTCGTGCGCGTCGATGGCGCGCACAGCGGCGAGCACGCGCTCGTTCTCCTCCAGCACGTGACGGGCGCGGCGACGGAGCGGTTCGGGCAGCTGGGCGAGCTGCGCCGGTTGCGCGTCGCGAAGGGAGCGGATGCCGAGCAGCTCGCAGGCGCGCGCGCACTCCTCGCGGCGTTCGTTGTAGCCCGAGCTCGCGTGGCTGTGGCGCTCGCCCGAGTCGACGACCGCGAAGCGCCAGTCGCCGAGCGCGAGCGGGACGCGCTCGATCTCGAGGCTGCGGAAGTCGATCAGGAGCGCCGCGTCGCGCGCGCCGCACAGGCTCGCCAGCTGGTCGAGCAGACCGGTGTGCGCGCCGCTCCACTCGTTCTCCACGCGCGAGCACAGGCGCGCCAGCTCGACGGGGTCCTCGATCGGCGGCCCCGGGCCGAGCTCGAGCAATGCGAGACACAGCGCGACGGTGAGCGCGGCCGACGAGGACAGGCCGCCGCCCTGCGGCACATCGCCGCTGATCTCCAGATGCGCACCCGGGGGCGGCCGCCCGGCCGCGGCGAGCTCGGCGACCGCGCCGCGGACGAACGATCGCCAGCCCCTCTCGGGGCCCGGCTCGACGATCAGGAAGCTGTCGCGCTCGTCGAGGTCGAGCGCGAGCGCTTCGACGCGTTCGGCGGCGGCGTCCTCTCCGGCGGAGGCGACCGCCCGCACCGTCACCCCCTGCTCGATCGCGAACGGGAGCGCGAGCCCTTCGTTGTAGTCGGTGTGCTCGCCGATCACGTTGACGCGGCCGGGAGCGAAAGCGGTGGTGTGTCTAGCCGGCACGGGCGATCGCATCGCGCAGGTGCTCGGCGGCCTCCTCCGGGAGCACGTCGCCGATGAACGTGCCCGCGCCCTGCTCGGAGCCCGCCAGGAACTTGAGCTTCTCGGCGGTGCGCAGCGGCGGGTAGAACTCGATGTGCAGGTGCCCCTCCTGGGACCCGAGACCGCCCGCTGTCGGCGCCTGGTGGACCGCCATCACGTAGGGCATCTGGCGCGCGAACAGCGCGTCGTAGCCGCGCACCAGCCGCTGCAGCGCCTCGGAGAGCAGCCGCAGCTCCGCCGGTTCGCAGTCGAGCAGCGAGCGGCGGTGTCCGAGCATCGAGAGGTGCGCTTCATACGGCCAGCGGGCGGCTTCGGGCACGTAGCCGATCACGGCGCCGTTCTCCAGCAGCAGCCTGGTCCCGGCGGCCCGCTCGCGGGCGATCAGCGCGCACGGGGCGCAGCCCCCGAGCCGCTCGTCGGCGGCGCGCTCGAGCGCGGCGACCGGTGGCACGAACGGGTAGCCGTAGATCTGCCCGTGGGGGTGGTGC
>CAWGBB010000012.1:0-49329 GCA_963820745.1 uncultured Solirubrobacteraceae bacterium | reverse complement strand
CTGAAGGCGTTCGCCCTGCGCGGTTGGGTCAACCGGATCGACATCGTGACCCCGGTCCATGTCGCCTACGTCGGTCTGCACAACGCCTCCGAGGATCGCGACAAGCGCGCCGTCGTGCGGCTCGCGACGCGGGTCCGCGATGTGGTGATCGACCGGCAGGGGGACACGATCCATCGCGTCAACAGCGTCAAGGACACGCATCACGTCTGCGAGTACTGGACGCTTGGCGTGTCGGGAAACGGCTGGATGCTGCTGTCGATCGAGCAGCACCACGAGGGCATCCATGAGCTCTCCGACACCCTCGTGCCGACGCCGTGGGCGGACACGAGGGCGCTGCAGCGAGAGGCGACGCTCGAACAGGCGGCGGACACGCGGGTCGCGAACAACCAGATCCACGAGATCGCAGGCGCGGACTTCGCCGCGGACGCCCACGCCGCCGCGCTCGACATCTCGCTGGTGGACGACCGCTTCGCTCCACGGGTCCTGGCCGCCGAGGCCGAACACGCCGTCGAAGCGTGGGCGGAGGCGATCGACGGGGACGACACCGCGCTCGAAGCCATGGCGACCCCCGGCGCCGTTCAGGAGCTGCTCTACCCAGGCGACCCGTCGCGCGGCCGGCGGCTCGTCGTCCGCGGCCCGCGGGTTCGCGAGATCCACATCGCGGCCATCGACCCGCACGCGACGCCTCCCGCGATGACCGTCGAGCTGCGCATCAGCGGCCGCCGCTACGTCGAAGACCGTACGACCACCACGATCCTGAGCGGCGACCGCTCGGTCGACAGCACCATGAAGCTCGGCTGGCGCATGGAGCTCACGGACGACAGCGCGCACCCGTGGCGGATCGCCGCCCTTCTGGACGGCGGCGAGTCGCGGTCGGAGCTCGCAGACACGCGAGCCGGTTAGCCGGGTCTGTCCTCGCCGTCAGAGTCTTCGGGCTGCGGCGCGCCCGCCCGAGGTACGTCAGCTCTCGAGGTGCGAGCGCGTCAACCCCCGCAGGAAATCCTCGTCGCTCGGCCAGCGCATCTTCTGGCCGATCTCCGGCATCACGCTCTGCAGCGAGACGAAGCCGTGCAGGCCGGTCCAGAGCTGCAGGGCGACGCCGAGCGGGTCCGGGTCATCCGGCACCGCTCGCGTGGTCACCTCCACGAGTGCCTCCAGCGCCCGCTTCCCAGGGTCCTGCTCCGGCGGCCGCTCGCCACCGCCGAAACGGCCCGGCGTCGCGAACAGGACGCGGTAGAGCGCGGGCCGCTGATGGGCGAACTTGAGGTAGGCGAGGCCCATGGCTTCGAGCTGCACGCGGGCGTTGCCATCCGCCTCGGCGGCCGCCTGCTCCAGGAACGCGATCAGTTCTTCGAAGGCCTCGTCGCAGACCGCCCGCAGCAGCTCCTGCTTGTCGGCGAAGTGCAGGTAGAGGGCGGTGGGGGAGACGCCCGCGCGCGAGGTCACCGCCCGGATCGAGAGCTGGTCGGAGCTGCCGTGCTCGAGCAGGAGCTCGACCGTCGCCTCCATCAGCGCAGCGCGCAGTCGCTCGCCCTCCCCGCGCGGATTGCGCTTCCTCGTCCCCGTCGCGGAGGCCATCGCGACAGGATCGTAACAAATAACTTGACACATGTACATCTACAGGTGTATATGTACGAGCGTCACACACCCTCTCGTCCCTCACGAGGAGCACGCCATGTTGCAGCGGATCGCCGACCTCGCCCTCGCCCACCCAAGACGCCTCGCCGCGGCATTCCTTCTCGCGTTCGCGCTCGTCGCGTTCGTCGGCGGCGCCGCCAGCAAGCGTCCTCGACGCCCGCCACGACTTCGCCGACCCCGGCTCGCGGTCGACGGCCGCGCGCACCAAGGTCGAACGCGCGACCGGCGCGCAGCCGGCGCCGGGCGTGCTCGCGCTCGTGCGCCGGCGCCCGCAGAGCGCCGCCGCTGCGCACGCCGTCGCGATCCTCCGCGCCGACGCGCGACGTGGCGCGCGCGTCGGCGGGCCCGCTCGCCCTCGCGTGACGGGCGCAGCACGATCGTCACGGCGACGCTCCGCGCCTCGAGCGAAGAACGGGCCGCGGTCGACCGCATCAAGAGCGCCTTCGCCGGCGATCGCGCCGTAACGCTCGGCGGCGCGTCGGTGGCCGGGCGCGAGGTCAACCAGCAGGCGCACGCGCGACCTCGGCCTCGCCGAGGCGCTCGCGTTCCCGCTGCTGGCGATCCTCGCGTTCCTGATCTTCCGCGGCGTCGCCGCGTTGCTGCCGCTGGCGGTGGGCGCCGCCGGTGTGTTCTCGGCCTTCGCGGCGCTGCGCGCGGTCAACGTCGCGCTGCCGCTGTCGGTCTTCGCGCTGAACCTCGTGATCGGCCTCGGCCTCGGGCTGGCGGTCGACTACAGCCTGTTCATGGTCTCCCGCTTCCGCGAGGAGCTCGGCGCGGGCAGCGACGTGCCCGAAGCGGTCAGGACGACGATGCGCAGCGCCGGGCGCACCGTCCTCTACAGCGCCGTCACCGTCGCCGTCGCGATGAGCTCGCTGACCGTGTTCCCGCTGCGCTTCCTGCAGTCGATGGGGATCGGCGGCGTGATCGTCGCGCTGACGGCGGCCGCGTCCGCGCTGACGATCCTGCCGGTGCTGTTCGTGCTGATGGGGAGCCGTATCGGGCGGGTCACACCGGGCGACCCGCGCGCGGGGCCGCTGGTACGCGCACGCTCACCGCGTCCTGCGCCGGCCGGGCCTGGTCGCGGCGATCACGGCGGGAGCGCTGCTGCTTCTCGCCCTGCCCGCGCTGAGGACCCACTGGAGCGGGGTGGACGCGCGCGTCCTGCCCGCCTCCGCGAGCGCGCGCGTGGTCGAAGACGCGGCGGCGACGGAGTTCCCGCACCTCGCCGCCATCCCGGCTACGTCGCCATCAGCGCCGGGCCGCAGGCAGGCCCCGGCCTCGCGTCCTACGGCCGGCGCCTGCGCGGCGATCCCCGGCGTCGCATCCGTGACCGCGCCGCACTATCGTCGGAGCGGGCACTTGGGAGATCGGAGTAGCCGCTCCGGCGAGGCGATCGGTCCGCAGCCGCAGCGCGCGATCGCGCGCGATGAGAGCCGTGCCTGCTCCGTTCGCCGCCGCCGTCGGCGGCTCCGGCGCCGAATTCGCCGACCAGCGCGCCGCGATCAGCTCCTCGCTGCCGCTCGCGCTCGCGATCCTCGTCCTCGGCACCCTGCTCGTGCTGTGGCTGATGACCGACTCGGTCGTGCTGCCCGTGAAGGCGCTCGCGATGAACGCGCTCACGGTCGCCGCCGCGACCGGGCTGCTCGTCCTGATCTTCCAGGACGGCCGCCTGCGCGGGCCGCTGTCGTTCTCGACGCAGACCGGAATCTCGCAGAGCAACTACCTGGTCCTCGCCGCGATCGCGTTCGCACTCTCCACCGACTACGGGGTGTTCCTGCTGACGCGTATCAAAGAGGCCCGCGACGACGGGGCGCCGGACGGCGAGGCGATCGCGCTCGGGCTCCAGCGGACCGGACGCATCGTGACGGCCGCCGCGGTGCTGCTCGCCGTCGCGATCGGCGCCTTCGCGACCTCGCAGGTCGTGTTCCTGAAGGAGATCGGGGTCGGCGCGGTCGCGGCCGTTCTGATCGACGCGTTCATCGTGCGCACGCTGCTCGTACCGGCGCTGATGGGCCTGCTCGGACGCTGGAACTGGTGGTCGCCCGCGTGGCTGCACAGGCTGCACGCGCGGATCGGCCTGCAGCGAGGGCCCAAGCCCCGTGCGGCCCTCCTCGCACGCGCCCGGCCGCGCGCGCCCCGAAGGCGCATGACCGCGTAGACGCGCAGCCTTGGCTCCCGCGCCCGCGGGTGTGAGGCCTAGCCCGGCTGCGCGGCGCGTACGAGCTCGCGTACCGGCCGCGCGGTGTCGAGCTCGGTGAGCGCGAGCAGCAGCGCGCCCGCACGCTCGTCCCCCAGCACGGGCTCGGCGAGAACGCGGAACTTCTCGGCCAGCCGTGCTCCCTGCGCGCCGAGGTCGGCCTCGGGCGCGTTGACGTCGTGAGCTGCGGAGAGCCGGCTCCCGTCGGTCAGCCGCACGTCGACCCGGGTCGGTGCGCCGGGCTCGCCGTCGTGCCTCAGGACGACACGGGAGCGGAGCGCCACCGCCTCAGCAGCGGCCGCGTCCGCGTCACCGACGCTCGCGGTCGAGTAACCGAGGACCGTCATCGCGGCGAGGTGGGGGAGGCTGAACTTGACCTCGAGCCCCGTCGCGGGCTCGGGGATCACGCACGTCCCCAGCTCGACGTCGCTGACGTGGATCTCGATCTCCTCGACCTCCTCGGCGGCGAACGGCCGCTCGCGCTTCAGCTCCAGCAGCCCCTCGATCGTGGAGTGGGTGAAGAAGCACGACGCGTGGTGCTTGAAGAGGTTCGCTCGCAGGTGCCAGCCGTCTGTCAGCGCCGCATCCACGTCGCGGCCGCCGCCGGCGATGGCGGCAAAGCCCTGCTCGGCCTCGATCGCGCTCGGGTCCGCTGTGAAGCCGCGCTCCGCGAGCAGCGCCGCGAGCAGGCCGCTCTGGCAGGCCTTCCCGGCGTGCAACGACTTGGTCATCGTGCCGAAGTTGCACTTCAGCCCTGCCGCCTGGCTGGCGGCGATGCCCAGCGCCCGGGCGGTCGTCTCGGCGTCCAGGCCGAGCAGGCGGGCACAGGCAGCTGCGGCGGCGAAGGTGCCGCCGGTCCCGGTCGCGTGGAAGCCGCGCTGGTAGGGCTCGGGGCCGAGCGCGACGGCGAGCCGGCACGCGGTCTCGTAGCCGGCGACGTAGGCGATGGCCGCATCGGCGACCGAGAGGTCGCGCTGCTCGGCGAGCGCCAGCACGGCGCCCAGCACCGCGACCGAAGCGTGCCCGAGGAACGCCAGGTTCACGTCGTCGAAGTCGAGCACGTGCGAGGCGGTCCCGTTGACCAGCGCGGCGTCGAGCGCGCTCAGCCGCGTGTCGTGACCGATGACGCCGGCCGTGCGCGGGTCGGCGGCGTCACCCGCGCTGAGGATCCCCAGCAATGCCGCCGGCGCGTCCTCGCGACAGCCGCCGAGGGTGACCGCGAACCAGTCGAGCATCGACTGGCGCGCCCGCTCGAGGATGTCGTCCGGAAGCTCGTCGAGCGCAGCGGCGCGCTCGGAGAGCCCCAGCGTCAGCTCGGCGGGGGCCGAGACCCGCATGGCTATGCCGGCGCGCACACCGCTGCCGACAGCAGCTCGACGGCGGGATGCTCGGGCCAGCCGGGGTCGCCGCTCGTCACGAACCGGACCCACGCCCCGTGGATGCGCTCCGCGAGCTCCTGCGGGCCTCCGGCAGCGCCGAGGACGCGGTCGTCGGTGCCTCCGTACTGCGGGTCCTGCATCGCGTCGAACACGAACGGGACGTCGATCGCGTGCGCGGCGCCGAGCCTTCCGCCCAGCGCGCCCGAGCGCCACGCGAAGCGGTAGCCGTAGGTGCGGCGGTCGCCGAGAGAGGCGTGACGCTCGCGCAGAGCCCTCGTCGGCGCGTGGAAGGCCGTCTCCGTGATCGCCTGAGCGGCCAGCTTCCCGGGCATCGCGTCCGGTTCCGCGGCCCGAAGCCGGGCGAGCAGCGCCTCGGGCTCGGGCGAGAGCCTCGCGGCGAAGGCGTCGAGCGCCTCGGCTCCGAAGTCGTCGAAGCCCGGCACGCCCGCGAGGTAGAGGAGCCCCTCCTCGCTCGTGTCGCCGATCAGCAGGTCGGCGCTCGCACCGCGGCCGATCGCGGCAAGCGGCTCCTCGGCTACGACGTCGCCGTCGCGGACCGGCGCGACCCAGAGCATGCCGCCGGTCGGGTCCCGGTGCTCGGCGGTGTCGAGCTCGATCTCGCCGGGAGCGATCCCTTCCTGGACGTCGATCACGCTCGCGACCGGGACCTCGCGCATCGCCGCGGCCGTGGGCTGGGTCCCGGCGCGCTCGGCGACGGTCGCCGCGACGCGGGCGGCCTGCTCGGGCGAGTAGGTCAGCTCGACCCCGCCGCTCATGCTGATCGCCCGCTGGAACAGCCCCTGCGAGCGCTCGCTGCCGAGGAGCCAGCCGAGCGACATCGCGCCCGCGGACTGACCGGCCAGGCACACGCGCGCGGGGTCGCCGCCGAACGCGGCGATCTCCTCCTGGACCCATTCCAGCGCAGCGAGCTGGTCGCGCAGCGCGACGTTCGTCTCGCCGCCCGCGAAGTGCACGAAGCCCTCGACGCCCAAGCGGTAGCCGACCGTCACGAGCACGACGCCGTCGCGCATCCACGCCGAGCCGTCGTACAGCCGGGGCGAGCCGGCGATGAACGCGCCGCCGTGCAGCCAGACGAGCACAGGCAGTCCGCGCGCTCCCGGATCTGGAGTCCAGACGTTCAGCGTGAGCTCGGGGTCGCCGTCTTCGCGCGAGCCGAGCAGCGGCTCGCTGAACAGCCCGGGCAGCTTGCGCTCCGGCTGGGGGAGCGGCCTGCCGAGCGATGCCGGCGTCGCGCACGCCGTCCCATCGCGGTGCGGGTGCGGGCGCGCGGTAACGCAACTCGCCGACGGGCGGCGCGGCGTACGGGATCGCACCGAACAGCGCCCCGGTCTCGCGCGCGGCGCCTGCAAGCGCGCCCCGCGAGGTCTGCACCACCACCGCTCCGTCCACGGAGCGGAAGCTACCCGACTCAGCTCGCCTGGAGCAGCTCGCGCTGCACGAACGTCAGCTTGACCGCCGGGTGGCAGCCGACGGGCTCATAGCCCTGAGCGGCGAGGACCGAGACGAGCGCGCGCGCCCGGGCGACGCTTGCGACGTGGTGGAGCTGGGTTGCGAAGACCTTCACGCCGAGCGCGCGGAGGTCGAGTGCGGGGATGACGTCGTACTCGCCGCCCTCGATGTCGAGCTTGAGCAGCTCGATGCTCGCGTCGCCGAGCTCGGCCATCAGCGATGGCAGCGTGCGGCCGTCGAACTCGACGTAGCTCTTGGAGTCGTAGAGGCCGACGGGGGAGACCGATTCGCTGTTGGGGTCGTGGGTGAGCTGCATCCGCACGGGCCCGTCGCTGGTCGCGATCGCGTACTGGTGCGCGGTCAGCCGCTCGTCTCCGCCTGCCTCCTCGAGCGCGCGCTTGACGTAGTCGGGCACCGGGTCGATCGAGCGGACGCGCACGCCCCAGCGCGCGATCAGGTCCATGTCGAAGCTGATGTCGCCGCCCGCGCCCACCGAGTAGACGACCCAGTCCGGGCGGATCGGCCCGCCGGGCACGACCCACCCGCCGTAGCTCGGGTCGCCGAGCGTGACGAGGCCATCCATCTTGCGCAGCGGCGTCCGTTCCATCTCGTGCTGGAACCAGCGCCGTCGCACGCCGGTCCGGATCTTGGCCGGGTGCAGGCGGCTGCGGGGGTGACGCGCCGGCGCGGCGGGCTTTTCCTGGGTGTTGACGACCATCCGTTTGCCGAAAGCCATGTGTGGCGTCGGGTCAGAGGACCATCGGCCGTCCATGCCGGATACATGAGCGGGAGGCTCCCGGAGCCGACCGGACGAGCCTACCCGCGATCCAGAGCGCGCACTCGCCGAGCGAGCCCTGCAAGGATCGGTGCGACCTTTTTCCGCTGGTTGTGTCTCACGGGCATGAGCGCTGAACGGGAGGATCTGCTGGACGCTGTCGCGGGCGGCGAGGACCGTGCTTTCGCACGGCTCGCAGGCCCCTACCGCGAGGAGCTGCGCTGCTTCGCGGTGCGGATCGTCGGAGGCGACGCCGGGCTGGGCGAGGAAGTCACGCAGGAGGCGCTGCTGCGCGCCTACCGTTCGATCTGCGCGGGCAGCCGCCCGGAGAACGTGCGCGCCTGGCTGTACGCGATCGTGCGCAACGCGGCGCTCAACGCGCTGCGCTCGCAGCGAGCGACGCTGCCGCTGTCGGCGTCGGGGTACGCCGGCCCGCACGACGAGGCGACGCGCGAGCTGGAAGTGCGCGAGTGGATGGACTGGCTGATGGGAGCGATCGTCGCGCTGCCGCCGCGCCAGCGCGACGCCCTCGTGGCATCGGCCTTCGAGGGTCGCAGCCAGCGCGAGATCGCCGCAGGCATGGGCACCTCGGTGCCGGCGGTCAAGACGCTGCTGCATCGTGCGCGACGGGCGCTCGAGGCGGCGCAGCCATCGCCGCTGGCAGCGCTGCCACTCGGCGTGCTCGCGCTCGCCCGGCGGGCAGCCGCGCACGCGCGCGGCCTGCTCGCGGCCAAGCTCGGCACGAAGGGTCTCGCGGCGATGGCGTGGCAGACGCTCGTCGCCGCGACGGTGGCGACGGGTGTGGCGATCATCGCTCACGGCGGCGCAGCTCCGGTGCCGGCGATCGCGCTCACGCCGCGAGGCGGACCGCATGCCGCGCAGGTGGCGCTCCGCGCCCGGGCGCCAAACGGCAGGGCGCCCGGCGAACCGCAGCAGCTCTCGCCTGCACGGGTCCACGGCGAAGCGCGGCGCGCGCTGCGCGAGTGCGTGATGGGCCACCGGATCTCGAAGAAGCTGAGCGGCGACGCGCTGCTTTACGCCTCGCGGCACGTGCCCGAAGACGCGCGCGAGTACACCGAATGCGAACAGGTCCTGCGCCGTGCGCAGCTCGGCCGGCCGCTCAGTGGCGGGGGAGCAGAACCGGCTCGGGCGCCTTCCCGTCCTCGCCGTCCTCGCCCGCAGGGTGCTCGACCAGCGCGATCACACGGGAGGCCATGAACCGCGCGGTCCGCACCGGTTGGCCGGTGCGCGTGACCTCGGTCACCTCGACGATCCCGCGGGCGTTGACGATCTCCACGCGACGCCCGGCGCGCGACGCCGTGATCTCGTAGGTGCGCGAGCCGTCGTCGGCTGACACCACGACCTCGACGCGATCGCCCTTCATCGCCTCAGCGTACCGCCGCCTCCCGGCCTCGGCGGCGCGGCGCGCCGCGCTGTGGCCGCCAGGGCCTGATCTATCCTTCCCGCGAGTAGTGCGATCGGAGGGGGGAAGGCGGTGAGCGGGGCTTGACCGGAGTGCTCTACAAGGTCTCGGGCGCGTGCGTACGGCGGCGCTGGGTCGTGCTCGCGGCGTGGGTGCTCGCGACGATCGTGCTCGTCGGCCTCTCCCACCGCCTCGGCGAAGAGACGAACGACAACCTCTCGCTGCCGGGAACCGGCAGCCACGCCGCGCAGTCGGCGCTGACCGGGCCCTTCCCGGGCCAGGCGAACGGATCCAGCCCGATCGTCCTGCACGCCGCGCACGGCAAGCTCACCGAACCGAAGCTCAAGGAAGCGGTGGACAAGGCGGCGGCCGAAGTTGCGAAGGCCCCGCACGTGGCCGGGGTGGTCAACCCGCTGACGCCGCAGGGCGCCGCCGCGCTCAGCAAGAGTCAGGGGACCGGCTACCTGTCGGTGACGCTCGACGTCAGCCCCGGCGAACTCTCTGCCGGCGAAGCGAACACGATCATCGATGCCGCCGCGCGTCCGGCGCGCGCCGCCGGCCTGGAGGTCGAGACCGGGGGGCAGCTCGGCCAGAAGGTGTCGAAGCCCGCGACGGAGTCGAGCGAGCTCGTGGGGATCGTCGCGGCGATGATCCTGCTGGCGCTGACCTTCGGGACCATCACCGCGATGATCCTGCCGATCGCGGTCGCGATCTGCGCGCTGCTCTCGACGCTCGCGATCATCCGCATGCTCGGGCACGTGGTGACGGTTCCGACCGTCGCTCCGACGCTCGCGACGATGATCGGCCTCGGTGTCGGCATCGACTACGCGCTGTTCATCGTCACGCGGCATCTGCGCTGGCGCGACGAGGGCGTCGAGACCCATGAGGCGGTCGCCCGCGCGGCCGCGACGTCGGGCGGCGCTGTGGTCTTCGCCGGCTCGACGGTGACGATCGCGCTCGTCTCGCTCGCGGTCGCGCGGATCCCGCTCGTCACGACGCTCGGCTTCATGGCCGCGATCGCCGTCGTCGTCGCGATGCTGGCCGCCGTCACGCTGCTGCCGTCACTGCTGGGGATCGTCGGCGAGAACATCGACTCGCTGCGGGTGCGCCCACCGCATTCGCCCGAGGACGCGAGGAAGGGCCTGTGGGCGAGATGGGCGGGGGAGATCGGCAAGCACCCGCTGATCAGCGGGCTGCTGGCGCTCGCGATCCTGATCCCGCTGGCGATCCCGCTGCTCTCCCTGAACCTGGGCCAGCAGGACACCGGCGCCCTCTCCACCTCGACGACGGCGCGGCGCGCATACGACCTGATCTCCGAGAACTTCGGCGCGGGCGTCAACGGCCCGTTGCTGGTCGCGGTCACGCTCGGCACGCCCGCGCAGGCGCCGGCCGGCTCCCCGCCGGCGAAGGGCGCCGAAACGGACCCGCGCGCGGCTGACCCGCGTCTTCACACGCTGCAGAGCGACATCGCCGCCAACCCCGACGTCGCGGCGGTCACGCCCGTTCAGATCGACAAGGCGGGGACCACCGCGTACTTCAGCGCGATCGCCAAGCAGGGCCCGTCGGAGAACAGAACCGCGGCGCTGGTCGAAGAGCTTCGCGACGAATCGATACCGAAGGCCGAAAAGGGGACCGACCTCAAGGCCTTCGTCGGCGGCAGCACCGCGGGCTACGTCGACCTCGCGGCGCAGATCTCCTCCAAGCTGCCGCTGCAGATCGCGGTCGTGATCGTGCTCAGCCTGCTGCTGCTGATCGTCGCCTTCCGCACGGTCGTGGTGCCGCCGCAGGCAGCGCTGATGAACCTCCTCTCGATCGGGGCCGCATACGGGGTGCTGACCGCGATCTTCCAGTACGGCTGGCTGAGCGGCGTGATCGGGCTCAGCGGGGCGGTGCCGATCGTCTCCTACGTGCCGCTGTTCATGTTCGCGATCCTGTTCGGCCTCTCGATGGACTACGAGGTGTTCCTCGTGAGCCAGATCGAGGAGCACCACCGCGAGGGCGAGGACAACCGCACCGCGGTCGTCTCAGGGCTTGGTCACCAGCGCGCGCGTGATCACGGCGGCCGCGCTGATCATGGTGTTCGTGTTCGGCAGCTTCCTGCTCAACGGCGATCCCACGGTCAAGCAGTTCGGGGTCGGGCTCGCGGTGGCGGTCCTGCTCGACGCGACCGTGGTGCGCTGCCTGCTCGTACCGGCGCTGATGATGCTGGTCGGGGATCGCAACTGGTACATGCCGCGCTGGCTCGAGCGCTTCGTGCCTCGGCTCAACATCGAGGGCGAGGAGTTCTTCGCCGAGCGCGACGCCGTCGCCTCGCGCGAGGCTGCCGCTGCGGCTCTCCGGTGAGCGCGGCTCACAGCTTCGCGATGTGGAACGTCTCGTCCATGTAGGCGTCGGCGGCGGGCGCCGCCTGCTCGGGAGTCGAGCCGTCCTGACGTGCGTGCATGTAGGCCGCGTACCAGTCCCACCAGTTGTGCGGGGCGTGGCTCTTCTCGTAGCGGTCGTGGTGTTCGGAGGTCTCCTGGAGCAGGTGGGCGAGCGCTGAGATGTCCATGGCGCTCACTCCCAGGTGCGGCCGGGGAGGCGCGAGGTGATCTCCTGGAGCGCCCAGCCGTTGCCGTCAGGGTCCGTGAAGGTCGCCCACGACGCATAGGTTTTGCCCTCGGGGTCGCGCCCGGGCTGGCGCGGTGGCGCGGGGTGCAGGAACCCTGCGCCGGGGCCGTGGAACACCTCGCTCACCTCGGCTCCGTGCGCGATCAGCTCCTCGCGGGCGGCTTCGACGTCCTCGACCGCCAGCATCAGCGTCTGGATGGACCCCGGCTCCGCCGTGGAGATTCCCTTCCCGAAGTTGATCGAGGCTTCTGACAGCGGCGGTGTCACCTGCACGACGCGGAAGCTGTCCCCCGCCGAGATGTCCGCGTCCAGTCGCCATCCGAGCCCGGTGTAGAAAGCCTTGGCACGATCGACGTCGGCCACGGGCAGGGTGATCACCTCGAGCTTCATCGCAAGCCCGACCGGCTTGGCCTCACTCGCGCCGGCGCCGCCGGCAACTTCGGTACTGCTCATCTCGGCCTCCGTTTCGGTTGGTTTCGGTCTCCTGTCGTGCGCTTCAGCCCGCCGCGGCCCCCGCGATCGAGCGCCGCAGGTCCTTCAGCGCCGCTTCGTAGATGTCGGAGAAGCTCGGGAACGGCTGGATCGTGTCGCGGAGCACGTCGAGCGGCACCCGTGCGCGGATCGCCAGCGTCGCCTGCTGGAGCCACTCGCCGGCGTCGGGTCCGAGGGCGTAGGCGCCGGTCAGGCGCTCGCCGTCGCTGAGCAGCGTCAGGAACCCGTTCGACTCGGCGTACTGATGCGTGTAGGTCGCGGTCCGGGACACCCCCGAGAGCGCGGCGGTGCCCGTGAAGGCCCCCTCTCCCGCGCCGACGGCGGCCGCCTGGGGGTCGGTGTACGTCACCCGCGGCACCGCCTCGTAGTTGGCCTCGCGCGGTTCGCCGAGGATGTTGGATGCCACGACCTCGCCCTGGTACTCGCCGACGTGGGTCAGCTGCAGGATGCCGGTCACGTCGCCGATCGCGAACAGGCCCTCGGCGGCGCGCATCTGCCCGTCGACCTTGATCCCGTGCGGGTCGGGCGTCGATCCCCACGGTCTCCAGCCCGATGCCGGCGACGCGCGGGCGCCGCCCGGTCGCGACCAGCAGGCGGTCGCCTTCGAGGGTGCGGCCGTCTTCGAGCTCGAGCGCGAAGCTCTCACCCTCGCGTCGCGCCGCCGCGGCCGTCGCGGAGAGCACCAGCTCGATGCCGTCGCGGCGCAGCGCCTCCGCGAGCGCTTCGCCGAGCGGCGCCGGCTCCCGCGGCAGCACGCGGTCGGACATCTCGACGATCGCGGCTTCGCCTCCGAGGCTCCTGCACGACCTGAGCGAGCTCGACCCCGGCGGCGCCGCCGCCGAGCACGAGCATCCGTCGCGGCACCTCCTTCATCCCGGTCGCCTCGCGCGTGCCCCAGATGCCGTCGAGGCCCCGGAGGCCCTCCACCGGCGGGACGAACGGGTCGGCGCCGGTCGCGACGACGATGTTCGGCGCGGTGTAGCGGACACCGTCCACGTCGATCGCGCCCGGGCCCGCGAGCTTGCCGGTCCCGCGTACGGTCGCGATCCCGCGGTCGGTGAGCCAGCGCGCTTCGCCCGCGTCGGAGTAGTCGCTGACGATGTAGTCGCGCCACGCCAGCGCGGCCTCGACATCGACCTCGGCATGCGCCCCGGCCGCCCGCGCTCCGGCGACCGCCTCGCCGGGCCGCAGCAGCGTCTTCGAAGGGATGCATGCCCAGAACGAGCACTCGCCGCCGAAGCGCTCGCGCTCGACGACGGCGACGCGAAGCCCCCCTTCGGCGAGCGCCCCGGCGCAGTGCTCGCCGGGGGCGCCGCCGCCGAACACGATCACGTCGAAGCTGGTGCCCTGGGTGTCGCTCATCCGCCTGCGACGAGACTATCCGGCCTGGCGTGCGCTGCGCCAGGACGAATACGATGCCCCGCGGTGGCCGGGGCGGCGGCGGAACGAGACGGTTCGTGGGCGGTCGTGTTCGACCTGGATGGCGTTCTGGTCGAGTCCGAGGGCGCCTGGGACTCCGCCCGCCGCGAGCTGGTGGCCGCGACGGGCGGCACCTGGCGTGAGCAGGCGACGCGGGCGATGCTCGGGATGAGCGCGCCCGAATGGTCGCGATACGTGCACGACGAGCTCGGGGTGCCGTTGGCGCCGGAGGAGATCGATCGCCGTGTCGTCGAGCGGGTGCTCGAGCAGTACCGCTCCTCGCTGCCGCTGCTGCCGGGGGCGCTCGCCGCTGTGCGCGCGCTGGCCGCCTCATGGCCGCTCGGGCTTGCCTCCTCCTCGAACCGCGTCGTGATCGACGAGGCTCTGGAGCTGGCTGGGCTCCAGGAGGAGTTCGCCGTGACGGTCTCCAGCGAAGAGGTCCCGAGCGGCAAGCCCGCGCCCGACGTCTACATCGCGGCGATCGAGGCGCTCGGAGTGCCCGCGCGCAACGCGGTGGCGATCGAGGACTCGGCGAACGGGCTGCGGTCCGCCGCCGCCGCCGGGATGCGCGTCGTCGCCGTGCCCAATAGCGAGTTCCCGCCGCCTGCCGACGCGCTGGCGCTCGCCGACGTGCGGCTTGCCTCGCTGGCGGAGCTCACGCCGGCGACGATCCGCTCGCTGCAGCGCTGAGGCGCCTCAGCCGAGTGCGAGCTCGCGGTCTTGGTCCACCGCGCCGCCGGCGGTGAGGACGCGGTCGTGCAGCACGGCCAGCGCGCCGCGCGCCGGGCTGAGCGTGATCCCGCGCCGGCGGGTGCGTTCGGGCGCGCCGGAGCCCGGCGCGAGGACGCAGCGCGAGAGCACCGCCCGCAGCAGGATCCTCATCTCCAGCAGCGCGAAGCTCGCTCCGATGCAGCGCCTGCGCCCGCCGCCGAACGGAAGCAGGGTGTAGGTGCCCGGCGACTGTTCGAGGAAGCGCTCGGGCCGGAACGCCTCCGGCTCGGGGTAGATGTCGGGGTCGTGGTGGACCAGGTAGGCATTCGCGAGCAGCACCACGCCGGGCGGGTAGAGCACGCCGCCGATCTCGACCGGCTTGCAGACGAGCCGCGGCTCGGCGTTGGGGAGCACGGGATGCATGCGCATGACCTCGTTGATCGTCGCGCCGAGGTACTCCTCGCTCTCGCCGGCGTCGATCTCGGCGGTCAGGCGCGCGAGCGCAGCGGGCTCGCGCGAGAGCCTCGCGAAGGCCCACGCGAGCTGCGAGGCGGTCGTCTCGTGCCCTGCCACGAGCGCGGTCACGAGCTCGTCGCGCACCTCCTGTGCGGACATCGGCGAGCCGTCCTCGTGCCGCGCGGCCAGCAGCGTCCCGAGCACGTCCTCGGAGTCCTCCTCGCCCTCCTCGCGGCGCTCCTCGATCAGCGCGTAGACCTCGCGGTCGACCAGCGCACCCACCTCCTTGCGCCGGACGACCGAGGGGATCGACCGCGAGATCACCGGGAGGGAGTGCAGGCAGCAGCGAGAGCGGGCTGTCGGCGAACGAGAGCAGCTCCGTCAGCAGCTCTCGCAGCTGATCCAGTCTCGCCCCCCGATCGAGCCCGAAGACGGCCCGCAGGATCACCTCCAGCGTGAGGCGCTGCAGCCGCGGGTGAAGCGCGATCGGCCTGATCGCGCGGCCACGAGCCGACCTCTGCCTCCGCCAGCTCGGCCATCAACCCCGCGAGGCGCTGCATCCGCTCGCCGTGGAAGGCCGGGAGCAGCAGCTTGCGCTGCTCGAGGTGCGGGGCCTCGTCGAGGAGGATCACGGAGTTGGGTCCGACGACCGGTTCGAGGATGCTCGCGCCCTCGCCGGGATGAAGGACGTCGACAGGCGCCTGGAAGATCTCCTTGATCTGCTCGGGGTCGGCGATCACCACGAACGTCGGCGCCCCGATCAGCCGCATCGTGAAGGGGCTGCCGTAACGCTGCCGCGCGCGCCGGAGGAACGGGGTCGGCCGCTTCCAGTTGCCGAGCGTCTGAAGGATCGCGGGCATGCGCGGTCCGGGCGGGAGGGTCTCGTTCATGGCTGCTCCTCCGGGGCGGGTGTATATACTGGCGAGTATATCTACTTGTGAGTATATGAGGATCGCCGATGCCGCGAGGTGAGTTCGATCGCGGCGAGCGCAAGGCGCAGACCCGCGCCCGCCTGCTCGAGGCCGCCGCCGCGCGTCTACGCTCGGCGCGGCTTCGACGGCGCCACGCTCGACGAGGTCGCGGCCGAGGCGGGCTTCACCAAGGGCGCCGTCTACAGCCACTTCGGCAGCAAGGAGAACCTGCTGCTCGCGCTCTCCGAGCAGCAGCGCTCCGCGCAGCTCGCAGAGCAGCGCGAGCTGTTCGACCTCGGTCGCGACCACAGCGAGCGCCCGCTCGCGGGCAGCGATCGCTGGATGGAGATCCTGCGCGAGGAGCCCGACCGCTTTCGGCTGTTCGTCGAGCTGTGGGTCCGCGCGCAGCGCGACGAGCGGGTGCGGGGCATGCTCGCCGCCGGCGTCGAGGACCTCCGGGAGACGCTCGCGGGATTCGCCCGCGCCGGCGCCGCCGACGCCGGTCTCGAGCCCGACGCCTACGCCGAGCGCCAGGTCGCGAACGTCTTCGTCGCTCTCACGATGGGCATGGGGCTCGTCTCGCTGCTCGACGAGGACGCCGTGCCGCCGTCGTTGCTCGGCGACGCGCTGTCGCTCTTCATCCGGGCGCTCGAGGAGGACCCGCAGGCGCGGGAGCGACTCGCGGAGCGCTCCGGCGCGAGCGCCTGAGGCTTCCCGCCGGGGCAGGTGTGGTGTCGCTGCGCACGCTGCTCCCGAGCTCTGAGTGGTAGACCTCACCTACTTCTGTTGGGGGAGAGCCAGTCGAGCCGCGGGTGAGCACGGGCATCACTCCGTTTGACAGCAGAGAGCGGCTGGACGGGCCCGTCGCTGGCACTGCCCTCCCAAGCAGAGGAACGCGTTCGGCGGAGCCGAAACGCACTTGAGGACAGGGAAGCAGTGTGCAACAATTGACACAAGCCTGCGGATGAACCGGACTGCCTGAGCCGGGCCCTTCGCAGCGAGGGGCACGGGGAAGGCGACGGCCGCGGGTCGGATAGAAACAGCGCGGCGCTGCGTCGCCGCGCGACCCATACAGACATGGAGGCAGCGATGAACGAGCCGGATCTCACGACACAGGAGATACGGGACGCGACGTCGGCCTGGTGGTTGCTGGTGGTGATCGGGCTCGTCGGCATCGCAGCCGGCGTGATCGTGCTGCTGAAACCGGAAGACAGCCTGTCGTTCCTAGCCGTGGTCGCAGGCATCTTCATCCTCGCCAGCGGCATCTTCGACGTGGCGATCTCATTCAGCCGGCGGACGCCCAACCGAGGTCTCGCGGCCATCGTCGGCGTTCTCAGCGCGGTGATCGGCGTGCTGTTGATCCGCCATCCGATCGGAGGCGTGCTGTTCGTGGCGCTGCTGATCGGGATCTGGCTGATCGCCGTCGGCGTGGTGCGCTTCGTCGAAGCGTTCGACAGCGATCGCCGCGCGTGGAACATCGTGGTCGCGCTGCTCGAGATCGTCGCGGGGATCGTGATCGTGGCGACGCCGCCGATCGGCTTCGCCACGCTGGCGCTGCTGACCGGCATCGCGTTCATCTTGAACGGCGTCGCGATCTTCGCGCTCGGCTGGATCATGCACTCGGTTCGCCACGAGGCCGAGGGCACGGCCTACCAAGCCGGCGCGCCCGCCTAGCCGACGCGTACAGGGCGGCGGGTGCGAAAAAAGCGCCGGGTCCTGGGGCTGCGAGCTCCGGGGCCCGGCGCCTGCTCGCGCGAGAACTTAGCCGCCGGTTAGAAAGAAAGGCCTGACCGGGACGTCTCAGGGATTACACGCACTCTCCCGTGCGAGCGCCGCCCGGCCGGCGGCGCCCCCCGACCCGAAGGA
This sequence comes from uncultured Solirubrobacteraceae bacterium, assembly GCA_963820745.1. Taxonomy (GTDB): domain Bacteria; phylum Actinomycetota; class Thermoleophilia; order Solirubrobacterales; family Solirubrobacteraceae; genus Palsa-744. Next base: position 31,982 of record CAWGBB010000012.1, on the reverse strand, counting down.
AGGCAACATGAAACCGACCCCTGAGAGGGTGGCGGCGCTGATCGCCGCTGCCGTACTCGGCCTGAGCGCGGCCGCGCCCGCACTCGCCGAGACCCACCACCATCACCGCCACCATCACGCAACCGCGATCCCCCAGCACAACGGCGGCGATCACGACGGCGACAACAACGGCGGGCCCAGCGACGGCGACGGGAACGTGTGATGGTGCGCGTCGCGAAGCTCAAAGCAGGCGTCCCGCTCGCGGTGCTGCTCGCCGCGGCGCTGATCGCCGCGGGCTGCGGCGGGTCGAGCTCCGGCTCCGCTGCGGGCTCGAAGCCGCAGTCGGCGCCCGCGAGCGCGCAGACCGGCGGGATCCCCCAGAACAACGGGGGCGACCAGGACGGCGACAACAACGGCGGACCCAGCGATGGCGACGGCAACGTCTGACCGCCGGCGGGCGGCCAGGCGTGCGGGAGCGCTCGCGCTCCTGGCCGCCGCCGGCGTGACAGCCGTCGCGGCGGCCGACGGCGGCTCGGCTCATCCCGAGCCGGGCGCGCCGTGCCCTCGCGCCGCCGGCGCCGCAGCTGCTCGCCGCGCTCGGCCCGCACGCCGCACCCCGCAGTTGGCCGGCCGCCACGATCCACGTCGGGGGCCGCGACCCTGCGCCGCCCGCCGGGCTGGGCACCGGAACCGGGCGACGGGGGCACGGTCACATTCGCGCTGCGCGACCGGGCCGGGCGCTACCTCGGCTACCTGAATGTGACCCCGCACCAGGGCGACGAGCGGCTGCGCGGCTGGGCCGCGTTCCGGCTCGGGCGCAACCGCGAGGAGGGCGACCGCTCCGTGCGTGAGCTCGCCGCGCGGGAAGCGATCTCGTTCACAGGCGCCCGCGGGTCCTGCCTGATCGACGACTACGGCTCGCGCGCGGGGGAACCCCTACCGCGAGATCGCCTGCATCGTGCGCGGGCACCGTGCCGAGAGCGTCCTGATCGCCGCGGCGCTGCGGCCCGATTGGCGGGCCGTCGAGCCCGCGCTCGCGCAGGCCGTCGAGTCGTTCACGGAGCGCTGAGCCGCCGGGAGAATGAGGGCGGCGGCCTCGCGGCCGCCGCCCCCTCTCGTCACAGGTTGAAAACCGATCAGCGCTGCTGGGAGACGACCTCCCCGAGCGTCCGTCCGCTCAGCACCGAGCGGGGAGCCTCGGCGACGACATCCGATCCGGGCCGTGCCTGCTCGTCGCGGCGCTTGAGCAGCAGCCACTGGGGCTTCGCTCCACGCCCCGTGCGCTGGAGCGCGAAGCCCCCGTCGCAGCTTCTCGCCGTGAAGTACGAACACCGCGTGGCCCCGTTCGAGCGCCTCCGGCCACGGTACGCGGCCGCCCTGCTCGTAGGGCCCGCGGTCCCAGACGATCACGCCGCCCTTCTCGCCCGTCGCGCCTTCGAAGTCGTTGTGCGAGAGCTGATGATCCTCGACCTGCACGGCGAGGCGCTTGACGGCGGGATCCATCGAAGGGCCCTTCGGGACCGCCCACGAGCGCATCGCGCCGTCGACCTCCAGGCGCAGGTCGAAGTGGTGGGTGCTCGCGCTGTGCTCCTGCACGACGAACACGCCCGCGGCGACGCCGCGAATCGCGAACTGCTCATGACCCTCGGCCCGCACCTCGCTGACGTCCAGCTCGCGCACCGACGCACCGCGGGGACCCCTGGCGAGATAGTCGAGCACCGTCTGCACCGCGCCCGCCGGTCCCTCGGCATGGACGGCCACGGCTCCGTCCGCTTCGTTCCGCACCCAGCCGCGGACGCCCGCGTCGAGCGCCCGCCTGCGTGTCGCCTCCCGGAAGCCGACGCCCTGAACGGTCCCGGCGACACGTACCCGTACCGCGCGCTCGGTCTCCGAGGCCGACGGCTGCTCGCTCTCCGCGTCACGCCGTGCCCACGCTACCGAGCAGCTCCGAGAGCAGGGCGCGCGCCCGCTCGTAGATCCCGGGCGCGCCGCTCTCGCGCGGGCCGGCGACGTTCAGCGCGCCGCCCGGCGGGAGCCTGCCGAGCAGCGACGACGCCTGCTCGCGCGCGTGCGCTGCGTCGAGGTCGACGACGGCGAGCGGCCGTCCCAGCTCCTCGGCTGTCGCGAGTGTCAGCGCCGTGCCCGGACCCGGGTTCGGGAGCGCGGCCGAAGGCGAGGATCAGCGTCGCGTCGCTGTCGCGGACGTTCCAGCGTGTGCGCTGCTGCGGCGCGCCGCCGGGGGTGGGCCGCAGCTCGGGGTAGAGCGCGAGCAGCCCGGGCGGGGCGATCAGGTCCTCGGCCCAGCCGCCGCGCGGGCACCAGCCGCCGTAGGGGATGCCGAGCCCGACCGCGGCGTCGAGCGCGGCGCGATCGACGCCGGTCTGGCCGCCGGAGACCACGCGCCCGATCGCTCCCATCGGGGGAGTATCGCGACGCGCGGCGCGCTACAGCGACTGCTCGGCGCGCTTGTAGGCGATCTGCAGCAGATCCGAGCCGAACAGGGCGGTCAGCGCGGCGGCGATCCAGCGCGTCGGCCGCGGCGCCACCGCGAGACCAGCCGTGAACGCGGCTGCGATCCACATGCCGACGCAGTAGGGGCAGATCAGCAGCTCGCCGACGGCGCGGCGCAGCCCGCGCCCGCGCGCTTCCTCCTCGACCTCGCCGGGCCCGGCGTCGTCCTGGTAGCGCGTGAAGGGGCGCCGCAGCGCGCTCGTCACGCGCTCCTTGGTGATCAGCCGCGACAGCTTGTGCGTGGCGGTGGTGATCAGCAGCAGGTCGGCCGCTCCGACGCGCTCGGGCAGCTGACGGTCGCTGCGCCGCATCCACTCGGCGAAGGCGACGCAGAGCCCGCCGAACAGCGCCGTCAGCGTCGCGTAGCCGCCGATCGGGCGCTCGTCCTGGATGCGCGCGCCGCCGGCCTCGCTGCTCGGCTGCTCGCGCTTGCCGTGCACACGGTCGGCGGTCGTCGGTGCTCGCCATCCCTCTGTAGTACCCGTCGAAGGCAGACGGCAAGCGCCCGCGCCGAGGATTGGCCGGACGGCGCTGCGCGGGTAGTCACCTGGGGCCGCGGCGTCGTTGACGGCGCCAGAGCGACATTGAACCGGCATGGGCGTCAGCAGCCTCTGGAGGCGTGGGGAACATCCCGGGGAACGGAGCGAACCGGAGCCCACCGGATGACCCTGTCATGCCCCAAGTGCGGCCTGGTCCTGGCTCTCAAGGGACCGCAGGTCGAGTACTGCCCACACTGCATCGCCATGCGGCGCCAGCCGGTGCCGCTGATCGCGAAGGCGCTCAACCGCGGAGGGCCGCGCGACCGCGAGCCGCGCAACAGGGCCGATCTCGGCGATCGGCGCCTGCGCAGGCCCGACCTGCTCGGGTAGGAACCCGGGCGGGTGCATAGGCTTCCTCGATGCCCGCACCGAGCGCAGAGCCACGGCTGACCGACCTGATGCACCTCGGCTGTCCGGAGGTGATCGGCGCCTGGCGGGTGGGAGAAGTGATCGTCGATCCCGGCCCGGCCTCGTGTCTGCCGAGCGCTGATGGCGGAGCTCGAGGGCCGGCCGCCGCGCGCGCTCGCGCTGACGCACATCCACCTCGATCACGCCGGCGCGGCCGGCTCGCTGTGCGCCCGCTACGAGGACCTCGAGGTCTGGGTGCACGAGCGCGGCGCCCCGCACCTCGTCGATCCGAGCAGGCTGCTGGCGAGCGCGGGACGGCTCTACGGCGAGCAGATGGGGCGCCTCTGGGGGAGGTGCTGCCGGTGCCGCAGGAGCGCATCAGGGTGCTGAGCGGCGGCGAGCTGCTGCCCGAGGGGCTGCGCGTCGCCTACACCCCCGGTCACGCCTCCCACCACGTCGCCTACCTTCACGAGCCCACGGGATGGGCCTTCACCGGAGACGTCGCCGGCGTCCGGATCGAGGACGGCCCGACGCTCGCGCCGACACCGCCGCCGGACATCGATCTCGCCGCGTGGCGAGCGTCGATCGAGATCGTGGCCGGCTGGCGCCCGGAGGCGCTGGCGATCACGCATTTCGGCGCCCATCGCGACGTCGAAGCGCATCTCGGCCGGTTGCGCGAGTACCTGGACGAGGCCGAGTCCGACGCCGCGCAGCTGAACGACGAGGCGTTCGCCGCGGCGTTCCGCGCACGCGTGGCGGCAGCCGCGGGCGGCGCGCTCGCCGCGACCTACGAGCAGGCGATGCCCCCCGGCCAGAGCTACGCCGGGCTGCGCCGGCACCTCGAACGCGCCGGGTCCGCGCCGGCCTGAGGCCGCCGCCGGGCCGAGACCGCGCGGCGGGAAGGAAACGCTCCTCGCGGAGTCCGAGCGTGTGCAGGTCCTCTCCTTCGAGGTCCCGCACCGCCGGTGCTGCGCCCGACCGCAGCCGTCGCCGCCGCTTCGTGCCTCGCCCCTTCGTAGGTGCGGATGCGGCGGCGGCGCGGTCAGGCCGCGCGCACGCCGCGCGCCTGCACGGAAGCGACGCGCACCGCGAGGATCGCGATGTCGTCACGGGCGCCCTGGGTCAGGTCCACCAGCCCGAGCAGCGCGGCGATCGCGTCCTGGGCGGACTCGGGCGCGGACCCGGCGAGCGCCGCGATCATCTCCTCACCGCTGAGGAACCTGGCGGGCGCGTGCGCCTCTGCCAGGCCATCGGTGTAGAGCGCCACCGAGTCCCCGACACGCAGCACCGTCGAGTCCTCGCCGATCTGCGCGTCGGGGAAGATCCCCAGCAGCGTGCCGCCGGTGCCGAGCTCCTCCGTGCCGCCGCCCCGCCGCGATACGAGCGCGGGCGGGTGACCGCCGGCGGCCACCGTCAGCGCGATGCCCTCCGGGGCGAAATCGAGCCGCGCGAGGATCGCCGTCGCGAAACGTCCGCCGAAGTCTGCGTCGAGCATCGCCTCGTTGACCCGTTCGAGCACGCGCGCGGGGCGCTCGCCCTCGCGGGCGTAGGCGACGGTGGTGTGGCGCAGGAACGCCGTCATCACGGCTGCCTCGGCGCCCTTGCCGCAGACGTCGCCGACGACGAGCCAGCAGCCGTCGCGGTCGGCGAAGACGTCGTAGAAGTCGCCACCGACTTCGCTGCCGGCGCCCATCGGGCGGAAGAAGCACTCGAGGTCGAGCCCCGGCACCGCGGGCAGGGCCGCGGGCATCAGGCTGCGCCGCAGCGTCTGGGCCACCCGGGCGCGCTCGGCGTACAGGCGCGCGTTGTCGTACGCCAGCGCGGCGCGGCCCGTCAGGTCCTCGAGCACGCGCAGCTGCCCGGGTTGGGGCGCGCCCGCATGCACGAACGACATCACGCCCAGCAGCCGGCCGCGCGCGACCATCGGCACGACGGTCGCGGAGCGCGACGGCGCGTCGCCGCCGGGCAGGACGCTGGCGGTCCTGATCGCCTCGCCCGAGGCCGCGGCGGTGCTGCCGTCCACGTCGGCGACGACGTGCGAGGTGCGCTCCTGCAGGGCCCGCGCGACGGGGAGCCCGGCGAGTCGCTGCGGGCGCTCGTCCGGGCGCATCCGTTCGACGCGCGAGGCGACCTCGGGGTCGACGCCCGCGGCCACCGTGGTCGTGATCGCGCCGTCCTCGTCGACCAGGTCGATCACGCACAGCTCGGCCAGCTCGGGTAGCGCCATCGCGGCGATTCGCCGCAACGTCTGCTGCGGTTCCAGCGAGGTGTCGAGCTTGGCCGTCGCCGCGATCAGCAGCTCGAGCCGCCGGCGGTCCGCACGCATCCGTTCGAGGGCGAGGTGGACTGCCGCCGTGGTAAGGAGCGCCAGCACGGCCCCGACGCACGGCGATCGCCGCGAAGTTCGATGTCCGACGTCTTCGTAGGCGAGCGGAGCCAGGAACGCGAGCAGCCCGATCACCGATGTGATCGCGAAGCGCCGCCGCGGCTGGAACGCCGCCGCGTGCCCGACCGCGAAGAAGTAGAGCATCGCGAAGGGGCTGCTTGCCCCGCCGGTCGAGGCGCAGAGCACGACGATGATCGCGATCCCCCAGAGGTCGGCGGCCCACGCGAGCTCGAGGCTCTCGCGCCCGCGCGAGAGGAACCAGATCAGAGCGAGCGCCGTCAGCATCGCGTCGCCCGCGACGGCCGCGGCGCCCGCCGGCGAGCTGACTTCCGGCAGCAGGAACGAGGTCGCGATCAGCGAACCGCCGATCACGTACAGACCGGCGGCGCTCGCGACCGCAAGCCGCGTTTCCCCACCCGGCCTCGCGCCTCCAGCGATTCTCCTCTCGGCGTTCACCGTCGTCCCAATCGTCTCTCGGGCCGTTGCCTCCCCGCCGGCAAAGCCTGAGCGGTTGCCCTCACCCCGACCAGCCTAGAGCCAGCGGCGCGGCCTCGCGGCCGCTGCGAGCGTTTCGCCCGAGTGCTTCAGGCGCCGGCGCCGAGCCCGCTGAGCCCGCTCGTCGGCAGCTCGTACGTTTCCGAGGCGGCGGGGGCCTGCACGGCCGGCTGGGGGCCGAAGTCGAAGAATTCCTCGGTCACCTTGGTTTCGATCTGGCGCCCGGCGAGGGAGAGCGGCATCGTCAGCGAGAGCTTGCGGACCAGCTTCTTCGAGTCCACCCAGACCTGGACCGGGATCGTGCTCGTGCCGGTGGCCGCGACGATGCCGTCGATCGCCTGTTTCGCGGCGGCGGAGTCCGCGCCGGGGATCTTGCGCAGGTCGATGGTGCCGCTGTAGCGCGTGGTCTCGACCCCCCGCACCCGCTCGGTGCCGGTCACGATCACGCCGCCGCCGCTCGCCCGCAGATATTCGAGGAACTGCGCCGGGTTCGACTGGCCGCTGCTCAGCGCGCTCGGGTCGAGGCCGAGCTTCTTCACCGCTTCGGCGAGGTCGATCTCGATCCAGCTCGCCCCGGACGGGAGCTTGCCCGCGAAGGCCGAGGAGCTCATGAACATCTTGCCGGCGACGAAGCGCTCGTCGATCGTCCCGCCTTCGCCGAGGCCGCCGGCGGCTGCGCCGGGGACGCCGTTCAGCTGCATCGCGATCTCGCCTTCCTGGCTCTTGAACGCGATGCGCCCGCCCGCGTCGATCGTCACCTGCTGCGGCACGCCCGTGACCGTGACCGCGATCTGCATCGCGACCCGCGCGCCGTCGGCGTTGTTGGTCGTCTGCGCCGCGTTCGCGACCGGGTCGAGCACCGTGCCCGCGCTGCCCGAGCCGCAGCCGGAGGCGAGCGCGCCCGCGGCGGCGGCGACGGCGAGCACGGGCAGGGTTCTGAGCGCTGCGCGGAGCGGCATGCGCAGATGATCGTTCTTCGCGGCGCGCACCATTAGTCGCGACAGGTTCCTGCAAGACGAATATTCTCAGCGCCATGAGGCTGAATGCTCGCGCGTTCGCCGGCGCGGTGCTGGCGCGCGCTCGTCGCTCGCGGCCGCGGCGCCCGGCGCCGGGGCTGCGCAGCCCGTGGAGCTCGCGGCGCCCTACGAGTACCTCGGCTGGGGCGCCCCGCAGCCGCCGGTCGAAGTGATGGCCCGCAGCGGCGTGCAGGACATCACGCTCGCGTTCGTGCTCGCGGCCAAGGGCTGCAACCCGGCCTGGGACGGGCGCCGCCCGCTGCTGGGTGGAACCGACGCGGCGGCGATCGAATCGATCCGCGCCGCCGGCGGCGAAGTGGACGTCTCCTTCGGCGGCTGGAGCGGGCGCAAGCTCGGCAGCGTCTGCAAGTCCGCCCGCGGCGCTCGCAGGCGGCCTACCAGAAGGTGATCGACGCCTACTCGCTGCGGGCGATCGACATCGACATCGAGCACGGCGAGTTCAACAGCCGCAAGGCGCGCCAGCGGGTCGTGCAGGCGCTCGCCGGAGTGCAGAGCGCCAACCCCGGCCTCGAGATCTCGATCACGATGGGAACCGAAGAAGCCGGTCCGGGGCGCACCGGCCTCGCGCTGATCGCCGAAGCGGCCGCGATCTCGTTCCGTCCGACCGCCTGGACGGTGATGCCGTTCGACTTCGGGACGCCCGCGACCGACATGGGCCACGCCTCGATCCGGGCGCTCGAAGGGCTGGACCGGGCGCTGTCATCCGCGTACGGCGTCTCGACTGCTGCGGCGTACGAGATGGCGGGCGTCTCCTCGATGAACGGGCACACCGACGAAGCGTCGGAGACGGTCAGCCTCGAAGACTTCCAGGCGATCGCGGCGTTCGCGCGCGAACACCACCTCGCGCGGCTGACGTTCTGGTCGGTCAACCGCGACCGGCCGTGCCCGGCGCCGGAAGGCGAATGCAGCGGCATCGCCCAGGAACCATTCGCCTTCAGCAGCATCGTCGCCGGCTACCACGGCTGAGCTCGCTCAGGCCCGCGCGCTCGCCTGCGGGTCGAGCCGCGACATCTTGACGGCGGCCTCGAGCGTCGAGGTGGCGCCCCCCATGAAGAGACCCTTGACCGGCGGCACGTCCGAGTAGAAGCGGCCGTGGCCGATCTTCACGTGCGTCTCGCCGGTGAGCCGGCGGTTCGTCGGGTCGGCGCCCACCCAGATCGGCTCGCCCTTGGCGCCCGCATCCGGGAGCAGCGCCTCGAGCCAGGCGTGCGTGTCGAGCTCGAGCGAGTCGGTGCCATCGTCCTCGGGGGCGGCCCACAGGTATCCGGAGACGTACCGCGCCGCGATGCCGTGGCGGCGCAGCAACACCACCGAGAGGTGGACGAAGTCCTGGCACACGCCGGCCCCGGCGTCGAGGAGGTCGGACACCTGCGAGCCGACGTAGGTCACGCCGGGCCGGTACTCGAAGCGTTCGGGCACGAGCTCGCAGAGCGTCTCCAGCGCGCTCAGCGGCGACTCCGCTTCCAGCTCGCGCTCGAGCTCCTCGAGGCCGGCGATCGGCGGCTGGTCCTGCCAGGGAAGGATGAACTCGCCGGCCGCGTCGAGGTAGGCACGGCTCGCGAGGCTCTCCCAGCTCCCCTCCGGTGGCTCGGGCGGGTCGGAGGTGACGACGCGCGCGCGCACGTCGATCGTGAGGTGGTCGTGAGCCGCGGGGATGCCGAACTCGATCACCTCGGTGCCGAAGTAGTCGAGGTGGCGGCTCACCCGAGCCTCCGGCTCGATGCGGGTGTGGAACTCGTCGCAGCGCTGGGTGGAGGTCGTGGCCGGCCGCACGCGCAACGAGTTGAGGTTGTCGGTGACCGGCGCGTCGTAGCGGTACTCGGTGAGGTAGCGGATCTCGAAGTGCATGGTCTCTCAGGCTCGCTCGGCTGCCGCGGCGCCCGCGAAGTATCGCTCCGCCACGTCCTGGTCGATGCTGGAGAGCTCCTGCTGGGTCTGCTGGCAGATGCCCGTGAGCTCCGCGGCGTCGGGCAGCGCGCGGCGCTGGAAGTCGAGGTCGGCCGCGAGCCGGCTGACGCGCAGGACCGGCTTGGAGTTGCGCGGGCCGGCATCGGCCATCGTGAAGACTTCGTGGAGCGAGTCGATGCAGGCCGCGACGCTGTCGGGGTAGGCGCGCTCGAACAGCAGGAAGCGCGCGACCGGGCGCGCGTTCGGCGGTGCGGTGACGGCGCGCAGGTAGGCATGGAAGCCGCCGACCGCCTGCAGCAGGATCAGGGCGTGGGCGTCGGAGCCCTCGGCGCCCGGCGTCTCTGCTCCGGCGGGCGTCCGCGGGAGCGCGACCCGGAGCATCCGCAGGACCATGTCGGCTGTCTCGATCAGCCCGCCCGCGTCCAGGAAGCACTTGGCCTCGTCGCGCAGCATCGAGCGGGCGGCGACGCCCCAGATCAGGGCGGTGCGCTCCTTCACGTACTGCGAGGCGACGGCGGTGCCGGCGGTGCCGACCACCCCGGCTGGGCTGCCGCCGCGGAGGTTCAGGCTCGTCGTGTTGATCGCCTCCCACATGTCCGCGCTGATCACGTCGCGCACCGTGCGGGCGCCCTCGCGCGCCCGCTCGATCGAGGCCAGCATCGACCCGGGCCGGCCGGGGTCGAGCGCGAGCTGGTCGAGTGCGCTGCCGTCGAGGGTCCCGTCCGTGGCGCCGAGCATCGCGACGAGTCCGCCCGAGCCGAAGCTGACGCCCGGGACGCCCTCGCTCGTGGCCTGCAGCTCGGCCTGGAAGATGGCGTCGACCGCGCGCGCGGTGAACTCGGCGCGGGCCAGGTTGCGCCCGAGCCAGTAGAGCTCGTGTGCGATGCGAGCGAGCATCAGCGGCCCAGCGCTTGCTGCTGCTGCTGCTGCTGCTGGCTGCTCCAGGTGCCGTAGCTGAGATCGGGAAGCGCCGGCGGCTGGGTGTCGGCCACCGGGAAGCCGCTCGCGCTGCCCGCGCGGTCTGACTCGCCGGCGTCCTCGAGCACCCACGTGTCCTTGGAGCCGCCGCCGCGCGATGAGTTGACGATCAGCGAGCCCTCTTCGAGCGCGACCCGGGTGAGCCCGCCGGGGACGATGTCGATGCGCTCGCCGAAGACGGCGAACGGGCGCAGGTCCACGTGGCGCGGCGCGAGCGACCCGTCCTCGCCGACGGTCGGCACCGTCGAGAGGCGGACGACGTCCTGCGCGATCCAGCGGTCGGGATCGGCGACGATCACCCGGCGCATCCGCTCGATCTCCTGCTCGGAGGCGTGCGGGCCGATCATCACGCCGCGCCCTCCCGACTCGCCGGTCGGCTTGAGCACGAGCTCGCTCGAGCCGGCCCAGCACGTGCTCGAGCTCCTCGGGCTCGGAGAGCAGGTAGGTGCGCACGTTCTCGAGGATCGGCTCCTCGCCGAGGTAGAAGCGGATCATCTCCGGCACGAAGCGGTAGATCGCCTTGTCGTCCGCCACGCCCGTACCGAACGCGTTGGCGATCGCGACGCTGCCCGCACGGTACGCGCGCACGAGGCCCGGGCACGCCGAGCAGCGAGTCGGCCCGGAACTCGAGCGGGTCCACGAAGTCGTCATCCAGGCGCCGGTAGACGGCGTGCGCGCGCTCCAGGCCGCGGGTCGTGCGCATGTAGAGGACGTCGTCGCGCACGACGAGGTCGGAGGCCTCCACCAGCTCGACGCCCATCTGGCGTGCCAGGAAGGCGTGCTCGAAGTACGCGGGGTTGGCGGGTCCGGGCGTCCACACCACGACCGTCGCCTCGCTCTCCGCGGACGGGCGCCACGGCGCGCAGCGCGCCCAGCAGCAGCTGCGGGTACTGCTCGACCGGTCGCACGCGGTAGGAGGCGAACAGCCCGGGCACGAGCCGCGCCATCGCGGCGCGGTTCTCGAGCACGTAGGAGATGCCCGACGGGATGCGCACGTTGTCCTCGATCACCTTCCAGGTGCCGTCGCTGTGGCGCACCAGGTCACAGCCCGCGACGTGCGTGTAGACGCCGCCCGGGGGGCGGATGCCGTGCACCGCCCTGGCGAAGTGCGGGCACGAGGCGACCAGCCGCCACGGTACGAGCCCCTCGCGCACGATCTCGCGGGCGTGGTAGACGTCGTCCACGAAGTGGTTCAGCGCCCGGATGCGCTGGGCGAGCCCGCGCTTGATCGCGCGCCATTCCTCGCCGCTGAGCACGCGCGGCACGAGGTCGAGCGGGAACGGCCGTTCGTGCGGGCCAGGCCGGCCGCGTCCGTCCCGGCGCCGGTCTCGAACGTGATGCCCTGCTGCATGAAGAGCGCGTCCCGGCGGCGCCCCGCGTCGGCGAGGCCGTCGGCGCCCGAGGCGCTCCAGCTCGGCGATCAGCGGCGCGGCGTGTCGCGCGGGGGCTGCCGTCGGCTTCGAACAGCTCGTCGAGGAACGGCGGCTGCGGCCGGTAGCCGGCCAGCGACGGCGTCTGCACGCGGGAGCTCACCATCGGATTCTCCCCTGCGAGGCTCGGAGCTTTCCTTGGACGGCTGGACAAACGCACCGCGCGGGCCGCCCGTCAGATGTCGCAAGCGGATCTCAGTCCGGCCAGCGCCCGTGCCGGTCGAAGTACTCGCGCGCCGCATCCTCGCGGTCGCGCTCGCGCTCGCCGTCCGCGCCGCGCGGAACAGCCAGTTGATGAAGAAGATCGCGATCCCGGCGCTGACGATGCCGGCGCCGCCCTCGAGCTCGGCTTCGCTGCCGAGCGCCATCACGACCAGGCCGGCGAGCACCACGACGCCGGGCAGCACGTAGCGCAGCAGGATCATGGGGGTTGAGGGAGGGGTTGGGGTGGGGTGTGTCGCTCATCCTCGCCTTTCAGTTCTAGCGGTCTAGGCGGGCTGGGCCTCGGCGGCGAGGGCCGCGGCTGCGCGCTTGCGCGGCGCGCTGGGCGCGGGCGCCGGTCGAGGCGGCGCCGAGCGCGAGCACGGCGGCGCCGCAGGCGGCGATCACCCACCAGGCCGGGTGGCTCGCGCCGGCGAGGCCGTGCCCGGCGGCGCCCGCGGCGGTGCCGACGATCGAGCCGATCACCGCCACGCCGAGCGTCTGGCCGACCTGCCGGCTGGTCGAGGCGACCGCCGCGGCGACGCCGGCCTGGCTGTTGGGCATCCCGGACACCGCGGTGTAGGTGATCGGCGGGTTCATCGCGCCGAAGCCCATCCCGTAGATCGCGTACGCGACGAGCAGCAGGCCGAGCGGGGTGGTCGCCGAGAGCCCGGTCAGCAGCAGCGGCGCGATCGTCATGCAGACGCCGCCGAACAGCAGCGCCGGGCGCGCGCCGCGGCTGCCGACGATGCGCCCGGAGATCGGCGCGAGCACGCCCGGCGAGCACCGCCATCGGCAGCGTGCAGAGGCCCGCCTCCAGTGGCGTGTAGCCGCGTACGTCCTGCAGGTAGAGCGTGTTGATGAGCAGGAAGCCGGCGAAGCCCGCGAACGCGCAGACGGCGATCATCGTCGCGCCGGTGAACGGCGGGCTGCGGAAGAAGCGCGGCTCGATCAGCGGCTCGCGGCGGCGCAGCTCGTAGGCGACGAGCGAGGCCAGCGACGACGCCGAGACGACGAACAGGGCGATCGTCTGCGCCGAGAGCCAGCCGGCGCTGCGGCGCGTCGATGATCGCGTAGGTGACCGTCGCGAGCGTGACGATCACGAGCACCTGCCCGACCGGGTCGAGCCGCCGCGGACGCGCGGCCCGCGACTCCGGCACGTAGAGCGCGGTCAGCACGACGGCGGCGAGCGCGATCGGGACGTTGATCCAGAAGATCGCCCGCCAGTCGATGGCCTCGGTCAGCAGCGCCCCCCACGATCGGGCCGAGCGCGAGGCTGATGCCGACCGTCGCGCCCCAGGCGCCGATCGCGCGCCCGCGCTCGCGGGGGTCGGTGAAGACGTTGGTGATGATCGACATCGCGACCGGGTTCAGCATCGAGCCGCCGACGCCCTGCACGGCGCGCGCGGCGATCAGCCAGCCGAGCGTCGGCGCCAGGCTGCACGCGAGCGACGCGCCCGCGAACACGCAGAGACCCGTCTGGAAGGTGCGCTTGCGGCCCGAGCCGGTCGCCGGTCGAGCCGGCCAGCATCAGGAAGCTGGCGATCACGATCGTGTAGGCGTCGATGGTCCACTGCAGGCCGGAGAGCGAGGCGTGCAGGTCGCGGCGGATCGAGGGCAGCGCGACGTTCACGATCGTGTTGTCCATCGCGACGATCAGCAGGCTCGTGCAGCAGATCGCGAGGATCCCCAGGCGCCTGGCGTGGCTCAGCTCCCCTGTAGCGTTCACCCGATCTGTTCTAGCGCGAGGCCGCGGGGAGGCCGAGGATGGCGAGCATCGACGAGATCGAGATCGCGGACGAGCCGCAGCGCTGGGCGGCGCTCGGGTTCCAGCTGGACGGCGACGTCTGCCGGCTGGCCGGCGTCGATGTGCGGCTCAGCGGCGCGCGGGACGGGGGAGGGGGTTCGCGGCTGGTCGCTGCGCGACATCGCCACCGACGAGCTCGACGGCCTGGCCACCGTCCGCTCGGAGGCGCCGGAGCGCGCGCCCGCGCCGGCGCATCCGAACGGCGTCGTCGCGATCGACCACGTGGTCGCCTTCTCGCCGGCACCTCGATCGCACGGTCGCGGTGCTGCAGGCAGGCCGGTCTCGACCTGCGCCGGATCCGCGAGGAGCCGACGCCCGCGGGCGCTCCGCGCCAGGCGTTCTTCCGGCTCGGGCGCGAGATCCTCGAGGTCGTCCAGATCCCGGAGCAGATGCTCGCCGAGCGCGGCGGAGCCGACGGCCCGGCGCGGCTCTGGGGGCTCGCGCTGCTCGCCGAGCGACGTCGACGCGGCCGCGGCGGCGATCGAGGGCGCCGGCGAGCCGCGCGAGGCGGTCCAGCCGGGCAGGCGCATCGTCACGCTCGGCCGCGGGGCCGGGCTGGCGGTGCCGGTGGCGCTGATCAGCCCCGGCGCCGGCGCAGCCTGAGCGGCTCAGCCGGCGAGGATGTTCGCCGCCGTGCGGTGCGCGAGCGACATGATCGAGATCATCGGGTTCACGCCCGGGGCGGTCGGGAAGGCCGATGCGTCGCCGATCCACACGCCGGGTGTGTCGTGAAGCTGACCCCGGCCGTCGGCCACCGAGTCCTCGGGGTCCGACCCCATCCGGCACGAGCCCATCTGGTGCGCGGTGAAGGCGGCGACGTCGTTCGCTGCCAGCGACCCCGCCTCGATCTCCGCGAGGAACGCGTCGAAGTCCTCGCCCTCGCGCCAGCGGATCGCCGGGCGCTGGAAGAACGTGATGATCTCGCGCGCGCCGGCCGCGCGCTGCAGGCGCGCCAGCTCGGCGATCGCGCGGCGGAACAGCTTCGCGTCCAAGTCGTCGGAGAACGACCAGCGCGTCACGGCGCGTCCGTGCTCGTCGATCACGACCTGCCCCTCACCGTGGTCGCGGGCGACCGAGATGAACGGCGCGATGTTCGCGAGCTGGGACATCGTGGCCTTGTGCGCCTCGCCGTCCTCGAAGGGGAGCGACATCGCGACGATCGCCGGGGCGACCGTCGTCGCCTCGATCAAGAAGCCCCAGTCGCCATCGAGGTGCTTGAACTGGTCGGAGAGGGCCGACTGGATCTGCCCGATCCAGCCCTCGATCGGCGTCTCGTAGACGCCGCCGACCAGCGCCGCCGGGTGAAGGCGCAAATGGCGGCCCACGGCGGGGCCGCCGATCTCCGAGCGCAGCAGCAGCGCCGGGGACTCGATCGCGCCGGCCGCAACCACCACGGTCGCCGTCTTGACCTCCAGCTCCGTGGTGGTGCCGTCCGCGTTCGTCACCGTCGCCGCGACGCCGCACGCGCGCCCGTCGCGGGTGAGGATGCGCTCGGCGCGGGCGCCGACCACGAAACGCGCGCCGTCGTCGGAGGCGTCCTGCAGGAAGGTCTTCATCGTCGACTGCTTGCAGCCCTTCTGGCAGCCGGTGTAGCAGTAGCCGCAGGTCCCCGGGTCCTCGCAGGAGGTGTCCGCGTTGCGGGTCAGCGGCCGGTGCGGGTAGCCGAGCTCCTCGCAGGCCGCGATCAGCCGTTTGTGGATGCGGTTCTGCGAGGTCGCGGTGTCGTTGACGCCGAGCCGGCCCCAGACGGCGTCGATGTGATCCTCGTAGGAGGGCTCCGCGACGCCCTCGATCCCCATGCGCGCCCACTCCTCGCGGATCGGTTGCGGGGTGCGGATGCAGTTCATGTAGTTGACGACGGTGCCGCCGCCGAGCGTCGAGCCCGCGAGCACCGCGATCTCGCCACCCTCTGAGGCCGCGAGGCCGCCGCCCAGGTAGAGCTCGAACATGCCGGGCAGCTCGAGCTGGCGGAAGTCCGACTCGTTGCGGTAGGAGCCCATCTCCAGCACGAGCACCGAGCGCCCCGCGCGCGCAAGCTCCGCGGCGATCACGCCGCCGCCGGCGCCCGAGCCGACCACGCACACGTCCGCCTCGAGCGTCGCCGTACCGGCGGGGAGGCTCTCCACGCCGATCGTCTTCGGCGCCTGCTCGGGCGAGGGCGGAGCCGAGAGCGGGCCCGGGTAGCCGATCGCCTCCCAGTTCGGGTTCTGGCCCAGCTCGTCGGGCAGGCCGTAGAAGAACAGGAACGTCATCGCCCGCAGCTGACGGATGCCGAGCTTCGCCTCGGGCGCGGAGTCGGAGATCGCGTGCAGCAGCGCGGTGCGTCCGTCGAGATCGGCCGCGGCGAAGCCGGCGGCGCCGATCGCATCGAGCATCTGCCCGAAGGCCTCGACCTCTTCGGGCAGGGCGCTCTGCGCGAGCAGGCCCTCGATCTGCGCGGCGACGCCGAGATCCGACGCGCAGCGCGCGTAGAACGCCTGACCCGACGCGCCCTCGCCGCCGTCGAGCGAGGGCGCGAACGTGTCGCAGACCTCCTCGAGCGTGCGGCGCTGCGTGTCGCTGAGCACCCCAACCGTTACAGCCATCTCTCCTCCTCCGCTCGGGCTCGACAACTATATCATTGCGCAAACGGGACCAGTGCTAGCCTTCAAGAACCTCGAGGCCTGCGACATCGTCATGTTTGCCTCCGGTGCCGCGCCAAGCGAAATCGCGCCGGAGGCGTGGCTCGCCTATCGCGATGAGGTCGTGACCATTCTCGGCGATGTGGCGGGCAAGGATTTGAGCGCGGCGGCCGATCGGCTGGTCGAGGCGCAGGCGAGCCTTCTCGCGCCGATCGCAGGTTCAGACGCCTATAAGGACTATGTCGCGGGCGAGAGCTGCCTCGTCCTCAAGAGCCTGAGCGTTGAAGGCATCGACGCCGCGCTCGATGCGGCAGACCCTTCGACGCCGGCCGCGGCCATAGAGAACGCGCGCGCGATCGCGAACTCCGCGCGGGCGCAAATGGACATGATCTCGCGCTCGGCGCGCTTCAGGTCGGGCCGGGATCACACGCTGCTTGCCGCGCGTTATTATTGCTTCGCCGCCGGCACGATCCACGCTCTCGTGGCCACCGACAAGCAGGCCAGCGTAAGTCTCGGCACTTACGGAACGACCATAGGCTGCAAGGACGCCGGCAGAGTAGAATGAGCGGGCGGGGACTTGTCATGGAGGTCACGATGATCATCAGACGTCTCGTTCTTGCCGTGCTGCTCCTCGCTGCGCCCGCCGCTCATGCCGCCGACGACGGCCCCTATCTGTTCGATCTGTTGAAGCAGCCGGTCTATCTTTCCGCCTGGAAGGCGATGCTCGCCGGCGAACCTGTCCCCTCTTGGGTGAGCAAATACGCCAAGACCTTCGACGGGCCGTCCTCACCGTCAAAGACGGTGACGGTCGCCGGCCAGGCTTATACGCTCGGCTGGGTGTGCAAGGCGCATGATTGCGGCGACAACCAGCTCCATGTGCTGTTCGCGCCGGCGGGCAAGCAGGCTTGGGGCTTGCTCGTCACCGGCTCGAACCAGAAATGGCTCGGCAAGCCCGACGCCGCCATGCAGGCCGCGATCACGAGCAACATGAATCAGTGACGGAACAACCGGTTTGAAGGGAGTAGCTCTTGGACGAGGCTGAATCGCTCGCGCCGCTCTGCTTCGTACTGATGCCGTTCGGTAAGAAGCTCGACGCGGCTGGCCGTGTGACCAATTTCGACGCCGTCTACGAGAAGGTCATCGCGCCGGCGATCGCGCGCGCAGGGCTGGAGCCGATCCGCGCCGACGAGGAGAAGATCGGCGGCACCATTCACAAGCCGATGTTCGAGCGGCTGATGCTGTGCCAATACGCCGTGGCCGACATCACCGGCGCCAATCCTAACGTGTTCTACGAGCTCGGCATCCGCCACGCGATGCGGCCACGCTCGACGGTGATCGTGTTCGGCGAGGGCACGGTGCTTCCCTTCGACATCGCTCTCGTGCGCGGCATCGCCTACAAGACCGACGGTTTGGGCGAGCCGGTCGCTGCCGGAACCGTTATTGCCGCAATCTCCGACCAGCTCATCGCTGCGCGCGGCAATCCGTATGACGACAGTCCGATCTTCCAGCTCATCGAGGATATGCCGCGCGTCGAGGTCGACCACAGCAAGACCGATTCCTTCCGCTCGCAGTACGACTACTCGAAGAAATACAAGGATCGCTTGCGCGCGGCGGTGAAGCAGGGCGCCGATGCGGTGCAAGCGATCGCGGGAGAGCCGGCGCTCGCCAATCTGCTCGAGGTCGAGTCGGGCGTCGTGGTCGATCTCTTTCTCTCGCTGCGCGACGTGAAGGCGCACAAAGCGATGGTCGACCTCTACGAGCGCATGCCGTTGCCCTTGCAGCGCGCCAAGATGATGCGCGAGCAGCTCGGCTTCGCGCTGAACCGCGAGGGCCGCTTCCAGGAGGCGGAGAAGGTGCTGACCGAGGTGATCGCCGAGTTCGGCCCGTCGAGCGAGACGAACGCACTGCTCGGGCGCATCTATAAGGACCGCTGGGACCTCGCCAAGAAGGAGGAGCTGCCGGAAGCGCGCGCCCTGCTCAGAAACGCTATCGATGCCTATCTCGCCGGCTTCGAAGCCGATTGGCGCGACGCCTATCCCGGCATCAATGCAGTGACGCTGATGGAGATGATGCCGAAGCCCGACCCGCGCCAGGCCGAGATCCTTCCCGTGGTGCGCTACTCGGCCGCGCGCAAGGCGGCGCGTGCGCCGGACTATTGGGACCACGCGACGCTGCTCGAGCTTGCCGTGCTCGCGCGCGATGAAGACGATGCCGAGGAGAAGCTCGGCGAGGCGCTTTCCGTCGCCCGCGCCTCGTGGGAGCTCGAGACGACGGCGCGAAACGTGAGCCTGATCCGCGAGATGCGCGAGGGCCGCAGCGAGGATACGGGCTGGCTGAAACGCATCGAGGATACCTTGCGGGAGCGCGCGCAACGCCTCGAAGCCGCCAAGGCTGCGGGATGAGTTTGCCGTCAACGATGCAGGCGATGGTGCTGGAGCGCGCGGGCGAGCCGCTTCGTGCAGCGGAATTGCCGGTGCCCAAGCCAGGGCCGCATCAGGTGCTGATCAAGGTCGCGGCGTGCGGGGTGTGCCGCACCGACCTGCACGTCTTCGACGGCGAGCTTCGAACATCCCAAGCTGCCGCTCGTTCTTGGCCATGAGATCGTGGGTCATGTCGAGGCGCTCGGCGACGGCGTCGAAGGCTTCACCATCGGCGAGCGCGTCGGCGTGCCGTGGCTCGGCTACACCGACGGCACCTGCTCTTACTGCCGCGAAGGAGCTGAGAATCTCTGCGATCACCCACTCTTCACCGGCTATCAGATCGACGGCGGCTATGCCCAATACACGGTGGCGGACGCGCGCTACGTGTTTCCGATCCCCGGCGGCTATAGCGACGCGGAGGCTGCGCCGCTCCTTTGCGCCGGGCTGATCGGCTACCGCTCGCTCAAGCTTGCCGGACCAGGCAAGCGCCTCGGCATTTATGGCTTCGGCGCGGCTGCCCATATCGTGGCGCAGGTCGCGCGCCACGAGGGGCGCGAGGTCTATGCCTTCACGAGGGCCGGCGATGCCAAGGCACAAGACTTTGCGCGCGAGCTTGGCGCTGCGTGGGTCGGTGGTTCGGACGAGATGCCGCCTGAGCCGCTCGATGCCGCCATCATCTTCGCCCCTGTCGGGGCGCTTGTGCCAGCGGCGCTTCGGGCCGTGCGCAAAGGCGGCGTGGTCGTGTGTGGCGGCATCCATATGAGCGACATCCCGGGCTTCCCTTACGAGATCCTGTGGGAGGAGCGCGTCGTTCGCTCGGTTGCCAATCTGACGCGCGACGACGCGCGTGAGTTCCTCGCACTCGCGCCCAAGATTCCGGTCAAGACGACGGTCGTGCCGATGCCGCTCACCTCAGCCAACGAGGCGCTCCAGCGCCTGCGTGAAGGCGAGCTGACCGGCGCCGCAGTGCTCATCCCTTAAGGTTGGGCGACGCTCTGGCTGATCTTGCGCTGCATGTCCGGCGACAGCTCGGGACCCGTCATGCGCCGGTACTGCGACCGCGCCACATTCAACAGCGTGGTGACGTCTTGCCTCTTCCCAATCGTGCCGCCAGTAAAGACGAGGATCGACCATTCATTGGGCGTGCCAGCCAGCTCGCCGATTTCCCCATCGTCGTTGATGTCGCGGCGACGGGGGGGCGAGTCGATGCGACCATTGTGGTCCCAATCGATAGCGCCGCCGCCCGGCACCGGCTGAGCCTTGTCATGGGTCAACCAATAGGCGGTGGTGTAGCCGCGGAGCTTGGCGCTTCTGCCCAATCCCTTGCCTTCGCGGAGCTTATGTTCGTTCAGCGCCGGCAGAGCAAAGCGTTGATAGTCGTAGACGCGCTTGCCGTCGCGCAACACGCCGTCGATCTGGAAGAAATAGTTCATGATGCTGAGATGGTTCGGCTTGAAGTTGACGATGTCCGAGCCCCCGTGCTTCAGACCGAGATTGTGGCCAAGCTCGTGTGCGAACGTCCCGATCTTCTCGCCGTCGGTTCCACCGTTACCGTCATTCCAGCCGCCAAGCGTCACGACGAAGTCAGATCCCGGGACTTCGAACGAGTATCCGCTTGAATCGTCGTCCCAATAGCGGTTGCCCCAAATCATGTAGTGATAGACGGGAGCGCGGCGCCTGTCGAAGTTCACGGCTTTGATCGTGGCGAACTCGTCCTCGCTGTCGATGACCTCGTCGTAAGGTACTTCGTTGCCAGGCTCGAGATGGAGATTGATCCCGTCGCGACCGTCGGGATTGGCCACCGGCGCGTTGACGAAGATCTCCTCGATGGCGGCAAGGACGGCGTCGTTCGGACCAAGACCGTTAGCGGCGCTGTCGCGGCGCATATAGTCCATCTCGACGAAAATATCCTTGTGCAGCGGAGAGGCGCCCTTGCCCGGCAGATCGATGCCGTTCACGCCGTGAACTTCCCAGCCATCGAGAAGGCCATCGCCGTCGGTATCGGGGTTGTTAGGGTCGGTGCCGAGCCGCTTCTCAACCGCGTTGGTCAGCCCGTCGCCGTCGCGGTCATCGATGTTGTTACCGACCGGAGCATCGGAGGAGAGCTCGACATGGGGCAGGTCCGGCGGCACGACGAAAGGCTGGAGCGCCTGGTGCAGCCGTCGGTTCTCGTTCTCGGTGATGCCGTTCGCGGTTTGAGCAAGAGCCGGTTGGATGGCGAGGACGCACAGAGGCAGGCACAGCACGACAAGACGCATAGAGAGGCACCGGGCAGGTTGCGTGCGGGCCGGACCCTAGCACAACCGTTACGTTCGCTTCAGTTACATTCTCTCCATTTGTGAGCTACGGCGCTTCCCCGGACGCCGGCAAGACTAGCGGTCCTTGCCGACTTGGATGTCGACGCCCTTGTCCTTGGAGATCTCGCCCTGGAAGCCGGGAACGTCGATCCTCACCACGTCGCGGTGCGTGCGCTGATAATAGACGTAGCCCGCAACGATCAAGCCGACCACCACCGCCCCGAGCACGAAGGCGAGCACCGGATTTAGCCCTCTTTGAGCTGCCATACTCCTCCTCCAGAGCCGCTGACTTATTGGCCGAACGCCTTGCCGGCGCCCGCGTTCCCGCTTCAGCCCCACGCCTAACAGCGCAACTCTTAGGTTCCCCTTGACGCGGGTCAAGGTGGGGGCTCAGGATCGGCCCAGAAAAATCATAAAGCGGCTTTTGTCCAAGGGAGAAAACAATGCTTCATCAGGTCATCGAGACTCTGAATGCACGCGTGGCCCTCAGGTCACGTTACGACAATTACATCGGCGGCAAGTGGGTGGCGCCGGTGGACGGCCAGTATTTCGACAATATCAGCCCAATCACCGGCAAGCCGGTGTGCCAGATCGCCCGTTCGCAGGCGGCGGACATCGAGCTTGCGCTCGATGCGGCGCATAAGGCCAAGGACGGCTGGGCCAATATGGCGCCCGCCAAGCGCGCCGAGATCCTCAACAAGATCGCCGACCGCATGCAGGAGAATTTGTCGGTGCTGGCGGCGGTCGAGACCATCGACAACGGCAAGCCGATCCGCGAGACGAGCTTCGCCGACATTCCCCTCGCCATCGATCATTTCCGCTATTTCGCGGCTTGCGTGCGCGCCCAGGAAGGCACGCTCGGCGAGATCGATCACGACACCATCGCCTATCACTATCACGAGCCGCTCGGCGTCGTGGCGCAGATCATCCCGTGGAACTTCCCGATCCTGATGGCGACGTGGAAGCTCGCGCCGGCGCTCGCCGCCGGTAATTGCGTGGTGCTGAAGCCCGCCGAGCAGACGCCGATGTCGATCATGGTGATGATGGACCTCGTCGGCGATCTCCTGCCGCCCGGCGTGCTCAACGTGGTCAACGGCTTTGGCGTCGAGGCCGGCAAGCCGCTCGCCCAGAACAAGCGCATCGCCAAGGTGGCGTTCACCGGCGAGACGACGACGGGCCGGCTCATCATGCAATATGCGGCGGAGAACCTGATCCCGGTCACGCTCGAGCTCGGCGGCAAGTCGCCCAACATCTTCTTCGCCGACGTGATGGCGAAGGACGACGACTTCTTCGACAAGGCGCTCGAAGGTTTCGCCATGTTCGCGCTGAACCAGGGCGAGGTCTGCACCTGCCCGTCGCGCGCTCTGGTACAGCGCTCGATCTACGACAAGTTCATGGAGAAGGCGATCGCGCGGGTGAAGAAGATCAAGCAGGGCAATCCGCTCGAGGCCGATACGATGATCGGCGCGCAGGCCTCCAACGATCAACTGGAGAAGATCCTCTCCTATGTCGACATCGGCAAGAAGGAGGGCGCCAAGCTGCTCACCGGCGGCGGACGGGCCAAGCTCAACGGCGAGCTCGCCGAGGGCTATTACATGGAGCCCACGGTGTTCGAGGGCAACAACAAGATGCGCATCTTCCAGGAGGAGATCTTCGGCCCCGTGCTGTCGGTCACGCCCTTCGACGACGAGGACGAGGCGCCTTGCGATCGCCAACGACACGCTGTACGGGCTCGGCTCCGGCGTGTGGACGCGCGACATCAATTGCGCCTATCGCATGGGCCGCGGCATCCAGGCGGGGCGGGTGTGGACCAATTGCTACCACCTCTATCCCGGCGCATGCGGCGTTCGGCGGCTATAAGAAGTCGGGCATCGGGCGCGAGACGCACAAGATGATGCTCGACCATTACCAGCAGACCAAGAACGTGCTGGTGAGCTATAGCCCGAAGGCGATGGGCTTCTTCTAGGAGAGCGCACGAAAGATCGGCGTCACTCTCGCGAAAGCGGGAATCCAGTAGCCCCGGCAGAGCAGACCAGCTTCTGCCGGAGTTTCTGGGTCGCCCGGTCAAGCCGGGCGGTGACAAAGTGCATGGAAACCGCATGGTTGAGAGAGTGCTCGCTACCGACGCGACGCTCGAGTTGATCGAGCGGCTGAAGCCGCGTGCACGGGCCGCTGATGTTCCACCAGTCCGGCGGCTGCTGCGATGGCTCGGCGCCGATGTGCTACCCGAAGGGCGAGTTCCGCGTCGGCGGCAACGACGTCTATCTCGGCGAGATCGGCGGCTGCCCGGTCTATATGGACGCCGACCAGTTCGACTATTGGAAGCACACCCAGCTCATCATCGACGTGGTGCCGGGCCGCGGCTCTGGCTTCTCGCTCGAGGCGCCGGAAGGGGTGCGCTTCCTGACGCGGAGCCGCGTGTTCACCGACGACGAGGCCGACGCTCTGGCAAAGGCTAGCGCTTAGTTAACGCTCCTCTAAGGAACCCGTTAGGATTTGGCTCATATGCTCCGACTGCGGCTTCTCAACGCCATAGTCAGAGCGAACACCCGTGTCCGATCGGCTTCATCCTCAAGCAGTTCGTCAAAAGCAGCCAGACAGCAGCACGTTGTCGGCGGCGCACAGCAGGCCGAGCCTCGAGGGAAAGTCCGTCGTCATCGCCGACGACGATCCGATCATCGTGGAATATCTCGAGCTTAGGTGCCGGCATCTCGGCATGCGGGTGGAAACCGCCTATGACGGACTCAAGGCGGTGCTCAAGGTCGGCAAGGCAAAGCCGGACCTCCTGATCCTCGACCTCAATCTGCCCGACGTCGAGGGCTTCAGGGTGATGGAGCGGCTGTCAGATCGGAAATTCGCTCCGGTCCCGGTCATCGTGCTGACCGGGCGGTCAGATGACGAAGCGATCCAGCGCTGCAAGGACCTTCACGCCTACTATGTCCATAAGAGCGAGGATACCTGGAACGACCTCGAGCCGCTCATCTTCGAGATTCTGAGGAACACGCGGTCGGACCCCAAGGCCGAGCCCGTCGTGCAGCAGACGAGCCACCCGCGCATTCTTCTGGTCGACGACGATCCGGAGAGGCTGAAGGTCCTGACGCAGGGATTGCAGAAATATCCGGTCGAGGTCATCAGAGGCTCGAACGGCATGGAAGGATTCCTGATCGCGCTCAAGAGCCAGCCCGATCTCGTCGTCACCAATTACGACATGGCGAAGGGCAGCGGCAATTACCTGCTTAGCCGCATCAAGAGCACACGTTCGACGCAGCATATTCCCGTCGTCGTCTATACCGCGAAGCCGCTCGAAAGGGGCCTCGAGCACGCGATCAACAGAGACCTGATCGGCCGGGGCCAAGCCGCGGCCTTCATCGCAAAGCGGATCGATCCCGGCAGTCTGATTGCCGAAGTCCGCCGGCATATCGCGCTGCCAGTTCAAGCTTGAGCGGTCGTTGCCCGCGAGCGATTAACGACGTTTGCTCGATGATTTTGATCGTGGACACACCCCCCAAGAGGCTGGCGGGGCTTACGGGCGAGGTGGCATAGTTCGCTCCCCTCACCTAAGCCCGCGGATCGGCCACGTCCTCCCCCAAGACCCCCTATCTGTCACGCCGCGACGCGCTCAAGCTTGGCGCCGCGTTTCCGCTCGCGCTTGCATTACCCAGCCTCGGCCCGCTCACGCAGGATGCCGAGGCTGAGGAGCATGCCTTCCTCAAGGTGCGCGACAAGGTTCCCGACCCCGAGAATGTGTTCTTCGAGGTGACTTTTCCCGACAAGGAGCCGATCAGGCTCGCAGGGCATTTCTGGTACAACGCCGAGACCGCGAAGGCGGGCATCAAATGCCCAGCCATCGTCGAGTTCAATCCTTATCGGCGGCGCGACGGCACCATGATCGGCGACGCCAAGATGTATCCCTGGTTCGCCTATAACGACTATCTCTGCTTCCGCGTGGACTTGCCGGGCTCCGGCGACTCGGAAGGCGTGCTCACCGACGAATACAGCGAGGAGGAGCTTCTCTCCTGCATCCAGGTGATCAATCAGATCGCTTCGCACCCCGCGTGCGACGGCAATGTGGGCATGATGGGGAAATCGTGGAGCGCCATCAACTCGCTGATGCTCGCCGCGCGCAAGGACCGGCCGCCAGCGCTCAAGGCGGTCGTCGTCTGCGACGGCTCGGACGATCGCTACAACGACGACGTCCACTACATGGGCGGCGCGATGATGTTCGACAACATCAGCTGGCCATCCTCGATGTGGGGCTGGATGGCGCAACCGCCCGATCCCGCCGTTGTCGGCGATGCGTGGAAGGAGATGTGGAAGGAACGCATCGACAACGCCGATTTCTGGTTCAAGCAATGGGCCGGGCATCAGGCGCGCGACGATTATTGGAGCGCGACGGCCGTGCGCGGCCATTATGGCGATGTCGGCGTGCCGGTCTTCATCATGTCGGGCTGGCAGGACGGCTACAAGAACCCGGTGGAACATGTGGTCACCGGGCTTACCGAGCTCGGCAAACCCGTTGCCGGACTGATCGGTGCCTGGGGCCACAAATATCCGTTCAACGGTTATCCGGGGCCGCGCGTCGATTGGCTGAACTACATCCTCGTCTATTGGTGGGACCGATGGCTCAAGGGGAAGACGCCGCCGCCTGAAGGGCAATGGCCGCAGCTTCCGGTGTGGCTCGGCGCCTCTAAGGAGCCGAGCAAGTCGACCTGCGACGACGAAGCCGGGAAATGGGTGGCCGAGGACGGCTTCTGGCAGCAGCGGGTGAAGGAGACGGTGCTCTATCTCCGGCCGAATAAGCGGCTGGGCAAGAAGCCATCATCCCACTCGACGCTGAAGAGCTCGGGCAAGCCGGTGCTCGACACCGAGATGCTGGAGACGAGCTCATGGGGCGAATGCGGCAATGACGATCTCCCCGGCAATCAAGCGCCGTTCGACAAGCAGTCGCTCTATTTCGACAGCGACCCTCTGCGCGAGGATCTCGACGTGTTCGGCGCGCCCGTCGTGACGCTCACGCTATCCGCCGACCGGCCGATCGCCGCGCTCGCCATCAGGCTGAACGAGGTGAGCCCCAGAACGGGAGCCTCGCATCTCGTGTGCTATCGCTTCTGCAACCTCGCCGATCGCGGCGGCGACCTCGCTTCGCCCGAGCGCGTCGTGTCTGGCGAGCTCTTCACCTTTCGCGTGACCCTCAACCTCATGGGTCACAGCTTCAAGAAGGGCTGGCGCATCAGGCTCGCGCTGTCGCCCTCCTTCTATCCGACCTTGTGGGAGTTGCCGGAAGCGGTGACCGTCACGCTGCATACGGGCGAAAGCGAAGGAGGAGCTGCGAGCGCGATTACGCTGCCGGGGCGCGGAGCGCGAGAAGAAGACAAGAAGGCCGAGGCGTTGCTGCCGAAGAAGTCGGCCGGAATCTACGTCAATCCCGACGATTATCTCCCCATACTCGCCGAGGCACGGCCGGCAGAAACGACGCGCAAGGCCTCCCCAGAGACGATCAACGGCAAGCCCGGCATGCTGACGCGGAAGGTGTTCGACAGCGGCAAATACCAATATGGCGGCCCGCTCCAGGGGCTGTGGGTCGATCAGGTCGCCGAGGAGAATTTCGAGATGGTGATCGGCGAGCCTCTGTCGCTCAAAGGCTTCACCTCCTCGACCACGATCTTCGAGCGCCCGGACCAAGGCTTCAGGGCAAGGTCAGAGACCACGACAGATGTTTGGAGCGAGGAGACCGATACGGGCGGCTACGTTTTCCGTTTCCGGGCTACGATCAAGGCCTTCATCGGCCAAGGACCGACAGAAGATCAGCCTTTCCAAACCAAGACCGTCGAAGGCGTGATCGCGCGGTCTTGGATTTGACCGGCTTCTGCGGGGTGACAGCGGCAGTCTTGGTCGCGGCGTCAGGCTTCGAATCCTCGATTGTCCCGGCATCCGCCGTGGACTTTTTGCCGTCATCGGCCTTCGTCTCGGTGCAGCCAGGGGCTTTGCCCTCCGGCACG
This sequence comes from uncultured Solirubrobacteraceae bacterium, assembly GCA_963820745.1. GTDB lineage: Bacteria > Actinomycetota > Thermoleophilia > Solirubrobacterales > Solirubrobacteraceae > Palsa-744. Next base: position 5,026 of record CAWGBB010000012.1, on the reverse strand, counting down.
CCCGCCTTCACGGCCGGCGTGCCGGCGCCACAAAAGGGTTTGTTTCGACCGCCCTCTCGTTCTTGGTCACGCATTGATCGAGCCGATCGAAGGCGGCGGTGCTCTTGTCGAGAGGTACGCGAATGGTGGCGCCGGCGCCGACGACATTGAGCGCGCTCGCGCTACGGAGCGCGGAGGTGAATTTCTCGTCCTTGACGTCGAAGGAGACGGAACTCGCTTCGGCGGCGACCTGCTCGTCGAAGCTCGCCGGTCCGAGCGTCATCTTCACGGGATAAAGCTTGCCGCGGTCGAGCTTCCAATTCGGCGAGGAGAGCTCAAGCGTCAATCCATCGCCGGTCTTCACGAAGCTCGCAACGATGTCATCGTCGAGCTTGCGCGTGATCGAGCAGCGGTCGAATTTGTCGCCCTTGAACGTGGCTTCGATCTCCCACGGCCCGACCATGTCGGTCTTGGCCTCCTCGGCGGCGAACGCGGCCGTGAATGGGGCCGCGCCGAAGGCGGCAACGGCGACGCAGGAGGGAACGAGAGAAAGGGCTGCAATCAGAGCAGTCTTGCGCATGGTTGGTACCCCGTCGAGACTGTTGATACCGGCAAAAACGCAACTCGCCCGATACTAGTTCCCGAAGCGATGTTTCGCTTTATTGTTCTGACGCTTAAGATGCTGCTCGAGCAGCCGCGCGTTTCTCCGGTTGGCCTTGAAAGCAACGTCGAAAAGATCGCCGACGAAGGGAATCGAGCCGAGCAGGAAATCGGCGGCGACGTTGCCGATCATGCGCGCGAGCGTGAAAGGCGATGCCCCTATCTGCCAAGCGTGATGCACGATCAGCAACGAGATGATGCTGGTCAGCGCATCGCCGAGACCGGGGAAGAGGCCAAGGATCGAGTCCCAGCCGAAGCGAACCCGCGTGCCCGGCACGACGTAGCGATCGTCCATCAGGCCGGCGAGCCAGCGAACCTGCTCGAGCCGCTCCTCGTGGCTCATGCGCGACGCAAGCCCGCTGAGGAACTCCACGGCGCTCTCGCCCGGGATCTTCGTGCCAGGCGGGAAAATCTCAACGCGACTGGTCATCGGCTTTCAATCTCCTTCGCGCGCGCATATGGTGAGTGGACGGGTCACATCAAGGGCAGCGCGCAATGCCGGCTCTTGTTCGCGATAGCCTGCCGCCTCATCACGTCGCTTTCACGCCCGCTCTCCCCTTTGTGTTTGGCTTTTCCCCCTCCCCTGCCCCGACAATCGGCGCGCTGAGATATTGAGAGGCGAGCAAGATGGCAGGCGAAGCCTATGACGTGGTGATCATCGGCGGCGGCAATGCCGCGTTCGGCGTCACCGTGCCGACGCGAAAAGCGGGCTTGAAGGTCGCCATGATCGAGGAGCGCGACCTCGGCGGCACGTGCCCCAATCGCGGCTGCACGCCGAAGAAAGTGCTCGTCGCCGCGGCGCATGCTCTGCACGAGATCGGCCAAGCCCATGTCCATCGCATCAAAGTGGGCAAGCCCAAGCTCGATTGGGCGGCGCTGATCGACCGCGAGAAGGAGATGATCGAGGGCATTCCGGATTCCCTCGAAGAGACGCTGCAAGGCCGTGGCGTCGAGCTGATCCGCGCACCGGCAAAGTTCAGAGGTACCAACACAGTCGAAGCGGGCGGGAGGACTCTCGAGGCGAAGACCATCGTGATTGCAACAGGCTCTACGCCGAGACCCCTGCCGATCCCGGGCGCGGAGCTGATGATCACCTCAGACGAAGTGCTCAGCGAACGAAAGCTGCCGGACGGCGTGGTGTTCATCGGCGGCGGGGTGATTGCGCTCGAGTTCGGCCATGTCTATGCGCGCGCCGGCGCCAAGGTGACCATCCTCGAAGTGCTGCCGCAGCTCTTGCCCGCGCTCGACTCAGACGCAGTGGAGCAAGTGCGGAAGGAGAGTGAGCGGATCGGCATCGACATCCATACCGGCGTCAAGGTGAAACGCGTGGAAAAGACGAACAAGCGCCTGCGCACCGTGTTCGAGGTCGGTGGCAAGGAGATGAGCGTCAAGAGTGACCGGGTGGTGAACGGCGCCGGCCGCATCGCCAATGTGGCTGAGCTCGATCTCGATGCGGGAAACGTCGCTCATGAGGGATTCCGCATCACGGTCGATGCGACCATGCGCTCGACGTCAAACCCGTCGGTCTATCTTTGCGGCGATGTGCTGTCGGGGCCGCCGCAGCTTTCGCCGATCGCAACCTACGAGGGGCGGCTGGTGGGGCGTAATATCGTCGAGGGGCCTAAGTACAAGCCGGATTATTCCAGCCTTCCGACCGCCGTCTATACCGTGCCCGCGCTTGCCACCGTCGGCCTGTCAGAGGCCAAGGCCAAGGAGAAGGGGCTGAAGACGCGCGTCCAGGTCAACGACATGGAATATTGGTTCTCGACGCGGCAATTTGCCGAAACGGTCGCCTGGTCGAAGATCATCGTCGATGAGGAAAGTGACGCGGTCGTCGGCGCCCATTTCGTCGGTCATGCCGGCGAGGAGCTGATCAACATCTTCGGGCTCGCCATGAAGCATGGGATCAAGGCGAGCGAGATCCGCGACTTCATCTTCGCCTATCCGACCTTCTCGGCCGACATCAAGTCGATGCTGTAGGCGCAGTCGTCGAGCCGCCCTGATCGATGTTGTCGATCATCGCCTTGGCGATCTCGTGCTCGCCCATGATTACGAGACTTGCGCCGTGCTTCAGGAGATGCTCGATCTCGGCTTCCGAATGGGCGCGGGCGATGATGGGCAGCTCGGCGCTGATGGCGCGCGCCTGCTGCACCACCTGACCGCCTTCGAAGGCGTCGGGGATGGCGACGAGCAGGCACCGCGCTCTGCCGAGATTGGCTGCGGCGAGGATTTCAGGGTCGGCAGCATTGCCGGACAGCGCCTCGACCCCTTCAGCCTTCAGATCGTCCACCATGTCGTCGTCGTCCTCGATGACGAAGAGCGGGGTCGAGCGCTCGCGCAAAACGCCGCTGATGAAACTGCCCACCCTTCCATGGCCGATCAGCACCACATGGTCCTTGAGGGTCGTGGGCCTGATCGGCTCGCGCGCCGCCTCTGGCTCTACCTCCGCCTTCTCAGCCGCTTCGGGCTTTTCGCGCCTAGCGAGGATCACGTCGAGGCCAGCAAACAACAGAGGATTGATCAGGATGGTGATGATGGCGCCGGCGAGAATGAGATCGCGCCCCTCCTCGGGAAGAAGCTTCAGGCTCAAGCCGAGCCCCGCCAGGATGAAGGAGAACTCGCCGATCTGGGCGAGAGAGGCAGCGATGATCAGCGCCGTGGCGGAGGAATGGTCGTAGAGGCGAACGACGAGATAGGCGGCGATCGACTTGGCGATGAGGATGATGAGAACGGTGGCGAGCAGCGCCAACGGCGCCTCGACCACGATGGCAGGGTTGAACAGCATCCCGACCGAGACGAAGAACAGCACGGCGAAGGCGTCGCGCAAGGGAAGCGATTCAGTCGCCGCCTGCTGGGAGAGCCGCGACTCGCTCAGCGTCATGCCGGCAAAGAAGGAACCGAGCGCGAGCGAGATGCCGAACAGAGCCGCCGCCACGTAGGCCACGCAAAGCGCGATGGCGAGCACGGCAAGGCGGAACAGCTCGCGGCTCCCGGTATGGGCGACATGATGCAGGATCGCCGGGATCAGCTTCTTGCCGATCAGAAGCATGACGGCGACGAAGACGGCGAACTTGGCGAGAACGATGCCAACCTCGAGCAGCACCTCGGCGAGATCGGGCTCGATGCCGGCGCCGCGAAACAGGCCCGCGAGTCCCGGCAGAAGCACGAGCACGATGACCATGGCGAGGTCCTGCACCACCAGCCAACCAACGGTGATGCGCCCGCGCTCCGTCTCGACCAGGCGGCGCTCTTGCAGGAGGCGAAGCAGCACGACCGTGCTCGCGACCGAGAGGGCCACGCCAAAGACAAGGCCGCCGCCGAGAAGTCCAGTCGAGCCACCAGCCGACCGCTATGCCGAGGGGTGTGGCGACAAGGGCCTGGGCGAGCGCGCCCGGAAGAGCGATGGCGCGAACCGATAGGAGGTCCTCGAGCGAGAAATGGAGCCCGACGCCGAACATCAGCAGAATGACGCCGACCTCGGCCAGCTGATTGGCGATGTTCTGGTCGGCAACGTAGCCCGGCGTGAACGGGCCGATGAGGATGCCGGCGATCAGATAGCCCACGAGCGGCGGGAGCTTGAGCCGATGCGCCAGCACACCGAGGCTGAAGGCGAGCCCGAGACCGATGGCAAGGGTCGAAACGAGAGGAGGCACATGCGGCATTAAACGACCCTCGGACAGAACGAGCTTGCGCTTTGTCGGAGGGTCAGCCTGACAACGATTGGCGGAACCGACAACCCTCCGGCGCAAGGAAGCATTAGCCTATTCGCCGCCCTCGGTTCCCGCAGCGCTGGCCAAGGCTGGCCTTGACCCGGCGCTCCATGCTTTAATAGCGGGGTGAGCGCGTTCAATTACAAAGCTCCCGCTGAGCTTTACGCAAGCTCGAGCAAGACCGGCAAGCGGCCGATGCGCTATACGCGCTTCAAGAGTGCCGCCGAGGCAATCAAATATGCCGTGGAGGTGCTGCCGCCGGAGCTGCTGCTCGGCAGCACGCTCGAAGTTAACGAGGAGCGATTCGACGGCTTCGGCATCCGCGCGCTGTACGATAGCGCTCGCTATCCCTTGCGCAGGCGGAAAGCCGGCTAGGTAAATTTTCCTGACAGGTCCCCGTTGCTGGGGGTGAAACCATTGAGATTCCTCGATCCTTAACGCTTGTTGACGCTTCTTTGCTTGACATGACGGCGCGCTGTCTCCATGTTCCGGCTACATCGATTGCTCGCGATCGCGCGTAGCTGCCGCCCTTGCGGCGCCTCATCCCGAGACAATTCCTCTCTTCTTCGTCTGCCCTCAGATAGCGCGTGGGGTGAGGCGTAAAGCCCCCGCTTCGAACCACGCATGTCATGCGTCAGGTGGGCCGGGGCATATAAGGATACGTAGTGACATCATCT
>CAWGBB010000011.1:0-229633 GCA_963820745.1 uncultured Solirubrobacteraceae bacterium | reverse complement strand
GCTCTTCTCCCGCACCAGCCGCACGGTCGCTTCGTTGAACGCTTCCTCGTCGAGGGTGCCGTTGATCGTGCCGTGCTTTTCTTCGCGGTGCGAGGTCTTGGGTTTGTGGACGTCCGAGGAGACGAGCTTGACCGCCAGCGCCTTGCGCTTCGAGAACACTTCCTTGAACGTGAGATGGCCGAATTCGAGCCTCGGCGGTGTCGGCCACGCGAACTCGAACTCGCTCTGAAGCCCGGTCTGTCCGTCCTCGCCGCATTTGTCTTCGAAACCACCAGTCAAGCCGCTCCCGGGCGTGATGTTCAGGCGCAGCGCCGGCGGCTCGAAGGTCATGTTCATCTTCGTGGATTCGTCTTTGGTCTCGCCGCAGTCCTTCGTCTTCGAGAGGTCGACGGCGGGGACCGTGCACGGGAGCCCGGGGCGCGAGGGCACCGCGCTCGAATGGCCGGTCGCGGTGCGAACGGTCGAGACGACGACGGCCAGCGTCGAGTCCGTCTCGCGGCCGCTGCGATGGATGAGCACCTCTTTGCCGAAGCGGTCGAACTCCATCTTCGCGCCTTTGCCGCGCAGGTAGGTGGTCACGTCTTCGACGGTCCCGTCCTCCGTGTAGAGGCACGTCCCCGTTTCGCCCGAGAGCTGCGAGGTCAGTTTCGAGGTCGCCTTGCCTTCGACCACGACGTTGAACGTCGCCCGCTCGGACGGTTTGGGAAGGTGGACGTGGATTTCCGGGACCGGCGGGAACGTGGGCACGGTCGCGGCGCTTGCGGCGGAGGTGCCGAGCGCGCCGGCGAGCATCACCACGACGAAGATGACGAGACGCCCGCGCGACACGCGGCGCCGTTTCAGCCTGCTCGAGACCCCCATCTCGTTCCCCCTTCAATAGCTGTCGGGCGCGGCGCGCCCATCGAGCGGAACATACACCGCTCCGGGGAGGTCGTGGCCCGTTTTCCACGAAGCTATCTCAGGGATGCGAGTTGGCTCGGTGCTCAAGGAATTCAGGTCCTTCCTCCTGCGCGGGAACGTCGTCGACCTGGCCGTCGCCGTCGTCGTCGGCACCGCCTTCACCGCGGTCGTCACCGCGCTCGTCGTCGACCTCGTGACGCCGGTCATCGCCGCGATCTTCGGTAAGCACGACTTCTCCAATCTCACCTTCACGATCAACGGCAGCGTGTTCCGCTACGGGTCGTTCCTCAACGCGCTGATCACGTTCGTCTCGGTCGCCACCGCGGTGTTCTTCTTCGTCATCCTGCCGGTCAACGCGGTGATGCGCAGGCGCAAGACCCAGCCCGATGTGGACTCCGAAACGCACCCCTGCACCGAATGCCTGAGCGAGATCCCGCAGCTTGCGAAGCGCTGCGCCTTCTGCGGCTCGCCCCAGCAGCCGGCGACGGCATCTGCCTGACCGTCACGGGGCCGGCGCGGGCAGGCTGACGCGGACCGCACGTCCCTCGGCGGCGGACGGCTCGCCGCCCGAGAGCGAGGCGCGCACATCGGGCGGCAGCGCCGGTGCGCGCCAGGCGAGGAGCTCGCCCTCGTGGACGTCACGCTCGCAGGCGAACGCCACCGCGCGCCCGAGGTAGTCCCAGTTCTGTGGGTAGTCGCCCGCGTACGCCCGGCACGCGCGAAGGACGTGGTCGGCCCGGCGCGCGGCCTCCCGCGCCCGTGCGCGATCGCGGCACAGGAAGACGACGACCGCGGCGACGCCGCTGCTGTAGCGGGCGGTGTGCGCGCTCCATCCCGCCAGGAAGTGGTCGTAGCGCTCGAGCTTCGCCGTCCATCCCGGCTGGCCGGCGCGGGCGTCACGCTCGACGAGGACGTCGAGGCGCTCGTCGCCTCCCAGCCGCAGGCAGACCGTCGCGTCCGGCCGGAGGGTCTCGAAGCGTTCGGCCTCGACGCGCTCGCGGCCGACCGTCTTCAGGAAGTCGTGGGGGACGCGCCCACCAGGAAGACGCAGCTCGGACGGGAGCAGCGGGCGCCCCGGGCCGGCAGGCGAGCGCGGCGGCGCGAGCACCGAGCCGGCGCGGCCCCGGAGCGAGGCGCCGCCGCCGTGCAGCCCGCCGAACGCCAGCGCCCATCCCGCGGCATGAAGCTCGTGGCGGATCTGGCGCAGGCCGGCGGCGGAGCCACCCGCGCTCGCGTCGAGGACGACGCCGCGCGCTTCGAGCGCGGCGCGGCCCGCCGGCGCCAGCGAGCAGCACATCGGGACGCCGCCGCCGTCACGGCGGTGGAACTGCCGCCGCTCGATCAGCGCGCCGTCGGCCAGCCGCTTCAGCCGTCGCTGGACCGTGGTCGCCGCCCGGCCGGGCGCGACGCGCCTGTGTAGCTGGCTGCTCAGCAGGTGCTCGAAAGCCGACAGCAGCCTCATGATCTCGACGTCCATCGCATCGAGCTCGATCGCGACCGGGGGACCGGCGCGTGGCACGGCGCGGGCGGACCGCGCGCGATCGAGATCGAGCAGCTCGCGAAAGGAGGGCGCCGGGATGGAGGGGAGGAGGGGAGGGGAGGCTTCCGGCGGCGCGGCGGTCTCTGCTCGCTCCGGCGGGTCACCGCCGGCCCCGCTCGGTGGCCTGGTTGGCGCTCGCTCGGCCGCGTCCTCCCAATGCGGCTGGCGCATGTCGGCGAGCCGGCGCGCGCCGCGCGCGGTCTGTTCGGCTGCCTGCTCGGCGATCCGGTCGCGGTCGACTCGCATCGGCAACGTCTCGGCGACGAAGGCCGCCGCGCGGCCCGCGGGCGTGACCCAGCTCGCGATCGCGCGGTGGCGGGGGAGACGCAGGCGCACGTCGGGGTGGCCGAGCGCCGACAGGCGCGCGATGCCCGGACGCACGGTGTCGGAGAATTGCGCCATCGCCAGCTCGGCCGACGCGCGCGCATCGCGCGTCGAGGCGGTCGCGAAGCAGACGCGGTGTGCGAACAGCGCGTCGAGCTGCTCGCGGACCTCGCGATCGGTCCACTGCGAGTCCGTCTGCCAGCAGGCCACCGTCTCCAGACCGGCCGAGCGCTTGAGCGCGATCGTCTCCGCGAAGCCGCGGTTCAGCACGAGCGGCGCCTCGTCCACCTTCAGCGCGACGGCCATCCGCTCCTCCGCCGGCACCAGGTCCTGCTGGCGTGCGAGCGCGGCGTCGAGCATGCCCACCAGCAGCTGCATCAGCACCGAGGTGTTGCCGGCGCCCATCGATCCGAGCGCGCCCTTGACGATCAGCACCTCGCCGTCCGCGATCACACGGTCGAAGTCCACGCGCAGCGAGTCGTTGAGCAGCACGCGCTTGATCGAGGGCGAGTTCAGCAGCCGGGCGAGCTTGTTCACCGGCGCGTCGAGCTTCGCGGTGGTCGCGCTCCTCGCGTCGGCGAGCTGGGCCGTCAGCTCGCTCGTGAAGAACGTGCTGATCTCCTTGAGCTCGGGCAGCGAGCGGACAGCGGCTCCGACCGCCCGCCGGTAGGCGTAGCCCTCCTCTCCCACCGACAGCAGCCGGGCCGCGTCCCAGAGCGTGCTCCGGCGATCGTGGGCCAGGACCGCGATGACCGCGTTTCGCAGGTACCGATCCGAGGAGGCGCGGATGTCGGCCTCGTCGAACAGGTTCTTCAGCGCACCGACGACGTAGTCGGCGATCACGTCGGCGGGCGCGTCGACGCGCAGCGGGTTGAACCCGCAGGTCGGGTCGGCGAGATCCAGGAGCGTGCACGTGCGCTCCCGCGGCACCGCGCTCACCGCCGCCTCGGCCGCGTCCCCCTTCGGGTCGAGCACGATCACCGCGCAACGCTCGCGGCGCAGATCCTCGGCGACCGTGGCGACCAGGAAGCTCGACTTGCCCTGGTCGACGGTCCCCGGGACGGCGACGTTCTGGCGCCGCAGCTCGAGATGGATCGAGACCGGGCCGATCGCATCGCGCAGGCTGCCGCTGCCGGGGCGCCACACCTCCGGCGGCGCCGGCGCCGGCGGCAGCGCGGCGCGGGCCAGCGGCACGGCAGCGAACTCGACGCTCGGCAGCTGCCAGAGCTCCGCGAGCTCACCCGGCGCGAGCAGCCCGCGGGGGCCGGGCAGCGGGTTGCCCTCGCCACGCCTCAGGCGGCGCTCGAAGAGACGCCCGTGGCGGAACGGCCTGCCGCGCTCGACGAGCCGGTTCTCGGCCCGTCGCGAACGCAGCGCGGCCGCGATCCGCTCGCAGTCGGCGCGGTCGCCCGCAAGGACCCTGATGTCCGTGAAGAACAGCCAGCGGTGCTGGAGCTCCAGGCCGCCGCGCAGCTCCGCCTCCTCGATCAGCGACCGGCGCTCCTCGAGCGCCGCCTCGCGCTGCCTGAACAGAGCCCGCGCCAGCCGTTCGATCGCGCCGGGCGCCGGCGTCAGCGCGAGCTGCACACGTGCGGGCGTCCGGCCGGCCGCCATGGCTCGCAGCAGCGCCTCGACCGGCGGCTGCGGTTCCCGCTCGAAATGCGATGGGGTCGCGGTGCGCCGGATGAAGCTCGCGTGCTTGTGGAGCCGGAGCAGCAGCGGCGGGAGCGCGTCCTCCAGCGGCTCGCGGGTGACGGTGGCGTTCGGATACGCCACCTGCAGCGCCGTCTCGACGCTCGCGGCCCGACCCGCGAGGCACGTGACAGCGAGCGACCCGCGTGCCCGCGAGAGGTGGACCTCGAACGCGGCCGAGGGCTGGCCCCCGGCGGCCCGCCGCCACCAGCGTTCGGAGACCGCGGCGTGCACCGCCGCGAACATACGCGTGAGCGCGTCCGCGTCGGCTTGATCGGTGCGGTAGGGGAGCACGCGCAGGCGCACGTAGACCCGACGGCGCCGGGCCACCGCTCGCACCGGCAACAGCCCGAGCGCGGCGAGCGCGAGGGCGAAGATAGCCGCGACAGCGGCCGGCGGCCGAGGCAGCGTCACCCGGGGAGCCGGGCGCGCTCGCAAGGTGTGGCCGATCTCGCCGTGAAGGAGCGAGACCGCGAAGCGGAGCGCGAGCAGCGCCGCCGCGGCGGCAACCAGCCGCCAGAGGATCCAGCGGAGCACGTCAGCCGGCTCCGACCGCCGCGCCCGCGGCGTGACGGAGGCGGGAGAGGCGTCAGACTCGCTGCAGGATCGTCCCCGTGCCGGTGCCGCCGGCAGTGCACATCGTGACCAGCCCGAGCTCCGAGTCGCTGCGCTCGAGCTCGTGCAGCAGCGTCGTGAGCAGCCTCGCGCCCGAGGAGCCGAGCGGGTGGCCGAGGGCGAGCGCGCCGCCGTTGACGTTCACCTTGTCCATGTCGGGCTGGAGCTCTCGCCGCCACGCGCACACCACCGAGGCGAAGGCCTCGTTGATCTCGATCAGGTCGAGGTCGTCGATCGTCATGCCGTTGCGGTCGAGCAGCCGCTGCGTCGCGGGGATCGGGCCGGTGAGCATGATCACGGGATCGACGCCGACGGTCGTCGCGTCGAAGATCCGCGCGCGCGGCGCGAGCCCGAGCTCGTCGGCCTTCTCGCGGGCCATCAGCAGCACCGCGGCCGCGCCGTCTGAGATCTGCGAGCTGTTGCCCGCGGTGACCGTCCCGTCCTCCTTGAACGCCGGCTTCAGCGCCGCGAGCTGCTCGAGGCTCGTGTCGTAGCGGATGCCCTGGTCGGCAGCCACCGTCTCGCCGTCGATCTGCATCGGGATCATCTCCCGGTCGAAGCGGCCCTCGCTCGTGGCGCGGGCTGCGAGCTGGTGGGAGCGCAGGCCGAGCTCGTCCTGCTCGGAGCGGGGGATCTCCCACTGCTTCGCGATCAGCTCGGCCGACAGGCCCTGCGGGATCAGCTCGTAGCGCTCCATCAGCTCGGCGGGGAAGGGGGTGCCGAGCTTCTCGTCCGCGACGTTCGAGCCCATCGGCACGTGGCCCATGTGCTCGACGCCGGCACCGATCATCACGTCGTGGATGCCCGCCGCGATCAGGCCCGCCGCGAAGCTCACGGCCTGCTGGCCCGAGCCGCACTGGCGGTCGACGGTGCTCGCGGGAGTGCCGACCGGCAGGCCCGCCTGCAGCCAGGCGTTGCGGGCGATGTTGTTCGACTGCTCGCCGACCTGGGAGACGCAGCCCGCGACGACGTCCTCGACCAGCTCCGGCTCGATGCCTGCGCGCTCGATCACCGAGCGGTAAGCGGTCCCGAGCAGCTCGTTCGGGTGGACGTCCCTGTAGATCCCCTTCGCGCTGTGCCCTCGACCGATCGGCGTCCTCGCCGCCTCGACGATCACGACCTCACGCCCCTGAGTACGCGCCTTGCGATCCGGCATCGCCAGCCCCTTTCGAGTTTTGTGATGAAACTGACTGGCGCTCAGGCTACCAGAGTTGTTTCACGAAACTCCGCTGCGGGGACAAAAAAGAGCCGCCGGCCCGATGGCCGGCGGCTCTTGAAGCGATGCTCTGTGCGCTGCTGTCAGCGCTCGTTCGAGCGGCGGCGCTGGACGCCGACGATCGCGAAGCCGCCCGCCATCAGCACGAGGCCGATCGCGAAGCTCCAGCGGAGGTCGAAGCCCGTGAAGGGAAGCGTCTTGGCTTCTTCTTTGGCCGCGGTGCTTTCCGTCGGCGAAGGCGATTTTTCCGCGGTCGTCGCGGGTGTGCCTTCTTCTTTCGACGGCGACGTGCCGGTGCTCGGCGTGGTCGTCGCCGGCGGCGTCGTCGTGGTCGTCGTCGTCGTCGGTTTCGGCGGTTCCTGGTTGTAGCCCGAGGTGCCTTCGGCGGCGAACGCCGAGCCCGGGGCGAGGAGCGCCAGGGCCGTCAACAGCAGGATCGGGAGGCTCACCAGCTTCCGCCTCGTCTTGCGCGCTGCGTGTGGTGTCCGTGGCCTGCTCGAGGCCATGACATCGGTCCGAGTCATGCCAACCTCCGTCTGGGTGGTTTTGTGATGGTTTCGGCCCTCCCCGAGGGCCGCTTTAGCGAGGGTCGAAGCCATTCAAGCGGCTAGCTTCTGCCTCTGGTTCGCCATGTATCGGCGTGGGCCTGCATTCCCTGCAGCGAAATGTCTATCAGTTCGCGCGGTCGGCGGGTCTTCATAACCCCGCGATTTCCCGCGATCGTACGTCACCCAAACGGGTCAGGGCACCTTGACGCGACCGTCGAGGGTGCCTTCGGCGAGCTGCCCGCGCAGGACCTTCTTGTCGAACTTGCCCACGCTGGTCTTCGGGATCTCCTCCACGAAGGCGAACTCGTCGGGCAGCCACCACTTCGCCACGCGGGTGCGCAGGTGCTCGACCAGGTCCTCCGCGCTGGCCGCTCCATCGCTGCTCAGCACCACGCAGCACAGCGGCCGCTCGGCCCAGCGCTCGTCCGGCTTGGCGATCACCGCCGCCTCCACGACCTGCGGGTGGGCCATCAGCTCGTTCTCGAGCTCGACCGACGAGATCCACTCGCCGCCGGACTTGATCACGTCCTTGGAGCGGTCGGTGATCTGCACGTAGCCCTTCTCGTCGACGGCGGCGATGTCGCCGGTGCGCAGCCAGCCGTCGTCGAACTTGTCCGGGTCGGGGTCGCGGAAGTACTGCGAGGCGATCCACGGCCCGCGCACCTCGATCTCGCCCGTCGAGGTCCCGTCCCACGGCACCTCGCCGTCGTCGCCGACGAGCCGCAGCTCGACCCAGGGCAGCGGTCGCCCCTGCTTGGCGCGCTCGTCCCAGTAGGAGTCGTCGTGCGGGCCGTTCTCGTTGGGACGCGAGTACGTGGCGACCGGGCTCGTCTCGGTCATGCCCCAGGCCTGGTACATCCGCACCCCGTGTCGCTCCTCGAAGTTCTTCATCAGCTGCTTGGGAACCGCCGAGCCGCCGCACGCGGCGTTGTTCAGCGAGGAGAGGTCGACATCGGGATGCTCGTCCGCGTAGCGGAGCAGGTCCTGGAAGATCGTCGGCACGCAGCCCATCAGGGTCGGGCGCTCGGCCGCGATCAGCTTCGCAAGCGGTTCCGCGCCGAGGAAGCGATCGGGCAGGATCAGATCGGCGCCCGCGAGCGCGGCGCCGTAGGGGAGACCCCACGCGTTGGCGTGGAACATCGGCACCACGGCGAGCACGCGATCGCCGCGTGCGAGCCCGTTGCCCTCGGTCATCAGCGTCATCGAGGAATGCAGGCTGATGGAGCGGTGCGAGTAGAGCACGCCCTTGGGGTGGCCGGTGGTGCCGCTCGTGTAGCAGAGCGCCGCCGCCTGGCGCTCGTCCAGCTCGGGGTAGTCGAAGGAGCCGGCGCCGGCGTCCTCGAGAAGCTCCTCGTAGCGCAGGACGTTCGGTAGCGACCCTCCATCTCCATCTCCCATCACGACGTAGTGCTCGACCGTCTCGAAGGTCGGCGCCAGCTTCTCGAGCACGGGCACGAGGGAGTCGTCGACGAAGATCACCCGGTCCTCGGCGTGGTTGACGATGTAGGTCAGCTGCTCCTCGAACAGCCGGATGTTCAGCGTGTGCAGGACGGCGCCGGTGCACGGTGCGGCCATGTACAGCTCCATGTGCCGCTGGTTGTTCCACGCGAACGTGGCCACGCGCTCGCCCTGCTCGATGCCGAGCCGGCCGAGCACGCGGGCGAGCCGGTCGGCGCGCTCGGCCAGCGCCGCGTGGCTGATGCGCGTGACCGAGCCGTCGGGCTGCAGCGTCACGACCTCGGCGCCGTCGTTGATCGTCTGCATCCGGCGCCGGATGTGGTTGAGGGTGAGCGGAAAGTCGTTCTGCATCAACCCTTCGAGCATCTCCGTCATCCCCTCGGCCTCCCGCGGTGCGTTCGTCTATCGCCTGGATGCGCCCTCGCGGGCGGCCAGCGTTGCGGTCTCATCGTAGATCGCGTGCGTGCGCTGGGCGATGTCCTCCCAGTCGAAGCGCAGCACGTACTCGGAGGCTTCGGTCACGAGCCTGTCGCGGAGCGGCTCGTCGACGAGCAGGCGCTCCATCATCACGCCGAGGTGCTCGGCGTCGCCGCCGTTGAAGCGCAGCCCGACCCGCTCGCCCATCGGCACCACCTCGCGCAGGCCGCCGGTGTCGGCGACGATGCACGGGCAGCCCGAGGCCATCGCCTCGAGCGCCACCAGGCCGAACGGCTCGTAGATCGACGGCACCACGCAGAGGTCGGCGATGCGGTAGAGCGAGTGCAGCACGTCGTCGCCGATCCAGCCCAGGAAGGTGCCGTGCTCGTGCAGCCCGAGGCGCTCGGCCTGGCCCTTGAGCTCGCCCTCGTGCGTGCCGCTGCCGGCGACCAGGAAGCGCACGTTGCCGACGCGCTCGATCAGCCCCGGCATCGCGTCCAGCGCGAGCTGGAACCCCTTCTCGTAGACGAGCCTGCCGACGAGCAGGACGAGCTTCTCCTCGGGCGCGGCGAACTGCGCGCGCAGCGCCTGCAGGTCCTCGACGGGCCGCAGGTCGGCCGGGTCGACGCCGTTCGGGATCACGGTGACGCGGCTCTCGTCGAGGCCGAAGATGTCCGCGACGTGACCGCGCATGTAGTACGAGCAGACGATCACGCGGTCCGCGCGGCGTGCCATCCAGCGCTCGACGCCGTGGATGTGCGCCTGCGGCTCGTCCTGGACCCAACCCTGGTGGCGGCCGTGCTCGGTCGCGTGGATCGTCGTCACGTACGGGACGCCGACCCGGTCGGAAAGCGTCGCGGCCGCCGCCGCGACGAGCCAGTCGTGGCCGTGGATCAAGTCGTAGGAGTGCTCCTGGCAGAGCGCTTCGCCCGCCGCCAGCATGTCCTCGTTCATCTGGTCCACCCAGGCGACGAAGCGGTCGAGGTCGCGCGGCCAGCCCGGCTCGGGCACGCGATGGACGCCCACGCCGGCGATCCGCTGGAAGGCCGCTTCGTGCTCCTGCTCGCCGCGGCCGAGGCCGCGCGTGAGCACGTCGACGGCGACGCCCTGGCGGGCCAGCGCCTCCGCCAGCTTGCGCACGTGTCGCGCCAGGCCGCCCTCGATCACGGGCGGGTACTCCCAGGAGAGGATCAGCACGCGATCGCTCATCCCCGGGACCCTATCGACCGGAGATCGGATGGCCCGCCCACCCGGGCTCGCGCGAGCCATCGCACCGCGCGCGTAACGTGGCCGCGGGTGGGGGTCACGTCACCACGAGCAAGGAGCCCATCCGATGCACGACATCAACCGCGTGGTCCTCGTCGGCCGCCTCACCAAGGACCCCGAGCTGCGCTCGATCCCGTCCGGGACGGCGGTCTGCGACCTGCGCATCGCGAACAACTCGCGCCAGAAGGAACCCGACGGCGAGTGGGGCGAGCGCCCCAACTTCTTCGACGTCGCGGTCTTCGGGCCGCACGGAGAGAACGTCGCCACCTACATGAGGCGCGGCAGCCGCGTCTGCGTCGACGGTCGCCTGAGCTGGCGCGAGTGGGAGACCGCCGAGGAGCAGAAACGCCAGAGCGTCAGCATCGTCGCCGACACCGTGCAGTTCATGGACCCGGCCGGCGAGCGCGCCGGGGACGCGGACGCGCTGGTCGGCGCCCGGCCGCGGGCGACGGGGCGGCAGAGCCCTTCTGAGCGCTCGCCGCCCGCGGCGGCAAGGGCGCGGCGGGGGCGGCAGCTTCGGCTCCGCCGCCCCGCGGGCGCTCGCGCGTGTGCATAGACTCCCGCCGCGCGATGCCCGTGAACACCAACGCGATCGGCAAGACGTACGAGCCCGTGACCTACGCGGTCGGGCGCGAGAAGATCCGCGAGTACGCGCGGGCGGTCGGCGAGACCGACCCCGTGTGCATGGACCTGGAGGCGGCCCGCGCGGCCGGCTACGCGGACCTGCTCGCGCCGCCGATGTTCGCAGTCGTCTACAGCGCCCCGGCGGTCGGGCCCCCGATCTTCGACCCCGAGATCGAGCTCAACTTCGCGATGATGGTCCATGGCGGCCAGGAGTTCGAGTGGGGCGAGCCCGTCGTGGCGGGCGACGAGATCAGCACCACCGCCTCGGTGAAGGACATCTCCGAAGCCGACGGCCGGGGCTACTACGTGTTCGAGTCGGTCTCCGTCAACCAGCGCGGCGAGCAGGTCTGCCGCGGCACCTGGACCAACATCGTCAGAGGAGTCTGAGCCATGGCGGATCTCAAGCCGGGCGAGCAGATCCCGGAGCTGCGCGTCACGCCCGACAAGTACCTCACCGCCCGCTACGCCGGCGCCTCGGGGGACTTCAACCCGATCCACATCGACGAGGAGTTCGCCAAAGCAGTGGGTCTGCCCGGCCGGATCCTGCATGGCCTGTGGACGATGGCCCAGGTGGCCCGCGCCCAGACCGAGGCGGCCGGCGGTGCGGTCCGCCTGAAGCGGCTGAAGGTGCAGTTTCGCGGCATGGGACTGCCGGAGCACGAGGTGCTGATCACGGGCACGGTGCGCGAAGAGACCGACCACGGCACGACGTTGATCGACACGGTGGCCGAGCAGGACGGCAACCAGATCATCCGCAACGCGGAAGCCGAGGTCGAAACGCGCTCCAGCCGGGGGAAGGGCCCGGCCGGCGCTCCTGCCGGGGGGCCGGCCGGGCTATGCCGGCCGGTGGAACGCTCGGGCGCGGGCTCCACGTCGGCCGTGGGCGCCAGTACCCGGCCTACAATCAGGCCGATGCTCACCGAGCGCCAGCAACACATCCTCGGCAAGGTCGTGGAGGAGTACCTGCACACAGGCCAGCCGGTGTCCTCGCGCGCGATCGCGGCCGACCCGGCGCTCGACTGCGGCCCCTCGACGGTCCGCAACGAGCTGGCCTACCTCGAGGAGCACGGACTGCTCGACCACCCGCACACCTCGGCCGGTCGCGTGCCGACGGACGCCGGGCACCGCTACGTGGTCGATGAGCTGCTCAGCTCCGAGCAGCGGCTGCCTTCGGCGCCCCGAAAGCTGCAGCTCGCGCTGGCGCGCCGCGAGGTCGACGAGGCGATGCGCGCGACCTCCGAGACGCTCTCGCAGATGACCAACCTGCTCGCGGTCGTCTCGGCGCCGTCGATCAACACCGCCACGATCCGCCACGTCGAGGTGCTGGAGCTGCAACCGCGTGTCGCCCTGATCGTCGTGATCAGCTCCGCGGGCAACGTCTCGAAGATG
This sequence comes from uncultured Solirubrobacteraceae bacterium, assembly GCA_963820745.1. GTDB lineage: Bacteria > Actinomycetota > Thermoleophilia > Solirubrobacterales > Solirubrobacteraceae > Palsa-744. The sequence continues at coordinate 217,644 of CAWGBB010000011.1, read as the reverse complement.
CTCGCGACGTTCGAGCGCGACGTCGATCCCGGCCTCGTCGCCTGGGCGGGCGAGTACCTCAACGAGCGGCTCGTGGGGCTCGGGCTGGGTGCCCGGATGCTGCTCGCGCGCCTCGCGGACCCCAGCCTCTCCGCCACCGAGCTCGACTTCCTCTCACGGTTCGCGCCCGCCTTCGGCCAGCTCGCCACGGAGGGCGAGGACGCGATCTACCTCGAGGGCACCGCGCGCCTGTTCGAGGCCGGCCCGATCGACGACGCGGGCCGCGTCAACGAGCTGATCGCCCTGCTCGAGCGCCGCGTCGCGCTGTTGCGGGTGCTCCGCGCGGCGCTCGCCGAGTCCGGCGTCTACGTGCGCATCGGCCACGAGAACGAGCTGCCGGCGATGCACTCGCTCGCCGTGGTCGCCAGCGCGTACGGCCCGCCGCGGCGCAAGCTCGGCACGGTCTCGGTGATCGGCCCCGTGAGGATGGACTACGCGGGCGCGATCGCGGGCGTCCGCGAGGCTGCGCACGAGCTGTCGCGCTTCGTGGAAGACGCGTTCGCGGAGAACTAGTCAGATGCCCCGCGACCCCTACGAGGTGCTCGGCGTCGAGCGCCAGGCCTCCGAGCAGGACATCAAGAAGGCGTTCCGCTCGCTGGCGCGCGAGCTGCACCCGGACGTCAACAACCACGACCCGGCGGCGGAGGAGAAGTTCAAGGAGGCGGCCGAGGCCTACGAGATCCTCTCCGACGCCGAGCGTCGCGCGACCTACGACAGCTACGGCCACGACGGCCTGCGCTCCGGCGGCTACGCGCCGAACTTCGAGGGCTTCGGCTCGATCGGGGACCTGTTCAACACGTTCTTCGGCGGCGGCTTCGGCGGCCCGGGCTTCGCGGCCGCGCAGGGAGCCGACGTCGCGGTCGCCGTCGACATCGATCTTCTCCAGGCGGCCAGCGGCGCCACGGTGGCGGTCTCCTTCGACGCCGTCGACCGTTGCGAGCACTGCCACGGCAACGGCGCGGAGCCGGGCACCCCGATCGAGACGTGCGAGCGCTGCGGCGGCGCCGGGCAGCTGCAGAGCGTCAGCCAGACCCTGCTCGGTCAGATGGTGCGCACCGTCGTCTGCGACCGCTGCCACGGCGACGGGCGCGTGCCAACCCAGCCATGTGAGACCTGCCGCGGTGCAGGCCAGGTGCAGGTCGAGCGCAGCCTCGACATCGAGATCCCGGCCGGCATCGCCGACGGGCAGCGAATCCGGATGAGCGGCCACGGCAGTGCGGGGCCGGCGGGCGCGCCGCCGGGCGACCTCTACGTGCTGGTCGGGGTGCGAGGAGACGACCGCTTCGTGCGCGAGGGCGACGATCTGATCACGGCCGTGGACGTGCCGGCGACCATCGCCGCGCTCGGCGCCACGATCGAGGTCCCGACCCTCGACGGCAGCGCGCCGGTCGAGATCGCCGCCGGGACCCAGCCCGGCGAGATCATCTCGGTGCGGGGCGAGGGCATGCCGGCGCTGCGCCGCTCGCGCCGGGGCAACCTCCGCGTGGTCGTCAACGTGGTGGTGCCGCGGCGGCTCGACGCCGCGCAGCGCGAGCTGCTCGAGCAGCTCGACGAGACGCTCGGCGAGGAGAACCTGCGCTCGCAGGAGACGCTGTTCTCGAAGCTGCGGCGCGCTCTCGGCAGCCACGCCGAGTGATCCGGCTCGCCGTCCGCGTCGCGCGCAGCCAGGCGGAGGCGGCGCTCGCGGAGCTGCTCGAGCTCGCTCCCGCCGGAGTGGAGGAGGTCGATCTGGACGACGGACGCGTCGAGTACGCGGTCTACGGGCCGCCCGGCGAGCTGCCGGCGCTACCGGACCTGCACGCGCTCGCCGGCGGCGCGCCAGTCGAGATCTCGACGACCGAGGTCGCCGACGACTGGCAGGAGCGCTGGCGCGAGTTCCACCGGCCGGTGCGCATCGAGCCGCCTCGCGGCTCGGCGCTGCCGGCGGTGCGGATTCGCCCGCCGTGGGAGCCCGCCGCCGCGCCCCGACAGGAGGCGCCACCGGCGATCGAGCTGGTGATCGACCCCGGCCAGGCCTTCGGCACCGGCGCGCATGCCTCCACCAGGCTGTGTCTCGAGCTGCTGCTCGAGCTGCCCGCCGTCGCGCCGCCGCCGGCGCCGGTCCTCGACGTCGGCACCGGCTCGGGTGTGCTGGCGATCGCTGCAGCCAAGCTCGGCTACGGGCCGGTGCTCGGGCTGGACAACGAGGCCGAGAGCGTCGCGGCCGCGGCAGACAACGCCGCGGTCAACGGCGTCACGATCGAGACACGGCTGTTCGACCTGCGCCGCGAGCCGTTGCCGTGGCTCGGGCCGGGCGCCGGGCACCAGGCCGGGCGAGGAGTGATCGTGCTGGCGAACCTGCTCGCGCCGCTGCTGCTCGAGCTGTGCGACGCCCTCGTCCTACCCCCCTCGGAGCTGATCGCGGGCGGGTTGCTCGTCGAGCAGCTCGACGAGACCGCCGGCGCCTTCGCGGAACGCCACGGGTTGCATGAGCGTGCCCGGCGGGCCGGGGAGGAGTGGGGCGCGCTGTGGCTGGGGTACTCGTGACGAGGATGCCCCCGGCGAAGGTTCAGCTGATCGAGAGGCTGCGCGACCGGCCGCGCCGCGACTACGCGCCGTCCGGGATCTGCGTCGCCGCGAGCACGTTCGCCCGGTAGACGAGGTCGATCGCGGGGCGGATGCCGTCCTCTTCGACGGCGAGCGTCGCGGCCGCCCGCAGCGCGCGGCCGACCGTCTCCAGTGCCTCGCCGTCCGCTCCGGGGTCGGGGTCGCGGGTGGCAGCGATCGCCAGGTCGAGCATCGCCGCCGCCTGCTCGGCGACGCCGGTGAAGAGCGCGGGGCCGACGAGGCTCGCGTATCCGTAGGCCCGCATCAGCCGCCCGGACACCTCGATCGTGGGGCCGCGCCGCGGCGCCGTCGGCGCGGGCAGCGCTTCGCCGTCGATCAGGGCCGCCATCGTGCCGCCGAGCAGCAGCTTCGTGGTCGCCTCGTCGAGCCCGGCCTGCCGGGCCACGCGCAGCGCCATGTACAGCGTCGTCGCTGTCTGGCCGTACGGAGGGTCCGCGGCGAACACGATCCGCTCCGCCGGGACGCGCGCGAACAGCTCGATCACGTCGAGCGGGAAGAAGCAGGAGATGTCATAGAGCACGCCCGGGTGATCGGCCAGGCGGGTGCTCAGGATGCCCTGGTCGCAGATCGCGCCGTGCGCCAGGATCAGCACCGCGCCGGGGTGGCGGAGCGCGAGGTCGGCGAGCCCGTCGGCCAGGGGCGGCAGGCCGCGCCCGGCGTGGATCAGCACCGGGACGCCCGCGTCTTCGGCGAGCTTGAAGACGTCGTCGAGGTCGCCGCCGTCGAACACGAAGTCCTGCGCGCGGGGATGGAGCTTGATGCCCTTCGCCCCGTTGCCCAGCGAGCGCTCGGCCTCGGCCAGCGCGCCTTCGGCGGGATCGAGCCGGCAGAAGGGCACGAGACGGCCGTCGCTTTCAGAGGCCCAGCCGAGCACGCGGTCGTTCGGCAGCGCGTAGGCCGGGCGGCGTTCGGGGTCGTGGAGCGGGAACACGCAGGCACGGCGCGCTTCGGCCGCATCGAGCTGTGAGAGCAGCTGCTCCAGCGTCAGCGAGCGTCCGTCCTCGTCGAGCCCGAGGTGGGTGTGCGCGTCGATCACTTCGGCGTCGGGCGGCCGCAGGCTCGCCACCTCGGCCAGGAAGGGCGCCAGCGCCTCCGCGTAGAGCGCATCGTTCACGCGCGGCACCTTAGATGATCGCTTGCGCCGCCCGAAGGGGCCGCAGCGATCTTCTAGCCTTCGAGGGACTCGATGAGCACCGGCAACGCACACCGCGTGGTGGTCGTCGGCGGCGGCTTCGGCGGCCTGCAGGCGGTCGAGCACCTGCGCCGCGCGCCGGTCGAGATCACGCTCGTCGACCGGCGCAACTTCCATCTCTTCCAGCCGCTGACCTACCAGGTCGCGACCGGCGCCCTCTCGCCGGGCGAAGTCGCCTACCCGCTTCGCGCGATCTTCAGGCGGGCGCGCAACGTGCGCGTGCTGATGGCCGAGGCGCACGCGATCGATCCCGTGGCACGGCGTCTGGAGCTCGCGTCGGTCGCCGGCGTGCCCGCGCTGCCCAGCGTCCCCTACGACACGTTGATCGTCGCGGGCGGCTCGAACTACTCCTACTTCGGGCACGACGCCTGGGGCGAGTTCGCCCACGAGGTCAAGTCGCTCGAGAGCGCGCTCGTCACGCGCTCGGCGATCCTGAGCGCCTTCGAGGCGGCGGAGATGGCGCCGTCGGCCGAGCTGCGCGGCTCGTGGCTGTCGTTCGTAGTGGTCGGCGCCGGCCCGACCGGCGTCGAGATGGCGGGGCAGATCGCCGAACTCGCGCGCGACAGCCTGCGGCGCGACTTCCGCTCCGCCGACCCCGGCAGCGGGTGCATCGTCCTCGTCGAGGCCGGCGACCGTGTGCTCGCAAGCTTCCCGCCGTCGCTCTCGAAGCGAGCGCAGCGCTCGCTCGAGCGCCACGGCGTCACCACGATGCTCTCGCGCACGGTGATCGACGTCGATGCGCGCGGCGTGACCGTCCAGGCGCCCGGCGGGGAGACCGAACGGATCGCTGCGCGCACCGTCGTCTGGGCGGCCGGGGTCACCGCCTCGCCGCTCGCGGGCCTGCTGGCCTCACTCGCCGGCACGGAGACCGACCGCGCGGGCCGGCTCACGGTCGAACCCGACCTGACGCTCCCCGGCCATCCCGAGATCCTCGCGCTCGGGGACATGGTTGCGGTGCGCGGCGCGGACTCCGAGCCGGTCGTCTACCCCGGCGTCGCGCCGGTCGCGATGCAGCAGGGCCGCTACGCCGCGAAGCTCGTGAAAGCGCGTCTGGGCGGGCGCACGACCGGGCCTTTCCACTACACCGACAAGGGCAACCTCGCGACGATCGGGCGCGCCTCGGCCGTGGCGGACATCAAAGGGCTGAAGCTCAGCGGGCTGCTCGCGTGGATCACCTGGCTGGGGGTTCACCTCTGGTACCTGGTCGGGTTCGCCAACCGGCTGATCGTCTTCACCCGCTGGGCTGTGGCGTTCTTCACCCATGGCCGCGGAGCCCGCGTCATCACCGTGCCGGAGGCCTACGTCGAGGCGAGCAGCGCGCCCGCGCGGCGGGGCGAGGCGGGCTTGGAGGACGCCGCCGAGCAGCGCTCGCACGCCGAGGCCGCCGCCGCGGACGGCTGAGCGCCGCGGGCGGCGTATCCTCTGCGGAGGATGGCGATAGCCGAGCAGATCAAAACCGACCTCACGGGCGCGATGCGCGCGGGCGAAAAAGAAAAGGTCGGGGCGCTCCGACTCGTCCTCTCCGAGCTGCAGAAGGCCGCCAAGGAGGGGAGCGACGACGAGGTGGGGGTGCTCCGGCGCGAGCGCAAGCGGCGGCTCGACGCCGCCCAGCAGTTCCGCGACGGCGGGCGCGCGGAGCTCGCCACCGCCGAGGAGTCCGAGGCGGAGCTGATCGACGGCTACCTGCCGGCCGAGCTCTCCGACGAGGAGCTGCAGGGCATCGTCTCGCAGGCGGTCAGCGACAGCGGCGCCACGAGCGCCAAGGACATGGGCACGGCGATGAAGGCGGCGATGGCGGCCGTCGACGGGCGCGCGGACGGAAAGCGCGTGTCCGGGATGGTGAGGGCCGCGCTGCAGGGATGAGGACGCAGATCGAGCTCTCCAACGAAGTCGCTGCCGAGCTTGCCGGCAGCCAGGACGCGGTGCTGCGCGCACTGGAGGCGCATCTCGACTGCCGCGTGTTCCTGCGCGGGAACGTCATCACCTTCGAGGGGGACGAGAGCGAGACGGCGGTGGGTGAGCGCGTCGTTCGCGAGCTCTCGGACCTGATCGCGCGCGGGCACCAGATCGGCCCCGGCACGATCACGGCGGTAACCGGCGCGCTGGACGCGCACGAATCGCCCGCCCGTGTGCTCGAGGACGTCGTGTGGTCGCACCGCGGGCTGCGGGTGGCGCCCAAGACCGTCAACCAGAAGCGCTACGTGGACTCGATCCGCGGCAGCACGATCACCTTCGGAGTCGGCCCCGCCGGCACCGGCAAGACCTTCCTGGCCGTCGCGATGGCGGCCGCGGCGCTCTCGCGCCACGAGGTCAACCGCATCATCCTCACCCGGCCCGCCGTCGAGGCCGGCGAGCGGCTCGGCTTCCTGCCGGGGGACATGATGGCCAAGGTCGACCCGTACCTGCGGCCGCTCTTCGACGCCCTCCACGACATGCTCGACCCCGAGAAGGTCTCGGCCCACATCGACCGCGGCGTGATCGAGATCGCGCCGCTCGCGTTCATGCGGGGACGCACCCTGAACGACTCGTTCGTGATCCTCGACGAGGCGCAGAACACCACCCCCGAGCAGATGAAGATGTTCCTGACGAGGCTCGGCTTCGGCTCGCGGATGGTCGTCACGGGCGACATCACGCAGGTCGACCTGCCGCGCGAGCAGCAGTCCGGGCTGATCGTCGTCGGCGACGTGCTGGACTCCGTCGAGGACGTCGACTTCGTTCGCTTCGGCGGCGAGGACGTGGTGCGCCACAAGCTCGTCCAGCGGATCGTCGAGGCCTACGACGCGCACTCCCAGCGCGACGGCGGCGCGGCGACGCCGGCCCGGCCGGCGATCCGCAGCGCCTGAGGGCGGAGATGCTCGAAGTGGAGGTCCTCGGCGCGGCGGTCGAGCCGGGCGTCCCGGCGTTCGACGAGATCCGGCGCCTGTGCGAGCTCGCGGCTGCCAGCCGCGGCGTCGACAGCGGGCACGTCGCGGTCGAGTTCGCCGGCGCCAGGCGGATCGCCGAGCTGAACCGGCGCCATCGCGGCAAAGACGAGCCGACAGACGTGCTCTCGTTCCCGGTCGACGGCATCGACGGCATCGACGGCTCGCCGCGCGGGCCGCGCGAGCTCGGGGACATCGTCATCTGCCCGCCCGAGACGGCTGACATCGGCGAGGCCGTCGTCCACGGCATGCTGCACCTGCTGGGCATGGACCACGAGACCGACGCGGGCGAGATGCTGGCGCTCCAGGACGAGCTCCTGCGACGGCCCCGGCCGTGACCCGCAGCGGCTTCGTCGCGCTCGCCGGCCGGCCGAACGTCGGCAAGTCGACGTTCGTGAACGCGGTCGTCGGCGAGAAGGTCGCGATCGTCTCGGAGAAGCCGCAGACGACGCGGCGTGCGATCCGCGGCGTCCACCAGAGCGACGACGTGCAGCTCGTGCTGGTCGATCTACCCGGCGTGCAGCGGCCGCGCGACGCGCTGACGGCGCGGATGGCCAAGCGCGTGCAGCAGGAGCTCGAGGGCGCGGACGCCGCGCTGCTGATGCTCAACGGCGAGCAGGGCGTCGGGCCCGGCGACCGCTTCATCGCGCGGACGCTCGCCGGCGCGGGCACCCGCGCCGCGATCGCGGTCAACAAGATCGACAGGCTCTCGCCGGCGGCGCTGCTCGACGCGCTGACCCAGGCGGCCGAGCTCGAGCTGGACGCCGAGGTGTTCCCGATCTCCGCGCGCAGCGGCCTCGGCGTGCCGGAGCTGATCGCGCACCTCGGCGGGATGCTGCCCGACGGGCCGTTCATGTTCGAGGCGCAGACGGCGTCCGACCAGCCGGAGGAGCAGCTGGTCGGCGAGCTGATCCGCGAGGCGGCGATCAGGCGCACCTTCCAGGAGGTCCCGCACGCCGTCGAGGTCGTGGTCGAGGAGATCGAGCGGCCCGATGCCGGCTCCGGGCGCGCGATCGTGGTACGGGCGCTGGTGTGGGTCGAGACGAGCTCGCAGAAGCGGATCCTCATCGGCGCCGGCGGAGACATGATCAAGGCGATCGGGATCGCCGCGCGCAAGGAGCTCGAGCGCGCACTCGGCGGTCACGTGCACCTGGAGCTGTCCGTGCGCGTCCGCCGCGACTGGCGCGCCGACGACGGCCTCCTCGACCGGCTGGGGATCAGCTAGCGGCCGCCGTCTCCTCGGCCCGCTCGAGCCCGTGGCCGAGGCGGGTCGTGAGCTGCTCCAGCTCGTCGAGGTCGAGCGCCGGTGTCCAGATGAACGGGAGGGCCACGACCTCGAAGCCGCGGCGGCGCAGCCGCGTGACCTGCCCGTGCTGGTAGCCGGCGCGTGCGTGGACCTGGCGCGCCGCGCGGGCCGCGGCCCCGACCGCGGCGCTGCCGTTCGCTCTGAGGCCCTCGATCTGCTCGAGCTCGTGTGCGCTGAAGCGTCGCGGCAGCAGCCCGTTGACGACCACGGTGTCGAGCTCGCGGCCCGTCGCGTCGAGGAGGCCCTGCTGAAGCTCGATCGTCTCGGTCACCGCCATCTCGGTGCCCTGCGCGACGCCGACGTACGCGGTGCGGTGCGGGTCGGCGAGCAGCTCGCGGACGTTGCCGGTGTCGCGCACGATCGGCCCGACGCGGGCGATCGCCGAGAACGTCTGTGGCGAGCGCAGCATCCCGAGCGCGTGACCCGTGGCCGGGGCGTCGAAGATCACGAGGCCGGCCGCCGCGGCGCGCGCTGCGCCCGCCGCCCGCGAGCCGCCAGATCTTGATCATGGTCACGATCTCGCGCGCCCCCGGCGCGGCCGCGGCGAAGTACTGGAAGGTGCCGCTGGAGGTGAGGATGCGCCCCGGTACGCGGCCGCCCAGCGCCTGCACCCACTCGAGCAGCGCTTGGTCCGGATCGATCGACAGCGCGGTGAGCCGCTGTTCGAGCCGGATCGGCTCGCCCGGCTCGCTGCTCCGGTGGGTGAAGATGTCCGCCACGCGCGAGGTGCCGCCGACCTCGACGATCGTCGCGGGCCGTCCCTGGCGCGCCGCGAGCCGCCCCAGCGCGGCGGCGACGGTGGTCTTGCCGACGCCGCCCTTGCCGGTCACGACGATCAGCCTGCGGTCGAGAAGCGCCTGCATCCGCGCGCAGTCTCGCAGGCGCGCCGCCGCGGGCACCCGCCGCGCGGCGGCGCCTACAATCGTCCGCATGTCCGCTGCCGCCGAGCCGATCGAGGAGCTGGTCTCCTACGACGAGAACGGGCTCGTGCCGTGCGTCGTGCAGGACTGGCAGACCGGCGAGGTGCTGACGCTCGCGTACATGAACGCGGAGGCGCTCCGCCGCACCCGTGCGTCCGGCGAGCTGCATCTCTGGAGCCGCTCTCGCGGCGAGCAGTGGCACAAGGGCGAGACCAGCGGCAACGTCCAGACCGTCAGAGCGCTCCGCCTGGACTGCGACGGCGACACCCTGCTCGCGCTGGTCGAGCCGGCCGGTCCCGCTTGCCACACCGGCGAGCGCACCTGCTTCCACCGCGGCGAGCGCGAGCCGGCCGCGCCGCACGAGACGCTGCCGGCGCTGGAGCGCACGCTCGAAGACCGGGCGCGCGAGCGTCCTGCCGGCTCCTACACGGTCGAGCTGCTGGACGACCCGCCGCGCATCGGCGAGAAGGTGATGGAGGAGGCCGAGGAGGTCAGCCGCGCCGCCCGCGAGGAGAGCGACGTGCGCGTCGACGAAGAGGCCGCCGACGTGCTCTACCACCTGCTCGTCCTGCTACGCAGCAGGGGACGGTCGCTGAGCGACGCCGAGCGGGTGCTCGATGGCCGTCGCTGAAAGCGCGCAGCCGGGAACGCTGCGGGTCGCGCCGACGCTCGAGCAGGCCCGCGAGCTGGCGGGCTCCTACAACCTGATCCCGCTGTCGGTCAGCTTCGTCGACGACTGCGAGACGCCGGTCTCCGCGTTCCTGAAGCTGCGCGCCCTCGCGCCGTCGCAGCCGGCGTTCCTGCTCGAGTCCGCCGAGCAGGGCCAGCGCGTCGGGCGCTGGTCGTTCATCGGCTTCACGCCGCACGAGGTGGTGCGCTGGTCGCTCGCCGACGGCGGCGATCCGTACGCGCTGGCCGCCGCGCGCCTCGCGCGCTTCGTCCAGGCGCCGCCGGCGGACGCGGCGAGCGCGCCGCCGTTCACCGGCGGAGCGGTGGGCGTCTTCGGCTACGACCTGGTGCGCACGGTTGAGCCCCTGGGCGAGCCGAACCCCGATCCCGTCGGGGTGCCGGACATGGCGCTGATGCTGACCGACGGGCTCGTCGTGTTCGACCACCTCAAGCACACGATCACGATCCTCGTCAACGCGAACCTCGAGGCCCACACCGACGTCGAGCGTGCCTACGGCGACGCGGTGGCGCAGATCGCGCAGGTGCGCGAGGCGCTCGCCGGGCCGGTGCCGCGCGAGGATCCCCGGGCGCCGCGCGAGATGCCGGCGTTCGCGTCGAACATGCCGCGCGAGGAGTTCGAAGCGATGGTCGCGCGGGTCATCGAGTACATCTACGCCGGCGACGCGTTCCAGGTGGTGCCCTCGCAGCGCTGGTCGGCACCGAGCCCCGTGGAGGCGTTCTCGATCTACCGCGGGCTGCGGGCGGTCAACCCGAGCCCCTACATGTACTTCCTGGACTTCGGCGACTTCCAGGTCGCGGGCGCCAGCCCCGAGCCGCTGCTGACCGTCACCGGCACGCAGGTCTCGACCAAGCCGATCGCCGGCACCCGCCCGCGCGGCGCGAGCCCCGAGGAGGACCGGCGGATCGCGGCGGAGCTGCTGGCCGACGAGAAGGAGCGCGCCGAGCACGTGATGCTCGTCGACCTCGGCCGCAACGACCTCGGCCGCGTCTGCGAGTACGGCACGGTGAAAGTCGACGAGCTGATGGAGGTCGAGACCTACAGCCACGTGATGCACATCGTCTCGTCGGTGTCCGGGAACGCTGCGTCCCGGCGTCGGCGCGATGGACGCGCTGCGCTCGGTGCTGCCGGCCGGCACGCTCTCCGGCGCGCCGAAGGTGCGCGCGATGCAGATCATCGACGAGCTCGAGCCGGTGAAGCGCGGCGGCTACGGCGGCGCCGTCGGCTACCTCTCATACGGCGGCGACCTCGACACCGCGATCCACATCCGCACGGTCGTCGTCAAGGACGGCGTCGCGCACGTGCAGGCCGGCGGCGGCACCGTCGCAGACGCGCGCCCGGACTACGAGTACGAGGAGTCGGTCGCGAAGATGAGCGCGGCGATGCGCGCGATCGCGCTCGCGTGCGAGCAGCCCGACTGGCCCTGAGCCGCGGGTGTGACGATCTCGTTTCCTTGGCCAACCTTCGCGCGCGTACGCCGTTCCAACAGTCGGTCGGAACCAAGCGGCGTGAAGGTCGCCGGTGGGGCTAGAGAGGGAGGCAACACGATGGGCGGGGAGCGGAAGGTCTCGAGAAAGCGGGCCGCAGGTGCGGCCATGGCGACCGCGGCTGCGGCGCTGATCGCGTTGGCTGCGCTGTCCGGAGGCGGCGCCGCGACCGCGGGCGGGGCCACGCCTGTCCCGATCCACCACGTCGTGGTGATCCTCCAGGAGAACCACAGCTTCGACAACGTGCTCGGCCAGCTGTGTGCGAAAGAGAAACCGACGACCTGCAAATTCGCGACGAGCGGCCTGAACAGGAAAGGCGAAACGATCCCGCTGAGCGTGAAGCCGAAGACCATGTGCCTCCCGGTCGCGCACGGCCAGGAAGCGCAGCTGACCGCCATGAACAAAGGCAAAATGAACGGCTTCGAACAGGTCGGCGGCTGTGAAGAACGGCAGTGCTACACCGCGTTCGACGAAGAACACGTCAAGAACCTCTGGGAAATGGCGCGCAAGGGCGCGATCGGAGATCGCTTCTTCTCGCGCGACATCGTCCCCTCCTGGGGCGGACACCTCGACTTCTTCGCCCAGACGCTGGACGGGTTCGTCGGCAACAACCCGAAATTCCACGACGAAGGACAGGGCAAGGGGCCGGGCTGGGGCTGCGACTCCCACGACGACTCCGAATGGATCGCGCCCGGCGGCGAAATCAAAATGGAGCCGTCGTGCATCCCCGACAAGGAAGGCCACGGCGCCTACAGGGAAACGCCGGTCGCAGTACGTCCCGACCGTCGGCGACCGCATCGAAGAAGCCGGCCTGACCTGGGGGATCTACGCGGCGCAGCCCGGCGAACAGGAAGGGTCGAAAGAAGAACGCGAAAACGCCGGCCCGTACAAATGGGCGATCTGCCCGACCTTCGCCGAGTGCCTCGACGGCCCGCAGAAAAACGACATGCACGAAGCGAAACAGCTGTTCGTCGACGCCGAAGCGGGAAACCTGCCGAACTTCGCCGATCCTGACCCCGACCACCGTCACGGGCGGGACCAGCCAGCACAACGGCACCTCGATGGGGCTCGGCGACGAATACATCGCGAAAGAGGTGAAGGCGATCCAGCAGGGCCCGGACGGTGCCTCGACGACGATCTTCATCTACTACGACGACTGCGGCTGCTTCTACGACCACGTGAAACCGCCGGTGGCGGGCCTCGGCATCAGGCTCCCGCTCGTGATCGTGAGCCCCTACGCGAAGCCCGGCTTCGTCGACCATCACGTCGCGACCAACAGCTCGATCCTCGCCTACATGGAGAGCGTGCTGCACGTCGCGCCCGTGGATGAACTGGACGCCAACGCCTACAACTTCGGCAAGGCGTTCAACTACAAACAGAAACCGACCGAACCGTTCAGGCTCTCCAAGGACGCGATTCCCGCAGGCCGACCGGCATCTGCCGCCGCCCCCGGACGACGACACGTAGGTCTCGACGGCGTCCCTGTTCGCGGCCGGCGTCGTCAGCCGGCCGCGACACGCCCCCGGTGCCGACGCGCGCGGGCGCCCCGATCTCGGCGGGCCGCCCTTTGGCTACGCTGCCAGTCGCGCCATGAAGGTCCTCGTCCTCGACAACTACGACTCGTTCACCTACAACCTCGTCCAGTACCTGGGCGAGCTGGGAGCCGAGGTCGAGACGGTGCGGAACGACCGCGCGAGCGTCGACGAGCTGCTCGCGGGCGGCTATGAGCGCTGCGTCGTCTCGCCCGGGCCGTGCACGCCGAACGACGCGGGCATCTCGCTGGAGCTCGTCAGGCGCTTTCCCGAGGCGGGCGTGCCGACGCTCGGCGTGTGCCTCGGACACCAGGCTCTCGCGCAGGCCTTCGGGGGCGAGGTCAAGCTCCACGACCCGATCCACGGCAAGGCGACGACGATCGAGCACGACGGCCGGACGATCTTCACCGGGCTGCGCCCGAGCCTCGTCGTCGGGCGCTACCACTCGCTCGTCGTCGGCGACGAGCTGCCCGGCTGCCTTCAGGAGACGGCCCGTGGCGGCGGTGTGCTGATGGGGCTTCGCCATCGCGAGCTGCCCGCCGAGGGCGTCCAGTTCCACCCCGAGTCCGTCCTCACCGAACAGGGGCGCGAGCTGCTCGGCAACTTCCTGGAGCAGAGCTAGATGCCGAGTCCCGTTCTCACGAGCGCGATCGACATGCTGGCGTCCCGTCGCGACCTGTCATCCGACCAGGCGGCGGAGGTGCTCGCGGAGATCATGCACGGCGACGTCTCGGAGATCCAGATCGCGGGTTTCCTGATCGCGCTGCGGACGAAGGGGGAGACCGTCGACGAGCTCGCCGGCCTCGCACGCACGATGCGCGAGCTCGCCGCCCACGTCCCGACCGACCGTGACGACCTGCTCGACACCGCCGGGACCGGCGGCGGGCGCAGCACCTTCAACGTCTCGACGACGGCGGCCCTGATCGCCGCCGGCGCGGGCTGCGCGGTCGCCAAGCACGGCAACCGCTCGGCCACGAGCCGCTCCGGCTCGGCCGACGTGCTCGAAGCGCTCGGGGCGCGTATCGATCTCGGCCCGGCGCAGGTGGCCGCTTGCATCGACGAGTCCGGTTTCGGCTTCATGTTCGCGCCCGCCCACCACCAGGCGACGCGCTTCGTGGTGCCGGTGCGCGCCGAGCTGGCGGTGCGGACGATCTTCAACATGCTCGGGCCGCTCACGAACCCCGCCGGTGCCACGAGGCAGCTCGTGGGCGTCTCCGACCCGGCCTTCCTGGAGACGATCGGCGGCGCGCTCGCGCGCCTCGGCGTCGAGCGCGCGCTGGTCGTCGCCGGCGAGGACGGGCTCGACGAGGTCTCCGCCGCGGCGCCCACCAAGGTCGTCGAGGTGGACGGCGGCGAGCTGCGCACGTACGTGCTGCGGCCGGAGGACGCCGGCGTCGTCGCCGGCACCGGCGAGACGCTCGAAGGGGGGACTCCCGAGCAGAACGCCGCCGTGACGCGGGCGATCCTCGACGGCGGCACGCAGCCGTCACCGGGCGAGGCACTGGCCGCGATCAACGCCGGTGCCGCGATCTACGCGGCCGGCGCAGTCACAGACATCGCCGAGGGGGTCGAGGCTGCGCGCGAGGCGATCGCCGACGGGCGCGCACTGGCCGCGCTCGAGGGCTACGTCGAGGCCACGCAGCGGCACGCGCCGAGCGGGGCGGCGCGGTGAGCGGCGCAACCGGAACCGTGCTCGATCGGATCGTCGCCGAAACGCGGGTGAGCGTCGAGCGTCGCCGCCGTGAGAGCCCGCTGCCCGAGCCGCAGGACCCCGGGCAGCCGGGCCGCCTGCGCAACGCGCTGGCCGCGCCGGGGATCGGCGTGATCGCGGAGTTCAAGCGGCGCTCGCCGTCGGCGGGATCGCTGCACGACGCGCCCGACCTCGAGACGATCCTCGCCGCCTACGAGCGGGGCGGCGCAGTCGCCGCCTCGATCCTCACCGAGGAGCCCAACTTCGGCGGCTCGCTCCAGGATCTGCGCGAGGCGCGGCGGATCGCCGGCATCCCCCTCCTGCGCAAGGACTTCGTCGTCGACCGCTACCAGCTGCTGGAGGCGCAGGCGGCGGGCGCGGATGCCGTGCTGCTGATCGTCGCGGCGCTCACCGATGCCGAGCTGGCGGCCTTCTCGGCCCAGGCGGCGGAGCTCGGGCTCGACGTGCTGGTCGAGGTGCACGACGAGGCGGAGCTCGAACGCGCCGCCGCGCACGGGCCGGAGATCGTCGGCGTGAACAACCGCGACCTGCGCGACTTCTCGGTCGATCTCTCCCGCACAGAGCGCCTGCTGGAGATGATGCCGCCGGAGGCGATCGTGGTCTCGGAGTCGGGCATCTCCCGCCCCGAGCAGCTCGCCACGCTCGAGAGCCGCGGCGTCGACGCCGTGCTCGTGGGGGAGAAGCTGATGCGCGCGGGCGACCCGGCCGGCGCGCTCGCGGAGCTCACTGCCGCCCGCCGCAGCCTTTAGACATTCCCCTGCAACGCTTTAGACCGCCTTCACCCCCTCCCCTCATCCTTCCCGGCCATGAGACGACTTTTCGCCATTCCATTCATTGCCGCGCTGCTGGGTGCCGGTGTCGTCGTTGCCGTGCTCGCTGCCGCCGGGAATCTCGGCGAGAAGCACTCGGTCACGACGGTCGAGGCGCCCACGCCGACCGCGGCCCCAAGCAACGCCTCCAACCGCAGCGTCGGGCTCACCCCCCACCAGGTCTACGTCAAAGACGCCCCCGGTGTCGCGTTCGTCACCTCGACGATCGTGGCCTCCGGCGAATCGCCGTTCGGCTTCGGCGGCGAATCGCAGCGCGAAGGAACCGCCACCGGTTCCGGCATCGTGATCGACCGCAACGGGACGATCCTCACCAACTACCACGTCATCGAGAACGCGGTCAAAGTCACCGTCAGCTTCGAAAAAGGCAAGACCGTCGAAGCGCAGGTCGTGGGCAAGGACCCCTCCAACGACCTCGCCGTGCTTCGCATCCACCCCGACGGGCTGACGCTCCACCCGGTCACACTCGGCGACTCGAGCGCCGTCCAGGTCGGTGACCCCGTCTACGCGATCGGCAACCCCTTCGACCTGCAGCGCACGCTGACGACCGGTGTCGTCTCGGCGCTGCAGCGCCAGCTCAAAGCTCCGAACGGCTTCACCATCTACAACGTGATCCAGACCGACGCGCCGATCAACCCCGGCAACTCGGGCGGGCCGCTGCTCGACTCGCAGGGACGCGTGATCGGCATCAACTCGCAGATCGAGACGGGCGGCTCGAGCAACGGCAGCGTCGGCATCGGCTTCGCCGTGCCCATCAACACCGCCAAGGGCGAGCTCGGCAAACTCGAGAAGGGCGGCACCGTGAGCAGCGCCGGCTATCTCGGCGTCACCTCGATCACGATCGACGGCTCGCTGTCGGGGCTCAACCTGCCCACGACGAGCGGGGCGCTGGTCGAGAGCGTCCAGCCCAACTCGCCGGCCTCGAAGGCCGGCATCAAGGGCGGCGTCGCGACCGGCACGCAGAGCGGCTCGGTCGCAGTCGGCGGCGACATCGTCAAGGCCGTCGACGGCAAATCGGTCGCCGGCTCGGAAGACCTCGCCACCGTGATCGGCGAGAAGAAGCCGGGCCAGACCGTCTCGATCGAACTCGAACACCCGAACGGACACGGCGGGTGGGAAAAGAAGACGGTGCGGGTCACGCTCGGCAAGCGCCCGGCGCAGGCGCCGAGCTCGCAGGAAGGCTCGACCCCCGAAGGCTGAGCACCCGCGCGACGAGCTTCGCCCGGATCAGCCGCTGCGGCCCATGAGAAGGGCCGCCCACCGCAACTGAGACTCCAGCGCGCGCCCCGCCCGGGGCGCGCGCCGGCGTCTGCGGACACCGACACGCCCGGCGCTCACGGACCGCCTCGGCCGGGCGCTGCCGCTACCTTTGAGGCGTGGCGACGCGCGTCAAGATCTGCGGCCTCACCAACCTCGAGGACGCCGAAGCGGCGGCCGCGATGGGTGCCTGGGCGCTCGGCATGATCTTCGCCGAGGGCAGCCCGCGGCGCTGCTCGCCCGAGGAGGCGCAGCGCATTGCGGCAGCGCTGCAGCGCCGCGCCGAGCTGTGCGGCGTGTTCGTGAACGCCCCGCTCGACGTCCTCGTCGCGGCCGCGCGCGACATCGGCCTGACGATGCTGCAGCTCCACGGCGACGAGGGGCCCTCCTACTGCGCCGAGGCAGGGCGGCGCACCGGCGCGCGGGTGATCCGTGCCCAGCAGGTTGCGGGGCCGTGGGACGTCCAGGCCGTCGAGCGCTACCACGTGGACTTCCACCTGCTGGACGCCCGCTCGCGCACTCGGCCGAGCCTTCGCGGCGGGACGGGGGAGACGTTCGACTGGGAGCTCGTGCGGAGCCGCCGCTCACACGTGCCGCTGATCCTCAGCGGCGGCATCGACGCCGGCAACGCGGCCGCGGCGATCGCCGCGGTGCACCCGTACGCGCTCGACAGCTCGAGCGGGACCGAGTCGGCGCCGGGCCACAAGGACCCGGCTCGCATGGAGGCTCTGTTCGCTGCCGTGCGCGAGGCCGACCAGTTGACGGCCGCGGGCGGCGCGACCCCGGGCGCCGGCATCGGTGCGCCGGCTCAAGGCGCGGGCCAGTGACGGGCGGCGAGCCTGGGATCGAGCACCGCTTCGGCCCCTACGGGGGCCAGTTCGTGCCCGAGACGCTGATGCCGGCGCTGGCCGAGCTCGAGCAGGCGTGGCTGCAGGCCCGCGCCGACCCGGCCTACCGCGAGGAGCTCGACGCGCTGCTGCGCGACTTCGCGGGACGCCCCAGCCCGCTGTACCGGGCGCGCGGGCTCTCCGAGCGCGCCGGCCGGCCGGTGTACCTGAAGCGGGAGGACCTCAACCACACCGGCTCGCACAAGCTCAACAACGCGATCGGCCAGGCGCTGCTGGCACGGCGCATGGGCAAGCGGCGCATCATCGCCGAGACGGGCGCGGGCCAGCACGGCGTGGCGACCGCCACGGCCTGCGCGCTGCTCGGCCTCGATTGCGTCGTCTACATGGGCGTCGAGGACACCCGCCGCCAGCGCCCCAACGTGCAGCGCATGGAGCTGCTCGGCGCGAGCGTGGAGCCGGTCGACGCCGGTGCCCGCACGCTGAAGGAGGCGACCTCGGCCGCGATCCGCGACTGGGTGACGAACGTCGAGACCACGCACTACGTGATCGGCTCCGTCGTCGGGCCGGCGCCCTACCCGGCGCTCGTCCGCGACCTGCAACGCGTGATCGGCGACGAGGCGCGAGCCCAGCTGCTCGAACGCGAGGGCCGCCTGCCCGCGCGCGTGATCGCCTGCGTCGGCGGTGGCTCGAACGCCCTCGGGATCTTCACGGCCTTCCTCGAGGACGAGGACGTCGAGCTCGTCGGCGTGGAGGCCGGTGGCGACGGCATCGAGACGCCGCGCCACGGTGCCCCGCTGACCGTCGGCGGGCGGCCGGGCATCCTGCACGGCGCGCGCTCGGCGGTGATGCAGGACGAGGAGGGCCAGATCCTCGAGGCCCACTCGATCTCGGCGGGCCTGGACTACCCGGGCACGGGTCCCCAGCACGCCCACCTGCGCGACACCGGGCGGGCGCGCTACGTCGCTGTGACCGACGAGGAAGCCCTCGACGCCTTCCGCCTCGTCACCCGGCACGAGGGCATCATCCCGGCGCTCGAGACCTCCCACGCGCTTGCATGGGTGCTCGCCCAAGAGGATGGCGAGCTCGACCTCGTGTGCCTGTCCGGGCGCGGCGACAAGGACCTCGCCGAGGTGCTCGCGAGGGACGACGGTTGAGCGTCGCCGAGCGCGATGGGGCGGCCCGGCTCGCGGCGGCGTTCGCCGGAGGCCGGCACGGAGCGCCGGCCGACCCCCCGGTCGTGCGGCACGGAGCGCCGGCCGACCCCCCGGTCGTGCGGCACGGAGCGCCGGCCGACCCCCCGGTCGTGGGCAAACGCGCGGCGCTGATGCCCTACCTCATGGGCGGCTTCCCGACGCTCGCGGAGTCCGCTCGCATCGGCGAGGCCTACGTGCGCGCGGGCGCGGACGTGATCGAGCTGGGCATGCCCTATTCCGATCCCCTCGCCGACGGGCCCGTGATCCACGACGCGGGCACACGCGCGCTCGAGGCGGGCGCGAACGTCGCCGGGGTGCTCGAGGTGGCGCGCACGCTGGCGCCGAGCGTCCCGGTCGTGCTCATGTGCTACGCGAACATGGTCTTCGCGCCCGGAGTGGAGGCGTTCGTCGAGCGCCTGGCTCGCACCGGCGCGTGCGGGCTGATCGTGCCGGACCTGCCCCACGGCGAGGCACCCGAGGTCCCGGCCGCGTGCGAGCGCAGCGGTATCGCCCTCGTACCCCTGGTCGCGCCCACCACGCCGCCGGAGCGCCTCGCGGCGATCGGCGCCCAGGCCCGCGGTTTCATCTACACGGTCTCGGTCGTCGGCACCACGGGCGAGCGCCGCGCGCTCGGCGAGCACTTCGCGGAGGTCGTCGCCCGGACCAAGGCGGCCACCGAGGTGCCCGTCGCGGTCGGCTTCGGCATCTCCACGCCCGAGCAGGCGGCTCAGGCGGCCGGCGCCGGCGCCGACGGCGTGATCGTCGGCACCCGGCTCGTGCGGGCGGCGGCGGAGTCGGAGAACCCCGCTGAGGCCGCCGGCGAGGTGGTCGCCGCGCTTGCCGCGGGGCTCGCGCCCGAACGCTAGGATTCCGCCCGCATGGGTCTGGTTCTCACGCTCACCTTCGGCCTGATCGTCTGGATCGTGCTCTGGGCGCTCGGCGCCAAGGGCTTCGATGCCTTCATGATCGCCACCGTGATCATCCTGATCGGG
This sequence comes from uncultured Solirubrobacteraceae bacterium, assembly GCA_963820745.1. Lineage (GTDB taxonomy): Bacteria > Actinomycetota > Thermoleophilia > Solirubrobacterales > Solirubrobacteraceae > Palsa-744. Next base: position 198,124 of record CAWGBB010000011.1, on the reverse strand, counting down.
GCCGCCGTCAAGATCCTCGCCGGCTACCTGCCGGGTCGCCACAGCTAGCCCCCCGTGGTCGGGCGCTGGCTGGGCCTAGCCGCGCTCGCCGCGGTCATACCTGCGCTCGCGGGGTGCGGGAGCGTGGTCTCGGCATCCGAAACGACCGGCAACCAGCTCACGGTCTACTCCGCCCTGCCGCTGGAGGGGCCCTCGGCGCAGGACGCGCACGAGATCGAAAACGGCGAGAAGCTCGCGCTGGCGCAGGCGGGCGGCCGGGTCGGGCCCTTCCGCGTCTCGTTCGCCTCGCTCGACGACGTCAACCCCGCCACGGGGCAGGTCAGCCCCGGCGAAACCGCGGCCGCCGCCAAGCAGGCGGCGCAGGACACCTCGACGATCGCCTACATCGGCGACTACAGCTCGGCCGCGACAGCCGTGTCCCTGCCGCTGATCAACGAGGCGGGCATCCTGCAGGTGAGCCCCGCCAGCCCGTACGCGGGCCTGACCTCCTCGCACGACGCGGGCCAGGACGAGCCGGAACGCTTCTACCCGAGCGGCAAGCGCACGTTCGTGCGGCTCTCGCCGGGCGATGAGGTGCAGGCGGCGGCGCAGGCGCGCCTGATGGCGGCGCTCGGGGTGCACAGCGTCTACGTGCTCGACGACCAGGACCCGTTCCAGCTGCCGCTGGCGGCGATGGTGGGCGAGCAGGCGACGGCTGCCGGCGTCGCCCTCGCCGGCCACGACAGCATCCAGATCACGGCGGGATCCAACTTCTCCGGGGAGGTCGCGAAGATCGCCGCGAGCCACGCCGACGCCGTGTTCCTCGCGGGCGGCCCCGGGCCGGGCACGGTGGCGCTGTGGAAGCGCCTGCACAGCGAGGACCCGAGCCTGCTGCTGCTCGGCTCGAGCTCGATGGCCACGTCCGAATTCACCTCCGCGATCGGCGCTGCCGGCGGGAGCACCTACATCACGACCCCGCTGCTCGCCACCAGCGTCTACCCGCCTTCGGCGCAGCGCGTGCTCGCCGCCTACCGCCGCCGCTTCGGCACCGACGCCGGCCCGTCGGCGCTCTACGGGTACGAGGCGATGAGCGGCGTGCTCGACGCGATCCGCCGCGCCGGATCGCACGGCAACGACCGGCCGGATGTGATCAACGCCTTCTTCGCGACGGTGGACCGGGACTCGGTGATCGGCCGCTATGCGGTCCGCTCCAACGGCGAAACGACGCTCTCGGTCTACGGCGTGGACCGCGTGACGCAGGGAAACCCCGTGTTCTGGCGCGCGATCGACACCGCCGCGCCCGCGCAGCGCTGAGCCTCAGCCGCCGGCCGAGCGCAGCCGCAGCAGCAGGCGGAAGCGTTCGACTTCGCCTTCGAGCTGGTGCCCACCGCCCGCGAGCGTGCCGCTCGCGCGCAGGTAGGGAAGCAGCGGTGCCAGCGAGGGGTCTTCGCCGAGGCCCACGCCTTCCAGGAGCGCGAGCAGCGTCGGGAGGTCGACCAGCACGCTCGGCTGGATGCCTTCGCCGAGCGCCGAGGCGCCCGCCGAGCGCGCGGGCGAGCCGGCGAGCGTCGAGGACGGCGAGAGGGCGGCGGCGACCGAGGCTTCGCCCAGCGCGAGCACGAACCTCGGGCCGGTCGAAGACTGCCCGGCAGCCAGGTACACCGGCAGCGGCACGCCGGGCAGCCGCACCGACGCGGCGGCTTCGGTGCCGGCGAGCTTGACCTTGGCGACCTCGTCGCCGGCGGCCCGCATGGCGGCGGCGAGCTTGGCGACGGCCGCGCGCGAGCGTGCCGCGTCGGTCGAGGCGATCGTCACGGCGGCGTGCAGTTCGAACACGCTCGACCCGGCCGCGAAGATCCCCGCGGAGCCCATCCAGGAGGTGTAGTCGCGGCGCGCCGCGGCCGTGCGGGCGGCGAGGACGTGCAGCGGTTGCGTGAGCCCGCCGAGCAGGGAGCCGACGCTGATCGCCGCGCCGCCCTGTTCGGAGCCTGCGAGCGAGCCGAGCGTCGAGAGGACCGCCGTCGTCCCGGCGAGCGTCGAGCCGGCGTGGCCGATGCCGATCGCGAGCCAGGATTCGCCGGGCAGCTCGGACAGCGCCTGCGCGGCCTGGGGGTCGGCCGAGAGCAGCCCTGTGCGTTCCGAGCCGGGCGCGGCGAGCGTGTCGATGTCGAGCGCCAGCGAGGTCGACTGGGCGGTCACGGACACGAACGTCTGGCGCGCGCCGCCGAGCGCTTCCAGGATGCTGTGCGCCGAGCCGAAGCCGAGGCCAGCGGCCGCGCCGCCGCCCCGGGGCTGACGTACAGGTGCGCGATCGCTTCGCTGGGCGCGCCCGCGGCGAGCTTGGAGTACCCCGAGGACGTGGAGAGCGCCGCTTCGCCCTGCGTGGCGCCGATCACCGCCCGCAGCCCGGCCTCGCTGCCGACCACGGCGAAGCTCCCGACGAGGCCGAAGGCGACGCCGCCGGGTGAGACTTCGTAGGAGACCCCGCGGTAGCTGCTGGAGTGCGCGCCCGCATGTTTGGCCTGGCCGGCCAGGAACGTCCGCGCCGCGCCGGTGTCGCGGGTGTCCATCACGAGCGCGCCGTCGAGGCCGCTCGCCGAGAACGGGAGGGGGGCGATCTGCCCGGAAGATGAGAGGCTGGCCGTCAGCGGCGCGAGCAGCGCGCCCGCGGAGCCGAGCGAACGCGCGAACAGGCCCGCGTGCGGTCCCAGCCACGGCGCCACGTCGCGCTTGTAGTCGAGCGGAGGCGACCCGGGCGTGCGGAGCGCCCCGAGCAGCCGTTCGTAGGGATCGGCCTGTCCGGTGAGCGCCTTGCCCGCGGCCAGCGCTTCGCTCTGCTCCGAGCCGGTGGGCCGCACGGTCACGCCGACGTAGAGAGGCGCCGTCGCCGGCACCGCGGTGGCCGGGTCCGCGTCGGTGCCGCCTGAGTGCGAGGAGCCGCAGCCGGCGACGAGGAGCGCGGCGAGGGCGAGTAGCACGGCCGGAGCGGCCGAGAGCAGCTGGCTTCCCCTTCTCAAGGCGCAGCGATCGTATGTGGCGCGGCGGGCCGGGCGCAAGGTCCGACCTGCAAGCGCGCATGCAGCGGCGCGCGCTGCACCTGCGCTTGCGCCCGGAGCGGGCCTCCGGCGAGGCGGCACTTCGGGCCGAAACCCGATGCGGGGCTTGGGATTTCGGGCGCTGTGACGGTCGCGGTGCGGCGTGGTGGGAGAGAATGTGCAAATGGGGTTGCATTGTGGGAGGAAGTGGGTTATGTTCGCGGCAGCGAGCCGGGGTGGAGGGGCTCCTCCCACTCCTCCACCTCGGCTCCACTTCAAGGCAGGGGAGTCTCCGCAGTGGCCCCGTTTCGTGGCACCTTCGATCACACGCTCGACGCAAAGAACCGCCTGACGGTCCCGGCGCGCTACCGCTCGGCGCTGGCGGACGGGGTGGTGCTCGCGATGCCTGTCGACCTGAAGCCGTGCATCGGCGTCTGGCGCCCGGAGGAGTACGACTCCTACACGCGCAGCGCGATCGCCGAACTGCCGCCGCTCTCCACGCGCCGGACCGAGCTCGAGCGCTTCTTCTACGGCAGCTCGCACGACACCGAGCTCGACGCCGCCGGGCGCATCATGGTGCCCGGCTTCCTGGGCGAGCACGCGAAGCTCGCGAAGGACGTCGTCGTCGTCGGGGCCGGCGACCGCATGGAGCTGTGGGACCGGGGGACCTGGGCCGAGCATCGATCGACGCTGCTGAGCGGCGTCGCGGAGGTGACCGCGCGTGTCGACGACGCTGCTTGAGTTGGTGAGGATGGACGAGCCCTCAGAGCCCGCCGGGCACACGCCGCCCGAGCTCGCGCGCCGCAGGCGCGGCGCTGCGGCACGCGCCGGCCGGGCGCGTCGCGTGAGCGGCCCGGCGCGCCGCACGACCCCGGCGGGCGCGCACCTGCCCGTGCTCGCCGAGGAGCTCGTGGAGCTGCTCGACCCGCAGCCCGGGCAGGTGGCGATCGACTGCACCTTCGGCGACGGCGGCCACGCGCGGATGGTCGCCGAGCGGCTCGGGCCCTCCGGCACGCTGATCGCGATCGACCGCGACCCGGTGGCCGAAGGGCGCTTCGCCGCCCTCGCCGCCGAGACCGCCTGCTCGGTGCGCTTCATCCGCGCCGGCTACGCCGAGGCGCTCGCTGCTCTGGCCGCGGAAGGCGTGACCGCGGACTTCGCCTACTTCGACCTCGGCATGTCCTCGATGCAGGTGGACACCCGCGAGCGCGGCTTCTCCTACGCCTACGACGCGCCGCTCGACATGCGGATGGACCCGGGCCAGGAGCTCACGGCACGCACGATCGTGGCGGAGTGGGACGAGCGGCGGCTCGCGGGGACGCTTCGCGAGCTGGGCGAGGAGCGCCACGCGGGCGCGATCGCCCGCGCGATCGTCCGTGCCCGCAGCGAGGCGCCGATCGAGACCACCCAGCAGCTGGTCGACGCGATCAGCGCGGGCATCCCGGCGCCGGCGCGCTTCGCCGGCGGGCATCCCGCGAAGCGCTCGTTCCAGGCGCTTCGCATCGCCGTCAACGACGAGCTCGGCCAGCTCGACGAGGCACTGCCGCGCGCCTGGGGGCTGCTGCGCAAGCACGGCGTGCTGGCAGCGATCTCCTTCCACTCGCTGGAGGACCGCCGGGTCAAGCGCTTCCTCGCCGGCGAGGCTCAGGGCTGCGTGTGCCCGCCCGACCTGCCCATCTGCGTGTGCGGCCGCGAGCCGCACGCAGCGCTGCTGTCGCGCCGCGCGATCGCGCCGTCGCCGGAGGAGCTGGCGGCGAACCCGCGCGCCGGCTCCGCGCACCTGCGCGCCGCGCGCAAGCTGGTTGATGTTGAGGATGAGAATGGGGAGGGGGAGCGCAGATGAGCCCCGCGGCTGCGTCGAGGGTCCAGGCACCGCCGCTCGCCCCCCGCAGGCGGCCCCGCGCGGTGCCGGCGCCCAGGCGCGTCTCCGGCCCGGCGCGCAAGAGCGGGCGCGATCAGGCTCAGAGCGGCCTCGTGGTGGGGCTGCTGGGCGTGGCCGGCCGGCTGGACTCGCTCGCCAGCCATCGCCTGCTGGACCGCCTCATCCGCAGCCGCGTGTGGATCGGGATCGTGGCGTTCGCGCTGATCGGCATCGTCACGCTCCAGCTCGGGCTGCTGAAGCTCAACTCGGGCATCGGCCGCGCGCTGGAGCGCGAGGGCGCGCTGCAGCGCGAGAACGCCGCGTTGAGCGTCGAAAACTCAGAACTCTCCCTCGGCAGCCGCGTCGAGTCGCAGGCCGAGCAGCTCGGCATGCGGCTGTCCTCCGTGGCCGGACTGCAGTTCCTCTCCGCGCACAAGGGCGACGTCTCCAGGGCGGCCACCGCGCTTGCCGCGGCGCCGGCGCGCGAACCCACGAGCGAAGCGGCGAGCACGAGCGAAACGGCGGCGAGCACGAGCGAAACGGCGCCGAGCGCGAGCGAAAGCCATACGGAAGCAAGCGAAGGCGAAGCCGCGAGCACCGGCGGCGGCGAAGCGCCCGCGGCCGCCGCGGAAACGGAACCGGCCCCCAAGAGCGAAGAAACCGCGGCGGCGGCGCCGACGGGCGAAACGAGCGCCGTGCCGGCGGGCGAAGGCGGCGGGGCGGCCGCCCCGGCGGGCTAGAGCGGCGTGGCGGTCGTCCAGCATCGCATCGGGGCGATCTTCGCGATGCTGTTCCTGCTGCTGCTGCTGGCGGGCTTCCGGACCGCCTACCTCGGCGTCTTCCGCGGCTCGGCCCTGCGGCAGCTCGCCTCCGAGCAGCAGACCACGAACGAAACGGTCACCGCGCAGCGCGGCACGATCAGCGACCGCAACGGCGTCCAGCTCGCCGTCTCCGAGCCCGCTCGCGACCTGGCCGCGGACCCCTACCTGCTGCACGACCCGCTGTCCGCGGCGCGGCGCCTCGCCCCGGTGCTCGGGGTGCCTCAGAACGTGCTGCTCCGCAAACTGTCAGAGCGCGCCGGCTTCGTCTACCTCGAGCGTGCCGTCCCCGCCCGCCAGGCTGAAGCGGCGCTCGCGCTGAAGATCCCCGGCGTCACCGGCACCCCGGTGATGAAGCGTGTCTACCCGCGCGGAACGCTGGCCGCCCAGGTGCTCGGCCAGGTCGGCACCGAAGGCCAGGGGCTGTCCGGCATCGAGCTCGGACAACGAAAAGACGCTGCACGGCCACACCGGCGAACGGCGCGTCGTCAGCGACGCGATCGGACAGCCCGTCTCGATCTCCGAACCGCACGCCGAAGTGCCGGGCCAGAGCATCCAGCTCACGCTCGACGCGAACATCCAGCAGCGCACCGAAGACGTGCTGAGCGCCGTGGCGCAGGAGTTCTCGCCGAAAGACGCCACGGCGATCGTGATGGACCCGCGCACGGGGGCGATCCTCGCGGCTGCGAACTGGCCCCAGGCCAACGCGAACGATCCGGGCGCCTCCTCGCCCGAAGCGCTGCGCGACCGGACCGTCAACTTCCCGTACGAACCGGGGTCCACGTTCAAGGTCGTCGCGGTCTCGGGAGCCTTGCAGCAGGGATTGATCACGCCGGACAGCGGCTTCGCGGTGCCGGGCCAGATCCAGGTCGCCGACCGCACGATCCACGACGACACCGAACATGGCGTGGAATCGCTCACCACCTCCCAGATCCTCGCGCGGTCGAGCAACGTCGGCGCGATCGAGATCGGGAAACTGGAGGGCGCGAGCCGCTTCAACGCCTGGGTGCACCGCTTCGGCTTCGGCGCCCCGACCGGCGTCGACCTGCCGGGCGAGGAAGCCGGCATGACGCTGGCGCTCGACCGCTACTCGGGCTCCTCGATGGGCAACCTGCCGATCGGCCAGGGCGAGCTCGTCACGCCGATGCAGATGGCGGCCGCGTACTCGGCGATCGCAAACGGCGGGGTGCTGCGCTCCCCGCACCTCGTCAGCTCGATCGCGGGCAAGACGCAGCCGCTGCCCCCGGGCCGGCGCATCCTCTCGCCGAAGACCGCCGCCGAGGTCCGCCAGATGCTCGAAGGCGTGCTCGGGCCGGAAGGAACGGCGAGCGAGATCTCGATCCCGGGTTACCAGCTCGCGGGGAAGACCGGCACCGCGAGCAAGGTCGATCCCGAAACGGGCGAATACTCGAAAACCAAATACGTCGCCTCGTTCATCGGCTTCGCCCCCGCGAGCGACCCGCGGCTGCTCACCGCCGTGGTCGTCGACGAACCGCAGAACGGGTCGATCTTCGGCGGCACCGTCGCCGCGCCGGCATTCGGGCAGATCATGAGCTTCGCGCTGCCGTATCTCGGCATCCAGCCCCACTGAGGCGGCGCGGAGGGTCCCTCGGGGGCGGAAACTAGACTGCTCTCGATGCCGAAGCTGGGGACCCTCCCTTGAGGCTCGGCGAGCTGAGCGCAGGCCTGCCCGGCCTCGTCGGTGCCGGCCCGCAGGGCCGCGACGCGGACGTCGAGATCACCTCGCTGGCCTATGACAGCCGTGCCGTGAGCGCCGGCACGCTGTTCTTCTGCGTGCCCGGCTTCCGCGCCGACGGCCACCGTTTCGCCCCCGCCGCCGTGCGGGACGGCGCCGCGGCGCTCGTCGTCGAGCGCCCGCTCGGCCTCGGCGTGCCCGAGCTGCGTGTCGAGTCCGTGCGCGCCGCGATGGCGCCCCTCGCCGCGCGCTTCTACGGCGAGCCCGGGGCGGAGCTCCGGGTCGTCGGCGTGACCGGCACCAACGGCAAGACCACGAGCGCCTATCTCGTGCGCGAGCTGCTCGAGGCGGGCGGCGTGCAGTGCGGGCTCCTCGGCACGGTCAAGTCCGTGATCGGCGGCACCGAGCGCGAGGTGGTGCGCACCACGCCCGAGGCGATCGACCTGCAGGCCGACCTGCGCGCGATGCTCGACGGCGGCGACCGCGCCTGCGCGATCGAGGTCTCCTCCCACGCGCTCGAGCTCGGCCGCGCGGCGGCGATCCCGTACGCAGCGGCGCTGTTCACGAACCTCACCCAGGACCATCTCGACTTCCACCCGACGATGGAGGACTACTTCCTGGCCAAGCGGCGCCTGTTCCTCCGGATGGACCGGCGCCGGGCGTGAGCGTCGTCAACATCGGCGACCCCTACGGGCGCCGGCTCGCGGCGGAGCTGCCGGCCCCGGTGACCTATGCGGTCGAAGCCGAGGCCGACTACGCCGCGACGGGGTTGCGCTGCGGCTTTCAGGGCTGCTCGTTCACGCTCCACAGCCCCGAGGGCGAGCACTCTCTGGAGCTGCCGATGCCGGGCCGTTTCAACGTCGCCAACGCGCTCGGAGCGCTCGCCGTCGCGCACCGGCTGGGCGTGGGGCTGGAGACGCTGCTGGCGGCGCTCGAGCGCGGCGTGCGGGTGCCGGGCCGCTTCGAGCCGGTCGACCGCGGGCAGGACTTCGCGGTCCTGGTCGACTACGCCCACACGCCGGACTCGCTCGAGAACGTGCTGGCGGCCGCGCGCGAGCTCGTCGACGGCGCGCGCGTGCTGTGCGTGTTCGGGGCGGGCGGCGATCGCGACCGCGGCAAGCGGCCGTTGATGGGCGAGATCGCGGCGCGCCTCGCCGACATCACGATCGTCACCTCCGACAACCCCCGCTCGGAGCCGCCCGAGGCGATCATCGAGGAGATCATGGCCGGCGCCGGCGCGCCGCGCGAAGGCGAGCTGGAGGCGATCGAGGACCGGCGTGCGGCGATCGCGCGCGCCGTGGCGCTCGCCGCCCCGGGCGACGTGCTGGTGATCGCCGGCAAGGGCCACGAGCAGGGCCAGGAGTTCGCGGGCGGCGAGAAGATCCCCTTCGACGATCTCGCGGTCGCCGCCGAGGCGCTCGAGCCGGCATCAGCGGGGACGGGCACGTGAGCTGGGACGCCAAGCGGGTCGCGGAGGCCGCCGGCGCCGAGCTGGTGCGCGACGGCTCCGAGACGGGCCACGCTCCTCCACGGGCCGCGGTCGACACGCGCGCGCTGCAGCGAGGCGAGCTCTTCGTCGGCATCGCCGGCGAGCGCGAGGACGGCGGCGCCCGGGCCGGCGAAGCGCTCGGCGCGGGGGCGTGGGGCGCGCTCGTCACGCCCGAGCACGCCGCGACCGCTGCCCTCGGCGACGGCGACGGCGCGGTGCTCTCGCACCCCGAGCCGCTGCGCGGGCTGCAGGCGCTGGCCCGCGCATGGCGCGAGGAGCTGGGGGCGAGCGTGGTCGCGATCACCGGCTCGACCGGGAAGACCTCGACCAAGGACATCCTCGCGGCGCTGCTCTCGACGACGCTCGCGACCGCGGCCAGCCCCGAGAACCTGAACACCGAGATCGGCCTGCCCCTCGCGATCCTGGCCGCCCCGCCCGCAACCGGCGCGCTCGTGCTCGAGATGGCGATGCGCGGGCCGGGGCAGATCGCCGAACTGGTCGAGATCGCGCGTCCGGACGTCGGCGTGATCGTCAACGTCGGGCCCGCGCACCTGGAGCTGCTCGGCTCGCTCGAGGCGATCGCCGCCGCCAAGGCCGAGCTGATCGCGGGGATGGCTCCGGGCACCACGGTCGTCGTTCCGGCCGGCGAGCCCCTGCTCGAGCCGCACCTGCGCGCAGATCTGCACACGATCTCCTTCGGCGAGGGAGGGGACGTGAGGCTGCTCGAACGCGGCGCCTCCGGGCGCGTGCGGATCGACCAGGGCGACGGGATCGTCGAGCTGGTGCCGTCGTTCTCCCAGGCGCACAACCTCAGCAACCTGCTGGCCGCCGTCGCCGCAGCGCGCGCGATCGGGGTGCGCCCATCGGGGCCGCTCCAGGTGAGCTTCTCGGCGATGCGGGGCCAGCGCAGCGAGCTGCCCGGCGGCGTGCTGCTGATCGACGACTGCTACAACGCCAACCCGATGTCGATGCGGGCCGCGCTCGATGACCTGGCCGCGAGCCCGCACAGCGGGAGGCTCGTCGCCGTGCTCGGCGACATGCTCGAGCTGGGGCCGCAGGGCGCCGCCCTGCACCGCGAGACCGGCGCCCACGCCCGGCACGCGGGCGTCGACCTCCTCGTCACGGTGGGCCCGCTCGCCGCCGAGATGACCGCCGGGTTCGGCGGCTCCTCGCGCTCGTTCGCGGACGCGGCCGCCGCGGCCGAGGCCGTGCCGGCGATGCTCAGAGAACACGACACGGTGCTCGTGAAGGCCTCGCGCGGGGTCGGGCTCGAGCGTGTGGCGGCGGCGCTGCGCGAGGCGGACGGCAACCTGGCCGTCCCGGCGGCCCCAGGACAGCGCTGAATGGGCCGCATCCTGTTCGGCGGCACGACCGCCCTCTTGATCTGCATCTTCCTGAGCCCGAAGTTCATCGCGTTCCTGCGGGAGCGCGAGTTCGGCCAGCACATCCGCGAGGACGGTCCCCAGGGGCACCTCGCAGAAGGCAGGGACGCCGACGATGGGCGGGCTCCTGATCTTCCTGTCGGTCAGCGTCCCGTTCCTGATCCTGACCAACTACGACTGGCCCGTGATCGGCGTCTACCTGACCGCGATCGCCTGTGCGGCCCTCGGCTTCGCCGACGACTACACGAAGCTCGTCAGGCGGCGCTCGCTCGGGCTGCGGGCCCGCACCAAGCTGCTCGCCACGATCGCGATCTCGATCGGGCTCTGGTACATCGCGCACGAGAAGGCGCACGTGCCGAGCGTCCTGTTCCTGCGCTTCGTCGACTACCACATCGACGTGGGGCCGCTCTACCCGGTCGTGATCTACCTGGTGCTCGCCGGCACGACGAGCGGGGTCAACCTGACCGACGGGCTCGACGGCCTGGCGGCGGGCTGCGCGGCGATCGTGCTGCTCGCCTACATCGGCATCACGTTCATCTCGGGCCAGTTCGAACTCGCGATGCTCGCGGGCTGCCTCGTGGGCGCGTGCATCGGCTTCCTCTGGTTCAACGCCTTCCCGGCGACGATCTTCATGGGCGATACCGGCTCGCTCGGGCTGGGCGGCGCGATCGCGGGCCTCGCGGTGTTCACGAAAACCGAGGTCCTGCTGATCCTGCTCGGCGGCATCTTCGTGATCGAGGCGCTCTCGGTCGTGATCCAGGTGATCTCCTTCCAGGCGTTCCGAAAACGGGTGTTCCTGATGGCGCCGATCCATCACCACTTCGAGCTGAAGGCGTGGTCGGAGACGAAGATCATCCTGCGCTTCTGGATCGTCGCCTCGATCTGCGCGGCGATCGGCTTCACGATCTACCGGCAGAGCCGCGGGGTCTGACGCGGAGGCATCCGAGCCCTGGTGTCGAATGGGGCTTGGATGTCACCGGCCCGAGCAAGGAGCGCTAGGCCCGCTCGCCCACGGCGGAAGAAGGCCGCAAGAGGACGCAGCGCAAAGGCGCCGCAGACGCTCGAGCACCGCATCCTGCTGACAGCGACGATGTGCCTGCTCGCGTTCGGCGCGGTGATGGTCTACAGCGCGTCTTCCGCCACCACGCTGCTGCAGGGCCAGGGGAACGGCAGCGGCTACCTGATCCGGTACGTGATCTACGGCGCGATCGGGCTGGTGGCGATGCGGCTGCTGGCCCGCGACGGCGTCGCCAAAGTGCACCTGATCACCGCGCCCCTGCTGGTGACCTCGTTCGTCCTCGTCGCGGCGACGCACGTGCCACACGTCGGCGTGACCGTCAACGGCGCCCACCGCTGGCTCGGTCCGAGCCAGTTCCAGTTCCAGCCCTCCGAGCTGCTGAAGCTCGCGCTGGTGCTGTACTGCGCGACGCTGCTCGCCAAGCGGCCCTCGCGCGTGAACGACCTGCGCGACCTCGCCAAGCCGCTGCTGCTCGTGGTCGGCGCGGGGTGCCTGCTCGTCTTCACCCAGCCGGACCTCGGCACCGCGCTCGTGATCCTGTTCACGATCGCGACGATGCTCCTGGCCGCCGGCATCCCGATGGCCACGCTCGGCCGGATCCTGGCCTCGCTGGCCGCGCTGATCGTGCTGTACGCGCTCGTGCGGCCCTACGCGCGGGCCCGCCTCACGTCTTTCCTCGATCCCTGGGCCCACGCCTCGGGCAGCGGCTTCCAGGCCGTCCAGGGGCAGATCGCGATCGGCTCGGGCGGGCTGTTCGGTGTCGGCCCCGGCCAGTCGGTGCAGAAGATCTTCTACCTCCCCGAGGCGCCCACCGACTTCATCCTCGCCGTGATCGCCGAGGAGCTGGGCATGGTCGGGGTGTGGGCGCTGCTCTTCCTCTACGGGCTGATCGCCTACGCCGGCCTGCGGGCCGCCAAGTCGGCCCGCAGCCTCTACAGCGCCCTGATCGCGGTCGGTGTCACCGCCCTGATCTGCTCGCAGGCGATCCTCAACGCGTTCGCCGTGCTGGGCCTCGCGCCCCTGACCGGCGTCCCGCTGCCCTTCGTCTCCTATGGATCGAGCAGCCTGATCGTGATGCTCGCCGGCATGGGCCTGCTGCTGAACGTCGCCGGCGGTGCCACCGGTCACGTGCGTGCGGTCAGCTCGCGCACGCGGCGCGTGGCCGACGCGCGCGGCTCCGAAACGGAAGGATGGGGCCGTGAGCGGAGCACCGAGGATCGTGATCGCAGCGGGCGGGACCGCGGGGCACGTCGTGCCGGCACTGGCCGTCGCGGAAGAGCTGCGGGCTGAGGGCGCCGAGGTCAGCTTCATCGGCGGCGAGCGCGCCGAGGCGCAGCTCGTGCCGGCGCACGGGTTCGAGCTGCGACAGCTCGCCGTCGAAGGCCTGAGCCGGACCGACATCCGCCGTGCGATGCGCGCCGCCGGGCTCGCGGCCGCGGCGCTGCCACGCTCGCGCTCGCTGCTCTCCGCGCTCGCGCCGGACGCCGTCATGGGCGGCGGCGGCTATGTCGCCGGGCCGGTCGGCCTCGCCGCCGCGAGCCTGCGGCTGCCGCTGGTGCTGACCGAGGCCGACAGCCACCTCGGGCTGACCAACCGCCTCCTGGCGCCGCTCGCGCGGCGCGTCTGCCTGGCCTTCCCGCTGCGCGGGCGAGAGGGCGGGCGCTACCGCGTCACGGGCCGGCCGATCCCGCCCCAGACCGCTGATCGCGCGGAGGCGCGCCGCCGCTTCGGCCTCGACGAGCGGGACACGTGCGTGCTCGTGTTCGGCGGCTCGCTCGGCTCGCGCTCGATCAACCTCGCCGCGGTCGAAGCCTTCGCGGGCGCGCCCTTCAGGGTGCTCCACATCAGCGGGCGCCGCGACTACGAGGAGCTCGCGGCCCGCCCGCTCGGCGCGGGTTACGAGCTCATCTCCTATCTCGATCTAGAGGACTTCGGCCGCGCGCTCGCCGCGTCCGATCTCGCGGTCGCGCGGGCCGGCGGCTCCGTGTTCGAGCTCGCCGCCAACGGGCTGCCGGCGATCCTGATCCCGTTCCCGCGCGCGGCCGGAGACCACCAGAGCTCCAACGCCCGCTGGATGGCCGAGGCCGGCGCCGCGGTCGTGATCGAGGACGGCGAGCTGACCGCCGCTCGGCTCGGGGGCGAGGTCGCGGCGCTGCTCGCCGACGAGCGCAGGCTCGCCGCGATGGCGGCCGCCTCGCGCAGCCTCGCGCGGCCGCACGCCGCCGCGGAGGTCGCCGCCGAGCTGCTCGAGGCGGCCGCAGCGGTGACCGCGCCGGCCGAGGGCGAGCGCCCCTGGGCGGGACGGCGCATCCACCTCGTCGGCGTCGGCGGCGCCGGCATGAGCGCGTACGCCCGCGCCGCGTACGCGCTCGGCGCCGAGCTGAGCGGCTCTGACGCCGCCGAGGGCGAGCAGACGCGCGCGCTGGCCGCCGAAGGCGTCCTGCGCACGACGATCGGCCACGACGCCGCCAACGTGCCCGCGGGCGAGGACGTCGAGCTCTACTACTCCTCGGCGATCCCGCCCGCGAACCCCGAGCGGTCCGCGGCGCGCGAGCGGGGCCTCGCGGAGCGCCCGCGCGCCGACCTGCTCGGTGAGCTCTCGGCGCTGCGGCGCACGATCGCCGTCGCCGGCACCCACGGCAAGACGACGACCTCCTCGATGCTCGTCGGGATCCTGCGCGCCGCGGGTCTCGACCCCGGCTGGCTCGTCGGCGCGCCGGTGGGCGGCGGCCTCGCGAACGCGAACTGGTCCGCCGGCGAGTGGCTCGTCGTCGAGGCGGACGAGTCGGATCGCTCGATGCTGAGCCTCGCATGTCGAGATCGCCGTGCTGACGAACGTGGAGCTCGACCATCACGCGACGTTCTCCTCGCTCGCGCAGCTTCGCGCCGACTTCCGCGAGCTGCTGGCGGCGGCGAACACGGCCGTCGTGTGGGACCGCCCCGAGCTGCTGGAACTGGCCGGGCCCGGCGTCGTCCCGTACGACCCGGGAGCAATCGAGCTGACGGCGGGCGGCTCGCGGTTCCGCTGGCGCGAGCACGAGGTCACGCTCGCGATCCCCGGCGTGCACAACGCGACCAACGCCGCCGGTGCGCTGGAGGCGTCCCGCCTCGCCGGCGCCGGCGCCGAGGCCGCGCTCGCGGCGCTGGCAGGGTTCACCGGCGCCGGGCGGCGCTTCCAGCGGCTCGGCACCAGCGCCGGCGGCGCCGAGGTCTACGAGGACTACGCCCACCACCCGACCGAGGTCGCCGCGACGCTGAGCGGTGCCCGCACGTTCGCGCCGCGCCGGCTCGTCGCCGTCTTCCAGCCCCACCTCTTCTCCCGCACGGCGCTGCTGGCGCGTGAGTTCGGCCGCGCGCTGGCGCTCGCCGACCTCGCCGTCGTGCTCGACGTCTACCCGGCGCGCGAGCGGCCCGAGGACTTCCCCGGCGTGAGCGGGCTGCAGATCGCCGAGGCCGCGGCCGACGCTGCAGCCGGGCGCCCCGTGTACTGGCTCCCGGGCTTCGCCGAAGCGCGGGCCGCCCTCGACGGCCTGCTGCGGGAGGGCGACCTCCTCGTGGTGATGGGGGCCGGCGACGTCGAGGAGCTCGCGCGGGAACTGGCCGGAGGAGACCGGTGAGCGCGCCGCCGCCGGGCGTGGAGCGCGACGTGCCCCTGGCGCGCCTGACGACCGTGCGCACGGGCGGGCGCGGCGAGTTCTTCGCGCGCGCGGGGGAGGAGGGAGCGCTCGCCCAGCTGCTGGCGTGGGCGGCCGGGGAAGGCCTCGCGGTCTCGGTCGTCGGCTCGGGCTCGAACCTCCTGATCGCCGACGACGGGGTCCCCGGGCTCGTTCTCAAGCTCGACGGGGAGCTCGCCGTGATCGCGATCGAGGGCACGCGGGTCGCTCTGCGGCGGCGGGGCGCGGCTGCCGTCGATCGCCGCGCGCGCCGCCCGCGCCGGGCTCTCCGGGATCGAGTTCGGCGTCAACATCCCCGGCACGCTCGGGGGTGCCGTGCGGATGAACGCGAACGCCTACGGCGGCGAGCTCGGCCGCGTGCTGGAGTGGGTCGACGTGGCCAGCTACCGAAGGCCTCGCGCGGCGCACGCCCGGCGAGCTGGGGCTTTCCTACCGCAGCTCGAACCTGGCGCCGGGCGAGGTCGTCGCCCGCGCCTCGCTGCTGCTCGCCGAGGGCGACCGCGAGGCCGTGCAGGCGACGCTCGCGGAGATGCGAAGGCGTCGCCACGAGGCCCAGCCGCAGGGGATCAAGACCTTCGGCTCGACCTTCAAGAACCCGGACGACCCGAGGGCGGGCGGCCGCAGCGCCGGGCTGCTGCTCGCCGACGCCGGCTGCAACGGGGTGGCCGTCGGCGGCGCGCGCTTCGCGCCCAAGCACGCGAACTTCATCGAGAACACGGGGACGGCGACGACCGCCGACGTGGTCGCCGTGATGGCCGAGGGGCGTCGCCGCGTGCTGGAGTCGACGGGAGTCGAGCTCGAGCCGGAGGTGCAGACGCTCGGCGACGTGCGCTTTCCCTGGCGCTAGGCGGAAGTCGACGGCGTCGACGCAGGGGAACGCGCCGGCGGGTCGAAGACGCTCCGGATGGACCGAACGCTGGCCGCACGGGCCCCGGCCGGACGCCGGGGCAGCTCCTCGCGCAGGACGAGCGCGCAGAGCGGCGTGCTGGGCGGAGCCGCCGGGCTCGCGTCTCGAGCCGGTGGCCGGTTCGCCGGGTTTCGGGCCGCGCTGGCCGGCCGCAGGCGTCTGCGAATCGCGCTGCTCTGCGCGCTCGTGGTCGCGCCCCTGCTCGGCGGCGCGTGGCTGTGGCTGCGCCACTCATCGTTCGTCGCGGTCGAGCACGTGCGCGTGAGCGGCGTCCATGGCGCCCAGGCCGGGGCGATCGAGACTGCCCTGACCGAAGCCGCGAAGCGGCAGAGCACGCTGGCCGCCGACCCCGCCGCGCTGAAGGCCGCGGCGGCACGCTACCCCCAGGTGGCAGCGGTGCACGTGCAGGCGAGCTTCCCGCACGCGATGCGGATCACGGTCGTCGAGCGCCGTGCCGTCGCCGCGCTGCTGGTCGGCGGCACGAAGATCGCGATCGGCTCCGATGGGATCGCACTGGGTACCGGCGCTGCCACCGCCTCGCTGCCGACCGTGGGGGACGACGTCGCGCCCGCGAGCGGCGGGCGCGACAGCAACCCGCTGGTGCTGCAGGCGCTGACCGTGCTGGGCGCCGCGCCCGCGAAGATCGATCCGCTCGTGGCGCGCGCCTACTTCTCGGCGCGCGGGCTCACGCTCGCGATGAAGAACGGGCTGCTCGTCTACTTCGGCGACGCCACTCGCCCTCATGCCAAGTGGATGGCGCTCGCGGCCGTGCTGGCGGACGAGAGCTCGAGCGGCGCGGTCTACATCGACGTCCGCACCCCCGAACGGGCCGCGGAGGGGTTCGCGCCCGGCCAGGCTCCCGGCGACGGCCGAAACTGCCGGCAGCGGCAACGAAGCTCAGATCGGCAAGGGCGAATCGACGGTCTCCGCGCTCGCGGCCGGGCTCGCTGCGGCGACCCCCGAAGGCCGCGCCCAGAGCGCCGCGAAGAGCGAAGAAGAAAGCTCCGAAGCAGCCTCGTCGACGAGCGGATCGGCCTCGGCGACCGAAGCCCGGGAAGCCGAAGAAACGACGAACTCGAGCGGGGAAGGGCGAGGAGGATGACCCTCTAGCTCAACTGGAGCTTGATGGTGCTGGAACGACGATCCTCAGGCAACGGTCGAGAGTCGGGCGATCTGCAACGATCGTTGCGAGACTCGTCACCTTCGTTGACAGGGCGAGATTCCCTGCATAGGGTCGCAAATCCGGTGGTTGGGCGACTCTGTATGCTGCCAACCCTGAATCCCTACTGAAGGCTTCGGACAGAACCATCATGGAGAGCGGCGGAAGCTACCTCGCAGTGATCAAGGTCGTAGGCGTCGGCGGCGGCGGAACGAACGCGGTCAGCCGCATGGTCGACGCCGGGCTGCGCGGCGTGGAGTTCATCGCCGCCAACACCGACGCCCAGGCGCTCGCGATGTCGGACGCCGACATCAAGCTGAACATCGGCCACGACTCCACCAAGGGGCTGGGCGCCGGCGCCAACCCCGACGTCGGCCTGGCGGCGGCGTCCGAGTCGCGCGATGACATCAAGGAGGCGCTGAAGGGCGCGGACATGGTGTTCGTCACCGCCGGCGAGGGCGGGGGAACCGGAACCGGGGCTGCGCCGGTCATCGCGGAGATCGCCAAGAACGAGATCGGCGCCCTGACCGTCGGCGTCGTGACGCGGCCCTTCGAGTTCGAGGGTGCCCAGCGCGGACGCCAGGCGACCGAGGGCATCGAGCGCCTGCGCGAGGTCGTCGACACGCTGATCGTGATCCCGAACGAGAAGCTGCTCGCCGTCGTCGAGCGCCGCACCTCGATGCTCGACGCGTTCCGCGAGGCGGACAACGTCCTGCGCCAGGGCGTCCAGGGCATCACCGATCTGATCACGATCCCGGGCCTGATCAACCTCGACTTCGCCGACGTGCGCACGATCATGCAGGACGCCGGCTCGGCGCTGATGGGCATCGGCACGGCCGCGGGTGAGAGCCGCACCGCGGACGCGGCGAAGGCGGCGATCTCCTCGCCGCTGCTGGAGGAGAACGTCGAGGGCGCGACGGGCATCCTCCTGAACATCACGGGCGGCAAAGACCTGGGCCTGTTCGAGGTCAACGACGCGGCGGAGATCATCCAGAACGCGGCCGACCCGAACGCGAACATCATCTTCGGCGCCGTGATCGACGAGTCGATGTCCGACGAGGTCAGGGTGACCGTGATCGGCACCGGCTTCGACCACCGCCCGGGCCGCGGCGCCCGGCGCGAAGCGCCGAGGGACGGCGCGACCGCGGCCCGCGGATCACCGACCGCACGCGCTCGAACCTCGAGATCTCCGACGACGACATCGACGTCCCGCCGTTCCTGCGGGACTAGGCGTCTCCAGGCTCGGCGACTAGAACCGGTCCGCTGTCTCCAGCGGGCGCCAGAACACCGGCTGCGGCTGGTTGGTGACGCCCGCCTGTGCCATCAGCGGGCCGATGTCGTTCCCCGACTCCTCCCAGAAGGCCTGGAAGGACTCGGCGCTGTCCCACTCGTCGGCCACCATCACGTGGTCGTCGGCTGCCATGAACATGTGGTGGACCGCGCCTCTGCTGCGGCCGCGCTCTGAGATCGCCTTGGCCTGCTCGGCGTTCTGCGTGATGACCTCCATGAAGCGGTCCGGGTCCACGTCCAGCCGTATTCCCACCATCACCGACATCTGCTTCCCCCTTTGTCGTGTCGTTGCGGAGGAGCCTACGCGCGTCGCGCCTGCGTGGATCAGCCGCTGCGCGCTAGCCTGCGCCCCGTGACCTCGGCCCCGCCAGCGCTGCGACGCACGCCGCTGTTCGCCGAGCACGTCGAGGCGGGCGCCAAGCTCG
Organism: uncultured Solirubrobacteraceae bacterium; assembly: GCA_963820745.1. Classification (GTDB taxonomy): domain Bacteria; phylum Actinomycetota; class Thermoleophilia; order Solirubrobacterales; family Solirubrobacteraceae; genus Palsa-744. The sequence continues at coordinate 179,391 of CAWGBB010000011.1, read as the reverse complement.
TCGAGTTCGCCGGCTGGGAGATGCCCGTGCAGTACGACGGTGTGCGCGAGGAGCACATGGCGGTCCGCAAGGCCGCCGGCATCTTCGACGTCTCGCACATGGGCGAGATCGAGACGAGCGGCCCGCAGGCGCTCGAGCTGCTGCAGCGGCTCCTCTCCAACGACGTCTCGAAGATCGCGCCGGGCGGTGCGCAGTACAGCGTGCTCTGCCGCGAGGACGGTGGCGTGCTCGACGACCTGTTCACCTACCGCCTGGAGGTCGACCGCTACCTCACCGTCACCAATGCCGCCAACCACGTCGCGGACCTCGCCTGGTTCGAGTCGGTCGCGGTCGATTTCCCCGAGGCGCGGGTGAGCGACCGCATCGACGACTGGGCGATGATGGCCGTGCAGGGCCCCCTCGCGCGCGAGATGGTGCAAGCCGGCGCCGACGGCCCGCTGCCCGAACGCATGTCCACCGGCCTGCGCCACATCTCCGGCGCCGAGGTGCTCGTCTGCGGCACCGGGTACACCGGCGAGGAGGGGGTCGAGCTGCTGTGCGCGCCGCAGCACGCCGCGCAGCTGTGGCGCCAGCTGGTCCGCCGCGGCGCGCGCCCGGCCGGTCTCGGCGCGCGCGACACGCTGCGCCTGGAGGCCTGCTTCCACCTGTACGGCAACGAGCTGACGGTCGAGCGCGGGCCGATCGAGGCCGGGCTCGGCTGGTGCTGCAAGGAGAACACGGGATTCATCGGCGCCGAGGCGGTGCGTGCCGTGCGTGAGTCCGGGCCGGCGGAGAAGCTGGTCGCGTTCGAGATCGAGGGCGCGGGCATCGCGCGCCAGGGCAACGCCGTCAACGGCGGGGGAGAAGTGACGAGTGGCACCCTCTCGCCGTGCCTGGAGCGCGGGATCGGCATGGCGTACGTGCCGGCGGAGCGCGCGGCCGTCGGGACGCAACTCGAGATCGACGTGCGCGGGCGCACGCGCGAGGCGCGCGTCGTCGAGAAGCCGTTCGTCGAGAAGCGAGCCTGAGCGCGCCGCACGTTCGTGGCAAGATTGCCGCGCCGCACCGTCCCGCCGACACACACGGAAAGGCTCGCGAATGGCCCAGGCCAGCTACCCGGACGACCTCCTCTACCACGCCGAGCACGACTGGGCGCGGATCGACCCCGACGACGAGAGCCAGGCCACGCTGGGCATCACCTGGTACGCCCAGGACTCGCTTGGGCGAGGTCGTCTTCTTCGACCCGCCCGCGGTCGGCACGACCGTGACGAAGGACTCGCCCTACACCGAGGTCGAGTCGGTGAAGGCGGTCTCCGACGTGATCGCCCCGCTCTCGGGCGAGATCGTCGCCGTCAACGAGGCGCTGCCCGAGAACCCGGCGACGATCAACGAAGACCCGTACGGCGAGGGGTGGCTCGTCAAGGTGCGCCTGTCCGACCCCGCCGAGCGGGAGTCGCTGATGGACGCCAGGACCTATCAGGGCACGCTGGGTGGTTGACCCGGCTGGCTAGGCTGAGAGCTACTTGAGCCGCTACACAGCAATCACGCCCGAGGATCTCGAGGCGATGCTCGCCGCCATCGGCGTGGCTTCGCTCGAGGAGATCTTCGACCGCCAGATCCCGGCCGCCGTGCGCCTCGGACGCGAGCTCGAGCTGCCCCCCGGGCGTCCCGAGCAGGACGTCTACGAGCACCTGCGCGACCTCGCTGCCCGCAACAGCTCGACCGAGGAGGAGCTGAGCTTCCTCGGTGCCGGCATGTACGACCACTACGTCCCGGCGCTGATCGACATGCTGATGGAGCGCTCGGAGTTCCTGACCCCGTACACGCCCTACCAGCCGGAGATCTCCCAGGGTGGGCTGCAGGTGATGTTCGAGTACCAGACGGCGATCTCCGAGCTGACCGGCCTGCCCGTCTCGAACGCCTCCACCTACGAGGGCCCGTCGGCGGTCGCCGCCGCGGCCTACCTCGCAAAGCTCCACAACGGCCGCCGACGCATCGTCGTGAGCGCGGGCGTTCACCCGCACACCCTGCAGACGCTGCGCACCTACGCACACGGCTTCGAGATGGAGATCGCCGAGGTTCCGCTCAGCTCCGGTGCGACCGACGCAGGCGCCTGGGCGGCGGCGATCGACGCCGACACGAGCGCCGCGATCTTCGCGCAGCCGAACTTCTACGGGGTCGTGGAGGACGCCGAGGCGCTCAGCACGGCCGCCCACGAGGGCGGCGACGGCAAAGGACCGGTCGTCGTCTCCCAGGTCGACCCGCTCACGCTCGGGATCCTGCGCTCGCCCGGCGAATGCGGCGTCGACGTGGCCGTCGGCGAGGGTCAGTCGCTGGGCAACCGGCTCGACTTCGGCGGCCCCTCGTTCGGGCTGTTCGCCGCGCGCGAGGAGTACCTGCGGCGCATGCCCGGCCGGATCGCCGGCGAGACGCTCGACGTCGACGGCCGCCGCGGCTTCGTGCTCACGCTGCAGACGCGCGAGCAGCACATCCGCCGCGAGAAAGCGACCTCGAACATCTGCACCTCGCAGGCGCTGAACGCGCTCGGCGGCGTCGTCTACCTCACGTGGCTGGGGCGGCGGGGGATCGTCGAGCTCGGCGAGCTGCTGGCCGCCCGCACCCACTACGCGCGCGAGACGCTCGCGTCGCTGCCGGGGGTCGAGCGCATGCACGAGCAGCCGGTCGTCCGCGAGTTCGCCCTGCGGCTCGACGCCGACGTCGCCGAGGTGCGGCGCCGCTGCGCCGAGCGCGGCATCAACCCAGGCGCCGATCTGCAGTCGCTGACAGGTCGGCGCAGAGGACCGGGGCGGGCTGCTCGTCGCGATCACCGAGCGTCGCTCGAAGGACGACATCGACCGCCTCGCCGAAGTGCTCGGCGCCGCGGTTGCTGCGAGTGCGAAAACGAGGCCCACCCACGCGCGGTGCCCGCATGAGGGACATCGACGAGAACCACCTGCACGCAGACCCTGGCATCGAGGTGCACCCCGAGCGTCACGCGCACCATCCGACGGAGGCGGGCGGCGCGACGCCGCTCCAGCGCGAGCCGCGCACGCACGATCTTCCAGAAGGGCGCGCCGGGACGGCGGGCCTTCACGTGCCCGGAGCTGGATGTCCCGGCGCTCCCGGCGGAGGCGCTGCCAGAGCGCTTCCGGCGCGCCGAGCCGCCGCGGCTGCCTGAGGTCTCAGAGCCCGAGATCGTCCGTCACTACGTGGGCATCTCAAAGCGCAACTTCGACCTCGACTCCGGCTTCTACCCGCTCGGCTCGTGCACGATGAAGCACAACCCGCGCCTGCACGAGCGCGCCGCGGCGCTGCCCGGCCACGCGCGGCTGCACCCGCTCCAGGACGCCGACCGCTCCCAGGGCGCGCTCGAGGTGATGTGGCGGCTCCAGGAGGCGCTCGGCGAGATCTCCGGGCTGCCGCACGTCAGCCTCCAGCCCTCGGCCGGCTCGCACGGTGAGCTCGCGGGCGTGCTGCTGACCCGCGCCTACCACGAGGACCGCGGCGACGACCGGCGCAAGGTGCTCACGCCGGACACCGCGCACGGCACCAACCCGGCGACGGTCACGATGGCGGGCCTCGAGGTGGTCAAGCTCGCGACCAACGACGACGGCGGCATCGACCTCGACGACCTGCGCGCGAAGGCCGACGAGGGCGTCGCCTGCCTGATGCTCACCAACCCGAACACGCTCGGCGTGTTCGACGCGAACATCGAGCAGATCGCCGACATCGTCCACGGCGTCGGCGCCACGCTCTACTACGACGGCGCGAACCTCAACGCGGTGATGGGGATCTCGCGGCCCGGCGACATGGGCTTCGACATCGTCCACTTCAACCTCCACAAGTCCTTCACCCAGCCCCACGGCGGCGGCGGGCCCGGCGCGGGGCCCGATCGCGGTGTCGGATCGCATCGCCCCCTACCTGCCCGTGCCGGTGGTCTCGCGCGACGCGGACGGCACCTTCGCGCTCGACTACGACCGCGAGAAGACGATCGGGCGGCTGCGCGGGTTCCACGGCAACTACGGCACGTTCGTGCGCGCCTACGCCTACATCTGCTCGCTCGGGGCCGACGGCCTGCGGGACGCCTCGGAGACCGCGGTGCTGAACGCCAACTACCTGCTCGCGCGCCTGCGCCAGCTCGGGGTGGCGGAGCAGCTGCCGTTGGCTTTCGGGGAGCTGTGCATGCACGAGTTCGTCCTCTCCGGCGGGCCGATGAAGCGCGATCTGCAGATCAAGACGCTCGACCTCGCCAAGCGCCTGCTCGACTACGGCTTCCACCCGCCGACCGTCTACTTCCCGCTGCTGGTCGACGAGGCGCTGATGGTCGAGCCGACCGAGACCGAGACGAGGGAGACGCTCGACGCCTTCGCCGAGGCGATCGCCGCGATCCTCGCGGAGGCCGCCGAGGACCCGGAGATCGCGCTGCAGGCGCCCTACACCACGCCGGTGCGCCGCCTGGACGAGGTCGCCGCGGCGAAGAACCCGATCATCCGCGAGAGGCTCGCCTGATGGAGCACCGGAAACTCGGCGCGACCGGGATCAGCGTCAGCCCGCTGTGCCTCGGCGCGATGATGTTCGGCGCGTGGGGGAACACCGACCACGACGAGTCGATCGCGATCATCCACGCCGCGCTCGACGCGGGCATCAACTTCATCGACACGGCCGACGTCTACTCGCGCGGCGAGTCCGAGAAGATCGTCGGCAAAGCGCTCAAGGACGGCCGCCGCGACTCGGTCGTGCTCGCGACGAAGGCCCACGGCCGCATGCACGACACCGATCCGAACCAGTTCGGCAACTCGCGCCGCTGGCTCGTCAAAGAGGTCGAGGCGAGCCTGAAACGGCTGAAAACCGACTGGATCGACCTCTACCAGATCCACCGCCCCGAGCCGGACACCGACATCGACGTGACGCTCGGCGCGCTCAGCGACCTCGTGGCGGCGGGCAAGGTGCGGGCGATCGGCTCCTCGACCTTCCCGGCCTGGCAGATCGTGCAGGCGCAATGGATGGCCGAGCGGCGGGGGAGAGAGCGCTTCATGTGCGAGCAGCCGCCGTACTCGATGCTGATCCGCGCTGTCGAGCGCGACGTGCTGCCGGCCTGCGAGGAGTACGGCATGGGCGTGATCCCGTGGAGCCCGCTGGCAGGCGGGTGGCTCTCCGGCCGGTACACGAAAGGCGGCGAGTCGCCGGGAGAGAGCCGCCGCGCGCAGATGATCCCTTCGCGCTACGACATGTCGATCCCCGGGAACCAGGCGAAGCTCGCCGCCGCCGAGAAGCTGGCCGAGGTCGCCGAGGCGGCCGGCATGCCGCTGATCGAGATGTCGATCCGCTTCGTGACCTCCCACCCCGCGGTCACGGCCGCGATCATCGGCCCGCGCACGATGGAGCAGCTCGAGAGCCAGCTGCCTGCGCTCGAGGACCCGGTGCTCCCGGGCGGGGTGCTCGATCGCATCGACGAGGTCGTCCCGCCCGGCACCAACGTCAACCAGGCCGACACCGGCTGGGACCCGCCGTGGCTGACCGATCCGTCTCTGCGGCGCCGCTAGATCCAAGTGCGCATCTTCTCCGGCATCCAGCCGACGGGGCGCAAGCACCTGGGCAACTACATCGGCGCGATCGCGCAGTACGTCTCCAGCCAGGAGCGCGGCGAGGGCATCTTCTGCATCGTTGACCTCCATGCGCTCACCGTCGCCTACGACCCCGCCGAGCTGCGTGAGCGGCTCTACGACACGCTCGCGATCCTGATCGCGGCCGGGCTGGACCCGGCGCGCTCGATCCTGTTCCGCCAGAGCGACGTGCACGAGCACACCGAGCTGACCTGGCTGCTCTCGAGCGTGACCGAACTCGGTCGCCTGGACCGCATGCACCAGTTCCGCGACAAGTCCTCGGCGCGCGAGCTGGTCTCGGCCGGGCTGCTGTTCTACCCGGTGCTGATGGCTGCCGACGTCCTGGCCTACCGCGCGGCCGAGGTGCCGGTGGGCGAGGACCAGCGCGAGCACGTCGAGCTGATGCGCGACGTCGCGCGCCGCTTCAACGCGCGCTTCGCCGAAGACGAGGAGGTCCTGGTCGTGCCCGAGCTGATCATCCCGGCGGTCGGCGCGCGCGTGATGGACCTGCAGGAGCCGACGCGCAAGATGTCCACGACAGGCGGCACCGAGCAGGGCACGGTGCTCGTGCTCGACGAGCCGAAGACGATCGAGAAGAAGATCAAGAGCGCCGTCACCGACTCCGGCACGGACGTGCGCCGCGGCCCCGACAAGGCCGGCATCGGCAACCTGATCGAGATCCTCGCCGCGGTTCGCGGCGCGACCCCCGACGCGATCGAGGCGGAGTTCGCCGACTCGCGCTACGGCGACTTCAAGGGGGCCGTCGCGGCGGCGGTGACCGAGTACCTCGCGCCGGTGCGCGAGCGCTACGGCGATCTGCGCGGGGACGAGGCCGAGCTCGAGCGGATCCTCGCCGCCGGCGCCGAGCGCGCACGCGAGATCGCGGGGCCGGTCGTCGCGGACGTGCGCGAGCGGATGGGCGTCGGCACGCCCGGAGGCGGCTAGGTGCCGGCCGGGCCATCGGGCGCGACCGCTACGGTGCAGCCCGTGAGCATCGCCTCGCTCGAGATCGACCTGGACGTCTTCAGCGGGCCGTTCGATCTCCTGCTCACGCTGGTCCTGAAGGAAGAGGTGGACCTGCTCGAGCTGGCGCTCGCCGACGTCGTGGTTGCCTACCTCGACCACCTGGAACAGCGCGGGGAGCTCGACCTCGAGGCGGCAACGGAGTTCATCGTGCTGATCGCCGCGCTGCTGGAGCTGAAGTCGCGGCTCATGCTGAGCAGCGAGGAGGAGGAGCTGCTCGACATCGAGCCCGAGCAGGCCGCGGAGGAGCTGCTCGCGCGCATGCTCGACGCCGCCCGCTACCGCGCCGCCGCGGGCCACCTGCGCGAGCTGCTGGCCGCCGAGGACGGCGTGCGTTTCCGCTCGGCGCCGCTGCCGCCGGCGCTGCGCCGCCGCATCGTGCCGCCCGCCGACGGCTCGGAACGGCCGGAGCTCCTCGGCGAGGCGATCGGCCGCCTGCTCACGATGCCGCCCACGATCAGCCTGCGTCACATCGGCACACCTCGCGTCAGCGTCGCCGAGCGCCTCGCGCACCTGCGCGGGCTTCTGCGCAGTGGCGCCTTCAGCTTCGACGAGGCCGTCAGCGGCGCCGACCGCATGACGGTCGCGGTCACGCTGTTCGCGCTGCTCGAGCTCTACAAGCTCGGCGAGGCCTCGGTCGAGCAGGAAGAGAACTTCGGCGAGATCTCGGTGCGCGCGCCCTCGCAGGCGGCGCCCGCCGCTAGGCTCGCCGGATGAGCGCGCCGTACCCCGCGGAGCCCAGCCAGGGCGTGATCGCCGTCGACGTCGAAGTCGAGGCGGCAGCGGGCGAGCAGGTGACGGAGCATGCGCGCACTCCGCCCGAGGGCGACACGCCGGAGCTCGCACGCACGGTCGAAGCGCTGCTGTTCCTCTCGGCCGACCCGCTCAGCGTCGCCGAGCTGGCCGAGGCGTGCGAGACAGGGGAGGGCGCCGTGCAGGCCGCGCTCGCTCTGCTCGCCGAGGAGTACGCGCCCGGGCGCCGCGGGATCCAGCTGCGCGAGCTCGGCGGGGGCTTCACGCTCGCCAGCGATCCGTCCACCGAGGACGCCGCGCGGCGCCTGTTCAGCCGCCCGCGCCTGGCCACGCTCACGCCCGCTCAGGCGGAGACGCTCGCGATCGTCGCCTACCTGCAGCCGATCTCGCGGCCGGAGATCGCGCGCATCCGCGGCGTCAGCGCCGACTCCGCGACCGCGACGCTGCTCGAGCGCGGCCTGATCGAGGAGGCCGGGCATTCCCAGTTCGGCGCGGTCCAGTACCGCACCACCACGCAGTTCCTGAAGCTGTTCGGCCTGCGCGACCTGGACCAGCTCCCGGACGTCGCACGCTGGGACCCGAGCCCCGAGGAGCAGGCGGAGCTGCGCGACCGCCTGCTGCGAGCCGGGGAGGCGCGGGCGGGGGGCGGCGAACAGGGCTGATGCTCACCTACGACGACGGCCTTCAGCGGCTTCTCCGTCGACGACATCGTCGCGGCTCGCGACTTCTACGGCGAGACGCTCTCCGTCGAGGTCGAGGAGCTGGACAACGGCCTCCTGCGGCTCCATCTCGCGGGAGGCCAGGAAGCGATCGTGTACCCCAAGCCCGACCACGCGCCGGCCGTCTTCACGATCCTCAACTTCTCAGTCGGAGACATCGAGCAGGCCGTGGATGAGCTCGCCGCGGAGGGCGTCGAGATGATCCGCTACGAGGAGCTGGGGCAGGACGACCGCGGGATCTCGCGCAACCCGGGCGGGCCGCCGATCGCGTGGTTCAACGACCCGGCCGGGAACATCCTCGCCGTGCTCGAGGCCTGAGACCTCCGCCCGGCCGGGCACCTGTCGGCAACTGCGTTCGCCGAGCTCGGGGCCGCCCCACCACGCCGCGCGCCTGGCGCGACGCGGCGACCCCGGTCCCCGGCCTACGGCCGCGCTTCGAGGATCAGGTTGAACGGCGTTTCGGTGGCGCGCCGGACGGTCGAGAAGCCGCCCTCTTCGATCACCTCGCTGAGGCGAGCCTCGCCGGCCTGGGCGCCGAGCGCGAGGCCGACCTCCTGGTCGAGCGACGCCGGCGTGCAGATCACCGTCGAGGCGCCGTAGAAGATCCTGCCGACCGGGTTCAGGTTCTCGCCGACGGAGTCGCCCGCGAACGGCTCGACGATCAGCCACGTCCCGTCGTCCGCCAGCGTGTCGCGGATGTGCGCCGAAGCGCCGACCGGGTCGCCCATGTCGTGCAGGCAGTCGAACACGCAGACGAGGTCGTAGCCCTCGCCGGGGTAGTCCTTCGCTGACGCGACCGCGAACGTGATGCGGTCGCCGACGCCGGCGCGCTCGGCCCTCTCCCGGGCCTTGGCGATCGACGCCTCGTGGTAGTCGAAGCCGAAGAACTCGCTGTTCGGGAACGCTTCGGCCATCGCGATCGTCGAGGCGCCGTGTCCGCAGCCGATGTCGGCGACCTTGGCGCCGCGTTCGAGCTTCTCCTGCACGCCGTCGAGGGCCGGGATCCATTCGCTGACGAGATGCGCCCGGTAGCCCGGGCGGAAGAAGCGCTCCGTGCCGCGGAACAGGCGGTCGTCGTGCTCGTGCCAGCCCATCCCTTCGCCCGAGCGGAAAGCCTCGGTGATGCGCTCCTCGTCGGCGTAGAGCGATGCGATGAGGTCGTAGGCCCCGAGGATGTAGAAGGGGCTGTCTTCGTCGGCCAGCGCGAGCGCCTGCTCGTCGGGCAGCGTGTAGGTGTCGCTTGCCGCGTCGTAGGTGACGTAGCCGCCGGCCGCCTGGTTTCGCAGCCACTCGCGCACACTGCGCTCCGCCACGTCGGTTCTCTCGGCCAGCTCCTGCGAGGTCAGTGGACCGGCCCCTGCCATCGCCTTGTAGAGCCCGAGCTTGTCGCCCATCAACATCAGCGGCGCGCTGATGTTGGCGCCCATGTCAGAGAGCGCCTGCCCCATGAACGCTTCGAGCTTCGCTTCGTCGATACCGGTGGTGCTCATGTCGGTTACCCCCCAAGGGTGTAGGAGTCGGAACCGACACGGACTGCGAACCAGCCCCCTCACTAGCCGGCACGATCCGTGCCGTACGGCAAAGCTAGCACCCGGGTGTTCAGCGGGGTGTGCAGTCGGTCACGCAACGCCCCCGAGCGCTGTGTTCGCCGCCAGCTGCCCGCACGCCGCGTCGATGTCGCGGCCCGCGTGTCAACCTCACCGTGACCGGCACGCCGCGCGACTCCAGCGCAGCGCGGAACGCCGCGATCGACTCGCGGCTGGAGCCGCGGAACTCCGAGCCGCTGGGGTTGAACGGGATCAGGTTGACCTTGAAGATCGGCGTCCTGGAAGCCTTCTCGCTCAGCAGACGCGCGAGCGCCAGCGCCTGCTCGTAGCGGTCGTTGACGCCGGCGAGCATCACGTACTCGACGAACACGCGCCGGCGCCGGCGCGCGTAGAACGCGCGGCAGGCCTCGATCACCTCGCTGAGGGGATAGCGCTCGTTGACCGGCATCAGCTCGCTGCGCAGCGCTTCCTCGGGCGCGTGCAGCGAGAGCGCGAGGCGCAACGGCATGTCGCTCTCGGTGAGCCGCTCGATGCCCGGGATCCAGCCGACCGTCGAGATCGTCGTGCGGCGGTGCGTGATGCCGACGTCGGGCAGCTTCTCGCATGCGGCCAGCACCGCGTCGAGGTTGAGCATCGGCTCGCCCATGCCCATGAACACGCAGTGATCCACCGCTTCGGTGCGGCGGAAATGCAGGGCCTGATCGAGGATCTCCGAGCAGGACAGGTTGCGTCCGAACTTCATCGCTCCGGTTGCGCAGAAGCGGCACGTCAGCGGGCAGCCCGACTGCGAGGAGAGGCACAGCGAGCGGCGCCCGTCGCGGTAGCGCATCAGCACCGCCTCCAGCGGGCGCGCGTCCTCGGTCGCGAACAGCACCTTGACGGTGCCGTCGCGCGAGACGGCCTCGTGCTGCGCCTGCAGCGATGAGAACGGCACCTGCGCCGCGAGCCGCTCGCGCAGTGCGGCGGGCAGGTCGGTCATCTGCTCGTAGCCGGGCGCGCCGCGCGCCGCCCAGGCCCATACCTGCCGGGCACGGAACGCGGGCTCGCCGGCGGCGGCGAGGGTGTCGTCGAGCATCCTCAGGTCCATCTCGCGCCTATGGTTGCAGCAGATGGCATCGATCCCGGCCCGGCGAGCGTGAGGCTCGCGAAGTACCTCGCGCACGCAGGCGTGGCCTCGCGCCGCGGCGCCGAGCGGCTGATCGCCGAGGGACGCGTGACGCTCGACGGCGAGACCGTCACCGACCCCGCGCGAGACGTCGAGGTCCGGTCCGCCGTGAGCGTCGACGGAGAGCTGCTCGCCGGGCCCGAGCCGCGCGTCGTGTTCGCGGTCAACAAGCCCATCGGCGTCGTCTCGACCGCGCGCGACACGCACGGGCGCCCGACGGTCACGGGCCTGCTCGACGCCGGCGGGCTGCGCCTCTACCCGGTCGGACGCCTGGATGCGGACAGCGCCGGGCTGATCCTGCTGACCAACGACGGCGAGCTCGCGAACCGGCTGACCCACCCCCGCTACGAGGTGCCGAAGACCTACCGCGCGCGGGTCGCCGGCGGGCCTGTCCGCGAGGGGGTGCTCGCGGCGCTGCGCGCCGGCGTGGAGCTCGACGACGGGCCGACGGCGCCCGCCGAGGTGGCGCTGCTCTCGCCGGACGAGCTCGAGATCACGATCCACGAAGGCCGCAACCGCCAGGTGCGGCGGATGTGCGAGGCGGTCGGGCATCCGGTCGTCGAGCTCACCCGCGTCGCGTTCGGGACGCTGCGCCTCGATGATCTGGCGCCCGGCGCGCACCGCCGGCTCGACGCGGGCGAGATCGCCGGTCTGGGCCGCGGGCTCTGACAGAATCGCCCGATGGCACTGTTCGCACTCCGGGGCGCGACGAGCGTCGAGCGCAACGACGCCGAGTCGATCCTCGGTGCCACGACCGGGCTGATGGAGGCGATCATGGAGCGCAACGGCCTGCGCCCCGAGCGTGTGATCAGCTGCGTGTTCACGGCCACCCACGACCTCGACGCGGAGTTCCCGGCTGTGGCGGCTCGCGCGCTCGGCTTCGACCGCGTGCCGCTGCTGTGCGCGCAGGAGATCCCGGTGCCGGGCTCGATGCCGCGCGTGATCAGGGTGCTGATCCACTACGAGGCCGACGACGGCCACACCCCCGACCACGTGTACCTCGGCGAGACCAAGGCGCTGCGCGCCGACCTGCACGCGGCACAATAGGCGCTTGCCGATGGAGTTCTCAGAGCGGATCCGGCGGATCCCGGTGTACCCGGCGGCGGGCGGCTACGCGACCGACGGGCTGGCGCTGCTCGCGAGCAACGAGACGCCGTTCGGCCCGCTGCCGGCCGTGCGCGAGGCGATCGACGCCGCGATCGGGCGGCTGAACCGCTACCCCGACCCGTCGAACACGCTGCTTCGCGAGCGCCTCGCCCAGCGCTACGAAGTCCCGGCTTCCCAGATCGCGATCGGCAACGGCTCGTGCGACATCCTCCTCGCGGCCGGCGAGGCACTGCTCGAGCCGGGGGCGGAGCTCGTGTACGCGTGGCCCTCGTTCTCGGTCTACCCGCACCTCGCGGCTGCCTCGGGCGCGCGCGCGGTGACGGTCCCACTCGATTCCGAGGCGCGCCACGACCTGGCGGCGATGCTGCGCGAGATCACCGTCGCAACGCGGCTCGTCCTGGTCTGCAACCCCAACAACCCGACGAGCACGGCGATCCCGTTGGAGGAGATCGCCGCGTTCCTCGCCGACGTCCCCCCGCACGTCGCCGTGATCGTCGACGAGGCCTACTGCGAGTTCAACCTGCTCGAGGACCCCGAAGCGTCGCTCGACCTGCTGGGCGCCCACCCCAACGTCGCGCTGCTGCGCACCTTCTCGAAGGTCTACGGGCTGTGCGGGCTGCGCGTGGGCTTCGCGCTGTGCGGGTCGGGGGAGCTCGTGCAGGCACTCGACCAGGTGCGCCAGCCGTTCTTCTGCAACGCGCTCGCGCAGGCCGCGGCGGTCGAGGCGCTCGGCCACCAGGACGCGGTGCTCGACCGCGTGACGCGCACGGTTGCGGAGCGGATCGCGATGGACGAGCGCCTGCGCGCGATGGGACTCGACCCCGCGGAGTCGCAGGCGAACTTCTGCTGGGTGGAGCTCGGCTCCGACCGCGACGAGGAGCAGATCGTCGCCGGCCTGCTCGAACGGGGTGTCCTGGTCCGCGCCGGTACGGCGCTCGGCAGCGCCGAGCCGGCGCTCCGCGTCACCTACGGGCTGCCCGAGGAGAACCAGCGTTTCCTCGACGCCCTGGCCGAGCTCCTTTGACGGACAGGCCTGGACGCCCCGCGCGGGGTCTGCTACAAACGCTTGAGAACGACCGTGTCATCTTCGGCGCAGACAGCACCTTTCACCGGCTACGCCTACTCCTGGTCGTTCCGCTACGCCTGGCGATTTAGCTAGGCGCCAAGGAGCTGCGCCCGTCGTGAGCGGGCGCGTCCCGAGAGTCCCGCACAGGGACCAGGCGCCGCCTCCAAGGGCGTTACACGCCACTCACGGGCCCGCAACAGGGCTCCTCGGACGCACCTCTAACATGCCGACACGCCGGTTGAAAGGATGACTCGAAGATGATCGCGAGGAAGGGGATAGGAAGCGAGCAGGAGGCCGAGCCGTACAGGCTCGCCGCCCTGCAGACGACGTGCGGAGCACACTCCGTGCTGGACATCTGCGGGCGCAAGGTGGGAGGCGAGAGCTTCGCGCTCATCGCCGGGCCGTGCGCCGTCGAATCGCGCGAGCAGACGATGCAAACCGCCCGTGCGGTGCGCGACGGCGGCGCCGCGCTGCTGCGCGGCGGCGCCTACAAGCCACGGACGAGCCCCTACGCCTTCCAGGGGCTGGGCGAGGAGGGCCTGCGCCTGCTCGCCGAGGCGAGGGCGGAGACGGGCCTGCCGATCGTCACCGAGCTGATGGACCTCGCCGACGCCGAGGCGGTGATGGAGGTCGCCGACGTCGTGCAGATCGGCGCGCGGAACATGCAGAACTACCCGCTGCTCGAAGAGGTCGGCCGCTCGGGGCGCCCGGTCCTGCTCAAGCGCGGCCTGTCATCGACGCTGGATGAGCTGCTGATGGCCGCCGAGTACGTCCTGAAGGAGGGCAACGAGAGCGTGATGCTGTGCGAGCGGGGCATCCGCACGTTCGAGACCTCATACCGGTTCACGCTCGACCTGATGGCGGTGCCGGTGCTGAAGGAACGCTCCCACCTGCCCGTGATCGTCGACCCGAGCCACGCCGCCGGGCGGCGCGACCTCGTCACGCCCCTGTCGCTGGCGGCCGCCGCGGTCGGCGCCGACGGGATCATCGTCGAGGTTCATCCCGAGCCCGACGAGGCGATCTGCGACGGTCCCCAGCAGCTGCGCGCCGACGAGTTCGCCGCCTACGCGCGGGCGGTCGAGCAGGCTGCGGCGCTCGCCGGCAAGGCGCTGGCCGGCTCGGGGACACGAGTGTCTCCCGGTCTGCCCGGAAGGGAGCCGGTCCTTGTCTGAGGCGCCGGGACTCCGGGATTTCGTCAGCGACACGCGGATCGAGCGGGTCGTCCCGCTGCTGGCGCCGGAAGCGCTGCTCGAGCAGCTGCCGCTGAGCGTCGAGCAGGCAGAGGTCGTGCTCGCCGGGCGCCGCGATGTACATGCGGTGTTGAAGGGAGAGGATGAGCGGCTCCTCGCCGTCGTCGGCCCCTGCAGCGTCCACGATCCCGAGGCCACGATCGAGTACGCGGCGCGGCTCGCGGCGCTCGCGCGGGACCTGAACGGCGAGCTGCTGGTCGCGATGCGGGTCTACTTCGAGAAGCCGCGGACCACGACCGGCTGGAAGGGCCTGATCAACGACCCGCACCTCGACGGCTCCGGCGACGTCAACGCGGGCCTGCACCTCGCGCGGCGCGTGCTGCTCGGCGTGCTCGACGCGGGGCTTCCCGTCGGCTGCGAGTTCCTGGACCCGATCACGCCGCAGTACATCGCGGACGCGGTCTCGTGGGGGGCGATCGGTGCGCGGACCACGGAGTCCCAGATCCACCGGCAGCTCGGCTCGGGGCTCTCGATGCCGGTCGGGTTCAAGAACCGCACCGACGGCAACGTGCAGGTGGCGGTCGACGCGGTCCGCGCCGCGGCCGCGCCGCACGCGTTCGCGGGCATCGACGCCGGCGGCGCCCCCGCGATCCTCTACACGCGCGGCAACGCCGACTGCCACGTCATCCTTCGCGGCGGCAAAGGCCGGCCCAACTACGACGCACAGAGCGTCGCCGCGGCGATCGAGCTGCTCGATGCCGCCGGACTGGCCGGCCGCGTGATGATCGATCTCAGCCACGACAACAGCGGCAAGGACCCCGACCGCCAGCCGGCGGTGGCCGCCGACGTCGGCGCCCAGATCGCGGGCGGCGACCGCGCGATCGCCGGCGTCATGCTCGAGTCCTTCCTCGTCGCCGGCCGCCAGGACCTGGGCGACGGCTCCGATCTGCGCTACGGCCAGTCGATCACGGATGGATGCATCGCCTGGGAGACGACGGTCGAGGTGCTGCAGGGACTCGCCGCGTCCGTCCGCGACCGCAACGCCGCCGGGGCGCAGACCGCGCGGCGCTGAAGGATGCGGATCGCCGTCCTCGGCGTCGGGCTGATCGGCGGCTCGATCGGCCTCGCCGCCCGCGCCCGCGCCGAGGCCGAGGTGTGGGGGTACGACCCCGACCCGGACGTCGCCGCGCGTGCGCTCGAGCTCGGCGCGATCGACCGCGCCGCCGCGGGCGTGGCCGAGGCGGTCGAAGGAGCAGAGGCCGTCTTCGCCGCGGCCCCGGTCGGCGTCCTGCCCGCGGTCGTCGCCGAGGCGCTCGGCGCCGCCGGGCCGGACTGCGTGGTCAGCGACGTCGGCTCGACCAAGCGGCTGCTCGCAGAGGCTTCGGCGGACGAGCGGTTCGTCGGTGGCCATCCGCTCGCCGGCGCGGAGACCGACGGCGTCGATCACGCCCGCGAGGACCTCTTCGACGGCGCGACCTGGTACCTCACCCCGGCGCGCGAGAGCACGGCGGGGGTGCTCTACGAGCGGCTCCATGCGCTGCTCAGGCGCTTCGGTGCCCGCCCGGCCGCGATCGACGCCGCCGAGCACGACCGCCTGATGGCCTGCATCTCGCACCTGCCGCACGTGCTCGCCAACCTTCTCGCCGCCGAGGCCGCCGGGACGCTGAACGGGCCCGGCGAGGATGACGAGCGGCTCCCGGCGGTCGGCCCGAGCTTCCGCGACGCGATTCGCGTCGCGGGGGCGAACAGCGAGCTCTGGACCGACATCTTCCTGTCCAACGCCGATGCGCTCCTGACGGCGATCGGCGAGCTGGAGGGACGGCTCGGCCAGGTGCGCGAGATGCTGCGCACCGGCGACACCGTCGCGCTCGGCGCCTGGATCGACGGCGCTCGCGCCGACCGCGACGCGCTCCTCGGCGCCGGCATGACCGCGGGCTCCGCGCACGAGCTGCGGGTGCAGGTGCCGAACCGGCCCGGCGTCGTCGCCGAGATCGCGCTCGCCCTGGGCGAGGCGGGCGTCAACATCGGCGACCTCGTGCTCTCGCCGTCGCCGGACAACAGCCGCGGCGTGATCGCCCTGTGGATCGGCGGCGCGGAGCCGGCCGCCCGTGCCGAGGCGGTCGTGCGCGAGCTCGGCTTCGAGGTGGCGCACCCGTGAACATGCGCTTCGAGCCGGCGCGAGGCCTCGCAGGGAACGTGGCGCCGCCCGCGG
The DNA here is from genome assembly GCA_963820745.1 of uncultured Solirubrobacteraceae bacterium. GTDB lineage: Bacteria > Actinomycetota > Thermoleophilia > Solirubrobacterales > Solirubrobacteraceae > Palsa-744. Next base: position 163,027 of record CAWGBB010000011.1, on the reverse strand, counting down.
ACAAGTCGATCTCCCACCGCGCGGCGATGCTCGGCGCGATGTCCTCCGAGCCGGTGCGCATCACGAACTACCTGGAGGCGGCCGACACCCGCTCCACGCTCGACGCCGTCCGCGCGCTGGGCGCCCTGGTGGAGGAGAACGACGGCGAGCTCGTGATCCGGGGCACCGGACTGCGCGAGGCGCGCGAGCCCGACGCGCCGATCGACGTCGGCAACGCCGGCACCCTGCTGCGGCTGCTGCCGGGGTGGCTCGCGGCGCAGCAGGGACGCACGTTCACGCTGGACGGCGACGAGTCGATCCGCCGCCGCCCGGTCGACCGCGTCGCGCTGCCGCTGCGCGCGATGGGCGCCAACCTCGAGGCACGGGACGGGCGCTTCGCGCCGCTGACCGTCCGCGGCGAGCACCTGCGGGCCGTCGATCTGGACCTCGACGTGGCCAGCGCGCAGGTCAAGTCCTGCGTGCTGTTCGCTGCGCTCACCGCCGACGGCACGACCACGGTCACCGAGCCGGGCCGCAGCCGCGACCACACCGAGCGCATGCTCCTGCGCGCCGGGGTCGGGATCGAGCGCCGGGGAGACAGCGTCAGCGCGGAGAACGTGGACGAGCTCCAGCTGGAATCCGTCGCGGTCCCAGGCGACCTCAGCTCCGCCGCGTTCCTGGTCACGGCGGGCGTGCTCGTGCCGGGCTCACGGCTGCTGCTCTCCGACGTCGGCGTCAACTGGACACGGGTCGGGTTCCTGCGCATCGTGCGGCGCATGAGGGGGATCGTGCTCGGGGACCTCGAGGACGAAACGGACGCGCTCAGCGACTCCGAGCCGCGGAGCGACCTCGACGTCGCCCACGGCGCGCTCGAGGGCACGACCGTCCAGGAGGGCGAGGTGCCGCTCGCGATCGACGAGCTGCCGCTCGTCGCCCTGCTCGGCTGCTTCGCCGAGGGTCAGACGGTGGTCACGGGCGCGCAGGAGCTGCGGGTGAAGGAGTCCGACCGCATCGCGGGGGTCGTCGACGGCCTGAGCGGCCTCGGCGCCGAGATCGAGGCCACCGAGGACGGGTTCGTCGTGACCGGCACGGGCGGTCTGCGCGGCGGCACGATCGACTCGCTCGGGGATCACCGCCTGGCGATGGTGGGGGCGATCGCGGGCCTCGCCTCGCGCGAGGGCGTCGAGGTGATCGGCATGGACGCGGCGGCGGTCTCCTACCCGGGGTTCGTGGAGGACCTGCGGGCGCTCGGAGCCTTCTAGCGCGCCGTCTTGCGCCAGCCGCGAGACTGCGCGCATGGTCGTAGCGATCGACGGCCCGGCCGGGGCCGGGAAGTCCACGGTGGCGCGGGGCGCTGGCGGCGAAGCTCGGGTTCGGCTACCTCGACAGCGGCGCGATGTATCGCTGCGTGGCGCTGCTCTCGCTGAGGGACCCGGGTGCAGAGCCCTCAGCGCTCGCGGCAGCCGCCGCGATCACGCTCGAGGACGGGCGTGTGCTGCTCGACGGCGAGGACGTCACGCACGCGATCCGCGAGCCCGGCGTCTCGAAGCGCGCCTCCGAGGTGGCGGCCGAACCGCTGGTCCGCGCGGCGCTCGTCGACAAGCAGCGATCGCTGATCTCACGACGGCGACTGGGTCGCCGAGGGGCGCGACATCGGCACCGTTGTGGCGCCCGACGCCGAGCTGAAGGTCTACCTCGACGCCGACCCGGCCGAGCGCGCGCGGCGCCGCGCCGCCGAGAGCGGCGCGGAGGAGGCCGGCGTGCTCGCAGACATGCGGGCGCGCGACGAGCGCGACCGCAGCCGGGCGGCCAGTCCGCTCCGCGAGGCGGAGGGCGCCGTGCACCTCGACACGACCGGGCTGACCGTCGAGGAGGTCGTCGAGCTCCTCGCCTCGCTCGCGCTCGCCGCGCGCCGGCCCAGCTGACGCTAGCTCGCCAGGAACGCCGCGATCATCGGCCAGGCCGCCGGGTCCTGGAGGAGCACGCCGTGCCCGCCGTCGAAGATCGCGAGCCGCGCACCGGGGATCGCGGCGGCGAGGGCCAACGAGCGCTCGGGCGGCGCGATGCCGTCGAAACGCCCGGCCGCGACGAGGCAGGGCATCGTCAGCTCGCCGAGGCGGGCGGACGCGTCGTGACGGCTGCGCGCATCGAGCTGGCGGGCGAGGCCCGGAGGGACCTCGGCCGGATGCAGGCTGTGGCCCGCCAGCGAGGAAGGCCCGGAGCGCTGCCGCGAGCTGCGCGTCCTCCGCCGTGCGCGTGTCGAGCAGTGCGACGAGGAGCGCGAGGCGCTCCTCCGCGCTCAGCGAGTACAGCTCGTGGAGCGGATAGGAAGCGCCGAGGGCGCCGCCGGCGGAGGTGATCGCCAGCACGAGCTTCTCGACCCGCTCGGGCGCCCGCAGCGCGAGCTCCTGCGCCACCATGCCGCCGAAGGAGACGCCGACGACGGCGAACGTGTCCCAGCCGACGTGATCGGCGAGCTCGAGCGCGTCGCCGGCGAAGTCCTCCATCGCCGGCGCGCCCGCGCCCTCGGCGCTCGAGCGGCCGAGGTCGCGATGGTCGTAGGAGAGCACCGCGAAGCGCTCGGCGCCCGGCCAGCCGAACGGGCTCGGCGGATCGCGCAGATCGCTGCCGGTGCCTCCGATCACGAGCGTGCGGACGGGGTCGGCCACACCCTCGGGCTCGTGAAGCTCGTAGTAGAGCGAGGCTGAGGAGAGGCGGGCGACGGGCATCGGCGGCGCGGGCGCGGACGGCGCGCCATGCTACCCCGCCATACTGACCAATGCTCAAGGTCGCGATCGTCGGCTATCCGAACGTCGGCAAGTCCTCGCTGATAAACCGCCTCACGGGCGGCCGCGAGGCGGTCGTGCACGCCCAGCCCGGCGTGACACGCGATCGCAAGGACCTGGACTGCGAGTGGAACGGGCGCCGCTTCAAGCTGATCGACACCGGCGGCGTCGACTTCGAGGACGAGGACCCGCTCGCCGGCTCGATCCGCGACCAGGCACAGGCGGGGCTCGCCGAAGCCGACGTCGCCGTGCTCGTGGTCGACGCGCGCGCGGGGGTGCGCCCCGGTGACGAGGAGCTGGCGGAGCTGCTCCGCCGCTCGCCGCTGCCCGTGATCGTCGCCGCGAACAAGGTCGACGGCGTCGCGGAGATCCCGCTGGCGGCCGAGTTCCACAGGCTCGGGCTCGGGGACCCGATCCCCGTCTCGGCGGCGCAGGGGCTCGGCAGCGGCGACCTGCTCGACCGGCTCGTCGAGCTGCTGCCGCCCGGAGAGGAGGGCGAGGAGGACGGGGAGATCCGGCTTGGCGGTGATCGGCCGTCCGAACGTCGGCAAGTCCTCGCTGGTCAACCGCTTCCTCGGCGAGGAGCGCGTGATCGTCTCCGAGCAGGCCGGCACGACGCGCGACGCGATCGACATGCCGCTGCTCGTCGGCGAGCGCAGGCTCACCCTCGTCGACACCGCCGGTATGCGGCGCCAGTCGAAGGTCGCGGACTCGGTCGAGTACTACACCGCGCTGCGCTCTCAGCGCGCGGCCGAGCGCGCCGACGTGGCGCTCGTCGTCTGCGATGCGAGCGACGGCGTCACCGCGCAGGACCTGCGCATCGCCGAGCTGGCGATGAAGGCTGGTTGCGCCACCGCGATCGTCCTGAACAAGTGGGACCTGCTCGGGAGCGGCGAGGCGGACCCGCACCTCGACCTCGACCACGAGCGCGCGCGCGTGGCCGAGAAGCTGCGGCTGCGCCCGCGCGTGCTGACCGCGAGCGCCAGGAGCGGGCGCAACGTCTCGCGGCTGCTGGAGGAGGCGATCGCGCTGGGCGACCGCATGGCCGGGCGGATCCCGACGGCCGAGCTGAACCGGTTCCTCTCCGAGGCCACGCAGGCGCGCCAGCCGCCGATCGGCACGCGCCGCGGCGCCTCCGGCCACCGCCTGAAGCTGCTCTACATGGCCCAGATCGGCGAGCGCCCGCCGCGATTCGCGATCCAGGTCAACTCGCGCTCGCGCGTGACGCGGGACTACGCCTACTACCTCGAGAACCGGCTGCGGGCGCGATACGGGCTCGACGGGATCCCCCTGATCATCGATTTCGTCGAACGCGGCCAGCGCGGGCGGGCCCGCGCCGCGTAGCCCGGAGAGCCGCCGGCCCAAGCGCTCCCGGGCGCCTCCTGCATACACTCTCAGCCTTCCTCTCGGCGGAACCCTCTCCGCCGCCCGCCATCTCTACATCGGAGCCGATCCACCCAGCTATGACCGAGCCTTCAGAAAACGAGTTCCTGTTCACATCCGAGTCCGTCACCGAGGGCCACCCCGACAAGATCGCCGACCAGATCTCCGACGGCGTCCTGGACGCGGTGCTCAAGGACGAACCGTACGGCCGCGTCGCCTGCGAGACGCTCGTCAACACCGGCCTCGTGGTCGTATCGGGCGAGATCTCGACCGAGACCTACGTCGACATCCAGGAGATCGCGCGGGAGACGATCCGTCGCATCGGCTACACGGACGCCGACCTCGGCTTCTCGGCCGACTCGTGCGCCGTGCTGAACGCGATCGACAAGCAGTCACCGGACATCGCACAGGGCGTGAACAAGGCCTACGAGGCCCGGACCGACGCCAACGACGAAGACGAGCTCGACGTGGCCGGCGCCGGCGACCAGGGGATGATGTTCGGCTACGCGACGCGCGAGACGGACTCGCTGATGCCGCTGCCGATCTCGCTCGCGCATCGGCTCGCCGAGCGTCTCACGGCCGTACGCAAGGCCGGCACGCTCTCCTACCTGCGCCCGGACGGCAAGACCCAGGTCAGCGTGCGCTACCGGGACGGCCGCCCGGTCGGGATCGAGAAGCTCCTGATCTCCACCCAGCACGCGGAGGGCGCCGAATCGATGATCGCGGACGACCTCTGGGAGCACGTCGTCGAGCCCATCCTGCCCGACGGCCTCTACGACGAGACGAAGCTGCGCCGCAACTTCCTCGTGAACCCGACCGGTCGCTTCGTGATCGGCGGGCCGGTCGGCGACTGCGGCCTCACGGGGCGCAAGATCATCGTCGACACCTACGGCGGCATGGCGCGCCACGGTGGGGGCGCGTTCTCCGGCAAGGACCCCTCCAAGGTGGACCGCTCCGCGGCCTACGCCGCCCGGTGGGTGGCCAAGAACATCGTCGCCGCCGATCTCGCCGACCGCGCCGAGGTCCAGGTCGCCTACGCGATCGGCGTCGCGCACCCCGTCTCGGTCATGGTCGAGACCTTCGGCACGGAGAAGGTCGGCCGCTCGCAGATCGTCCAGGCCGTCGACGAGGTCTTCGACCTGCGCCCGGGCGCCTTCCGCGAGGAGCTCAAACTCCACCGGCCGATCTACCAGAAGACCGCCGCGTACGGCCACTTCGGGCGCGAAGACCACGACTTCACGTGGGAGCGCACCGACAAGGCGCAGGAGCTGCGCGCGGCCGCCGGTCTCTGACCGCGGCGCCCTCTAGGGTCGGGGCGGTGGGAGCCGCCGCCCCGACAGACAGCCACGCCCCGCCGCAGGCGCCGCCCGAGCCGGCGGGGCCGATCCTCGCCTCGCGCGGGCCCGCCGCCGCGATCGCGCGGGTCGAGCCGATCACGACCGCCCGCGCGCTGCAAGGGCCCTTCGACTACCTGCTCGGCGAGGAACTGCGGGGACGGGTCGGGGTCGGCTCGATGCTCGTGGTCCCCTTCGGCCGGCGGCGCCTGCTCGGCGTGGTCGTCGATCTCTCCTGTAGGAGCGAGGTGCCACGCGAGCGGCTGCTGGAGCCGCTGCGCGCGCTCGAGCCGGGCGTGCCGGCCGAGCTCGTCGCGCTGGCGAGGTGGGTCGCGGGCGAGTACTGCTCGACCTTCGCCCGCGCGCTGCAGCTCGTGCTGCCCCCCGGCGCCACGAAGCGGCTGAGCGGCCGCAAGCGCCGGGCCACGCAGCCTCCGCGCAGCCGCGCCGTGGGAGCCGCGACGGCGACGCCGCCGGCGCTCGGCGACGACCAGCGCGCCGCGCTCGAGCCGCTGCTGGCCACCCTTCGGAGCGGTCAGGGCGGGCGGGCTCTGCTCCACGGGGTGACGGGATCGGGCAAGACCGAGGTCTATCTGCGCGCGGCGCAGGAGGTGCTCGCGCAGGGGCGGTCGGCGATCGTGATGGTCCCCGAGATCGCGCTCACGCCGCAGATCGTCGCGCGCTTCGAGGCGCGCTTCGGCGAGACCGTGGCGGTGCTCCACTCGCGCATGACCCCCGGGCAGCGCTACGAGCAGTGGCGCCGGCTGCGCGAGGGCGAGGCGCGTGTCTGCGTGGGCCCGCGCTCGGCGGTGTTCGCGCCGGTGGCGGATCTCGGGCTGATCGTGATCGACGAGGAGCACGACAGCTCCTACAAGCACGAGGGCGACCCGCGCTACGACGCGCGCGAGGTCGCAGCCGAGCGCGCCGCCCGCTGCGGCGCGCTGCTGCTCGCCGGCAGCGCGACGCCGCGCCCCGAGAGCGTCCACCGCATGCCGCTGCTGGCGCTGCCGCGGCGCGTGGACGGCCGGCCGCTGCCACCGGTCGAGGTGCTCGACATGCGCGGGCAGCGTGCCGGGCTGCATCCGGCGACAGCCGCTGCGCTGGCAGGCCTGCGCGACGGCGGCGGCAAGGCGATCGTGCTGCTCAACAGGCGCGGCTGGTCGAACTTCCTGTCCTGCCGCTCCTGCGGGCGCGTGTGGAGCTGCCCCGATTGCGACGTGGCGCTCGTGCTCCACCGTGCGGGCGGCTATCTCGCGTGCCATCACTGCGGGCACCGCGAGCGCGCGCCCGGCGCGTGCCCGGACTGCCGCTCGACGTCGGTGGCGCGCCACGGCGCCGGCACCGAGCGGCTCGCCCACGATCTCGGCGCCGTGCTGGACGACGGCGGCTTCCCCGTCTTCCGGCTCGACGCCGACGTCCTCGGCACCGGTCTGCAGGCCGAGCCGGGCGCGGTGCTCGCGGACTTCGAGGCGGCGAGCAGCGGCGTCCTGATCGGCACCCAGATGGTCGCCAAGGGGCATGATTTCCCGGACGTCTCGCTCGGCGTCGTGCTCGACGCCGACGCGACACTCCGCTTCCCTGACTTCCGCGCGGAGGAGCGGACGTTCGCGCTGATCTCCCAGCTCGCGGGGCGCGCCGGGCGCGGGGGAGAGGGCAGGGTGCTCGTGCAGACGCTCGCGCCGGATGCACGGGCGATCCGTCACGCCGCCCGCCACGACCCGCCGCCTTCGCGGCCGAGGAGCTCGAGCGCCGCCGCGCGCTCGGCTATCCGCCGTTCTCGCACCTGATCCGGATCGTTCTCGGAGCGGAGCAGGCGGCGCCCGCGCGCGAGGCGGCGTTCGACCTGCGCGAGCGGCTGCTGGCGCCGCTGCGCGAGAGCGACGCCACGCTGCTCGGCCCCGCGCCGCTGTTCCGGCTGCGCGGTCGCGAGCGCCAGGTGCTCGTGATCAAGGCGCTGGAGCGGGCCGGCGCCGTCGCGGCGGCCGGTGCCGCCGTCGCCGCTCTCGCCGGCGAGCGCCGGCACGGCGGCGTCAGCTTCAGCGTCGACGTCGACCCTCAGTGAGCCGCGCGCAGCAGCGCGCCCACGCGTTGCCGCGCGCCGACGCTGCTGCTAGCTTCCCTCGACAGCCGGTGTGGGGAGCCGGTGAGGTTCCAGGAGGGTTACGGAGAATGGATCGAACACGAGGGCCGCGCGCGCTCGGACGCGCCGGGGCCCTGCTGGCAGTGCTTCTCGGCGTCTGCGCCGTGCGGTGCGTCGCAGGCGCTCGCGACGGCGCCCGGCGGCTACGCCCGGATCACGCCCGCGTGCGCGCCGCCCGGTCCCGGCGAGAGGCGAGCTGCTTCGCGCTCGGCGCGCGTGCGTGTCCCGGCGCGGACGAAGCCGGGAGGCCGGACGTGCGCCGCGTCCCGGCGGCTCCGGCCTGCGCTCACGTTCGGCCCGGCGGGCGGTCTCACGCCCGCCCTGCTCGAAAGCGCCTACGGCTACGAAAGCGACGCCGGCGGCAGCCGGCGAGACGGTGGCGATCGTCGATGCCTTCGACGACCCGAACATCGAAGAAGACCTCGCCGAACTTCAGCGAGCAGTACGGGCTGCCCGCCGTGCACGAGCAAAACCGGTTGTTTCAGGAAGGTCAACCAGTTCGGGTCGAGCGCGAAACCGTCCCTGCCGCCGGCCGACGAAACGGGCTGGTCCGTGGAGATCTCGCTCGACGTCGAGATGGTCCACTCGGTCTGCCCGGAATGCCGGATCCTGCTCGTGGAGGCGAAAAACACGCTGCTGACGAACCTCGGCGCGGCGGTGACGAAGGCGGTCGAAATGGGGGCCGGCGTCGTCTCGAACTCCTACGGAGGAGCCGAGTCCGAAACCTTCGGACCGCCCGAACGCGCGCCTGTTCGAACACCCTGGCAGTCGTGATCGCCGCGGCCACCGGCGACGACGGCTACGACTCGTGGACGACGTTCCCCGACCCCGAAACGACCAACGCGCCCGCGTCGATGCCCGGCGTGATCTCGGTCGGCGGCACGACGCTGTCGCTGAACGGCGAAGGAAAGCGCGCGCACGAGACGGTGTGGAACGGCAACGGCCGCGAAAACGAAGGCGCCTACGAATCCGGCGCCAGCGGCGGCGGCTGCAGCATCTTCTTCGAAGCGCCGTTCTGGCAGCGCTACGCGCCGGGCTTCGCCGCGAGCGGCTGCGGCGACAAACGGCTCAACGCCGACGTCGCAGCGGTCGCCGACCCGGTGACCGGCTTCGACATCTACGACACGTACGACTGCGGCCTGGAATGCGAGGAACTCAAATGGCACCGGAAGCTGGAGCACGATCGGCGGCACGTCGGTCTCGACCCCGCTGATCGCCTCGCTGTACGCGCTCGCGGGCGGCGCCGACGGGATCACCTATCCGGCGGAGACGCTGTACGCGCACCTCGGCGACGCCTCGCTGTTCGACGTCGAGAGCGGCGGCAACGGCTACTGCAACAACGGCGGCGGCGCCTGCGGCATCAACGCCCAGTTCCACGAAGAACTCGACTGCGAAGGCACGACCGCCTGCAACGCGGCGCCGGGCTTCGACGGGCCCTCGGGCGTCGGAGCGCCGGCGTCGCTGGAAGCGTTCGAACCTCTGCCCGAAGAGGAAAGCGTCTTGAGGCGCAAGGCCGAAGAAGCGGTGGAAGCCGAAGCTCGGGCGCGGGCCGAACAGGAACGTCTGCGGCGCGAAGGCGAAGAACGCACCCACCGCGAAGAATGCGAACTCGCGCGCAAACGAGAAGAAGAAGCCGCCCGCAAAGCGGCCGAAGAAGCCGCCAGGGCCAGAGGAGGGCAGGGCACGGCGGGCTTCAAAGCGGTCAAGGCCGCGGTGCCGGACGCGACCCTGCGCGGGGCCAGGCTGCAGGCGGGGCGCGGCGGCTGGGTCGTGCTCAAGATCGCGTGCCCGGCGGGCGTGACCAGCTGTCAAGGGAAGGTCACCGTGCGCACGCTCAGCGCGGTCCTCGCGGGCCACGGCAGCGTGCTGACGCTCGCCGGTGGGAGCTTCAAGATCGCCGGCGGCCACGTCGGTACCGTGCGGGTGCGCCTGACGGCGCGGGCGCGCTCGCTGCTCGCGAGCCGGGGCAGCCTGCGCGTGCGCGTGACGATCGTTGCGCACGACACGTCGGGCGCCGGCCACACGAGCCATGCGACCGCGACGCTGCACGCGTTCCGGGGCCGCGCCTGAGCTCGCCGCGCGCGCCGGGGTGCCTAGACTCAGGGCTCGATGGCCGATCGCGACACACGCCCGCGCGACGAGGACGAGCCCCTCTCGCAGCCTGACGACGTCGAGGTCGAGGCCGAGGACGACGCGCCGGAGGAGCTCGACGCCGAGACCCGCGCGCGGCGCGACGCCGCGCTGCGCCAGGTGCGGAAGTTCGGCGACCCCGTGCTGCGCGCCGTGGCGTTGCCGGTCGAGCGCTTCGACGAGCGCCTCCAGCTCGAAGCCGCGCGGATGGGGGAGCTGATGCACGACGCGCTCGGCGTCGGGCTCGCCGCGACGCAGCTGGGTGTGCTGCACCGCATGCTGGTCTACAAAGCGTATGTGGACGACGAGCTGACGGTCCTCGTCAACCCCGAGATCGAGTGGCAGAGCGAGGAGCGCGAGACCGCGGAAGAGGGCTGCCTGAGCCTCCCCGGCGTCCACGTCGAGGTCGAGCGGGCCCTGTCGCTGCGCGTGCGGGGCCTCGACGCGACGGGCGCGGAGCTCGAGATCGAGGCCGAGGGGCTCGAGGCGCGCGTGATCCAGCACGAGATCGACCACCTCGACGGGACGCTCGTGCTCGACCGCATCTCCAAGGAGGCGCGCAAGGAGGCGATGCGCGCGATGCGCGAGGCGCAGAGGACGCCGAGCGCGGCCTGAGCCCGGTGCGCTCGCTGTGAGCGTCGTCTACCTCGGCACGTCGGCCTTCGCGGCCGCGGTTCTCGAGCGGCTTGCCGCCGACGGGGCCCATCGCCCGGCGCTGGTGGTCACGCGCCCGGACCGGCCGAGCGGGCGCGGGCGGCGGCTGACGAGCCCGCCCGTGGCGGAGACCGCACGGCGGCTGGACCTCCCGGTGGTCCAGCCCGCGCGCGTGAACGAGCCCGAGGCGGCCGCGGCGATCATCGAGACCGCCGGCGAGGCGCCCGGGCCGCCGACTGTCGTCGTTTGCGCCTTCGGGGCGTTGATCGGCGAGCCGCTGCTGGCGGCGCAGCCGATCCTGAACGTGCACCCGTCGCTGCTGCCGCGCTGGCGCGGCGCCGCGCCGGTCGAGCGGGCGATCATGGCGGGCGACGAGCGCACCGGCGTGAGCATCATGCGCCTGACGGCCGGGCTGGACGAGGGACCGGTGTGCCTGTCCGCGGAGGAGCCGATCTCCCCGGAGGACACCTACGCGACCCTCGCAGCGCGTCTTGAGAGGCTGAGCGGAGAGCTCCTCGTCCGCGCGCTGGAGGAGCAGCCTCCGTTCGCCGAGCAGCCGCAGGAGGGTGTCACCTACGCGGAGAAGATCGGGCCCGCCGACCGCCTGCTCGACCCGGCGGAGCCGGCCGAGCGCCTGGAGCGCACGGTGCGGGCTCTGCACCCGCACATCGGCGCGCGCCTCCTCCTGGCCGGGGGCGAGACGATCGGCGTCACGCGGGCGCGGCTGCTGGACGGAGGAGAGCTCGCGGCGGGAGCGCTCGCCGAGGACGGCGGCCGGCTGCTGCTCGGCTGCAGCCCGGGCACCCTCGAGGTGCTCGAGGTGAAGCCGCCGGGCGGGCGTGAGATGGACGCCGCCGCCTACCTGCGCGGCCACCCGCTGACGTAGCCCGGCACCTCGGTCCCCGGCGCGAGCAGCGGGTCCGGCTGTGGCTCGCCCGCGCTCAGCGACAGCGGGATCACGCCGGCCCACGCGGGCAGCGCGTAGTCCTCGTCGTCGTCGACCGGCTGGCCGGTGCGGGTCTTCGCCGAGGCCTCGTCGATCGGCAGCGCGACGAGGGCGGTGGCCTTCAGCTCGCTCTCTGTCGGGGGGCGAACGTCGCGCCAGCGGCCGGGCACGAGCCGTTCGACGATCGCCTCGAAGCCGGCGAGCACCTCGGCCGGGTCCTCGACCGGGCGGGCGCTCCCGACGAGGACCGCCGAGCGGTAGTTCGCGGAGTGGTGCATCGCCGAGCGCGCCAGCACGAGGCCGTCGATCAGCGACACCGTCAGGCAGACGGGCGCGCCGGAGGCGGCCACGCGCATCGTGCGGCTCGCGCGCGACCCGTGCAGGTAGACGACATCGCCGGAGCGCGCGTGCAGCGTCGGCAGGACGAGCGGCTGGCCGTCGTCGACGATGCCGAGGTGCGCGACGAGGCCCTCGTCGAGGATCGCGTCGATCGCCTCGCGCTCGTGGCTGCCCCGCTCGCGCTTGCGGCGCAAGCGAACCCGCTCCGATCTCGGTGGTTGCAATCCGGCGTTGCTCATCGGGAAGCCGACCCTCCCTCCCTCTAAGAAAATCTGTAATAGTACAGAACTCGTGACTGAACCAATACAGTATCGGATCACCGCGCGCAGCGCTTCCGGGCTCGCTGCCGAGCTCGAAGCCGCTGTCGCCGACGGGACGCTCGCGCCCGGGCAGCGGCTGCCGTCGGTACGGCGGCTCGCCGGCGAAGCTCGGCTCAGCCCCGCCACCGTCTCGGCCGGTCTCGCCGAGCTCCGCCGCCGCGGCGTCGTCGTGTCCGAGCCGCGCCGCGGCATCCGCGTCGGCGAGCGTCCGCCGCTCTCGGCGCCGGGCCCGCCGCCGCTGCCCGCGGGCGTACGCGATCTCTCGCGCGGCAACCCCGACCCCGAGCTGCTCCCCGACCTTGCCGCCGCGCTCCGCGACACGCCGATGCCGGTCCACCTCTACGGCGAGGCGCCCGAGCTGGAAGAGCTGCTCGCGCTCGCGCGCCGCGCCCTCAGCGCCGACGGCGTGCCCGCCGAGCACCTCTGCGTGGTGAGCGGCGCGCTCGACGGCATCGAGCGCGCGCTCACCGTCCGCCTGCGGCCGGGCGACCGCGTCGCCGTCGAGAGCCCCGGCTACGCGCCCCTGTTCGACCTGCTGCGCGCGCTCGGTCTCGGGTTCGAGCCGGTCGCGGTCGACGCGCGCGGCATGATCCCCTCGGCGCTCGACGCGGCTCTCGCGCGCGGCGCGCGCGCCGCCGTCGTCACGCCCCGTGGCCAGAACCCGACAGGCGCCGCGCACGACGCTCCGCGTGCAGCCGAGCTGCGCGGCGTGCTCAGCTCGCGGCCCGGCGTCCTGCTCGTCGAGGACGACCACCTCGGCCCGATCGCCGGCACACCCCTGCACACGCTCGCAGGAGCCTCCGAGCACTGGGTCGCGGCGCGCTCGGTCTCGAAGAGCCTCGGCCCCGACCTGCGCCTGGCGGTGCTGGCTGCCGACGAGGCGACGCTGGCGAGCGTGCGCGGGCGGCAGGCGATCGGCCCCGGCTGGGTCAGCCACGTGCTGCAACGGCTCGTCGCGCACCTGTGGGCCGACCCCGACGTCGCCGCGCGCGTCGCCCGCGCGCGGGAGGTCTACGCCACCCGGCGCGAGGCGCTGCTCGCCGCGCTGGCCGGCCGCGGGCTCGACGCCTCGGCCACCTCCGGGCTGAACGTGTGGCTTCCGGTCGAGGACGAGGCCGCGGCCGTCGCCGCGCTGCTCTCGCGCGGCTGGGCCGTCGCGCCCGGCTCGCGCTACGAGCTCGACGGCCGCGGCGGCGCGATCCGCATCACCACGGCCGCGCTCGAGCCCGCCGACGCCGAGCGGCTGGCCGAAGATGCCGCCTGGGCGCTCGCCCCGGCGACCGCGATCCGCAGCGGATGAGGCCGGGCACCGAGCGCCGGCCGACGCTCTCCCCGCGCCATGATGGGAGCGTGAGCAGCCAAGCACCGACAGCCGTCGCCCCGGCACGCGCGTGCGCGCACCGCGTTCTGCGCCGCGTGTTCGAGGACGGCGCCTACGCGGAGAAGGCGCTCCAGGCCGAGGCGGTCCGAGCTCGACGCCCGCGACCGCGCGCTGGCGATGCGCCTCGCCTACGGAGCGATCCAGCGCGCCGGCACCACCGACCATCTGATCACGGCGCTCGCCGGACGCCCGAGCTCCCGCATCGACGCGCCGCTCCTGGCTTCCCTGCGACTCGGCCTGTACGAGCTGCTCTACCTGGGCGGGTCGCCCGACTACGCGGTCGTCGCCGACGCCGTCGAGCTCGCCAAGGCGCCCGGGCAGCGCGGCCACGGCCTCGTCAACGCGGTCCTGCGCCGGGCCGCCCGCGAAGGCCCCGCCAAGCTGCTCGGCGCGCTCCGCGACGACGATCCGTCCCACGCCGCGATCGCCCATTCGCATCCCGAGTGGATCGCGAGGCTGTGGTGGGAGGCGCTCGGAGGAGACGAAGCGCGCGCGCTGATGGCGCGCGACAACGAGCCGGCCGAGCTGGCGCTGCGAGCCAACACGCTCGTCACCGACGCCGGCGAGCTGGCCGCGAAGCTCGGAGTCGCCACGCGCCGCGACCCCGCGATCCCGGAGGCGCTCGTGCTCGGCGAGCCCTTCGACGTGCGCGGCTCCGAGCTGTGGCGCGAAGGCGCGTTCACCGCGCAGTCGCGCGCCGCGATGCTGGTCGCGCGCGTGCTCGACCCGCAGCGCGATGAGGCGGTGCTCGACCTCTGCGCCGCGCCGGGCAACAAGAGCACGCACCTGGCTGCCCTGATGGGCGGGACCGGGTCCGTGCTGGCCGTCGAGGCCAACCCGAAGCGGGCGCGGGCACTCGAGCAGACCGCACGGCGGATGCACGCGGGATCGCTCCGTGTCGAGATCGGCGACGCACGGCTGCCCCGCGCCGGCGAGAGCTACGACCGGGTGCTCGTCGATCCGCCGTGCTCAGGGCTCGGCGTGCTGCAGGCGAGGCCCGATCTCCGCTGGCGCGCGAGCCTCGCCGCCGTAGAGCAGATGAGCCTCGATCAGTTCCGCATATTGGACTGCGGCGCGCAGGCGCTGCGTCCGGGAGGTGTGCTTGTCTACTCTACGTGCACGATCTCCCCGATGGAGAACGAGCGGCTGATCGCCGCGTTCCTCGAATCCCATCCCGATTTCCAGGCTGACGACATCGCCGCTGAGATGCCCGAACTAGCGCTCCCTCGCTCCCCCGGAGGCGCGCCCGTAGTGCTGGACGGCGGCTCGGCCCTGATGACGCTTCCGCACCGCCACGACACCGCCGGGTTCTTCATCGCCCGCCTGCGGAGGCGATGACGATGGAGGGCAGCGAACAGGCGCCCGCCCGGGCTGCGATCGACCTCGGCCCGCAGTGCCCCAACTGCGGCGAGCCGTGGCTGCGCCCCACCAACCTCCCCGGCCGCTACCGCTGCGTGTACTGCCTGCACCGGTTCGAGCTGACCTCGGTGTGCCCCAACTGCGGGGAGCACTCGACGATCGTGCGGATGTCCAGCACCGCGATCCTCAAGTGCAACAACTGTGGGGACTCCATGCTCCAAGAAGTCTGAGGCTGAGCGGCCCGTATGCCGGCGCGTGCCGGCGTCCTCGCTCGCTCATGTGCGGAGCACATTTCGCTCGCTGCGTCCTTGGCACGCTTGGCCTACGGGCCGCTCAGCGTGTCGACCGGAGGCGGGGCGTCCTCGCTCGCTCATGTGCGGAGCACATTTCGCTCGCTGCGTCCTTGGCACGCTTGGCCTACGGGCCGCTCAGCGTGTCGACCGGAGGCGGGGCGTCCTCGCTCGCTCATGTGCAGAGCACATTTCGCTCGCTGCGTCCTTGGCACGCTTGGCCTGCGGGCCGCTCAGCGTTTTGACCGGAGGCGGGGCGTCCTCGCTCGGGCTGGGAACCGCGGGGCGCCCCGCGAAACGCCTCCGCCCGCGCTAGCGTCTCCGCCGTGGCCGGACGCGAGAGAGCCAGCGAGCTGTTCGCCGAGATCCAGGTCGCCCCGTCGATCCTCTCGGCTGACTTCGGGCGGCTGCGCGAGCAGGTGACCGAAGTGCTCGCGGCCGGCGCGCGTGTGATCCACGTCGACGTGATGGACGGGCACTTCGTGCCGCCCATCACCGTCGGGCCCAACGTCGTCGCGGCGCTCGCCGACACGGTCCACGACGCGGGCGGTGTGGTCGAGGCTCATCTGATGATCGAGCGGCCGGAGCGCAGCGCCGAGGAGTACGTGCGTGCGGGGGCCGACTCCGTGACGGTCCACGCCGAGGCGACCCCCCATCTCGCACGGGCGATCGGGATGATCCACGAGGCCGGCGCCGCCGCGGGCGTCGCGATCAACCCCGCGACCGAGGTCGGCGCGCTCGCCGAGATCGGCGGGGACATCGACCTGGCGCTCTGCATGACGGTCAACCCCGGCTGGGGCGGGCAGCCGTTCATCTCGCACTCGCTCGACAAGCTTCCTCGTATCCGGGCGATCGTCGGCGAGCAGGCGGCGGTGGAGGTGGACGGCGGCATCGACCCGGACACGGCGCTCCCTTGCCGGGAGGCCGGCGCGGGCGTGTTCGTCGCCGGCTCGGCGATCTTCGGCGAGCCCGATCCGGCGGCCGCCTACGCCGCGATCGTCGCCGCGCTCGACGGCGTGCCGCGCCGGTAGAGCAGCGTCAGCGCGGCTGCGAGCAGGGCCGTCGCGCCGGCGTAGCCGACCTCTACGCGCAGGACCTGTTCGGAGATCACCGGCGAGAACATCCAGCCGACGAACACGGCGGCGGCGAGCAGCCAGCAACCGGCTGCCGCGCGGGCGCTGTCGCGCGCGAGCGCCGCCTGGTTGAGCGCACCGGAGATCAGGTGCAGGCCCATGCCGACGCCGACCAGCGCGAGGCCCCAGCGGCCGTATTCGTAGTCCTGGCCGAACAGCACGTGCTGCATGAAGAACGGGCCCACGGCCAGCAGGCCGATCGCCACCACCCCGGCGAAGGCCGCGATCGCGAGCACGGTGATGCGGATCGCGCGCGAGAACGCCTCGTGGCCGGCGGTCGCCTCGAGGCCGGTCAGGTGGGGCAGGAGCGAGGTCTGGATCGCCTGGAAGAGCTGCAACGGCGCGCGCGCGATCAGCAGCACGTTGAACACGATCCCCGCGAGCGCGACGTCCTTGGCCGTCGCGTCGACGGTCAGCACCGCCGCGTTCAGGATCGCCTGCTCGGAGAGCATGATCGCCGAGACGAACAGGGCGAAGCCGCCGCCGCGGCGCAGCGACAGGTCTTCGTGGGCGGCCGTTTCCTGCACGCCCTCGGTGCCGGGGCCGGCGAGCGCCGCGTCGGCCTCGTCGACGGTGATCGGCGCGCCCTGCGCGATCGGGATCGGCGTGCGGCGGGCGAACGCGACGGGCACGACGACGAGCGACACGAGCGGCGCCGCCGCGATCCCGAGCGCGACCGCCGTCTCCCCGCTGGCGATGCCGAGCGCGACCGCCAGCGCGAAGCACAGGCGCGAGAACGACTCCATCAGCACGAGGCCACCGAACAGGCCGAAGCGTTCGTGACCGGCCAGCCAGCCGCGCGCGAAGTAGCTCGCGCCGTAGGCGAGCGTCCCCACGACGAGGATCCAGTAGAGCGCTTCGTTCTGGGCGAAGACTTCGAGCAGCTGCGTTTTGAGCCCCAGCGCGAGCGCCAGGAACAGCAGGGCGAAGCCGGCCTGGATCAGCATCGGCACGCGCAGCGTGTGCTGCGAGTGGCCGCGTGCGCGGCGTCCGGCGATCGTGCGCGAGAGCAGCTGTTCGATCGGCCGGTAGATCACGGAGATGATCACGAACATCACCGACCACAGAAGGTCCACGCGCTTGGCCTGGGCTTCGCCCAGCACGTGGCTGGCGATCGAGAAGTACGCGAACGTGAGCAGCCCGGTCGAGGCGATCCCGATCGAGAGGATGCGCGCGCCGCTCGCGTAGGAGCGGCCCTTCGCCGGCGCGGGTGGGGCGGGTTCCGCGCTCGCCGTCTGCGGAGAGGAGGAGGTCCTAGAGGCGGACAAGCAACATCGTCCAGGGGAACGGCGAGCGCACCTCGACGACCTCTCCGTGCTCGGAGAGAAGGCGCACGAACGAGCGCCGCGACCAGTGGTTCAGATGCCCGGGGGTGTTGCCGAGCGCGCCCCAGTAGGCGCCGCGCGCCATGTTCAGCATCCGCCAGAGCGGCTCGCGCGGCACCGAGACGAGCAGGTAGCCGCTCGCGCACCGCGCCATCTCGGCGAGCGTGTGCTCGGGATCGGGAACGTGCTCGAGCACCTCGATCGCGCTCGCGAGCTCGAACTCGCCGTCGGCGAACGGGAGGTTCTCGGCGGGCATCACGCGGTACTCCAGGTTCGGCGCGCTGCGCTCCGCCCACCCCGCCTGGATCGACTCCTCTTCCAGGTCGATCCCCACCATCCGCGCGTCGGGCCGGCTGAGCGCCCACTCGTGCACGAGCACGCCCTCGCCGCAGCCGACGTCCAGCACCGACGACGGTGCGGCGCGCCGGAAGAGCTCTTCCAGCGCCGACTCGAAGCCCGCCATCAGGCGCTTGACGACCGGGTTCGAGGAGCCGTACTTGTCGTAGGTGTTGCCGGTGACGATCCCGTCCCGGGAGACCGTCACCTCGCTCACAGCCTGACCACCTCTTGGCCCTCGGTCTGCTGGCCATCCTCCGGGGCGCCCGGCGTTCCGGCGATCCGGCGGCGGCTCCTGTCGGGCGCGGCGCCCGTGCCCTCCTGTCCCGGTTCGTAGTGGGAGGGCTCGATCCCGAGCTGAAGCTCGATCCGCCGCACGCGCTCGAAGGTGCGTTGCGTCATCACGCGCTGGGCGGCGAGCAGGTCGCCGATCACGCCGAGCGCCCACAGCACGACCGCGGCGATGAACAGCACGGCGCCGAGGATCAGCGACTGGACGTGCCCCTTGCCGTTGCCTTCCACGTACGCGACCGCGAAGCGGATCCAGACAGCGATCGCGGCCACGCCGATGACGAGCGCGAGGCTCCAGAACACGCGCAGCGGCTCGTACTGCGCGTAGACGCGGAAGATCGACACCGCGTTGCGTCGCACGTAGGCCCCCATCGAGGGGAACAGGCGCGACTCGCGCGTCTTCGGGTTGGTGCGGACCGGGACGTGGTCGACCGCGACCAGGAGCTTTCCCGCCTGGATGATCGTCTCGAGCGTGTAGGTGAACTTCGAGACGACGACGATCTGGATCGCGGCCTCGCGGTTGTAGGCGCGGAAGCCCGACGTCGTGTCCGGCACGCTCGTCGAGGACGCCTGGCGCACCACCCAGGAGCCGAGCCGCTGCAGCATCTTCTTCAGCGGCGAGAAGTGCTCGATGCCGCCGACTTCCCGATCGCCCACGACCATGTCCGCGCGGCCTTCGACGATCGGCTTCACGAGCTTGGCGACGTCGGCGCCGCAGTACTGGTTGTCGGCGTCCGTGTTGACGATGACGTCGGCACCGAGCTTCAGCGCGGTGTCGATCCCGGCCTGGAAGCCGGTCGCGAGGCCCTTGTTGCTCGTCAGGCGCACGAGGTGGTCGACGCCGTGCGCGCGCGCGACGGCGACCGTTTCGTCGGTCGAGCCGTCGTCGATCACGAGCCACTCGACCGTGTCGAACCCCTCTACTTCCCTAGGTAGGTCGGCGAGGGTCGCGGGGAGCTGCTCCGCCTCGTTGAAGCAGGGGATCTGGATGATGAGCTTCATGGCCGTCGAGTTGCCTAGACTTGGCTACCGGCAGTATCCCAAAGCGCAGTCACGGTCTAGAACGTTGCCGCTCTTGTGATCGCCCGGCCCGCCCGCCGGTGATCGCCGGGAGTGGGCGGATACCGGATACCGCCCACGCTAGATGGAAAGCGCGATACCCACCCGGCGACGGCCGGGCCCCACGTTGCTCGCCCCCCTGCGCGACCGCCGGCTGAGCTGGGCGGCGGTCGGGTTCGCGGCGCTCTGCGTCGGCGCGATCGTCGGCTACTTCGCCTTCCCGACCTACCCGACCTACGACTCCTTCTACGCGCTGCTGTGGGGCCGCGACCTGCTGCACGGGCACCTGCCGGACTTCCACGTCTACCGCGGCCCGACCGAGCATCCGCTGGCGATCGCCTTCGGCGCGTTCTGCTCGCTGTTCGGCGACGGCGGAGCGCGGTTGATGGTGCTGGGGTCGATCGCCTCGTTCGTCGCCGCCGTGGCCGGGCTCTACCGGCTCGGGCGGCTGTGCTTCGGACCCGTCGTGGGCGTCGTCGCCGCGCTGCTGCTGCTCAGCCGCTTCTTCGTGGAGAACCTCGCCGCCCAGGGCTATCTGGACATCTCCTACATCGCGCTGATCGTGTGGGCGATCGCGCTCGAGGTGCAGCGTCCGCGCCGCGGCGGCGCGGTGCTCGCGCTGCTGGCGCTCGCCGGGCTGCTGCGCCCTGACGCCTGGGTGCTGAGCGGCGCCTACTGGCTGTGGTGCTGGCCGGGGACGAGCAACGGCACGCGCGCGAAGCGGGCGGCGATCGTCGCCTCGGCGCCGCTGATCTGGGTCTGCCTCGACGCGATCGTCACCGGCAACCCGCTGTACTCGCTCACCGCCACCGCCGGCCTGGCGCAGGAACTCGAACGCACGCAGGGAGCGGGCAGCGTGATCTCCTCGATGTGGACGTTCACCGAACGCATCGACAAGCTCCCGGTGATGCTCGGCGCGCTCGCGGGCATCCTCGCCGCCGTGTGGATCGCCCCGCGCCGCGCGGCGGTGCCGCTCGCCGCGACCGCTCTGCTCTACCTCGTGTTCCTGCTCGAGGGGCTCGCCGGCGCGTCCGTGATCGACCGCTACATGCTCGGCGGCGCCACCGTGCTGCTGCTGTTCTGCGCGGTGTTCCTGGGCGGCTGGTGGATGCTCACGCCCGGCTCGTGGCTGCGGCGTGGCTGGATCGCCGGCGCGGTCGTGCTGTTCGCGTTCGGCGTCGCGTCGGCCGCGACGACGCTCAACCTCACGACGCTGAAGAACACGCTCGCCTACAAGAACGAATTCCATGCCGGCCTCGCGAGCGCGCTGCGCGACCCCGCGGTCGCAGCTCAGATCCGCCGCTGCGGGCTGGTCTCGCTGCCGAACAACAAGCTGATCCCCGACGCTCGCTGGATCCTCGACAGCACCGGCCAGCGCGACATCGTGGCCCGCAGCCAGGCGCGAGCCGACGTCGGCAAGGGGTCGCACGAGCTCGCGAACCGCATCCGCAAGGGCAGCGTCGCGGTCTACCCCCTCGGCAGCTCGATCTTCTACGTGGCGATCGTCGACGTCGGCGACGATCCGCGCGACCAGGTTCCCCTGCGGGGCTTCAAGCGCATCTACACGAGCCGCTACTACGCCGTCTATGGCAACTGCTGAGAGCCCAGCTCCGAGCCGGGCCGGGACGACGCCGCCGAGCGGCGCCCGCGGGCGCATGGAGCGGCTCCGCGCGCGCCTGGTGGGCGAGCCGGCGAGGCGCTGGGCCTGGGCCGGGCTCGCGGTGGTGCTCGCCGGGGGGCTCGCGCTGCGGCTGTGGGGGATCCGTCAGGGGCTGCCGTTCGCCTACAACACCGACGAGGGCGACCACTTCGTCCCGCACGCGGTGCGGATGTTCGAAGAAGGGACGCTGAACCCGCACTACTTCGCGAACCCGCCCGCCTTCACATACCTGCTGCACTACCTCTACGACGCCTGGTACGGGGGTCCCGGCGGCGTCGTGCACGCCTACGCGGCTCACCCTGAGGAGCTCTACACGCTGGCCCGCGTGGCCGCGGCGCTGCTGGCGACGCTCGCGCTGTGGCTGCTCTATCTCGCGGGCGCGCGGCTGCTCGGCCGCGCGGCAGGGCTGCTGGCAGCCGCGATCGAGGCGGTCGCCTTCCTTCCTGTCTTCTACTCGCACCTCGCGCTCAACGACGTGCCGGCGCTCGCTCCCCTCACGCTGTCGCTGCTCGGCAGCGCCGGCGTGCTGCGGCGCGGGCGCGCACGCGACCACGCGCTCGCCGGGATCGGCCTCGGACTGGCGTGCGCGACCAAGTACACGGCGGGGATCGTGCTGCTGCCCTACCTCGTCGCGGCCGGCGGGCGGCTCCTCGACGAGGGCCGCGCGGGGTTGCGCAGCCAGCTCGCCGGGATCGCCGCGATGGCGGCCTGCACGATCGCCGCCTTCCTGATCGCGAACCCCTACGCGGTGCTGGACTACAGCTCCTTCCACCGCGAACTCGTGCATCAGTCGACGCTCTCGGCCGAAGCCCAGGGCAAGCTCGGGGCGCCGAAGGAGGGCGGCGTCGTCTACTACCTGTGGTCGCTCACCTGGGGCTTCGGCTGGGTCCCGGCGCTGGCCGCGCTCGGCGGCGCCGTGGCGATCTGGCGACGCGAGCGGCGGGTGGCGCTGATGCTCGTGCCGGCGGCGCTCGCCTACCTGCTGTTCATGGGCACCGAGGGCCGGTACTTCGGCCGCTGGCTGATGCCGGCGTTGCCCCTGCTCAGCCTGCTCGCCGCCTATGGCGCGACGCGGCTGGTGGCGCTCGTCGCGCGGGGGCGGGGCACCGCGCCGGCCGACGGCGAGCCGGCCGCGCGCGACGCGCCCGCAGAAACGGCGGCTGCCGGGCGCCGTGCCGCTGCTCGCGGGCACCGTCGTCGTGCTCGCGCTGCTCGCCCAGGGCCTCTACTACAGCGTGCACTCCGGGCTCGTGCTCTCGCGCGCGGACACGCGCACGCAGACGCGCGAATGGATGGTCGCGAACATCCCGCGCGGCGCGAAGGTCGTGGTCGAGCCGGTCTCGCCGAACCAGTGGGCGCAGGAACCGCCGGGGGCCCCGGCGGGATGCGCCGGCACGCGCTACCGGTGGTGCAAGTGGCCCTCGCTCTACACGTTCATCGACGCCGGCGGGGCCGTCGACGTCGCGCACCGTCACGAAATCAGCATCGAGAACTACGTGCGCACGCTCTCACCGGCGCTGATCGGCCTCTACGAGCGGCGCGGCTACTGCTGGGTCGTGACCGGCTCCACCGAGCAGGGGCGCGCGCTGGCCGACCCGCGGGAGGTGCCGCTGGCGCTCGCCTACTACCGCGCGCTGGCCGCCCAGGGGCAGGTGGTGCGCCGCTTCTCGCCCTACGCGGCCGGCAAGGGGCCCGTCGCGTTCAACTTCGACTGGAGCTTCGACTACTACCCCCGCGCCTACCAGCGCCCAGGACCGGCGATGACGGTCTACCGCCTGCACGGCGGGCGCTGCGCGACGGCACCGGTCTGACGCGCCAGGGGCCGGCCAGCGCGGCTCGAGCGCCGCGTGTGAGCCGCCTCCTACATTCGGATGACCCTCATCTGGGAGCCTTCCACACCGGGGTTATGCTGGCTGTGAGATGCCCAGCACCACCGACACCGACAGGCTCCATCTGGAGCGTACGATCGAGCTTGCCCGGCGGGGTCTCGGAGCGGTCAAGCCGAACCCCGTCGTCGGCGCCGTGGTCGCCCGCGACGGCGAGGTCCTCGGGGAGGGCTGGCATCAGGTCTACGGCGGCGCGCACGCGGAGGTCAACGCGATCGAGGCATGCGGGATGGCCGAGCTCGAAGGCGCCACGCTCTACGTCTCGCTCGAGCCCTGCTGCCACGAGGGCAAGACGCCGCCCTGCACCGACGCGATCATCCAGGCCGGGATCAGGCGCGTCGTCGTCGCCTCCGACGACCCGACCGAGAAGGCCTCCGGTCGCGGCCTCGGGATCCTGCGCGACGAGGGCGTCGAGGTCGTCGTCGCCGACGGCGAGGTCGCCACGGCGGCGCGGCTGCTGAACCAGGCCTTCCGCAAGCACGCCCGCGTGGGACGGCCCTGGGTCCTCTTCAAGTCCGCGATGACGCTCGACGGCAAGGTCGCCACCGGCACGGGCGACTCGCAGTGGATCAGCGGCGAGAAGAGCCGCGACCTCGCGCACACCTGGCGCGCGTCGATGGACGCCGTCGTCGTCGGCATCGGCACGGCGCTGGCGGACGATCCGCAGCTGACCGCCCGGCCGAGCGGCACGCCGGCCGACCCCGACGTGCAACCGCGCCGTGTCGTCTTCGATGCCCAGGCGAGGCTCCCGGCGAGCTCCCAGCTCGTCGCGGCCGCCGGGGAGGTGCCCCTGACCGTGATCGTCTCGCGCGGCGCGGGCAGGGGGGAGATCGACGCGCTGGAAGCCGCCGGAGCGCAGGTGCTGCTCGCGACCGGCGAGAACGAGCCGGCGCGGGTGCGCTCGGGGCTCGACCAGCTCGGCGCGATGGGCATCAGCTCGGTGCTGCTGGAGGGTGGCCCCCACCTCGCGGGCGCGTTCCTGGACGCCGGCGAGATCGACGAACTGCGCCTCTTCCTCGCGCCCCTGCTGCTTGGCGGGAGCGCCGCCCGCGATCCCCTCGAGGGTGAAGGCGTGGAGCGCATCTCCGAGGCGATGCGCGCCCTGACGATGACCTGCGAGAGCGTCGGCGAGGACAAGCTCATCTCCGCGCGCCTGCGAGAGTGGTAGTCCTCATGAACCGGAGCAGGGGCTGAACCCGACGTGTTCACGGGGTTGATCGCGGACCTCGGACGTGTCGAGGCCGTGGAGCGCGACGAGGCGGGCGCCTCGCTGCTGATCCGCACGCCGCTGGCACGCGAGCTCGCGCCCGGCGACTCGATCGCCGTCAACGGCGTCTGCCTGACCGCGGTCGAGGCGGGCGGTGAGACCTTCAGCGCCCAGGCGATACCGGAGACGCTCGCGCGCTCGTCGCTGGGCGCGCTGGGCCCCGGCAGCGGTGTCAACCTCGAGCTGGCGATGCGGGTGGGCGACAGGCTCGGCGGGCACATCGTGCAGGGCCACGTCGACGGCACCGGCACGATCGCGGGCGTGAGCCCCGACGGCATCTCGAGAGTGGTGGAGATCGACGTCGAGCCCGACCTCAGCCGCTACCTGGTCGAGAAGGGCTCGGTCGCCGTCGACGGGATCAGCCTGACGGTGAGCGCGATCCGCGACGACGGCTTCGCGGTGTCGCTGATCCCCGAGACGCTCAACCGCACCACGCTCGGCGCCGCCCAGCCGGGCGAATGCGTCAACATCGAGGTCGACATGCTGGCCAAGCACGTCGAGAGATTGATCGGAGCGAGGGCATGAGCACCCGCGCGGGCGAGCGCTTCGCCACCATCGAGCAGGCGCTGGAGGACATGCGCCAGGGCAAGATGGTCGTCGTCTGCGACGACGAGGACCGCGAGAACGAGGGCGACCTGACGATGGCCGCGCAGTTCGCGACGCCCGAGGCGATCAACTTCATGGCCAAAGAGGCGCGGGGCCTGATCTGCCTCTCGCTCACGCCCGAGCGCTGCGAGGAGCTGGGCCTGGATCTGATGGCGGCGAAGAACGAGTCGCCGTTCGAGACGCCCTTCACGGTCTCGATCGAGGCTCGCGACGGGGTCACGACGGGGATCTCGGCGCACGACCGCGCGCGTACGATCCAGGTCGCGGTGGACCCGGAGAGCCGGCCGCGCGACCTCGTCCAGCCCGGCCACGTGTTCCCGCTGAAGAGCCGCTCGGGCGGGGTGCTCGAGCGGGCGGGGCAGACCGAGGCGGCGGTGGATCTGGCGCGGCTGGCGGGCCTGAACCCGGCCGGCGTGATCTGCGAGGTGATGAACGAGGACGGCACGATGGCGCGCGTGCCCGAACTGACCGAGTACTGCGCGCGGCACGGGCTGAGCATGATCACGGTCGCCGACCTGATCGCCTACCGCCGCCGCCACGACAAGCTCGTGGAACGCGTGGTGGCGACCGGCCTGCCGACCACGTTCGGGGACTTCGAGGCGATCGGCTACCGCTCGCTGGTCGACGACAAGCACCACGTCGCGCTGGTCAAGGGCGAGATCGACGGCGAGCAGGACGTGCTCGTGCGCGTCCACTCCGAGTGCCTGACCGGAGACGTGTTCCACTCGCTGCGCTGCGACTGCGGCGAGCAGCTGGAATCGGCTCTTTCGATGATTGAGAGAGAGGGGAGGGGCGTGCTGCTCTACCTCTCCCAAGAGGGGCGCGGCATCGGCCTGCTCAACAAGCTGCGCGCCTACAAGCTCCAGGAGGAGGGGCTCGACACCGTCGAAGCCAACGAGAAGCTCGGGCTGCCGGCGGACCTGCGCGACTACGGGATCGGCGCGCAGATCCTCGTCGACCTCGGTCTCAGCTCGATCCGGATCCTCACCAACAACCCGAAGAAGATCCGCGGCCTCGAGGGCTACGGACTCTCGGTCAGCGATCAGATCCCGATCGAGCACGCCCCCAACGAGCACAACGCCTCCTACCTGCGGACCAAGGCCGAGCGGATGGGCCACACGCTCCACCACCAGGGCCTGAACCTCGATGCCGACCTGCTGCGCGGCACCTCGCGCAGTCCCGACGACACGCCTTTCGAGAAGCACGCCCGCGAGATCGGGGCGGGCGGCTCCGACCAGGAGACCGGTTGAGCGCGGCGTACGCGATCGCGGTCGCGCGCTTCTACGAGGACCTCGCCGAACGCCTGATCGCGGGTGCACGGGCGGCGTTCGCCGAGCGCGGCGTCGAGGACGTCGAGATCTTCGACGTCCCGGGCGCCTTCGAGCTGCCCCAGGCCGCGTCCTACGCGGCCGGCAGCGGCCGCTTCGCCGGCGTGGCCTGCCTCGGCGCGGTGATCCGCGGCGAGACCGACCACTACGACTTCGTCTGCAGCGAGGCGGCGCGGGGCATCATGCACGTGCAGCTCGACACGGGCGTGCCCTGCGCGTTCGGCGTCCTCACCTGCGAGACGATGGAGCAGGCGCTCGCGCGCTCCGGCGGCGACAAGCGCGACCAGGGACGCCACGCAGCCGAGGCGGTCGTGCAGATGGCCGCGCTTCGCGCCACGCTCGCCGGCTGAGCGCGTCCGGGCGGGGCGGGCGGGCCGGGCTACGAGATCATCTACACTGCCCCGTCCATGGCAAAGGTCTGTTACAGCTGCAAAAAGGGGCCGTCCTTCGGCAACAGCCGCAGTCACTCGATGGTCGCGACCAAGCGGCGCTTCGACCCCAACCTGCAGAAGGTCCGGATCATGGTCGGCAAGACGCCGAAGCGCGCTTACGTGTGCACGCGCTGCCTCAAGGCCGGCAAGGTCACCAAGGCCCTGTAGGGCCGAGCCGCCCTCGCGGCGTGTGACGACAGCGGCGCGGTGGGGTACAAGCTCCTATGGCGTCCCGCAGGAGGCTGAGAGGCGCCGGAGTATCCGTCCGTTTCCCCGCCTCCAGCCCCCCAAGCTGATAGACGTGTCGCGGTGACAGATACCAACCTGGCCCGGTTTCGGGCCGCCGTCGCGGGCGCGCTGGCACATCTCGAATCGCGCCGCCAGGAGGTCAACGACCTCAACGTGTTCCCTGTCGCGGACGGCGACACGGGTGACAACATGGCGCTGACGCTGCGTGCGGTGCTGGCTGAGCTCGACCGGCTCGACAGTGGCGACGGCGCCCGTACGATCGACGAGATCGGCCGCGAGGAGATCGTGCAGTCGGTCGCGCGCGCGGCCCTGCTCGGCGCCCGCGGCAACTCGGGCGTGATCCTCTCCCAGCTGATCCGCGGCGCCGCCGAGGAGCTCGTCTCGCGCCCGGGGCAGCTGATCGACGCGCCGCTGATCGGCGCGGCGCTGGCCAACGCGGCCGATCGCGCGTACGCCTCGGTGCGCGAGCCCGCCGAGGGCACGATGCTCACGGTCGCCCGCGAGATGGCCCATCGCGTCGCCAGCGACGTCGCCCACACGGCCGAGCACCCGCGCCTGGCGCCGGGCACGGCCGAGGGCGAGCAGGACCACGCGATCGCCTCGGCGTTGGAGAGCGCGGTGCTGGCAGGCCAGGACTCGGTCAAGCGCGGGCCGGAGATGCTCGCGGCGCTGCGCGACGCCGGCGTCGTCGACGCGGGCGGCTACGGGCTCACGATCATCTTCGCGGGCGTGGTCGCGGTGCTGCGCGGCGAAGACCCGCCGCCGCTCGACCACTACGCGCCGGCTCGCATCACCCACCCGCAGCACAGCTCCGGCACGTATCGCTTCTGCACCAACTTCGCCGTCACCGGGGCGGGGCTCAGCCCGGTGAGCTACGTCGAGCCGCTCGAAGCGCTCGGCGACTCCGTGCTGGTCGTCGGCGACGAGAGCACGCTCAAGGTGCACCTTCACACCGACGACCCCGAGCGCGCGACCGCCCTCTTCGACGGCGTGGGCGAGGTCTCGCGGCTCGACGTCGCCGACATGAACGCCCAGGTGGCGGAGCGCGACGAGCGCATCGGCGCGCCGGTGGGCGCGGGTGGGGCGAGCGCCGCGAACGGAACCTCGACGCCTCTCGGCGGGGGCGCGAATGGCGCCTCGGTCGCCGGCGCCGGCTCCTACCGGGCGCCGGACGGCGCCGAGATGCGCTGTGGCGCCGTCGCGGTCGTCAGCGGCGAGGGTCTGCGCGAGATGTTCGCGGAGCTCGGCGTCCGCACGGTCGACGGCGGCCCGACGCTGAACCCCTCCACCTACGACCTGCTCGCGGCGATCCACGAGGTTCCGGCGGAGGAGGTCGTCGTGCTGCCGAACAGCCCGAACGTGTTCATGGCCGCCGAGCACGCCGCCAAGCTCTCCGACAAGCAGGTGCACGTCGCGCGCACGACGAGCCAGCAGGCCGGCCTGGCGGCTGCGGTGTCGCTCGCGCCGGAGCGCTCGGTCGAGGAGAACGCGCAGGCCGTCACCGAAGCGCTCGCACGCACGCGCACCGGGGCCGTCGCCCCGGCCGCGCGCGACGACGCGCAGGGCCGGTTCGAGCGCGGAGACGCGGTCGGCTTCCTCGGCGAGGACGTGATCGCGTGGGGCAAGCCCCTCGCGACGCTGCGTGCGGTGCTCGGCGCGCTGGCGGCTCCCGGCGGGGACGGCGAGCCGCCCGAGCTGATCACGGTGCTGGCCGGCAAGGAGACGCCGATCGGGCTCGGCGAGCTCGAGCTGGATCTGGGCGCCGACCTGGAGCTGGAGCTGCGCCACGGCGGGCAGCCGGCTTACTGGTGGCTGCTGGCCGCCGAGTGACAGCCCGCGCGGGCGGGGGGCGACGGTTACGACCGCAGCCGAGAGCATGATTTGCGCCCGATGCCGGCGAGCGCACCACACAGGCCGTCGCCGGCCGCCGCGATGAGCGCCCGCGAGCCGGCAGGCGAGCCGCGGCGCCCCACGGCATTCGCCTCGTCGACTCCTCTCGGGCGCGAGGACATGCTCAGCGCTCCGGTGCGCTGGCCGCGGCCTTCGCGCCTGGACCGGCCGCTGCACCTACCGGGCAAGCGCGCCGCGGCGGGCCTGCACACCCTCGGGCTCGAGACCGTCGGCGACCTGTTGGAGCACCTCCCGAGCGACAGCCGCGAGGCCAGGACGGTCGCGGCGCTGGGCCCCGGCGAGCAGGCGACGGTCACGGTGGAGGTCCGCAGCATCGCCGCGCGCCCTGTGCGCCGCCGCCGCATGCGGCCGCTGGTCGAGGCCGTGGTCTTCGACGCGACCGGCTCGATGCGGGCGACGTTCTTCAACCAGCCCTGGCTCGTTGAGCGCTATCCGCCGAAGACCCGGCTGCTGCTGCACGGCAAGGCCGACGGCCGTGGCCGCTTCAACGTCTCACATCACGCACCGGCGCAAACGGGCATCGGAGAGGCGACGGGCGAGCCGCCGGCTCCCGACTCGGTCGCGCACTATCCCGCCGCCGAAGGCGTGACCTCGACGCAGATCCTCACCCTCGTCCAGGCCGAGCGCGCCGCGCTGGGCGACGTCGTCGAGATCCTCTCCGCGCGGGCACGCGCGGCCGAGCACCTGCCCGACCGCGCGAGTGCGCTGGCGGCGATGCACTTCCCGCGTGACGGGCGTGACCCCGAGCTCGGTCGCCGCCGGCTCGCCTACGAGGAGCTGCTGCTCATGCAGCTGCTGTTCCTTCGCCGCCGCGCGCAGCGGCGCGCCCGCGCGGGCGCGATCGCCCTCGCCGCGCCGCCGTCGCTGAGCGCGCGCTGGCGGGAGCAGGCGCTCCCGTTCGCGCTCACGGGCGACCAGGAGCGCGCGATCGCGCAGATCGACGAGGACCTGGCCGAGCCGCGCCCGATGCAGCGGCTGCTGATGGGGGAGGTGGGCAGCGGCAAGACGGTGGTGGCGCTGCACGCGATGCTGAGGGCGGTGGAGCACGGCCACCAGGCCGCGCTGATGGCGCCCACCGAAACGCTCGCCGAGCAGCACTTCGCGACGTTGCAGGCGCTGCTCGGCGGCGAGTCCGTGAGCGCGGCGCTGCTGACGGGCGCGACCCCGGCCAGGCGCCGCGCCGACATCCTCGCGAAGCTCGGCAGCGGCGAGCTCTCGCTGATCGTCGGCACCCACGCCCTGATCGAGCCCGACGTCGTCTTCCGCTCGCTCGCGCTCGCGGTGATCGACGAGCAGCACCGCTTCGGCGTGCGCCAGCGCGAGCGGCTCGTCCAGGGCCGGCATGGAGCGCCGGCCCGGACTTCGACATCGCACGACGGGGCCGAGACCGTTCACACGCTGCACATGACGGCGACGCCGATCCCGCGCACCCTCTCGCTCGCCCGCTACGGCGATGTCGAGGTGAGCGTCCTGCACGAGCTGCCGAGCGGGCGCCGGCCGGTGCGCACGAGCATCGTCGGCGGGGAGGCCGAGCGGGCGACGGCCTACGAGCAACTGCGGGACGAGCTCGCGAAGGGGCGCCAGGCGTTCGTGGTCTGCCCGCTGATCGACGAGGACCCAGAGGGTGCCGGAGCCGACGCGCAGGCGGCGGCGGGCGCGGACGGGCGCGCGGTGCTGCGCGCGGCCACCGCCGAGTTCGAGCGGCTCCGCGCGGGCGAGCTGGCCGGTTTCGAGCTCGCGCTGCTCCATGGCGCGATGCGCCCGCGCGAGAAGCAGGAGGCGATGGAGGCCTTCGCCTCCGGGCGCGTCCAGGTGCTCGTCTCGACGACCGTGATCGAGGTCGGGATCGACGTGCCCAACGCGACCGTGATGGTGATCGAGAACGCCGAGCGCTTCGGGATCTCCCAGCTCCACCAGTTGCGCGGCCGCGTCGGTCGCGGCGAGCACCGCTCCGCCTGCTTCCTCGTCGGCCCGCCGGGGGCGGCGCGCCTGCGCGCGCTAGCGAGCCACGCCGACGGCTTCAAGCTCGCCGACATCGACCTCGAGCTGCGAAGCGAGGGCGAGCTGGTCGGGACGCGCCAGTCCGGTCAGCGCCAGTTCCGCGTCGCGCGGCTGCCCGAGGACGCCCGGCTGCTGGAGCTGGCGCGGGCCCGTGCCGAGACCCTCGTGGCCTCCGATCCCCGGCTCGCCGAGCCCGAGCACACGCTGCTCGCAGTCGAGCTCGAAGCGCGCTACGCCGAGGACGCGGCGGCCCCGATCCCCGGCTGAGTCCGGCACGCAGCGCCGTCGGCGCTAGCGTGCCCGGCGATGCGCGTGATCGCGGGAACGCTGGGCGGCCGGCGGCTGAAGGCCCCCCCCGGGCGCGGGACGCGCCCGACCTCCGATCGCGTCCGCGAGGCGCTGTTCTCGATGCTCGGCGAGATCGGGGGTGCGCGCGTTCTCGACCTGTTCGCGGGCAGCGGGGCGCTCGGCATCGAGGCGCTCTCGCGCGGGGCGCGAGACGGCCGTCTTCGTCGAGCGGGACGCGCGCGCGGCGGCCGTCCTGCGCGAGAACCTCGGGGCGCTGGAGCTCGGTTCCGAGCGCGCCGAGCTGCGGCGCGGCGACGCGCTCGCGGCGCTGCGGACCGCACGAGAACGGGGTGAGCTCTACGATCTCGTGCTGATCGACCCGCCCTACGCGGACGCCGCGGGGCTGGGGGGGAAGCTCCCGGCGCTGCTGGCGCCGGTGCTCGCCCCGGCCGCGCGCGTGGTGAGCGAGAGCGACCGCCGGGCGCTGCTCGTCCTCGACCTGCCGATCGCCACCGAACGGCGCTACGGCGACACTTCCATCACAATCTTCACCACATGGCCCGATCCGAGCGCGCGATAGCTGTCTGCCCCGGCAGCTACGACCCAGTGACGAACGGGCACCTCGACGTGATCCGGCGCACCGCCGGGCTCTACGACGAGGTGTGGGTCGCGGTGGTCAACCGCTCGGTGCGCAAGAGCAGCGCGGTGTTCGGGATCGAGGACCGCGTCGGCTTCATCGAACGGGCCGTCGCGGACCTCCCCAACGTCAAAGTCGAGCCGTTCTCGACGCTGGTCGTCGATTTCGCAAAGGAGAAGGGGGCCCGCGCTATCGTCAAGGGCCTCCGCGCGATCTCGGACTTCGAGTACGAGCTGGAGATGAACCAGCTGAACCGGCGTCAGAACCCGGAGATCGAGTCCGTGTACCTCATGGCCAGCCCGCAGTACAGTTTCCTCTCATCGAGCGGCGTCAAGGAGCTGGCCACCTTCGGGGGCAAGATCGACGATCTGGTGCCCGGCGAGGTGGCGCAGCGCTTGCAGGAAGAGGTCGGGCGCTGACGAAATGACATGCGACGTGGGGCCGGAGGCCCCGCGGAGGTGCGTAGAAGAAGATGGATGTCCTCGTTCTCATAGACAAGCTCGACGACTTGGTGCACAACGCCAAGCCGGTCCCGCTCACCGATCAGGTGCGCGTCGACAAGGAGGAGATCTACGACATCCTCGATCAGATGCGCGCGACGATCCCCGAGGAGATCAAGCAGGCGCGCTGGATCGTCAAGGAGCGCCAGGAGATGCTCGCCGAGGCCAAGAAGGAGGCCGAGCGCATCATCAAGGACGCACGCGAGCGCCAGGAGCGGCTGGTCGGCGAGGAGGAGGTCACCAAGCAGGCCGAGCGCGCTGCCGAGGACATCGTCGAGGACGCCCGCGCCCGCGAGCGCGAGATCAGGCTCGGCGCCGAGGACTACGCCGACGAGATCCTCAACACGCTCGAGGTCAACCTCTCGAAGTTCATCGCCGCGGTTCAGCGCGGGCGCGAGCGCCTGCAGGGCAAGGACGAGCCGGCTGAGGTCGGCTAGCGCGCGCGCCGCAGATTGCCGACTCGCAACGTCCGGGTAGCGTTCACCGCGTGGACCTGACCGCCGCACGCCAACGGTTGACCGTCGCGCGCACGCTGCTCGACACGGGCATGCTCGCACCCGCGCGGCCCGACCGCACGGTGCGCTCTCTGCTGGCGCTGCACCGCTGGGGCGCGACGCCGGCGGCGGCCTACATGGGCGCGGCGGCCCGGTACCCCGACCGCCTCGCGGTGATCGACGAGCGCGGCACGCTCACGTTCTCCGAGGTGCACCGGCGCACCAACGCGCTCGCGCGCGAGCTCGCCGCAGCGGGGATCGCCGAAGGCGACGGCGTCGCGATCATGTGCCGCAACCACCGCGGCTTCATCGAGACGACGGTCGCCTGCTCGAAGCTGGGCGCGAGCGCCCTATACCTCAACACCATGTTCGCCGCCCCGCAGATCACAGACGTGCTGGCGCGCGAGCAGGCCAAGGCCGTCGTCTACGACGAGGAGTTCGCGAACCTGGTCGCCGAGGGCTCCGCGGGGCGTCTTCGCTTCGTGGCGTGGAGCGGCGGCGAGGATCGCCTGCAGCCGGCCGGCGCCGACGAGCGGCTGGAGGACCTGATCGCGCGTGGCGAGGACTCCGACCTCGCCCCGCCCGCCGAGCGCGGCCGGGTCGTGATCCTCACCTCCGGCACGACGGGGACCCCGAAGGGCGCGGCGCGCAAGCAGCCGGACTCGCTCGAGCCGGCGGCGGCGCTGTTCTCGAAGATCCCACTGCGGGCGCGCGAGACGACCATGATCGCGGCGCCGATGTTCCACTCGTGGGGCTACGCCCATTTCACCCTCGCGCTGCCGCTGGCCTCGACGCTCGTGCTGCGACGCCGCTTCGACCCCGAGGAGACGCTGCGCGCGACCGCCCAGACGCGCTCGACCACGCTGGCGCTCGTGCCGGTGATGCTGCAGCGCATCATGGAGCTCGAGCCCGCGACGATCGCGAAGTACGACCTCAGCGCGCTGCGCGTGATCGCCCTGAGCGGCTCCGCTCTGCCCGGGGAACTCGCCACGCGCGCGATGGACACCTTCGGCGAGGTGCTCTACAACCTCTACGGCTCGACCGAGGTGGCGTGGGCGACGATCGCCACCCCGGCCGACCTGCGCGCGGCGCCGGGCACCGCCGGGCGGCCGCCGATGGGGACGGTCGTGAAGCTGCTCGACGAGCAGGGCGCCGAGGTGCCGCGCGGAGCGTCCGGGCGCATCTTCGTCGGCAACGAGATGATGTTCGACGGCTACACCGGCGGGGGCGGCAAGGAGATCGTCGACGGGCTGATGAGCACCGGCGACGTCGGCCACCTCGACGACGGCGGGCGGCTGTTCGTGGACGGCCGCGACGACGAAATGATCGTCAGCGGCGGCGAGAACGTGTTCCCGCGCGAGGTCGAGGACCTGCTCGCCGACCACGAGGAGATCGCCGAGGCGGCTGTGATCGGCGTGCCCGACGACGAGTTCGGGCAGCGGCTGAAGGCGTTCGTGGTGGTAGGGGTCGAAGGCACGAGCCTCGACGAGGACGCGATCAAGGACTACGTCAAGCGCAACCTCGCGCGCTTCAAGGTCCCGCGCGACGTCGTGTTCGTCGAGGAGCTGCCCCGCAACGCGACCGGCAAGATCCTCAAGCGCGAGCTGGCCTAGGAGCGCCCGTCACCAGCGGGAGGCGCCGCTAGCCTGGAGGCGTGGCCCAGCTCGCATCGCAACTGGATCTCGCGTCGCTGCGCCTCACGCCCGGCGAGGGCCGGCGGCTGGAGCTCGAGGTCCCGGTCGATGGCCTGGTGCTCGGCGGCGAGCGCTACGAGGCGAGCCCCGGCCGGATCCCGGTGAAGCTCGAAGTCTCGCGCATGACAGGCGGCGGCTACGCCCTGCACCTGCGCTTCGACGCCGCGCTGTCGGGACCGTGCATGCGGTGCCTCAAGGACGCCTCCCCGAGCGTGCGAGGTGGACGCGCGCGAGGTGGATCGCCCGCACGAAGGCGAGGAGCTGCAGAGTCCGTACGTGACCGACGAGCAGCTCGACCTGGGCGCATGGGCGCACGATGCCTTCGCGCTCGCGGCGCCCGCGAAGGTGCTGTGCCGCGAGGACTGCGCAGGGTTGTGCCCCGTCTGCGCCGCGGACCTCAACGAGGCCGGTCCCGAGCACAGCCACGAGAGCGCGCCGGATCCCCGGTGGGCGAAGCTGCGGGAGCTCAAGCTCGATTAGCCGGAGCTCCGCCTTGCTACCCTTCTGGGCCGCAATGGCCGTCCCCAAGAAAAAGCAGTCGCACAGCCGCACGGCCAAGCGCCGTGCCCAGCACCGCATCGTGCCGCCCGGCCTGAACGCCTGCCCGCAGTGCCACAGCCCGCGCCGCCCGCACCGGGTGTGCCCGGTGTGCGGTCACTACGCCGGCCGTGAAGTCGTCGTGCCCGGCCACGAGCACGACCACGATCACGAGCACGACCACGAGTAGCGAGCCGCGCGGCGGCACCGAGCCCGTCGTTGCGGTCGACTGCAACGGCGCCGACCTCGGTCCGGCGGAGGTCGCCGCGGGGGCCGCGATGGCCGCTGCCCGCGGCGCCCGCGTCCTCCTCTTCGGCCCGGCCGCCGAGCTCGGCGAGCCCTCGCCGGGCGTGGAGATCGTCGACGCCCCCGTCTCGATCGCCAAGGCTCCCGACCCCGTGCGCGCGGCCCGGGTCAGCAAGGACGCCTCGATCGTGCTCGCGACCAGGGCGGTGGCCGAGGGACGCGCTCAGGCGCTCGTGTGCGCCGGCGGCACCGGCGCCGCGCTGGCGGCCGGCACGTTCAACATCAAGCGCGACCGCGGCATCTACCGCCCCGCGCTGGCGCTGCCGCTGCCCGTCCCCGGCAACCCCGTGACGCTGCTCGACGTCGGCGCGAGCGCCGAGGCGCGCCGCGAGCACCTCGTGCAGTTCGCGTTCATGGGCGCCGCGCTCGCGCGCATCGTGCTCGGCGTGCCCCGTCCGCGCGTGGGGCTGCTCTCCAACGGCGAGGAGGCCGCCCGCGGCGGGCCGCTGGTCGTCGAGACCGGCGCCGAGCTGCGCGAGCGTGCCGGCGCGATCGAGGCCTTCGAGTTCGTCGGCAGCGTCGAGGGCGGCGACCTCGTGACCGGTGGCGCCGACGTCGTGGTGACCGACGGCTTCACCGGCAACGTCGCGCTCAAGGTCCTGGAGGGGACCTCGCAGGTGCTGCTGCGTGCGATCCGCGACGCCGCGACGTCCTCCGCCCGCGCCAAGGTCGGCGGGCTGCTGCTCAAAGGCGCGCTGGGCGGGCTGCGGGAGCAGATCGATCCCGAAGGCGTCGGCGGCGCCTACCTGCTCGGGCTACGGCGGCTCGGCGTCGTGCCGCACGGCCGTTTCAGCCGTGCCGGCTTCGCGCAGGCGATCCTGCGTGCGCGCCTCGGCGCGAGCCAGGACATCGTCGGCCAGACCCACGCCGCGTTGGAGGATGCGGGCGCGCTTCGCAGGTCCCCTGCGTCCGCGGCCGACGTTAGCCTGCGGCCATGAGCACTCTCAGCAGAGAGGACGTGTTCGTGCTGATCCGCGATCACCTCGCCGACGAGCTCGATCTCGACCCCGCCGTGATCGGCGAGAGCACGCGCTTCAAGGAGGACCTCGAGGCCGACTCGCTCGATCTCTACACGCTCGTGCAGGAGCTGGAGGACACCTACGGGGTCACGATGACCGACGAGCAGGCCGCGGCGATCCTCACCGTCGGCGCAGCCGTCGACTTCGTGGTCTCTCACGAGCCGAAGCTGGAAGATGCCGAGCGCGCCTAGGGAGGCCGAGGGAGACGATGCTGCTGGCCGACCTTCTCGAGGAACTCCCCGAGGACCTGGCGCGCCAGGTCTTCACGCACGCGTCGTGGAGCGAGCGCCGCGGGGACTCCTACTCCAGGCTGGCGTTCCTCGGCGACAGCGTGCTCGCGCTGGCGGTGACGGCCTATCTGTACCCACGCCTGGAGGCCGACCGCTTCGGCGCGGGCCGGCTGACGAAGATCCGCGCACAGGCGGTCTCGGGTGTCTCCTGCCGCGCGGTCGCAGAGCGCCTGGCGCTGCCCGAGCGGCTGCGTGCGGCGGCGCCGGCCGGGGTGCGCGAGAGCGCGGCCGCGCTGGTCGGCACCGAGCGCGTGCTCGCATCGGTGATCGAGGCCGTGATCGGCGCGTGCTACCTGCACGCCGGCTACGAGCGGACCGCCGAGGCCGTGGTGGAGGCGTTCGCGCCGGAGATCGAGGACGCGCTGTCGAACCCCGTCGACTTCAAGTCGGCCCTGCAGGAGCTGCTGGCCAGGCGCGGGGCGGAGGTCGGCTACGAGGTGATCGGCGAGGAGGGCCCGCCGCACGAGCGGGTCTACTCGGTCGTGGCGCGCGTGGACGAGCAGGAG
This sequence comes from uncultured Solirubrobacteraceae bacterium, assembly GCA_963820745.1. Taxonomy (GTDB): domain Bacteria; phylum Actinomycetota; class Thermoleophilia; order Solirubrobacterales; family Solirubrobacteraceae; genus Palsa-744. The sequence continues at coordinate 126,232 of CAWGBB010000011.1, read as the reverse complement.
CTCGGTCGCGGGCGCGGGCGCAGCAAGAAGCACGCCGAGCAGGAGGCCGCCCGCATGGCCGTGGAGAAACTGGCATCCGAGTGACCCGCCCACTCGGCCCCCAGCGACCGCGCGCATCCGCATGAGGCTCAAGTCGCTGACCCTGGACGGCTTCAAGTCGTTCCCCGACCGCACGCGCCTGGACTTCGGTCAGGGCGTGAGCGTCGTGGTCGGGCCGAACGGCTCGGGCAAGTCCAACGTCACCGACGCCGTCCTGTGGGCGATGGGCGAGCAGTCGCCGCTCGCGGTGCGCGGGCAGTCGATGCAGGACGTGATCTTCGGCGGCGGCCGCGGCGTGCAGGCGCGCCGGGCGGCCGAGGTCGAGATCGTGCTCGACAACGCCGACGGTGAGATCGACCTGCCGCTGAGCGAGATCTCGATCTCGCGCCGCCTGGACCGCAACGGCGAGGGCGGCTACCGGCTGAACGGCGCGCGCTGCCGGCTGAGCGACGTGATCGAGGTGCTCTCCGACACCGGCCTCGGCAAGGAGACGCACTCGGTCATCTCCCAGGGCCGGGTCGAGGCGATCGTGACCTCGAAGCCGCGCGACCGGCGCCTGCTGATCGAGGAGGCGGCCGGGCTGGGCAAGCATCGCAAGCGCCGCCGCCGCGCGCAGCTGAAGCTCGAGCGCACGCAGGAGAACCTCGACCGGGCGCTCGACGTCGAGCGCGAGGCACGGACGAGGCTGCGCCCGCTCAAGCGCCAGGCCGAAGCCGCCGAGCTGCACGAGCGCCTGGAGCGCCAGCTGCTCGAAGCCCGTTGGGAGCTCCTGCGCGACGCGCTGCGCGCGCGGCGCGGCGAGCTCGCCGAGGCCCAGGAGCGGGCGGCGCAGGCGCGCTCCGAGCGCGACGCCGTCGAGGCCTCGCTGCAGGCGGTGATCGGCGAGCGCGGCGAAGCCGAGCGGGCGCTCTCCGAGCGCGCCGAGCGCCACGACGCGCTCTCGGCCACGCTCTACGGCGCGCGCTCCGCGCGCGAGCGCCTGGCGATGCGCGGCGAGCAGGCGACGGCGGCCGCCGGGCTGCTCGCCGGCCGGATCGAGCGCGCGAGCGCCGAGCTGTCCGCCCTCGAGGCGAGCGAGCTCCCTGACGACGGCGAGTCCGGGCCCGGCCCGCGAATCGCCGCGATCGAGGCCGAGCTCGTGCAGGTCGAGCAGCACCGTGAGCAGGAGCTGGGCGCCGAGCTCGCCGGGCTGGAGCACGATCTCGCGCGCCAAGCGCAGGCGGTCGAGACGGCCGGCGCGGCGGTCGAGGCCGCACGGGCCAAGCGCGCCGAGGCCGACGAGCGCGCCGATACGGCGCGCCGGGCTCAGGCGGAGGCCGAGCGCGAGGCGGAGCGCGCGCGCCGCGAGGCCGCGCGCGTCGGCGCCGAGCTGGCCGCCGCCAACCAGTTCCTGCGCAGCCACCCCTCCGCGGGGACGACCGCCGGCGCTCCGCGCGCGCTGAGCGCCGAGCTGAGCGTGCAGGACGGCTACGAGCTGGCGCTCGCCGCCGCGCTGGGCGGGCGCCTGGACGCGGCGCTCGTCGAGGACGTGCGCGGCGCGCAGGAGCTGCTCGACGACGCCGGCCCCGAGGGGGCCGTGGCGCTGCTCGCGGCAGGCGAGGGCGCGGGCGCGGAGGCGACGCAGGCCTCCCCGCCGGCGCCGGGGGCGCGCCCGATGCTCGAGCTGCTGAGCGGGCCGCCCGCCGTGCTCGCGCTCGCCGGGCGGCTGCTCGGCGACGCCTGGGTGGTCGAGCGCCTCGCGGACCTGCCCGAGGACTTCCGCGGCATCGCCGCGACGCGCGCGGGCCGCGTCTGGTTCGGCTCCTGGGGCGAGGTGCGCCAGCTCGCCGAGGGCGGCACCGAGCTGCTGCTGGCGCGGCGCAACGAGCGCGACCGGCTCGTCGCCGAGATCGAGCGGGTGGCGGGCTCCGAGCAGCTCGCGCGCGCCGCCCTCGAGACCGCGCTCGCGAGCGTGCGGTCGGCCGACGACGCGCGTACGGGCGCGGACGAGGCGCTGCGTGGCGCCGAGCGCGCGGCGGCCGACGCGACCGAGGTGCTGGAGCGCTCGCGGCGAACGCTCGAGCGGCGCCGCTCGGAGCCCGGCGAGGGGCCGCTGGCAGTTCGCAAAGCAGAGCTGGAGGGCGAGCTCGCAGCCGAGCGCCGCCAGGCCGAGCAGCTCGCCGAGCAGCGCCGCGCGCAGCTCGCCCGCGCCGAGCTGCTCCGTGCCCGCGAGCGCGCCGACCGGCTCGCCGCGCCCCTGGCAGAGCGCCTCGGCACGGCGATCGCGGCGGCGCGCGCGGGGGTCGAGGAGCGCGTGCAGGCGCTCGAGGCCGAGCTCGCACAGGACCGCGAGGCCGGCGAGCAGATGACGGCCAGGCTGCGCGACTGCGCGGCCCGCGAGGCCGAGATCCAGGCCGCGCTGCGCGCCGCCGGCGAGGGGGTCACGGAGTCGGCCCTCGCCGCCCAGCGGCTGCGCGACCAGGCCGCCGAGGTCGAGGCCGAGAGCGCGACGGTCGCCGAGAAGCTGGGGCTGGAGGGTGAGGACGCGCCCGCCGAGCCGCTGGACCCCGAGCGCGCCGGCGAGCTGCAGGCACGGGTCGAGCGCCTCACGCGCCGGCGCGAGCAGCTCGGTCCGGTCAACCCGCTCGCCCAGGACGAGTACGCCGAGGCCCTCGCGCACGTCGAGGAGCTCGAGGGACAGCGCGAGGACCTCGAGACGGCGCTGCGCGAGCTGCGCACGCTGATCCGCGACACCGACCGTCAGATCGAGGAGACCTTCGAATCGACCTTCCAGGCGGCGGCGCGCAACTTCGAGGAGCTGGTCGGCGACGTGTTCCCCGGCGGCAGCGGGCGCCTGCGGCTCGTCGAGGACGAGCAGGAGCCGAAGCGCGTGATCGGCGGGCAGCAGATCACCGGCTCCGAGCGCGACGAGGAGGCGATCGAGGAGGCCGCAGACGCCGAGGCCGAGGCGGAGGAGGCCCAAGGCGAGCGACTCCCGGGGGTCGAGATCGAGATCACGCCCGCCGGCAAGTCGACCAAGCGCCTCACGCTGCTCTCGGGCGGCGAGAAGTCGATGACCGCGCTCGCGTTCCTGTTCGCGGTCTTCCTCGCGCGGCCGTGCCCGTTCTACATCCTGGATGAGGTCGAGGCCGCGCTCGACGATCTGAACCTCGACCGCTTCCTCGCGTTGCTGCGCCGCTACGCGGGCCGCGCCCAGTTCATCGTCATCACCCACCAGAAGCGCACGATGGAGGCGGCCGACTGGCTCTACGGCGTCTCGATGGGCGGCGACGGCGTCTCCAAGGTGCTCTCGCGGCGCCTGCCGGCGGAAGAGGAGGCCGAGCCGGCCCCGGTGGCCGAGGTCGCCTGAGCCGCTGAGGGGCCCGGATGCCGGCGCTGGCCGGCGTCCTTACCCCGTTCGGGGCACTTCGCGGTCACTCATGTGCAAAGCACATTTCGCTCCCTGCGTCCTTGGCCAGCTTGGCCTACGGGCCCCTCAGGCGCGCCGGTGTTGGGGTTGCCGGCCCGGGTAGCGGCGCCGTTCCCCGCCCGCCCGGCCGTCGGCCCGCCGCTGTATCATCGCGCGGCCGTGGCGCGCGAGTGGACCGAGCTGTTCATCACCGAAGACGCCGCCGAGCCGGCCTCCGAGCAGCCTGCCGAGAAACGCCGCGGCCTCTTCCGCCGGCTGCGGGAGAGCATGAGCAAGACGCGCCAGGCGCTCGGCTCGGAGATCCAGGCCAGCCTGTTCGGCACCCTCGACGACGAAACCTGGGAACGGCTCGAGGAGGCGCTGATCATGGCCGACGTGGGCGCTGCCACGACGGCCGCCGTCGTGCAGACGCTCGAGGAAGAGGCGACCTCGGGCGAGCTCGAGGGCGGCGAGCAGCTGTCGGAGCGCCTGATCGGCCTGCTCGCCGAGACCGCGCAGGTCGGCGAGCCGCGCATCGACATCCGGCCCGAGCCGACGGTGATCATGGCGGTCGGCGTCAACGGCACCGGCAAGACGACGACGATCGGCAAGATCGCCTGGCACCTGCGCGAGGAACTCGGCAAGAGCGTGCTTCTCGCAGCGGCGGACACGTTCCGGGCCGCCGCGGGCGAGCAGCTGGAGGGGTGGGCGCAGCGGGCGGGCGTCGAGATCGTCGGCGGCGAGCCCGGCTCGGACCCCGGGGCGGTGGCGTTCGAGGCGATCGCCAAGGCGCGCACCGAGGGCATCGACGTCGTGATCGTCGACACCGCGGGGCGCCTGCACACTCAGGACGACCTCATGGGCGAGCTGGAAAAGGTCCGGCGGGTGATCTCGCGCCAGCTCGACGGGGCTCCGCACGAGACGCTGCTGACGATCGACGCCACCACCGGCCAGAACGGCCTGCGCCAGGCGCGCCTGTTCGCCGAGGCCGCGGACGTCACCGGGGTCGTGCTGACGAAGCTCGACGGTACGGCGCGGGGCGGGATCGCGCTCGCGATCGCGCGCGAGCTGTCGCTGCCGGTGAAGCTGATCGGGATCGGCGAGTCCGTCGAGGACCTGCGCCCCTTCGACGCGCCGGAATTCGCGCGCGCGCTCATCGCCGCGAGCTAACCTCCCTGCATCGTGTGGATTTTGTGGCTCATCGCGGCCGCTGCGCTGGGCGTGGGGGAGATGCACCAGGGCGGCTTCTACCTGCTCCCGTTCGCGATCGCCGCCACCCTCGCGGCCGCGCTCAGCCTGCTGGGCGTAGGCGCCCTGCTGACGGCGATCGTGTTCGTCGTGGTCTCGGGGATCGTCGTGCTGGCTCTGCGTCCGGTCGCCCACCGGCACCGCCGGTTGCCGCCGCCGATCCGGACGGGAGCGGCGGCGCTCGTCGGGCGCACGGCGATGGTGCTCGAGCGGATCGCCAACGACGAAGGTGTCGGCTGCGTGCGCATCGACGGCGGCGAGGTCTGGACCGCGCGCACGTTCGACGACGACGAAGTGATCGAGGCGGGTGAGCGTGTTCACGTTGTCGAAATCCGCGGTGCGACCGCGCTGGTGATGCCGTGAGGCCCACGCGGGTTACCCTGTTGAGAGCCCGCAGCGGTGAAACCCACGAAAGGAACCGAGGGCACATGGCAGCATTGATCGTGATCGCAGTGATCGTCGTGTTCGCCCTGGTCGTCGCGGCTCGCTCGATCCGCGTGATCCCGCAGGCGCGCGCCGGCGTCGTGGAGCGGCTCGGCCGCTACAGCCGCACGCTCGAGCCGGGGCTCACGATCATCACCCCGTTCATCGAGCGCGTGCGCCCGCTCGTCGACCTGCGCGAGCAGGTCGTCAACTTCTCGCCTCAGCCGGTGATCACGGAGGACAACGTCGTCGTGGGGATCGAAACGGTCCTCTACTTCACGATCACAGAACCGCGCTCGGCCACCTACGAGGTCGCGAACCCGCTCCAGGCGATCGAGCAGCTGACGGTGACCACGCTGCGCAACGTGATCGGCGGGCTGACGCTGGAGGACACGCTGACCGCGCGCGAGAACGTCAACGCCGAGCTGCGCAGCGTGCTCGACGAGGCGACCGGCAAGTGGGGGATCCGGATCAACCGCGTCGAGATCAAGTCGGTCGACCCGCCGGCGGACATCAAGACGGCGATGGAGAAGCAGATGCGCGCCGAGCGCGACCGCCGCGCGGCGATCCTGACGGCCGAAGGCGAGAAGCAGGCGGCGATCCTGACCGCCGAAGGGGCCAAGCAGGCCGCGGTTCTGCGCGCGGAGGGCGAGAAGGAAGCCGCGATCCTGAGCGCGGAAGGCGAAGCGAAGGCGATCGACACCGTGTTCACGGCGATCCACGAGGGCAAACCCGACCACGAGCTGCTCAGCTACGAATATCTGAAGATGCTCCCCGACCTGGCCGAAGGGGACGCCAACAAGGTCTTCGTGATCCCCTCGGAGTTCGCCCAGGCGTTCGGTGGGCTCGGCGATGCGCTGCGCGCGCGCGTCGAGGATGCGGCCGCGAAGAAACCGCCGGCGCGTGGCCCGCGGGCGGTCGAGCCGCCACGCGCAGAGGAGTCCTGAGGCCGGCGCGCAGCGCCGGCCGACCCCCTCATGCCGGGCGGTCCGGAGCCGTTCGGCTGCGAGAATCAACGCCTGATGTTCGACGCCCTCTCGGAGAAACTGCAGGCGACCCTGGATGAGGTACGCCAGCGCGGCACGCTGACCGAGCAGGACGTCGACGCCGCGATGCGCGAGATCCGTCTCGCGCTGCTCGAGGCCGACGTCAACTTCAAGGTCGTGCGCCAGTTCACCTCGCAGCTGAAGGAGCGATGCCTGGGCGAGGACGTCGTCGGCAAGCTGAACCCCGGCCAGCAGGTCGTCAAGATCGTCAACGAGGAGCTCACCGAGCTCATGGGCGGCGCCTCGGCGGGGCTCGCGTTCTCGCCGCGGCCGCCGACGGTGATCTTGATGGCGGGCCTCCAGGGGTCCGGCAAGACGACCGCCACCGCCAAGCTCGCGCGCTACCTGCACGAGGAGAACTCCTCATCGGTCGCGGTGGCCGCCTGCGACGTCTACCGTCCCGCCGCCGTCGAGCAGCTCGTCAAGGTCGGCGCCCAGGCCGGCGCGACCGTGTACGAGAAAGGCACCGACGCCGACCCGGTCGAGATCGCCAAGTGGGCACTCGACCGTGCCCGCGAGGAGGGCAAGGACGTGCTGATCGTCGACACGAGCGGCCGCCTGCACGTCGACGCCGAGCTGATGGACGAGCTCGTTCGTATCCGCGACGCGGTCAAACCCACCGACGTGCTGCTCGTCGTGGACGCGATGACCGGCCAGGACGCGGTCAACGTCGCCGAGAGCTTCGCCGAGGCGGTCCAGTTCGACGGCGTCGTGATGTCGAAGCTCGACGGCGACGCCCGCGGCGGCGCCGCGCTGTCGGTCAAAGCCGTCACCGGCAAGCCGATCCTGTTCGCCTCGACGGGGGAGAAGCTCGACCAGTTCGAGCGCTTCCACCCGGACCGGATGGCGCAGCGGATCCTCGGCATGGGCGATGTGATGGGCCTGATCGAGAAGGCCGAGCGCCAGTTCGACGAGGACGAGGCCAAGGAGCTCGAGCGCAAGCTGCGCAAGAACGAGTTCGGCCTCGACGACTTCCTCGACCAGCTGAAGATGGTCAGGAAAATGGGGCCGCTGCAGAGCGTGCTCGGGATGATCCCCGGGCTTGCCGGACACCAGCTCTCGAACATGAAGGTCGACGAACGCGAGCTCGACCGGATTCAGGCGATCGTGCTGTCGATGACGCCCTCCGAGCGGCGCAAGCCGGAGATCATCAACGGCTCGCGCAGGCTGCGGATCGCCCGCGGATCGGGCACGAACGTGCAGCAGGTCAACCGCCTGATCAAGCAGTTCTCCCAGATGCGCAAGGTCATGCGCCAGGTCGGGCGCGGCAAGATGCCCGACTTCGGCGCGCTGATGCGAAGCGCGCGCTGAGCTCGCACACCGCTAAGCTCTTTCCTCGAATTTCTAGAAATAAATAGAGAGGAAAACGTGGCGGTAAGGCTGAGGCTCACGCGAGTGGGCGGCAAGAAGGACCCGATCTGGCGTGTCGTCGTCGCCGACCAGCGCTCCCCGCGCGACGGTCGCGTGATCGAGACGATCGGCCACTACAACGCGCAGACCGAGCCGTCGACGATCGTGATCGACGGGGAGCGGGCGCGCAGCTGGCTCGCCCGCGGCGCGCAGCCCTCGAACACGGTCCGCAAGCTGCTGAAGACGCAGGGCATCGACGCGAGGGTCGGCTAGGCGCCGACTCGGGCCGTGGCGGAGGAGAACCCGAAGCGGCTCCTGGAGTACCTCGCCGAAGGGCTCGTCGACGATCCCGAGGCGGTCTCGGTGGAGCAGTTCGAGGAGGACGACGGCACGGTCGTGCTCGAGCTGTGCGTCGGCGACGACGACTACGGGCGCGTGATCGGGCGCGGCGGGCGCACGGCTCACGCCCTGCGCACGGTCGTCAAAGCGGCGGCCGCCGGCGAGGACCGGCACGTGCTCGTCGACATCGTCGATTGAGCGGGCCGCCCTCGGCGCTGCCGGCGGGGCGCGTCGGGCGCGCGCACGGCCTCGACGGCAGCTTCTACGTGACCCGCCCGAGCGCGCGCCTGCTGAGCGCCGGCGCGACCGTGACGGTCGCGGGGAACGCGCGCGAGATCGTGCGCCGCGCCGGCACCGACGCGCGGCCGATCGTGCGGCTCGATGGGATCGAGGACCGCGCCGGCGCCGAGGCGCTGCGCGGCCAGGAGCTGACGGTCGCCAGCGAGGAGGCGCCGCGCCTGGAGGAGGGCGAATGGTGGGCGCACGAACTCGAGGGCTGCGCCGTGACCGACGGGGGGCGCACGCTGGGGGTCGTCTCGCGGCTGATCGAGATGCCCTCGTGCGAGGTGCTCGAGGTGGCACCGGCCGGCGGCGGCGAGCCGCTGCTCGTGCCGATGGTCCGCGATGCGATCCGCTCGGTGGACGCGGCCGGGCGGCGGATCGAGATCGACGGCGCCTTCCTCGGGCTGGAGGGGGAGGGCTGATGGAGATCGACATCTTCACGCTGTTCCCGCAGTGGTTCGAGTGGCTGCGCGAGCAGCGCCACATCGCGAACGTGCTCGCCACCGGCTCGCGCATCGAGTGCGTCGACTTCCGCGCGTCCACGCCGCTCTCGGGCGGCCAGGTCGACGACACGCCGTTCGGCGGCGGGGCCGGCATGGTGCTGCGCGTGGACGTGCTCGACGCCGCGCTGCGCGCCCGTTACGGCGTCGATCCCGTCGAGCTGCGCGAGCGCCGGCGCGTGATCGCGCTGGCGCCCGGCGGGCGGCTGCTCGACGAGGGGCTCGTGCGCGAGCTCGCCGCCGAGCCCGCCGATCACGCTCCTCTGCGGCCGCTACGAGGGCTTCGACGAGCGCATCCTCGAGCACTTCGCCAGCGACGTGGTCTCGATCGGCCGCTACGTGCTGAGCGGCGGCGAGCCCGCCGCGATGGTGATCTGCGACGCCGTGATGCGCAAGCTGCCGGGAGCGCTCGGCGACGAGCGCTCGGCGGCGGAGGAGTCCTTCAGCGAGGCGCTGGAGGGCAACCCCGAGTACCCCCACTACACGCGCCCCGCGGAGTACCGCGGCTGGGCCGTACCCGAGATCCTGCTCTCCGGGCACCACGAGCGGATCGAGCGTTGGCGGCTGGAGCGCAGCCGCGAGCGCGGCGGCGGGCGGGCGGGCTCCGAGTCCGCTGCGGACTGACCCGGACGCGCTGCGTCTCCGCTACCATTGACGGCCGCGCAGCCGGAGTACGCGGCATCGTTCAGCAGACGCCCGGCGCGCCCCCTCCCTCTCATGAGCAGCGTCATCCAAACGATCGAGCGCGCCCAGCTGCGCCGTGTGCCGAGCTTCGCCCCGGGCGACCGCGTGAAGGTCCACTTCCAGGTCATCGAGGGCACGCGCCGGCGCGTGCAGGTGTTCGAGGGGGTCGTGATCAAGCGCCAGGGCCACGGGGCCCGTGAGACCTTCACCGTGCGCAAGCAGTCGTTCGGCGTCGGCGTGGAGCGCATGTTCCCGCTGCACTCGCCGAAGATCGAGCGCATCGAGCTGGCCGCGCGCGGCGACGTGCGCCGCGCGAAGCTGTACTACCTGCGCGACCGCGTCGGCAAGCGCGCCCGGGTGCGCGAGCGCCGCTACGCCGGTCCCGAGGAGTCGATCGAGCCGGGGCTGCTGCACGAGCCCGTGGCGGTGGACGCCGACGGGGTGTCGGCCGAGGAGTCGGTCGCCGAGGCGGTCGAGGCGCAGGGTGCCGAGGAGCAGGTCGCGGTCGAGGAGCAGACCGGCGAGCAGGGGGGAGAGAAGGCGGCCGAGGCCGCCGATCAGCCGGCTGCAGAGCCGGAAGCGGAGGCGGAGGACGCCGGTGAGGCGGCCGCTGAGGCCGCCGAGCCCTCCCCCGATGCCGGTGACGCCGCGGGCGATCCCGCCGGCGACCCGCCGGCGTGAAGCTAGCGCCGAACCGCTCGAAATCGACGGTCAACTCGGTGATCGAGTTGGTCGTGATCATCGCCATCGCGCTCGGTCTGGCGCTGCTGATCCAGGCGGTGCTGGTCAAGCCCTACCGGATTCCGAGCGGATCGATGGAGCCGACGCTCTCGGTCGGCCAGCGGGTGCTCGTGAATCGCATCGGGATGGACCTCAACGGCCCCCACGTGGGCGAGATCGTGGTCTTCCACCCGCCCGAGGGAGCCGAACAGTCGCAGTGCGGCTCCTCGCAGCACCCGATGACGGCGGCGTGCGACCAGCCGAACCCGAAGGAGGACACCGGCACCAACTTCATCAAGCGGGTGGTGGCCGGCCCGGGCGACGAAATGTACATCAAGGAAGGCCACGTCTACCGCAAGGCGAAGGGCAAGACGACCTTCGAACGGGAGAGCGACTCCTACATCAAACCCTGCGCGCCGGAAGTCGGGGTCGTGTGCAACCTGACGACGCCGATCAAGGTTCCGCCCGGCCACTGGTTCATGATGGGGGACAACCGTGGCGAATCGGACGACAGCCGCTTCTGGGGACCAGTTCCCACGGGATGGCTCATCGGCGGTGCCTTCTTCACCTACTGGCCGCCCCACCGGATCGGCTTCCTCTAGAGCCGGCCGTCCGGCGACCGCGCGCTCGCGCCGCCGCGCGCGCAGGCGCGGCAGCGGCCGGCGCCTGTTCGCCTTCGACCGCCGGCTCGGCTACCGGCTGGTCGCCGGCGCCGACGAGGCCGGTCGCGGCTGCCTCGCCGGGCCGCTGGTGGCGGCCGGGGTCCTGTTCGACTACGAGACGCTGACCACGCGCGAGCTGCGGCTGCTCAGCGCGCTCAACGACTCCAAGCAGCACACCGTCGAGGCGCGGGAGACCCTGTACCCGCTCGTGATGCGGGCGGCGGCGCGGGTCGTCGTCGTCTCGCGCTGCGTGCGCGGCATCGACGCCCGCGGCCTTCACCGGACGAACCTCGCGGCGCTGCGCGACGCCGCGCGCGGGGTCACCGACGGCGTGCGCGGCGACGTGCTGTGCCTGCTCGACGGCTTCGCGGTGCCGGACTTCGGGCGCGAGCAGCGCGCGATCGTCGACGGCGATGCGACCAGCGCGGCGATCGCCGCCGCCTCGATCGTCGCCAAGGTCACGCGCGACCGCTACATGCGCCACGCCGACGGCGAGCACCCCGGCTGGGACTTCGCCGAGCACGTCGGCTACTCGACGCCCTCGCACCGCGAGGCGATCGAACAGCGCGGCGTCTCGCCGCTTCACCGCATGTCCTTCCAGTCGCTCGCCTACCAGCAGCTCGCGCTGTAGAGCGTCGTGTCACCGGGCCGGCGCTCCATGCCGGCCCGGGTCACCAGGCTCCCTCCACGTGCTCGAGCGCCAGCAGCGAGCCCTCGTGGCCGAGCACGACGCCGATCGCGTCGAAGCGGACCTGGGCGCGGCGGAAAGACCCCGGAGGGCGCTCCAGCATCCAGCTGAGCGCGAGCCGGCGCAGCCGCGCCCGCTGCGCCCGGCCGACGCGCTCCAACGGCGCGACCGACCCGGCTCGGGTCGTCTTGACCTCGACGAACGCGAGCACCGACGGGTCGCAGGCGACGAGGTCGATCTCGCCGTAACGGGTGCGGACGTTGCGGTCGAGGATCGTGAAGCCTCGCCGCTGAAGGTGCGCGGCGGCCAGCTCCTCGCCGCGCCGCCCCGTGGCCGCCTGCTTGCCTGCCCCCCGCGATGGGGGGTGCCCCGCCATGGGGTACGCGCGGGCCGAGCGCGCAGGCGGCGGCGTAGGACGTGGTCGCGGACGGGGAGGCATCGCCTCCCCATACGACGTGGGGGCGCTATGCGGCCGCCGCGGCGCTCCGGCGGCGCGTGCGGCGCGGCGGCCTTGCCGAGACTCCGCGCAGCAGCGGGCGGGCGAGACGGTCGAGCTCGCTCTGCTCTGCGTCGCGGATCGCCCAGCTCAACCGCTCGATCAGCTGGCCGGCGGCGTGGTCGCTGGAGAGGTGAACGGTCGAGATGTGCTCGTCGAGCAGGACATCTGCCTCGCCCGACGGTGGCAGGTTGGTGGTGACGATCACTCGGGGCATCGGGGTTCTCCTTGACTGGGGAAGAGGGTGGCGCGCCGGCCGAGGGGGAAGCCGGCGCGCCAGTGAGGACCTCCGGGGCGCCGAGGCGCCCCGGAATGGAGGAGCCTGAGGACTCAGGCCAGTGCACATCGCCCGGTCGCGTGGAGCGCCACCACGGCTTGCGCCGTGAGGACCGGCACGGGCGTCTCCAAGAGTCGACCAGACATTGCCCACTAAACCTATCAAGAATGTCTAGGTTGTCAAGGGCGAGTCGATCCGATGGCCTTCGGATAGCCTGCCGCGCGTGCTCGACGCCCTGTTGCGGATCTTCGGATGGAGGTTCCTGCTCGTCACGGGGGACACGACGGTGCTCGACCGCTGGCTGTGGCTGCGGCGGCGTCTGCGGCCCGGGCCGCTGCGCACGTTCGACGCCGGCTGCGGCAACGGCGCCTTCAGCATCTACGCCGCCCACACGGGCAATCGCGTCGTCGCAGCCTCGTTCTCCGCCTCCGAGCAGCAGGACGCGCGCGAGCGCGCCCGCACGCTCGGCATCACCGACATCGACTTCCGCCAGATCGACCTGCGCGAGCTCGCCGGGCATCGCGAGGCGCTCGGCCGCTTCGAGCAGATCATCTGCCTCGAGACGATCGAGCACGTCACCGACGACGCGGGTCTCGTCGCGTCGCTGGCGGCGATGCTCGAGCCCGGCGGACAGGCTGCTCCTGAGCACGCCCTTCGTCGAGCACCGGCCCCTGTTCACCGAGGAGCGTGACCCGAGCCCCGAGGAGGACGGCTCGCACGTGCGGTACGGCTACTCGCGGGAGCGCCTCGCGGCGCTCGCGACCGGTGCCGGACTCGACGCGCGCGAGGGGGCCTTCATCAGCGGCGTCGTCTCGCAGAAGCTCACGGACCTGATGCGCCGGCTGTCGCTGCGGTTCGGGCTGATGCCGGCGTGGGTGATCCTGCTCCCGCTACGTCCGCTGGTGGTGCTCGACCGGCCGCTGAGCAGGCTGCTGGGCTACCCGGCGCTGAGCGTCGCGCTGTGCGCGGTCAAGCCGGTTGCTCCAATAGGGTCCGAGCAGTGACCGAGGGGGAGGCCGGGACGGACGCGGCGCAGCCGCCTGCCGAGGGGCCGCGGGCGCTCGACGGCGTGACCGCGTTCATGGGCCTGCGCTGGGAGGACCCGCAGACGGTCCACCTGCAGATCCGCCCCGAGCTGATCAACCGCGGCGGCCTGCTCTCCGGCGTTGCGACCTACGCGATGGTCGACTACTGCATGGGCTCGGCGCTGTGGGCGCAGACCAAATCCGAAGAGCGCATCGCGACGATCAGCATCTCGATCAACTACGTCCAGACCGCGACCGAGGGCGACGTCGTGTGCCGCAGCGTCGTCGATCGCCGCAACCGGCGCATCGCGGTGCTGCGCAGCGAGATCCACCACGAGGACGGGCGGCTGCTGGTGACGGCGATCGGCTCCTACTCGATCTTCCCGCCGCGGCCGTTCACGGCCTAGCATCGGCGGCGATGGCCGCCCGCACCCCCGTCGCGCTGACGATCGCCGGCTCGGACTCCGGCGGCGGCGCCGGCATCCAAGCCGACCTGAAGGCGTTCGCCGCGCTGGGCGTCCACGGCGCCTGCGCGATCACGGCGATCACGGCTCAGAACACGCTGGGCGTCGATGCCGTCCATCAGGTTCCGCCGGAGGTGCTGCTGGCCCAGGTGCGGGCGGTGGCCGCCGACATCGGCGTCGACGCCGTGAAGGTGGGGATGCTCGGCAGCCGCGAGACGACGCTGGCGGTGGCAGCTGCGCTGGACGAGCTCGCCGGCGCGGCGCCGGTCGTCGTCGACCCGGTGATGGTCGCCGAGTCCGGCTCGCGCCTGCTCGCTCCAGATGCGCAGGACGCGCTGGTGCGGGAGATCCTGCCGCGCGCCGACGTGCTCACGCCGAACGTCCCGGAGGCCCGGGCGCTGCTCGGCGAGGAGCCGCTGCCCGGCGCGGACGATCGGGAGGCCGAGCGGCTGGCCAGAGCCGTGCTCGCGCTGGGGCCCTCCGCGGTCGTGCTCACCGGCGGCCACCGCGACAGCGCGACCGATCTGCTCGTCACGCCAGAGGGCGAGGCCGTGGCGATCTCAGGGCCGCGCCACGCCGACGGCGCCGCGCACGGATCCGGCTGCACCCACTCGGCCGCGCTTGCCGCCTCGCTCGCGCTCGGCGAGGAGCTCGAGCAGGCCGCGCGCAGCGCGCGGGCGCTCGCCGGTGACGCCGTCGCCCGCGGACTGCGGGAGCTGGGCGCGGCGCCGGGCCGGTCGACGCGATCGACCTCGCAGAGCGGCGCCGCTCCTGATGTTCCGCGCTGAGCCGTTTGTCATAATCGAGCGGGTGAAGCTCCTGCGGATGAAGCCGGGTCACGGCGAGATCGTGCTCGCTGAGGGGGACGTGGAGATCCCCGAGCAGGAGCGCGAGCTGATCGAGGCCTTCCGCCGCGAGCTCGACGCCGGCATGTGGGCGGCCGTGCCCACCAGCGCACCGGGGGGCCGTCGCCAGGCCGAGCTGGTCAAGGACTTCGCCGAGGTGCCGCGCGATGCCGAGCGCGTGATCTTCTTCCCGCGCGCCGCCGGCGGCGCGCCCAGCGCTCTCTGATCGCCGATGGGGCTCGCGCTCGGCACGGCGACGGTGGTGCTCGTCGTGCTGGTGTGGGAGCTCGCCCGGCCGACGGCGATGCGCGCGTTCGCGCGCGCCCGCAGTGCGTGGGCCGAGCGCGGCAGCGAGCCGGCCACAGGCTATGACCCGGGCCGCGAGCGCCGCGCCGAGCAGCGCGCCCGCGAGCTGCTGCGCTCCTGCGTCTCGGAGCGCGAGTGGCAGATGTACAGCGAGCTGGGGCTGATCAGCGTGACGGGACCGGTCGCCGCGCCGGGCCTCGAGGGCGGGCCCGCCTACGCGTACCTGATCTACCCGCACAAGCCGATCGTCGCCTACGTGCCGGGCACCGGCGAGCTCCTCAGCGAGTACTGCGTCGCCTTTCCCGACGAATCGCGCCCGTACGGCAGCGCGCGACTGCCGGATTCCGACGACGTGCTCGCCAAGTGGATGGCGCTGACGGGCGACGAACGGCGGCTGATCTCCGAGGCCAACATGCACCTGCCGGGCCGCCAGGTCGACCCTGAGCGTGTGCGCCGGGACCTCGAGCGGCTCGCGCGCTGGGAGCGCGAGCGCAGCGCGCCCGGCCGTCGGCGCGGCGCTAGCGGTAACGTGGCCGCCGCGTGAGCGCCAACGGCCACTTCGACCTCAAGCACCGCAGCCGCTCCCTGACCGAGGGCCCGGAGCGAGCGGCCGCGCGCGCCTACCTGCACGGCATCGGCTACTCGGCCGAGGACCTCGCCAAGCCGATCGTCGGCGTCGCCCACTCCTGGATCGAGACGATGCCCTGCAACTTCAACAACCGGGTGCTCGCCGCGAAGGTCAAGGAGGGCATCCGCGCCGCCGGCGGCACGCCGATGGAGCTCAACACGATCGCGATCTCCGACGGCATCACGATGGGGACCGCGGGGATGCGCGCCTCGCTCGTCTCCCGCGAGCTGATCGCCGACTCGATCGAGCTGGTCGCCTCCGCGCACCAGTTCGACGCGCTCGTGACGATCTCGGGCTGCGACAAGACGATCCCCGGCACGGTGATGGCGCTCGCTCGTCTCGACATCCCGGGGCTCATGCTCTACGGCGGCTCGATCCGGCCGGGTCACTTCAAGGGCGCGGAGGTCACGATCCAGCAGGTCTTCGAGGCGGTCGGCGAGTTCGCCTCCGGCAAGATCACCGAAGCCGAGCTGCACGAACTCGAGGAGGCCGCCTCCCCGGGCGCGGGCGCGTGCGGCGGCCAGTTCACTGCGAACACGATGGCGATGGCCTTCGAGGCGCTCGGCATCTCGCCCGCGGGCTCGGCGATGGTGCCGGCCGAGGACGGTCGCAAGCTCGATGTCGCGAAGCAGTGCGGGGAACTCGTGATAGAGGTGCTCGCGGCGGGGCGGCGCCCCAGCGACGTGATCACCAAGCCCGCGCTCGAGAACGCGATCGCCGCCGTCGCAACGAGCGGCGGCTCGACCAACGGCGTGCTTCACCTGCTCGCCGTCGCGAGCGAAATGGGCGTGCCGCTCACGATCGACGAGTTCGAGCAGATCTCGGAGCGCACGCCGCTGCTCTGCGACCTTCAGCCGGGCGGGCGCTACGCCGCGACCGACCTCTACGAGGCGGGCGGCGTCCCGCTCGTGCTTGCGCGACTGAAGGAGGCGGGGATCCTGAACGCGGACGCGCTGACGGTCACCGGCGCGACGATCGGGGAGGCCGCCGACGAGGCGCGCGAGACCGCCGGCCAGGACGTGGTGCGTCCGCTGTCTGAGCCGATCAAACCGACCGGCGGATTCGCGATCCTGCGCGGCAACGTCGCGCCCGACGGATGCGTGGTCAAGCTGTCCGGGCACGAGCGGCGCAAACACACCGGCCCCGCGCGCGTGTTCGACGGCGAGGAGGCGGCGATGGCGGCCGTGCTCGCGAAAGAGCTCGAACCCGGTGACGTGGTCGTGATCCGCGGCGAGGGACCGGCCGGCGGGCCCGGGATGCGCGAGATGCTCGCCGTGACCGCCGCGATCGTCGGCGAGGGACTGGGCGAAGAGGTCGCGCTGATCACCGACGGGCGCTTCTCGGGCGCCACCCACGGGTTCATGGTCGCCCACGTCGCGCCCGAGGCGGTGCACGCCGGGCCGATCGCGGCGCTGCGCACCGGCGACGAGCTGACGATCGACGTGGACGCCGGGCGCCTCGACGTCGCGCTGTCGGACGCGGAGATCGCCGAGCGCGTGCTGAGCTACGAGCCGCCCGCGCGGACGGGCGACCGCGTCGAGGTGGCGATCCAGAAGTACAAGAAGCTCGTCGGCAGCGCCTCGGAAGGCGCGATCACGCGCTGAGGAAGCCTTCGAGCAGCCGGTTGAACTCGCGCGGGCGCTCGAGCATCGCCATGTGCCCCGTGTCGTCGTAGACGACCTCGCGGGCGTCCGGGATCGCCTCGGTGAAGCGCGCCGCGTCGTGCCAGCTGATGAGGCGGTCCTTCTTCCCCCATACGACCAGCGCCGGGCAGGAGATGAGCGGTAGGCGCGGGCGCAGGTCGAACTCGAGGATCGCCTCCAGCGCGGAGAGGAAGCCGTCGGTGCCGGCGCCGCGGAGCTGCTCCGCGGCCAGCGCTCGCGGCAGCTGCTGCGGGTGCGCGACGACGCCGGCGAGCACCGCGCCCCGGGTGCGTCGCCGGGCGGCGATGCCGTCTGAGTGCGAGGCGGTCCACGCCGCCGCGAGCGCAAGCATCTGCTGACCGCGACGGATCGCCGGCATCGAGCGCACCGTCAAACGGTTCTCATAGGTCGAGATGCCGGCGGGGGAGACGAGCACGAGCTTCTCCACGAGCGCCGGCTGCTCGGCGGCCAGCTCGGCGCTGATCAGCCCGCCCATCGAGTTGCCCACGAGCACGGCATGCTCGATGCCGAGCGCGGCGAGCAGGTCGGCGACGATGCGCGCGTAGCCCGGCATCGACACTTCGCCGGCGTGGCCGGGCGAGTGCCCGAAGCCGGGCAGGTCGAAGGCGAGCACGCGGTGGCTCTGGGAGAACACGCCGAGCTGCTCGAGCCAGTTCGGCCAGCAGCCGGACAGGCCGTGGACGAACACGATCGCGGGCTCGCCGGCCTGCGCCCCGCCATGGGGTGTGCCGAGCTCGATCGTGTTGATCGCGCGCTCGCCGACGTGCACCCAGCGCTGATGCCGGCGCCAGTCGATCTTGCGCCAGGCGGCTCCGGCGGACGCGTCGTGCTCGGGGGCCGGCGGGTGCTCTGAAGCAGACGGGTGGACGACCATTGTCTTGAATCTAGCCGAGCCGGGAATAATGCACGTCGTGTGCACCGTTGCCGGGCAGGGCGGGCCGATGGGACGGGCGCTGCCGGGCAGGCGCCCGGTCGTGCACGGCGAAAGGAAGCCCGCAATGCCAGTCAGCGACCCCTCGCAGAGCCCGCCGCCGGCCGAGACCGTGCTGCCCGCAGCCTGGCAGGACGCGCTCACCCTGCTCGAGTCCGACCTGCAGCGGCGCGACGCCGCGCCGCGCACACGGCGCGCATACAGGCTCGACGCGAGCGAGTTCGCGAGCTGGGCCGCCGCTCAGGGCCTCGACCCGCCGGACATCGCGCCGCGCCAGGTGCGCCGCTTCGTCGCCTGGCTCAGCGAGCGCGGTGCGGCGCCGAGCACCTCCGCGCGCAAGCTGGCCGCCCTGCGCTCGCTCTTCGAGACGCAGCGCCGCCACGGCCTGATCGCCCAGAACCCCGCCGACCTCGTCTCGACGCCGCGCCGCGGAGCCCGCCTGCCGCGGGTGCTGAGCGCGAAGGAGGCCTCGCGCCTGCTCGACTCGATCCCAGCGGACGGTCCTCTCTCGGTGCGCGACCGCGCGATGTTCGAGCTGGCCTACTCCTCGGGGCTGCGCGCCGAGGAGCTCGTGTCGTTGCAGCTCGGCGACGTCGACCACGACGGCGAGCAGCTGCGGGTCGAAGGCAAGGGGCGCAAGACGCGTGTGGTGCCCGTCGGCGAGCCCGCGATGGCCGCTGTGCGCACCTACCTCGACCGCGCGCGCCCGGCGCTCGCGGCGACGGCGGCGCCCCCCGGCGCCGGCGAGCCGCTGTTCCTCAGCCGCAGCGGCCGGCGGCTCTCCACCAGCGACGTGCGCCGCCGGATGCGGCGGTGGACGACGAGGGCCGAGCACCGCGGGCGAGGCCACGCCGCACTCGCTGCGCCACAGCTTCGCGACGCATCTTCTCGACGGCGGCGCCGATCTCCGGGCGATCCAGGAGATGCTGGGCCACGCGAGTGTGTCCAGCACCCAGATTTACACTCGGGTAGAGTCCGCCAGGCTTCGAAGCGCCTACGCGCGCAGTCACCCTCGGGCCTAAAACAGGGGAGGAAAGCCCTGGAGACGAACGTCAAACCGATCGAGCTGCGCGAACTGTGGCGGCGCTACAAGGAGGACGGAGACAAGCGCAGCCGCGAGCGCCTCGTCGTCGCCTACTCGCCGCTCGTGAAGTACGTCGCCGGGCGGACAGCCGCCGGGCTGCCGCCGCATGTCGAGGAGGCGGACCTGATCTCGTACGGCCTCGTCGGGCTGATCAGCGCGATCGAGCGTTTCGATCTCTCGCGCGACATCAAGTTCGAGACCTACGCGATCATGCGCATCAAGGGCGCGATCATCGACGAGCTGCGGTCTCTGGATTGGGTGCCGCGGAGCGTCCGCGCACGTGCCCGCGAGGTGGAGCGTGCGAACGCCAAGCTGGAGCACCTGCTGCAGCGTGCCCCCACCGATCAGGAGATCGCCGACGAGATGGGGATCACCCTCGACGAACTGAACGACTCGCTGCTCGCGATCTCGCACTCCTCGATCGTCGCGCTGGACGAGCTGTGGAGCGTGTCGGATTCGAGCGGCGACCAGGTGTCCCTGATGGACACGATCGAGGACCCGAACGCGCCCGACCCGTCGCGTGCACTGGACGTCGGCGACCTCAAGGACCGCATCGCGGACTCGATCGCGAAGCTGCCCGAGCGCGAGAAGCTCGTGATCGCTCTCTACTACTACGAGAACCTGACCCTGCGCGAGATCGGCGAGGTGCTCGGCGTGACCGAGTCGCGTGTGTCGCAGATGCACACGAAGGCGGTGCTGCGCCTGCGCTCGCGCATGCAGGAGGAGTCCTTCGACGACTGAGGAGCACCTGTTCGCGGGGATCCACGTCGCCGAGCTCGGCGCGGCGCGGGTCTTCTACGAACAGCTGCTCGGCCGCGCGCCGGACCTCGTCCCGAACGCGCGCGAGGCAGCGTGGGAGGTGCACGACGGTGCCTGGATCGTCCTGATCGCCGATCCCGTGCGCGCCGGCAGCGCGCTGCACACGTTGATCCTGGACGACCTCGACGCGTTCCTCGCGGCCGTTCGCGGGCGCGGTGTCGAGCCGGGGCCGGTCGAGCCCGTCGGCGAGGGGATGCGTCAGAGCATCGTCACGGACCCCGACGGGAATCGCTTGAAACTCGCGGCGCCGGTGTAGCCGCGACCCGCAAGGCACCGAGCAAGCGAGAAGCGCACAATCCCAAGTGGTCTCACCTCCATGCCAAGACCAAGGAGAAATCATGGCCGACAGCAACATGGCTCTCTACACCGCGGTCTACGAGAGCGTGTCCCCTGCCCTTGAAGATCTGGGGGCGATCGAGGAACTCCACGAGGACTCGATGATCGGCAAGTACGACGCTGCCGTCATCGATCAGGAGGAAGGCAAGCCCCACATCGTCAAGCGCATGGATCGTCCGCGCGTGCGCGCGATCCCGGAGATGTTCGGGGGCGGAACGCTCCCGCGGAAGGAACTGAAGGAAGCGGCGCAGGAGCTGACCTCCGAGCAGGCCGGCCTGGTCGTCGTCGGCGAACCGACGATCGACAAGGCGTTCGACAAGGCGGTGACGCGAGCGAGCAAGGTCGTCAAGCGCACGCTGGACGCCACGAGCGACGAAATCTCCGACGAGCTGAAGGACGCGTTGAAGGAAACTCCCTGACCCGCATGCCGACGGGGGAGCCGCAGCTGCCTGCGGCGCCCCCGGGCGGCGAGGGCTGAGGCGCATCGCGGAGCGCGATGTCATCGTGGCGCTACGCGGACGCACCAGGAGAGGGAGAACGGATGGACCTGAGGATCTTCGCCGAGCCGCAGGAAGGCGCGACCTACGAGCAGCAGCTGACGATGGCGCGAGCCGCCGAGCAGCACGGCTTCAGCGCGTTCTTCCGCTCCGACCACCTGCTGCGCATCAAACCGGGCGGCCCCGGCCCCGGCCCGACCGACTCCTGGGTCACGCTCGGCGCGCTGGCGAGGGAGACGAGCACGATCCGCCTGGGCACGATGGTCACCTCGGCGACGTTCCGGCTGCCCGGTCCGCTCGCGGTGAGCGTCGCGCAGGTCGACGACATGAGCGGCGGGCGCGTCGAGCTCGGACTCGGCACGGGCTGGTTCGAGGCCGAGCACCGCGCCTACGGGATCCCCTTCCCGTCGTTCGGCGAGCGCTTCGACCGGCTCGAAGAGCAGTTGGAGATCGTGACCGGGCTGTGGGGCACGCCCCCGGGCGAGACCTTCCAGTTCAGCGGCCGCCACTACGAGCTCGCATCCGGCCCCGCGCTGCCGAAGCCGGCGCAGCAGCCCCACCCGCCGGTGATCGTCGGCGGCCTCGGACCGCGCCGCACGCCCTCGCTCGCGGCCCGCTTCGCCGCCGAGTACAACGTGCCGTTCGCCGGCGTCGCGACAGCGCGCGAGCGCTTCCAGGGCGTCCGCGAGGCCTGCGTGGCGGCCGGGCGCGACCCCGACGAGCTCACCTACTCGCACGCGGTCACCGTGTGCTGCGCACGGAGCGAGGAAGAGCTCAGCCGCCGCGCCGAGCGCATCGGTCGCAGCGTCGAGGACCTGCGCGAGAACGGCGCCGCCGGCAGTCCCGAGGAGGTCGCCGCACGGCTGCGCGAGTACCGCGACGCCGGCGCGAGCCGCTCCTACCTGCAGGTGATCGACCTCGACGACCTCGACCACGTCGCGCTGATCGCCGAAGAGGTGATGCCGCTGCTCTCCTGACCGGGACTGGCCACGCAGCTAGACCTCGCCGATCCCCGGCGGTATGGTGGCCACACCCGAGGAAGGAGAGCCCATATGCACCCCGCAGCGGACCGTATTCGCAACGTCGCCCTCGTCGGACATCGAGGGTCGGGGAAGACCTCGCTCCACGAGGCTCTCCTGTTCGAGGCTGGGGCGATCAACCGCCTCGGTTCCGTCCCCGACCAGACCACGGTGTCCGACTCCGACCCGGACGAGCAGGCCCGTCAGATGTCCATCTCGGCAACGCTCAGCTCGCTGAGCTGGCAGGACCGCAAGATCAACCTCCTCGACACCCCCGGGCGAGCCGAGCTTCATCGCCGACGCGCTCGGCGCGCTGCGCGTCTGCGAGTCGGCCGTGTTCGTCGTCAACGCCGTCATGGGCGTCGAGGTCACCACCAGCCGGCTGTGGGCGCGCGCAGCGGAGCTCGACATCGCGCGCATGCTGTTCGTGAACATGCTCGACCGCGAGCGCGCCGACTTCTTCCGCACGCTCGAGTCGCTCAAGCGCTCGTTCGGGCAGCACGTGGTGGCGACCGAGATCCCGATCGGCTCCGAGCACGAGATCTCCGGCGTGATCGACCTCGTCGACATGAAGGCGTACCGCGCGCAGCCCACCCCGGAGCGCGGAGCCGCGGACGAGATCCCGATCCCCGACGCACAAGCAGAGCTCGCGCAGGAATACCGCGAGAAGCTGATGGACGAGGTCTGCGAAGTGTCCGACGCGCTGATGGAGCGCTACCTCGACGGCGAGTGAGATCTCGCACGACGAGATCGTCGGCGCGCTGAAGGAGGGCACCAACCACGGCAAGATCTTCCCCGTCGTCTGCGGCGTCGCGACCTCGAACCTCGGCACGACGCGCCTGCTGGACGCGATCGTCGAGGACCTCCCCTCGCCGGTGAAGCACGGCTCGCTGCAGGTCGGCGAGGTCGAGCTGACCCCGAGCGAGGACGAGCCGCTGTTCGCCTTCGTCTTCAAGACCCGCGCCGACCCGTTCGCGGGACGCATCAACCTGATACGCATCTACCAGGGCGTGATGAAAGCGGACAGCCAGGCCCTGAACACCCACGTGCACGCCAAGGAGCGCATCGGCCAGCTGCTCGTCTTCAAGGGCAAGGACGTCGAGCACGCGGACGAGTTCGGCCCGGGTGACATCGGCGCGGTCGCGAAGCTCAAGGAAACCCGCGCCGGCGACTGGCTCGCCGCGCGCGACGAGCCGATCGAGATGCCGAGGCTGAAGCTGCCGGCGCCGGTGATGGCCTTCGCCGTCGAGCCGAAGAGCCGCGGCGACGAGGAGAAGGTCATCGCCTCGCTGCGCCGGCTGCAGGAGGAGGACCCGACGATCGACCTGCATCGCGACCAGCAGACCGGCGAGGAGATCGTGGCCGGGCTCTCGCAGGTGCACGTGGAAGTGATCGTCGACCGCCTGCGCGACCGCTTCGGGGTCGAGGTGACGCTGAAGCCGCCGCGCGTGCCCTACCGCGAGACGATCCGGGCGAGCGCACAGGGACACGGCCGTCACAAGAAGCAGTCCGGCGGGCGCGGGCAGTTCGGCGACTGCCAGATCGAGATCCAGCCGCTGCACGACGCCGACGGCAACTACGCGTACGAGTTCGTGAACAACATCAAGGGCGGCGTGATCCCGAACTCGTTCATCCCCGCGGTCGAGAAAGGCGTGCGCGAGGCGATGGAAACGGGTGTCGTCGCCGGCTACCCGGTCCAGGGGGTCAGGGTGCGCCTCTACGACGGCCAGTACCACTCCGTCGACTCCTCGGAGATCGCCTTCAAGCTCGCCGGCATCCAGGCGATGAAGCAGGCGCTCCAGGAAGCCTCGCCGGTGCTGCTCGAGCCGATCATGATGGTCACGCTCTCGGTCCCCGAGGCGAGCGTCGGCGACGTCATCGGCGACCTCAACGGCCGGCGGGGACGCCCGCAGGGCATGGAGCCCTCCGGCGCGATGACCGAGATCAAGGCCGAGGTGCCGATGGCGGAGATGCTCACGTACGCGCCCGACCTGCGCTCGATCACGCAGGGTCAGGGCGATTACACGCTGGAGTTCCTCCGCTACGAAGAGGTGCCGGCGAACCTGGCCCAGCGCGTCGTCGCCGACGCCGGCGGCGAGCGCGAGGCGGCGCACGCCTAGACGGTGAGGGGAGTCGGCCGCGCGCTTGCGGCGGATGACCGCAGCGCGCGGTCCAGCTACCCTGGGGTGCGATGACCACCCGCACGATCGTGACGTCGCAGCCCGATGTCGCCTGCGACGTCTGCGCACGGCGGCTCCTGCGCGGCGAGCAGCCCGACTACTTCATCGCCGACGGCCAGCGCCGCCTGGTGTGCGAGCTGTGCGCACCGCGTGCCACGCACGAGGGCTGGCTGCGTGAGACCGAGGCGGCGGCCGCGGTCACGCTGCCGCCGATGCGCCCGCGCCGCGGGCGCAGCCTGCTCGACCGTCTGATCGGCGGCGCGCGCGGGTCCGAGGGCGCGGCCGAGGGACGGGAAAGCAGCCGTCATGCGCCGCGCGAGCCCGACGGCCCGTATGACCTCTTCGCGGGCAGCGCCGACGAAGGCGAGCCCGCCGCCCCCGAGCAGGCTGTCGTGGAGGCGCCGCCGGGCTCCGCGCACCTCGTCCAGGCGCTGGACGCGTTCAACGCCAGCGAGTACCCGCGGCGCGTCGCGGGCGTGGCTCGCTCGCTCGGAGAGCCGATGGTCAGCGTGCGCTCGGCCGAGCACCTGGAGAGCATCGTGCGGATCGTCGTGGCCTGGGAGCTGTGCTGGTACCGCTACGAGGTGGACACGGGCGAAGAGCCCTTGTTCGCGCAGGCGATCGGGCAGGGCACCGAGCTCGAACAGCTGAGCCGCGACGAGCGTCACGGCAACGCGGTCGCAACGCCGTCGGGCGCGCTCGCGCTGTCCCTCGCGCAATAGCTGCGTCGCCCCTTGCGCCGGCCGCTTGCGCCGGTAACATCCGTGGGGCGATGATCTACTGCGTGGTACCAAAGGCACTGGCCGACGAGCTCTACCCGAAGCTCGTGGAGCACTACCGCGGCGACGACAAAGTCACCGTGATCGTCGACCGCCGCGAGTTCGACCGTCGCGCTCGCAGCGGCCGTAGCAGCGCAAGCGCGCCCGGCGCCGAGCGCCGCGTGATCCGCGATCGCCGCCGCGCCCGCGTCGCCGGCGACACGCTGCCGCTCGCCAAGGCCGTCTAGCCGGACCGGCCGGGAGCCGTCCGCACCCTTCCGCAAGCGTGAAGGTGATCGTGCACGTCGACGGCGGCGCGCGGGGCAACCCGGGGCCCGCGGCCGCGGCATGCGTGATCTCCTCGCCCGACGGCGAGGTGCTGGCCGAGCACGCCGAACTGCTCGGGCGCGCCACCAACAACGTCGCCGAGTACCGCGCGCTGCTGCTCGGCCTCGCTCGTGCGCGCGAGCTCGGCGCGGACGAGGTGGAGGTGATCGGCGACTCCGAGCTCGTCGCCAAGCAGATCCAGGGCCTCTACAAGGTCAAGCACGAGGCGATGCGCCCGCTCTACCTCGACGCGATGAAGGCCCTGCGCGAGTTCGCGGGCTGGTCGATCCGGACGGTGCCCCGCGCGCAGAACGCGCGCGCCGATGCGCTAGTGAACGAAGCGCTCGACGGCGCTCGCTAGCGGCCCGCCGGCCGGCGTCATGCTTGCGTCCTTACCCCATTCGGGGCACTTCGCGGTCGCTCATGTGCCGAGCACACTACGCTCCCTGCGTCCTTGCCTGGCTTGGCCGGCGGGCCGCTAGCTACTTGAGCGGCTGCGCCGATTTCGCGATCGCGATCATCTGCGCGTTGGAGAGTTCCTCGAGCAGGGTGTTCGTCACCCAGTAGAGGACGTTCCCCGAACGCCAGCCGATCACGTGGATGTGGCTGCCGTCGTCGACGAGTTTGTAGGTCCGCGCGCCGAGCTTTTCGGTGCGGGCGTTTTTGAACAGCGGGGGGCTCAGCCAGTCGGTGCCCTCGAAGTCGTAGTAGCCGCCCTGCATGCTCTGGCGCCAGACGACGACGTAGGCGTGCTTCAGTTCGCCCTGGACGTTGCGAAGCGCGTAAGGCCGCACGGTCTGCTGCACGCCGGCGCCGGTCTGAAGCCGCGGGTAGAGCACGTGGAAGGGCAGGTGCAGGGCCGCGGTCACGGCTTCGCTCTCGCCGGTGGTCGCGTAGAGCCCGAGCGCGGCGGGCGACGGGGAGGAGGAGTGGTGATGATGATGAGATGAGGAGGAGGAGTGGGCGTGCGAGGACGGGAGCTCCACCTTTTCGTGGCCGTTGAGGAAGTTGTCCAGCGTCTTCTTCTCGAGTTCCGGCGTCGAGGTGACGTAGGAGCCGCCGTTGATCTGCGCGTTGACGTTGCTCGTCAGGAAGTGCACCTGGCGCAGCGGCTTGCTCTGCGAGAAGGCGATCAGCTTCGAAAGTTCGAGCAGCTCCGTGTTGGACTGGTTGAAGGTCGAGTGGATCGCGTGCCCGACCGCCTTCGCGACCCTGTCGATCTGTGAGATTTCCGGGTTGACCTGCTCGCGGAGGTCGCGCATGAAGTCCTGCTGGCGCGCGACACGGACGAAGTCCGAGTCGAAATGGCGGAAGCGCACGTAGGAGAGCGCGTTGTTGTAGCAGAGCTTCTGGTAGCCGGGCTGGAGGTTGATGGCCGAGAAGTCTTCGCCGACCGCGCCGCCGCCGAGGTAGCGGTGGTCGACGGTCACGTAGGCGCAGCCGAGCGTGTCGACCACTTCGATGAAGCCTTTGAAGTTGACGTCGATGATCCCGCTGAGCTTCAGCCCGGGGAACACTTCCCGCTCGATCGTTTCGGCCGCTAGCGCGCTGCCGCCGTCCGCGCCTTTGATCCTGCTCCCGAGCGTGTACGCCGCGTTGATCTTTTCGCTCGGGTAGTAGGCCCCTTCCGGCGTGCGGATGTTGACCTCGAGGTCGCGGGGGATCGAGAGCACGGAGGTCTGGCCCTGCTGCGGGTCGAAGCGGACGAGCAGCAGCGTGTCGCTGTGCGGTTCGCCGCGTTCGAAGGTGTTCTTCGCCTTCGCCCGCCGGTCCGAGCCGAGCACGAGGAACGTCTGCGGCTTGCCGCTGTAGACCTGGGCCGTGACGATGCCCTGCCCGACATGGATCCGGTTCCCCTTCGGGAAGACCTCTTGCGCGATTTCTTTGATCTTGTTCGTCGCGACGACGGCGGTTGCGGCACCGCTCAGCGCGACGATGACGATCGCCGCGATCGCGAAGCGAAGCCACATCCCCCGCCAGAGCGAGGGGGGACGCTCGCCGTCCATGGGGTGGGAAGGTGCGCTCATGCGGGTAGCGGTGGACGCCGCCCCCCGACGACGATCCGGGCTCTAAGGCTAGCGGGCGGTCCGGAGCGCAGCGCCGGGTGGGTTTGTACGCTCGCAGGGGTGTTCAGCGCCCGAAACCGCGAGCTGCTGGGCCTCGTGCCGTCCGCGCTGCTCGTGGTGGCCGGGTTCACGGCGATCTTCATCCAGTCGGAAAACAGCTCGCCGCGGGCTTCGACCAACTTGACGCTGAACCACGCGTCGAGCGTCTCGCTGAGCTACGGCCTGCTGTTCCTGGCGCTCTGCCTGGCCGGGCACCTGGTGATCCGCTTCGCGCTGCCGAACGCCGACCCGTACCTGTTCCCGCTCGTCGCGGTGCTGGCGAGCATCGGCATCGTGATGATCTACCGCATCAACCCGACGCTGGCGCGCCAGCAGGCGCAGTGGATGATCGTCGGGCTGATCTTCTTCGCGGCCACGATCCTGCTGCTTCGCCGCGACGGCGTGAGGGTGCTGGAGCGATATCGCTACACGATCGCGGCGGTCGCGATCGTCGCCACCGTGCTGCCGCGCCTGCCCGGGATCGGCGAGCAGGTCAACGGCGCCTACCTCGACATCCACCTCGGCAGCGTCTCCTTCCAGCCGTCCGAGTTCGCCAAGGTCGCGATCGTGATCTTCCTCGCCAGCTACCTGAGCGACAACAGGCAGGTGCTCGTGACGGCCGGCAGGCGCGTGATGGGGCTGACGATCCCGCCGATGAAGCAGTTCGGGCCGATGCTCGTGATCTGGGGCGCCGCGATGGCGACGCTCTTGATCACGCGCGAGCTCGGGACCTCGCTGATGTTCTTCGGCGCGTTCCTCGCGCTGCTCTACGTCGCGACCGGGCGCTTCTCGTTCCCGCTCATCGGGCTGGTGCTGTTCGCGCTCGGGGTCTGGTACGTCACCGGCCACGTCAGCCACGTCACCTCGCGTGTCGAAGCTTGGGAACACCCGTTCAGCGCGACGCTCTACAACAGACCGGGCGGCAGCTACCAGCTCGCGCAGTCGCTGTTCGCGCAGGCCGACGGTGGCTTCCTCGGCACCGGCTTCGACCGCTCGCTGCTCCAGTACCCGGTGGAACTCTCCAACCACACCGTCGTGCACCGCTTCATCCTGCCCGTGCCGGAAAGCGACATGATCTACGCGGTCATCGTCAACGAGCTCGGCCTGCTCGGCGGCGCCGCCGTGCTGAGCGTGTTCCTGCTGCTCGTGGCGCGCGGGCTGAGGATCGCCGTGCTGGCCCGTGACTCGTTCTCGAAGCTGCTCGCCACCGGGCTCTCGTTCGTGATCGCGCTGCAGGTGTTCGTGATCGTCGGCGGCGTCACGCGGGTGATCCCGTTGACCGGCGTCACGCTGCCGTTCGTGGCGTACGGAGGCTCGTCGGTGGTCATGAACTTCGTGCTGATCGCGCTGTTGCTCGTGATCTCCGACCGCGCCCGGCGCTGAGCGCGCGCTGTCAGCCGAAGGGGCGCGAGGAGCGCCGTCGAACTGGACGGTTGCCGATGCCGAGCTCGACCAGTACCGCGCGGATCTCGCTGCGCACGCCGCCACCGCCACGCCAGGGTCGTTACCGCTGCGCGTCCGGCCTCTCCGCCACGGGGCCGTCGACGCCCGCCGGCCTGCACGGCGGCCCGTGGCCCGCGCGGCTGCGACGTGCGCTCTCCCGCGAGAGCTTCGAGCTCCACTACCAGCCGATCGTGGCGCTGCGGGACGGCCGGGTCTCTCACTACGAGGCGCTGCTGCGGCTCGCCGACGACCCCACCGGGGGGCTGCTCTCGCCGGCGGCGTTCCTGCCGGCGGCGGAGCGCTACGGGCTCATCTGCGAGATCGACCGGATGGTGATCGCGCGTGTCGCGAGGATGCTGGGACGCGATCCGGCGATGGCTGAGACATCGGTCGCGATCAACGTCTCGGCGCTGTCGGTGACCGACCCGACGATGCTGCGCTTCATCGCCGGCACGCTCGCGCGGCACGGGCTCGACCCCCAGCGGCTCGCGATCGAGATCACCGAGACCGCGGCCATCTCCGACATGGATGCGGCGCGCGCCTTCTGCGGCGGCGTCCTCGACCTCGGGTGCGGGCTCGCGCTGGACGACTTCGGCGCCGGCTTCGGCTCCTTCCAGTACCTGAAGCGGCTGCCCTTCAGCCACCTGAAGATCGACGGCGGCTTCATCCGCGAGCTGCCGAGCTCGCGCACCGACCAGCTGGTCGTGCGCGCGCTCGCGCGGATCGTGCGCGGCATGGGGCGCGAGACGATCGCGGAGTTCGTCGGCGACGAGCCGACCATGACGATGCTGCGGGCCTACGACGTCGACTACGCCCAGGGCTTCTACGTCGGCGCGCCCGCGGCCCTCCAGCGCCGGCGGCGGGCGGCCTAGCTAGCCGGGCTGCGGGAACTGGCGGCGCATCGAGGCGTCCCACGCGCGGTCGGTCAGCAGTTTGCGCGTGCCCAGCATCATCTTCGCCGATGCCGTGACCGTCACCCGCGTGGGCGCGCGCCGCGCGCCGATCGCCTTCTCGATCGCGGCCGCGACGCGGTCGGGCCCACCGCCGAGCCTGCGCATCGGCCCCTCGTAGGCGCCTTTCGTGAGCGCGCCGACCGCGGCGTTGAAGGAGGTGTAGTCGCCCTCGTCGACAGAGCTCGAGACGTCGGCCACGGCGCTCGCCGCCGCCTCGCCGAACTCCGTCGTGATCAGGCCCGGCTCGATCACGATCACGTCGACCCCGAAGCCCTGCACCTCGAAGCGCAGCGCGTCCGAGAGCGCCTCGACCGCGTGCTTGGTGGCGTGGTACCAGCCGCCTCCCGGGAACGTGAGGCGCCCGCCCATCGAGCTGAGGTTGACGATCTTGCCCCAGCGCTGCGCGCGCATCTTCGGCAGCACGAGCTGGGTGAGCCGGACGAGCCCGAACACGTTGGTCTCGAACTGGCGGCGCGCGGCGTCGAGCGGCACGGTCTCGACGGCGCCGCTCTGGCTGTAGCCGGCGTTGTTGACGAGCACCCCGACGGCACCCTCCGCGTCCTCCACCGTCGCGACCGCTGCGCGCATCGACTCCTCGTCGGTGACGTCGAGCGCGAGCGTGCGCGCGCCGGCCTGTTGGAGATCGGCGATCGTCTCGGGGCGGCGCGCGGTCGCGTAGACCGTCCAGCCCGACCGCGTGAGCCGCAGCGCGGTGGCGTGCCCGATCCCCGACGAGCAGCCGGTGATCAGAACGGCCTTCGAGGGCTCGGCCATGGCGGGAGCATAAGTGTTTTCTGGGACCACGCCCGAGCCCGGCCGAGATAGGCTCCCGGCATGACCACTATCTCCGCAGACGCCCTGCCCGACGCGCTGAGCGCCCCCGCGCGTGACTTCGTCTCCCGCTCGCACCACCTCCTGATCGGCGGCGAGCACACCGAGGCCGCCGACGGCCGCACGTTCGCGAGCGTCGACCCGGCGACCGGCAACGAGATCGCCGAGATCGCCCACGGCGGCGCCGAGGACGTCGACCGCGCCGTCAAAGCAGCCCGCGAGGCCTTCGCCTCGGGCCCCTGGGGCTCGATGCCCGCGGCCGGGCGCGAGCGGCTGATGCACGCGCTGGCCGACGCGCTCGAGGAGCGCGCGGAGGAGTTCGCCCAGATCGAGTCGCTCGACAACGGCAAGCCGGTCGGGCTCGCGCAGTACGTGGACGTCGCGGGCGCGGTCGGTCACATCCGCTACTTCGCGGGCTGGCCGACGAAGATCGAGGGCGGCGTGCTGCCCGTGGCCGCGCCGAACATGCACGTCTACACGCGCCGCGAACCGGTCGGCGTCGCCGGTCAGATCATCCCCTGGAACTTCCCGCTGCTGATGGCGGCCTGGAAGCTCGGGCCGGCGCTGGCCGCGGGATGCACGATCGTGCTGAAGCCCGCCGAGCAGACCCCGCTCAGCGCCCTGCGGCTCGGCGAGCTCGCACTGGAAGTCGGCTTCCCGCCCGGCGTGCTCAACATCCTCACCGGCGACGGCGAGACCGGCGCCGCGCTCGTCGACCATCCGGACGTGGACAAGATCGCGTTCACGGGCTCGACAGCGGTCGGGCGCGAGATCGGCTCGAAGGCGGGCCGCGCGCTCAAGCGCGTGACGCTCGAGCTCGGCGGCAAGTCGCCGAACATCATCCTTCCCGACGCCGACATCGAAGCGGCGGTGAAGGGCTCCTTCCAGGCGATCTACTTCAACTCGGGCCAGGCGTGCAACGCCGGCTCGCGCCTGTTCGTGCCGGCCGACCGCTACGACGAGGTGGTCTCGGCGCTCGCGGAGGCCGCGGCCGCGACCCAGCTCGGGCCGGGCCTCGACGGCGCGACCCAGCTCGGTCCGCTCGTCTCGGCCGAGCAGCAGGAACGGGTCCTCGGCTACATCGCCTCGGGTCGCGAGGAGGGTGCAGAGGTCGTCACCGGCGGCGACGCCGCGCTCACCGACAGCGGCGGCTACTACGTCGCGCCGACCCTGTTCAGCACGACCTCCGACGATCTGCGGATCGCCCGCGAGGAGATCTTCGGGCCGGTGCTCGTGGCCTCGCCGTACGACTCGCTCGAGGAAGTCGCCGAGCGCGCCAACGCCGGCGACTACGGCCTCGCGGCGGGCGTGTGGACGCGCGACGTCGGCAACGCTCACAAGATGGCCGCGCTGCTGCGGGCCGGCATGGTCTACGTGAACACATGGGGGCTCGCCGACCCGTCGGCGCCGTTCGGGGGCTTCAAGGCCTCGGGGATCGGGCGCGAGCACGGCCACGACGGCCTCGACGCCTACCTCGAGAGCAAGACGGTCTGGACGGCGCTCTAGCGCCGCCTGAGTGAGCGCCGCCGCCGCAAGCGCGCAGCTGCCGGCCGAGAAGCGCCGCGTCCGATGGGCGCCGGCGCTGGCGGGCCTGTGCGGACTGCTCGCCCTCGTCGCGACCGTCGAGGTGGTTCTCGACGGCGCGGTCGAACACTCGCCGCTGATCCCGAAGCAGCCGGCGATCGCCGGCTGGCTCTCGGGTATCGGCGAGCGGCTCGGCTTCCGCGTCTTCTTGATCGCGCTGCTGGTCGCGGTGGCGGCCTACGCCGGGCTGCTGTGGCTGACCTCGAAGTTCGGCGAGAGCGCGCTGCCGAAGCGGTTCGCGATCGCGCTCGTGCTCGCGCTGCACGCGATCGTGTTCGTCGGCCCGGTGCTGCTCTCGACAGACGTGTTCAGCTACATCGCCTACGCGCGCATGGGCGTCGAACATGGCCTGAACCCGTACCTCCACGGGCCCGCCGCGATCTCGCACGACCCCATCTTCCGGTACGTCGGACACGACTGGCGCCAGACTCCGACCGCCTACGGCCCGCTCTACACGCTGCTCAGCTACCCCTTCGCGCCGCTCGGCGTCGAGGGTGCGCTGTGGGCGATGAAGGTCGAGGCGCTGCTGGCGAGCCTCGGCACGCTGTGGCTCGTCTGGCGCTGCGCGATCGCGCGCGGGTTCGAGCCGGTCGCGGCGCTCGTCGCAGTCGCGGTCAACCCGCTGTATGTGATCTACGGGCTGGGCGGCTTCCACAACGACCTCGTGATGATGCTCGCGATGATGGCGGCGGTCGCCTTGATGCTGACGCCGCAGCCGGGCTCCAAGCGGGAAGCCGGCGCCGCGGCGATCGTCGTCGCCGGCGCGCTCATCAAGGCGACCGTCGCCGTGCTGCTGCCGTTCATGCTGCTGGCGCGCCGCCGCCTCGCGCCGCTGCTCGGCGCGCTCGGCGCGATCCTCGCGGGGGCGCTCGTCGCCTATGCGGCGTTCGGCTCGCACGGCGTCAACATCGTCGCCGCGCTCAACCGCGACGCGGCGTTCGTCTCCAGCGACAGCTTCGCCAACGAGATCGCGCACCTGTTCGGCAAGCCGGGCGTGTTCCCGGTCGACCACGACCTGCTGAAGGTGGCGCTGGTGCTGATCGTCCTGCACCTGCTGTGGCGCACCTGGCGCGGATACGACTGGGTCGCCGCCTCGGGGTGGAGCCTGCTGGCGATCTCGGTGACGAGCACGTGGCTGCTGGCGTGGTACATCCTCTGGCCGCTCCCGCTCGCCGTCGTCTCGCGCGACCGGCGGCTGCTGGTCGCGACGCTCGCGTTGCAGGGTCTCTACGTCGTCCATCAGCTCTCGCCGCTGCTGGTGCCCGTGAAATGAGCACGCGCGAGGACACCGCCGCTGCGCCGCGTGATCCGTGGGCCTGGCTGCCCGCGCGCCTGCGCCCCCGCGAGCAGCGCGCGAGCGAGCCCCACGGGCGCCTGTGGCGGGTGGAGACGGCGGTGCTGCTCGCGGTCTTCGCGCTGCTGGCGACGGCGACGATCAACGACCTCGTGCGCCAGGCCCACATCAACAACAGGCTGGTGGCGGACCTCGCGAGCTGGCGGACCTACACGCACCACGACTACAAGAACGTCA
Source organism: uncultured Solirubrobacteraceae bacterium (assembly GCA_963820745.1). Lineage (GTDB taxonomy): Bacteria > Actinomycetota > Thermoleophilia > Solirubrobacterales > Solirubrobacteraceae > Palsa-744. The sequence continues at coordinate 92,760 of CAWGBB010000011.1, read as the reverse complement.
GCGTCGACCAGCAGACCTACGGTGTCGCGACGCACGTCGACGTCGTCTGCGGCAACACCGAAGGCGGCGCGCCGAGCTCGAAGACGCAGATCTGCCTCGTCGTGAACGGCCCCACCCGCGGCGGGCGGCGCACGGTCGCCGGCGGGTGGTATCTGCCGCCGTTCACGACCGACGATGTCAAGGCGGTGCGCTACGGCTGCTTCGGTTCGGTCACCATGGGCAGATGCCCGCGATGAGCGCGGTCACCGAGGCGCCGCCGGCAGGGCGCGAGGCCGTCTCTGAGCGCCTGCCGCGCTGGTGGCCGCTGGCGGCCCTGACCGTGCTCGCCGCCGTGCTGCGCCTCTCGACGCTCGGGGCGCAGAGCTTCTGGTACGACGAGGCCTTCACGCCGCTGCACGTGCTGCACCCGAGCCTCTTGGACGACGCTCGAATGGGTGCCGAAAACCGAGAACAGCCCTCCGCTCTGGTACCTGCTCGAGTGGCTCGACTACCGGCTGCTCGGCAGCGGCGCCTTCGCTCTGCGGCTGCCTTCCGCGCTGGCCGGGATCGCGCTCGTGCCCGTCGCGTGGGCGATCGGCCGCGAGCTCGCCGACCGCGCCGCGGCGATCGCATGCGCCGCGCTCGTCACCGTCGGGCCGCTGTTCGTCTGGTACTCGCAGGAGGCGCGCGTCTACGGGCTGTTCATGTTCACCAGCGGGCTCGCGATGCTCGCGTTCGTGCGCGTGCTGCGCGAGCCGACCCCGCGCCGGTTCGCGTGGTTCGCAGCGGCCGGCGCGGTGTGCCTGCTGACCCACTACTTCGCTGTCTTCCTGCTCGCCGGGATGGGGATCTGGCTGCTGGCCGACCCGCGCACCCGCCGCCGCTCGCTGCCCGCGCTCGCGGTGCTCGTGCTCGTCGGGCTGGCGCTGCTGCCGCTGATCTCCGCGCAGGGCGGGCGCGGCACGCAATGGATCGGGCACTGGGCGCTGAAGGCGCGGATCGAAGCGATCCCCGACTACTACCTGACCGGCTACTCGGGCGGACGGCTCGGCCACTCGGTCGAGGCGCTCGTCGCGCTGCCGCTGCTCGCCGTCCTTGCGCTCGGCATCTGGCGCATGTGGAAGCACCCGGGCGAGGCTCGCCGGCGACGGGCCGTGTGGGTGGCGCTCGCCGTCACGGCGGCCGGCGTGCTGATCCCGCTCGTGCTCGCGTTCGGCGGCGCCGACTACCTCGCGCCGCGCAACCTGGTCGGCGCGATGGTGCCCTTCAGCGCCCTCGTCGCGGTGCTCGCGACGTGGCCCGCGCCCCGCGACGCGATCGGCCCGACGCTGCTCGTGGTCGCGCTGCTGGCGCTGCTGGCGGTGACGCTGACCGTCGAGTCCGACGCGAAGTACCAGCGCAGCGACTGGAAGGGGGTTGTGAAGGGCCTGCCGGCGGGAAACAACAGAGCGATGGTCGTCAACGAGCTCGGCTCCGCACCGCTGCGCTACTACACACCCGGTCTCGAACAGCTCCACAGCGGCGACTCCGTGCGCGTGCGCGAAATCGTGCTCGCCGGCGAAGAACCGCTTCGCGCCTCGGCCGGCAAGCCGCCGGCGCCCGGTTTCAAGCTCGTGAGCAGGCACGACTTCACGGGCCTGGTGGCCCTGCGCTTCGTCGCCCCGCGCCCGCAGGTCCTCTCGGCGCGGACGCTGCGGGAGAAGAACATCACCCTCGTGCACGCGATCGTGCTCGCGCCCGACAGCGTTCGGACGGCGCGCTAGGTTAGCTTTCCAGCATGCCCGAGTTGACCGCCCTGGCCCATAGCGAGGCTCGGCTGGCGCTGGATTCCGCGCGCGAGCACCTGCTCTCGCTCCAGGACGAGGCCGGCTGGTGGCGCGGAGAGCTGCAGACCAACGTCACGATGGACGCCGAGGATCTGCTCCTGCGCGAGTTCCTGGGCATCCGCGGCGCGCCCGAAACCGAGCGCAGCGCCGCCTGGATCCGATCGCAGCAGCGCGCCGACGGCACGTGGGCGAACTTCTTCGAGGGCCCCGGCGACCTGTCGACGACGATCGAGGCCTACTGGGCGCTGCGCCTCGCGGGTGACGACCCCGCCGAAGAGCACATGAAGATCGCGGCCGAGTTCATCCGCGAGCAGGGCGGGATCGCGGCCGCCCGCGTGTTCACGCACCTCTGGCTCTCGCTGTTCGGGCTGTGGTCGTGGGAGCGCGTGCCCTCGCTGCCGGCCGAGATCGTGCTGCTGCCGTCGTGGTTCCCCTTCAACGTCTACGACTTCGCGTGCTGGGCGCGGCAGACGATCGTGGCCCTGTCGGTCGTCAAAGCGCACCGGCCGTGCCGGACCCTGCCGTTCGACCTCGACGAGCTGCAGGCCGTGCGCGGCACCGCTCCGGCGGCGCCGCGTGGCGGCTCGCGCCGCCGCGGCTGGCTCTCGCGGCTCGACCGCCTGCTGCGGCTGTACGAGCGGCGTCCGTTCGGGCCGCTGCGGCGGCTTGGCGCTGGCGCGCGCGGAGAGCTGGATCGTGCGTCGCCAGGAGGCCGACGGCTCGTGGGGCGGGATCCAGCCGCCGTGGGTGTACTCGCTGATCGCGCTCGACCTGTGCGGATACCCGATCGACCATCCCGTCATGAAACGCGGCCTCGAAGGCATCGAGGTCTTCATGGTCGAGGACCTCGACGACGCGCACGGCGTCGGCGCGCCGAAGGGCGTCAGCCGCCGCTTGGAAGCGTGCCAGTCGCCGGTGTGGGACACGGCGCTGGCGATGATCGCGCTGAGCGACGCCGGCGTCTCCGGCGACGATCCGGCGCTCGTGCGTGCGGGCCGGTGGCTCCTCGGCGAGGAGGTCACGGTCCGCGGCGACTGGGCCGTCAAGCGTCCGGGCCTGGCGCCGGGCGGCTGGGCCTTCGAGTTCGCGAACGTCAACTACCCCGACGTCGACGACACCGCCGAGGTCGTGCTCGCGCTCGAGCGGCTGGGAGCCTCTGCGGGCCTCGACGGCCTTCCGGGCGCCGAGGCGCGCGCGCTCACGTGGACGGTCGGGATGCAGAGCACCGGCGGCGGCTGGGGCGCCTTCGACGCCGACAACACCCGCGCGCTCGTCCGCGAGCTGCCGTTCCTCGACTTCGGCGAGGTGATCGACGAGCCGAGCGCGGATGTGACGGCGCACGCCGTCGAGATGCTCGCCGTGCTCGGGCGCGGCTCCGAGCCCGCCGCGCGCGCCGGCGTGCGCTGGCTGCTCGAGCACCAGGAGTCCGACGGCTCCTGGTACGGGCGCTGGGGCATCAACCACGTCTACGGGACGGGCGCCGTGGTGCCGGCCCTGATCGCGGCCGGCGTCTCGCCCGAGAGCTCGCCGATCCGGCGCGCGGTGCGCTGGCTCGAGCGCCACCAGAACGACGACGGGGGCTGGGGCGAGGACGCGCGCTCCTACGACGATCCGCGCTGGATCGGGCGCGGTCCCAGCACCGCCTCGCAGACAGCGTGGGCGCTGCTGGCGCTGCATGCGGCCGGCGCCGGGGGCGAGGCGATGGCCAGGGGCGTAGCCTGGCTCGTGGCCACACAGCGTCCGGACGGCACGTGGGACGAGCCGCAGTACACCGGCACGGGGTTCCCCTGCGACTACTACATCAACTACCACCTCTACAGGATCACGTTCCCGGTGATGGCCCTGGGCCGCTGCCTGACGGCGATCGCCGGCGGCGACGCCGCAGCGGAGGACGCCCCGGAGGGCATGCTGGACAGCCTCACCGAGAGCCGGGGGTGACGCTGACGGACGAGCGCCTCGGCTCGCCACGCCGTCGGTCGAGGCGGTGATGGCGCGCGCGGCGGGCGAGAACTTCCCGGTCGCCAGCAGGCTGCTGCCGCGGGCGCAGCGCGACCATCTGCTGGCCGTCTACGGGTACGCCCGCCTCGTGGACGAGCTCGGTGACTCGACCGGCACGACGCCCGCCGAGCGGCTCGCCGCGCTGGATTGGCTGGAAGGCGAACTGGACCTCGCGATGCAGGGCCGGGCGGAGCACCCGCTGATGGTGCGGCTCGGCGCCACGATCGCGGCGTGCGACCTGCGAGCGCGAGCCGTTCGTGCGGCTGATCGAGGCGAACCGCCTCGATCAGCGGCGCAGCCGCTACGCGACCTGGGAGGAGCTGCAGCACTACTGCACGCTCTCGGCCGACCCGGTGGGGGAGATCGTGCTCGGCATCTTCGGCGCCTCGGAGCCCGAGTCCGTGGCCCTCTCCGACCGCATCTGCACCGCGCTCCAGCTCGCCGAGCACTGCCAGGACGTCGCCGAGGATCTCGCCCGTGGGCGCATCTACCTGCCGCTGCGAGGACCTCGCCCGCTTCGGCTGCGGCGAGGAGGAGCTCGGCGCAGCGCATGCCTCGGCGCCGCTGCGCGCGGTGCTCGCGTTCGAGGTCGAGCGGGGGAGAGGGCTGCTGCGCGAAGGGCTGCCGCTGCTCGGGCGGCTGCGGGGCCGCCCGCGGCTCGCCGTCGCCGCGTTCGCGGCCGGAGGCCGCGCGGCGTTCGACGCGATCGAGCGCGCCTCCTACGACGTGCTCCCGCACGCCCCGAGCGCCGGTGGCGCGCGGCGCCTCGGCGCGCTCGCGGCGACCCTGGCCGCACGCGAGGGGCGGCGCCGGTGACGCTCACGGTCGAGGAGGCCTACTCGCGCTGCGAGGCGATCACGCGCGAGCAGGCGGCGAACTTCTACTACGGCATCAGGCTGCTCTCCGGCGAGCGGCGCCGCGGGATGTGCGCGGTGTACGCGTTCGCGCGGCGCATCGACGACATCGGCGACGGGCCGTTGGAGGCGGCCCGCAAGCTCGAGCTGCTCTCCGCCGAGGAGCTCGCGGTCGGAGCCCTCGGCGAGCGCGCGGAGGCCGACGACCCGGTGCTCGTCGCCCTCGCGGACGCGCGCACCCGCTTCGCGCTGCCGGTCGACGCGCTCGGCGAGCTGATCGAAGGCGTGCGCATGGACGTGCGCGGCACCACGTACGAGACCTTCGAGGATCTGCTGCCGTACTGCCGCCACGTCGCCGGCACGATCGGCCGCCTCTGCCTGGCCATCTTCGGGCTGCGCCGGGCGCCGACGCCCGGCTCGGCCGAGCGGGCGCAGGTGCTCGCCGACGAACTCGGTGTCGCGCTGCAGCTCACCAACATCCTCCGCGACGTGCGCGAGGACGCCGAGAACGGACGCATCTACCTCCCGGCGGCGGAGCTCGCCGAGCACGGTCTGCCGGCGCGCGACCCGGTGGCCCTGGTCCGTGCGATCGAAGCCGCCGCGGCGGGCGAGGTCCAGTCGCGGGAGGCGTTCTGCGCGCTCGCCCGCTTCGAGGCGGCGCGCGCCCGCGAGTGGTTCGACCGCGGCCTGCTGCTCGCCGAGCTGCTCGACCGGCGCAGCGCGGCGTGCCTGCTGGCGATGGCCGGCATCTACCGGCGGCTGCTCGAGCGCATCGACTCCGACCCGGCCGCCGTGCTGTCCGGGCGCGTGTCGCTGCCCGCGCGCGAGAAGGCGATCGTGGCGGTGCGGGGGATGCTCGGGGTGGCGGCGTGAGGCGCGTCGTGGTCGTCGGCGGCGGCCTCGCCGGCATCACCGCCGCGCTCGACTGCGCGCAGGCCGGCGCGCAAGTGACGCTGGTCGAGGTCAGGCGCAGGCTCGGCGGCGCGGCGTACTCGTTCGAGCGCGAGGGGCTGCACATGGACAACGGGCAGCACGTGTTCCTGCGCTGCTGCACCGCCTACCGCGGCCTGCTCGAGCGCCTGGGCAGCTCTGAGCTCTCCTCGCTGCAGCCGCGCCTCGAGATCCCCGTGCTCGCTCCGGGGCGGGCGCCCTACCGCCTGCGGCGCAGCGGGCTGCCCGCGCCCGCGCACCTGTCGAACGCGCTCCTGCGCTACCCCCACCTCAGCTTGAGCGAACGGCTCGGTGCGGCCCGCGCCGCGCTCGCGCTCGGCCGGCTCGACCCGTCGGACCCCGCGCTCGACGGCCAGACGTTCGGGGAGTGGCTCGCGCGCCGCGGCCAGGGCCCGCGGGCCGTCGCCGCGCTGTGGGACCTGATCGCCCTGCCGACGCTCAACCTCCCGGCGGCGGAGGCCTCGCTCGGCCTCGCTGCCTTCGTGTTCCAGGAAGGCCTGCTCTCCAGCGCCGGCGCCGGCGACATCGGCTTCCACGTCGGCACGCTGCAGCAGATCATCGGCGACCCCGCGCTGCGGGCGCTGCGCGAGGCCGGGGTCGACGTCCGCCTCGGCTGGCGCGCCGAGCGGCTCGAGCGCGGCGAGGACGGCTACCGGCTCGAGGGGCGAGACGGGAGCGGGGAGGACCGCATCGAGGCAGAGGCCGCGGTCGTCGCGCTTCCCCACGACCGCGCGGGCGGCCTGCTCGCGCCGCTCCTGGGCCACCTCGGGGAGCTGGACAGCTCCCCCATCATCAATATCCACATCCTCTACGACCGGCGGGTGCTCGACGAGCCGTTCGCGGCGGGCGTCGGTACCCCCGTCCAGTACCTCTTCGACCGCAGTGCGGCCGGCGGCGCGCCTGCCGGCACGCAGTACCTCGCGATCTCGCTCTCCGGTGCGGCCGGCGAGATGGAGGAGAGCGTGCCCGCGCTGCGCGAGCGCTATCTCGCCGCGATGGCCGAGCTGCTGCCGCGCGCCCGCACGGCCCGCGTGGAGCTGTTCCTCGTGACGCGCGAGCACGCGGCCACGTTCCGCGCGGCGCCCGGCACCGCGGCCTTGCGGCCGCCGTCCCGGACCCGCCTGCCCGGCCTCGCCCTCGCCGGCACCTGGACCGACACGGGCTGGCCGGCGACGCTCGAGAGCGCCGTGCTGAGCGGCGGGCGCGCCGCCCGGGTCGTCCTCGGCGAGCCGGCCGCAGCGGAGGCGCCGCAGGTGGCGGTGGGGCGATGACGGAGGTCCTCGTCGCCGCGCCCATGCGCATCGAGGCGGCCCTGATCTCCTCGGCCGCCCGCAGCGCGCTCGTCCACAAGACCGGCATGGGCCCCCACCGCTCGCGCGCGGCGGCGGGCGCGCTCGACGGTCGCGCCGCCCGTGCGCTGATCGTCGCGGGCTTCTGCGGGGGCCTCGACGAGACCTCCGTGCCGGGGGAAGTGATCGTCGCCGAGCAGGTCTACGCGGCTCCGGACGAGAACCATCCGGAGCAGCCGGTCCGCTGCGAGCTGGCGGCCCCCCTGGTGGACAGGTTGACCGGGTTGGGGATGAAGGTGAGGGTCGGCTCTGTGGTGTGCGTCTCGCGACTGGCCCTCGGGGAGCGGCGCGCGGAGCTGCACGCCGGCGGTGCGATCGCCGTGGACATGGAGTCCGTCTGGCTCGCCGCCGGGGCCGCCGGGCGCCCGTTCGGGGTCGTGCGCGTGGTGCTCGACAGCCCCAGCCACGAGTTGCTCAGGCTGCAGGCGGTGGGCGGCGCGCTCCGTGCCGCGGGCGCGTTGCGCAAGGTCGCTGCCGCGCTTCATGACTGGGTCCCGGAGGAATAAGGTAGTCCGGGATGGGCGTCCGCTTCAAACAGAGCACGCGCATGGGCATGTACCTGATGCGCCAGCGGCTCGCCAAACGCGAGAAGTTCCCGCTGATCGTGGAGCTCGAGCCGCTGTTCCAGTGCAACCTCGCCTGCTCGGGCTGCGGCAAGATCCAGCACCCCGAGCACGAGCTGCGGCGGCGGATGCCGGTCGAGCAGGCCGTCGGGGCGATCGAGGAGAGCGGCGCGCCGATGGTCTCGATCGCCGGCGGCGAGCCGCTGATCCACCCCGAGATACACGTGATCGCCGACGAGCTCATCAAACGCAAGCGCTTCGTCTACCTCTGCACCAACGCGCTGCTGCTGGAGCGCAAGCTTCACAACTTCAAGCCGAGCCCCTACTTCGCGTGGGCGGTCCACATCGACGGCCTGCGCGAGCGCCACGACGAATCGGTGGAGCGCGAGGGCGTGTTCGACAAGGCGGTCGAGGCGATCAGGGCGGCGAAGGCGGCCGGCTTCCGCGTGACGACGAACACGACCTTCTTCACCAACGACTCAGCCAAGTCCATCCGCGACGTCCTCGACTTCCTCAACGACGACCTCGAGGTCGACCAGATGATGATCTCGCCCGCCTACGCCTACGAGAAAGCGCCCGACCAGGACCACTTCCTGGGCGTGAGGCAGACGCGCGAGCTGTTCAGCGAGGCGTTCGCCGACGGGCGGCGCAAGCGCTGGCGTCTGAACCACAGCCCGCTGTTCCTGGACTTCCTGGAAGGCAAGGCCGAATTCGACTGCACCGCCTGGGGCATCCCCAGCTACTCGCTGTTCGGCTGGCAGCGCCCCTGCTACCTGATGTCCGACGGCTACACGCAGACCTACAAAGAGCTGATCGAGACGACCGACTGGGAGAAGTACGGCCGCGGCCGTGATCCGCGGTGCGACAACTGCATGGCCCACTGCGGCTACGAGCCGACCGCGGTGCTGCACACGACGCACTCGCTCAAGCAGTCACTCCGCGCGCTCGCCGGCTGAGCCTTTGGTCGGGGGGGTCGGCCGGCGCTCCATGCCGGCCTCGTCGGCGATCGACTCACGCTCCTCCTCGGCCTCCTCGGCACTCCGGCGCAGATCGCCCCAAGTGAGCCCTTCGCGCAGGAGCGCGGGCACGCCGAGCGCGAGCGCGGTGACCACCTCGACGGCCTGCAGGATGATCCCGTAGGCGAGCGCGACGCCCGCACCTACGCCGTAGGCCGCGAGCACGACCAGGCAGGCCGCTTGGAAGACGCCGACGTTCGAGGGCGTCGCAGGCACCACCGCGCTCACGTTGACCGCGAGCAGGATCGCTGCGGCCGCCGACAGCCCGGCTTCGTGCTCGAGGTGCAGCGCGAGCAGCACCGCGTAGCAGGCCAGCCATTGCAGGGCCCAGGCGAGCAGCTGCATCACGAATGCCGGGACGCCGTTGCGCGGGCGGGCGAAGACCACGAGGCCGCGGCGCGCGTCGCGCAGCAGGCGCTCGAAGATCTCCGCCGCTGACTGCACGCGCCTGGAGGGGGAGAGCCGCCCGAGCGAGAGCAGGCGCGGGCCGGCGATCACGAGCAGCGTCACCGCCAGCGGGATCGCGAGCGCGACGATCACCCCGGTCACATGGCCGCCGAGCGCGGGCACGGCGCTCAGCGTGACGACGGCGAGCACGGCGAGCGCGACGAGGTTCATGAGGGTCTGGGAGAAGACCGTGCCCGCAACGACGGGAAGCACGACGCGCTGCGGTTCGTCGATGCGCCGGCTCAGCACGACCACGCGCATCGGCTCCCCGAGCCGGCCGGGGAGGACCGCCGAGGTCATGACGCCGATCATGGTTGCGCGCATGACCGCGAACCAGTTGATCACGGTGTGAGGCAGCGCGGCCCGCAGCGTCTCGTACCAGGACACCGAGCGCAGCACCAGCGAGAGCGCCATCAGCGCCACCGCGAGCACGATCCAGCCAGGGTCGGCGTTGATCAGGGCGTGCCCGACGTGGCTGAGGTTGAGCCGCGTGAGCGCGAACGCGACGAGCCCTCCGACCACGAGCGCGAGCAGCCCGATCGCGACACCCCTGCGCCCCCGGCTCACCTTCGCGGGCGCAGGCTTTCGCGAAGGCGGGGTCGGGGTGTCCGTCATCCGGCGGGGTCTATCACGTCGCGCGGTCCGCGCGGTTTTGCGCGCCGGCGCCGCCGTTATGCTCCGTGTGCGCAGCGATGAGGCCCGCTCCATAACCGCGGCTCCGGCCGCTGATGGCTTCTACTCCCGTCACCGAGAGCAGTGAGGGCGGTCAGTGGAACGAGAGCCGGACATCGATGCGATAGATGAGGGGCAGCCCGGCGCGATCCCCGCCGTGGACGTGCGAGAGCTCGCAGCGGTGTTCGCGGGCGGCGTCATCGGCGTGATCCCCCGCGCGGCTCTGGAGGAGTCCCTCGCCGCCGCCCCCGGAACGTGGCCGTGGGCCACCTTCATCGTCAACATCGCCGCGGCGGCGCTGCTCGGCTACGTGGTCGCCTGGCTCGGCGAGCACCACCCGCGCACGATGTACATCCGTGCGTTCGCCGCGACCGGCGTGTGCGGGGCGCTGAGCACGTTCTCGACGCTCGCGCTGGAGCTGATCCACCTCTACGAGAACGGGGGCCTCGGGCTCGCGCTCGCCTACGCCGGTGCGAGCGTCGCCGCCGGCGCGCTCGCCCTGCTCGGCGGCATGCGCCTCGCTCCCCGCGTCCACGCCCCCGTTCCCGCCCGAGCCCGCCGATGAGCTTCATCGCGCTGTGGCTCGGCGTGTGCGTGATCGGCGGGCTCGCCTCGGTCGCCCGCTTCGTCGTGCACGGCCTGTTCCCGCGCGACTCCGAGGCCGGCTTCCCCGTCGGCACGCTCGCCGTCAACGTGAGCGGCTCGTTCCTCATCGGCCTGCTGGCCGGAGCGGGGGTGACCGGCGACGCCTACCTCCTCGCGGGCACCGCCACGATCGGCTCCTACACCACCTTCTCGACCTGGATCCTCGACAGCGAGCGGCTCGTGCGCCACGGACGGCCGGCGCGCGCCGCGCTGAACGTCGCTGGAAGCCTCGTGCTCGGCGTCGCCGCCGCCGAGCTCGGCCGGCTGCTGGCCGGTGGCTGAGCAGCTAGGCGCCGTCGTCGTCGTCCCCCGGCAGCCGTGCCGCCCACGGCTCGAACGGCACGCGCAGGCCGTTGCAGACGTAGGCGATCACGTGGTACCAGCCCGCGGTCACGATCAGCTCCACGATCTGCTCGGCTGCGAACCGTGCGCTCAGCTCGCTCCACAGCTCGTCCGAGATCGTGCTCGTCTCGTGGAGCTCCTCGGCGAGGCGCAGCACCGCCGCGTCCTGCGGCTCCCAGCAGTCCTCGCCCGAGCCGCCCTGCGCGGTCGCGCGCAGCTGCTCCTCGTCGAGCCCGGCGGCGGCGCCGAACGCGCTCACGTGCACGCCCCACTCGTACTCGGCGCCGGCGAGCGCGCAGGTGCGATCGATCATCAGCTCGCGCAGCCGCAGGGGCACGGCCGCACGGGATCCGAGGATGCCGGCGCCGAGCGGGCGCATGCGGCTCGCGAGCTCCTCGTGCACGTAGAGCGTCCGGAAGAGCGCCAACGGCTCGATCTCGGCTCCCGGGGGCATCCAGCGCGCGAGCTGCTCGGCGACGCCGTCCTCGTAGGGGGGCTCGAGCGGGGCGATCCGTGGTTGCGTGGCCGGCGCGGTCATCTACACTCCTCGCTGTCGTGCTTCGATTTTCACAGCAACACTACCGCTTCTCTTTCAGAAGCGATGCCTGAGCGCGTTCCGCAGCCGGGCGCCGCGGTCCGTGGCTCGCACAGCGGGCGGCCGATCATGGCGCTGCTCGACCTGCTCGGGCGCCGCTGGACGCTGCGCGCGCTGTGGGAGCTGCGCGACGGTCCGCTGCAGTTCCGCGCGCTGCAGGAGCGCTGCGACGGCATGTCCTCGAGCGTCCTGAACCAGCGCCTCGCCGAGCTCCGTGCGGCGGGCGTCGTCGAGCGGGCGAGCGGGGGCTACCGCCTGAGCTCCGAGGGGGAGCGCCTGCTCGAGGGCCTCGCCCCGCTGCAGGCGTGGTCCGAGCGCTGGGCGGCGCGGAGCTAGGCCTCGAGCAGCAGCGTCACCGGGCCCGTCGTTCACGAGCTCCACCGCCATGTGGGCGCCGAACACGCCCTGCTTGGCGCCCGCGAGCCGGCAGAACTCCTCGTACAGCGGCCGGGCCGTCTCGCCGGGAGCCGCCGCGGTGAAGCTCGGGCGGTTGCCGCGGCGCGCGTCGCCGTAGAGCGTGAACTGGCTCACGCAGAGGATCTCGCGGTCGCCGAGCGCCTCGTTCATGTTGCCCTGCGCGTCCGGGAACACGCGCAGCGCGCGAACCTTGGCGGCGAGGCGCTCGGCCTGCTCGGGGCCGTCCTCGCGGCTGACGCCGAGCAGCACGAGCAGGCCAGGGCCGATCTCGCTGACAGCTGACGTCTCGGAGGCGATCCGGACGCTCGCGCGGGAGACCCTCTGGACGAGCGCTCGCATTCGGTGAGCGAGTATGCCATACTTAAGTGGATGCTTAACCAAACGCGATCCGGTCGACCAGATGTTCCACGCGCTCGGCGACCCCACGCGGCGCCGGATCGTCGAACATCTGAGCCACGGTCCGGCGAGCGTCTCGGACCTCGCCCGGCCGCTTGCGATCTCGCTGCCCGGCGTCGTGCAGCACCTGCACGTGCTGGAAGCGAGCGGCCTCGTGTCCTCCGAGAAGATCGGCCGCGTGCGGCGCTGCAGCATCCGCCCCGCGGCCATGCGCGAGGCCGAGGGCTGGATCGCCCAGCGGCGCGAGGAATGGGAGCGCCGGCTCGATCGGCTCGCCGATTACCTGGCCGAGAACCCGTAGAAGCCGACAGAGAGGAGACAGCGATGAGCGAGAGGTCGACCGAGCACGGCACGTTCGTGATCGAGCGCAGCTACCCGGCGCAACCCCCGCGCGTGTTCAGGGCGTTCGCCTCGAGCGAGCAGAAGATGGAGTGGTTCGGCCCGCCGGAGAACGGCCCCGGCGGGCTCGCCCTCGACTTCCGCACGGGCGGGCGCGAGCGCTTCGAGGCCGACGGCCCGGACGGCGCGCACTACATCTACAGCGCGCTCTACCAGGACATCGTCGAGGACGAGCGCATCGTCTACACCTACGAGATGTACCGCAACGACGAGCGTATCTCCGTGTCGGTCAGCACCGTGGAGCTGCGCGCCGCCGACGGCGGGACCGTCCTCACGTACACCGAGCAGGGGGTGTACCTCGACGGCCACGACGGGCCGGGCCCGCGCGAGCACGGCACCCGCATCGCTTTCGACCGGCTCGCCGAGGCGCTCGCGTGAGCGCGGCGCCGCGAGACACCCGCTGGGCGGCGCTGTACGTGCTGTGCGGCGGCATGCTGATGATCGTCCTCGACGTCACGATCGTGAACGTCGCGCTGCCCTCGATCCAGGACGAGCTGCACTTCTCGAGCGCCGCGCTGGCGTGGGTCGTCAACGCCTACCTGATCGCGTTCGGCGGGCTGCTGCTCCTGGCGGGCAGGCTCGGCGACCTGGTGGGGCGACGCCGCGTGTTCCTCGCGGGGATCGCCGTCTTCACGCTCGCTTCGCTCGTGTGCGGGCTTGCCGACAGCCAGGCGCTGCTCGTGGGCGCGCGCTTCGTGCAGGGCGTGGGCGGCGCGATGACCTCGGCGGTGATCCTCGGGATGATCGTGACGATGTTCCCGCAGCCGCGCGAGCAGGCGAAGGCGATCGGCGTGTACGCGTTCGTGGCCTCGGCCGGCGGCTCGGTCGGGCTGCTCGCCGGTGGGCTGATCACGCAGGCGATCGACTGGCACTGGATCTTCTTCGTCAACGTGCCGATCGGGATCGCAACGGCCGTGCTCGCGCGCCGGATGCTCGACCCGGACGCCGGGATCGGGCTCGATCGCGGCGCCGATGTTCCGGGCGGCGTCCTGATCACCGCCGCGCTGATGGTCGGCGTCTTCGCGATCGTCGGCCCCGCCGCCTCGCACGGGTGGGGCGACTGGCGGACGCTCGCAGTCGGCGCGGCCAGCGTCGGGCTGCTCGTCGCGTTCGTCGCGAGGGAGTCCAGCGCAGCCAACCCGTTGATGCCGCTGCGCATCCTGCGCTCGCGCCCGGTCGTCGCCGCCAACTCGATCCAGATCCTGTCCGTCGCGGGCATGTTCGGCATGTTCTTCCTCGGCGCGCTCTACCTGCGCCGCGTGCTCGGCTACGACGCGCTTCAGATCGGGCTCTCGTTCCTGCCGGTCACTGTGGCGATGGGCACGCTCTCGATCCGCTACTCCGAGCGGATCGTGACGCGCTTCGGCGCGCGCACCGCGCTCGTCACCGGCATGCCGCTGATCATGGCCGGTCTTGCGTGGTTCGCTCGGGCGGGCGTCGACGGGTCCTACGCGAGCGACGTGCTGCCCTCGATGCTGCTGCTGGGGATCGGCGCGGGGATCGCGTTCCCGGCGCTGATGAACGTCGCCATGACCGGCGCCACGCCCGAGGACGCCGGGCTGGCCTCGGGGCTGGTCAACACGACGGCCCAGGTCGGCGGTGCGCTCGGGCTCGCCGTGCTCGCGACCCTGTCGGAGTCGCGCTCAAGGACGCTGAAACACGCGGGCGAGAGCACGCTGTCGGCGCTGACCGGCGGCTATCAGGAGGCCTTCTGGATCGCGACCGCGCTCGTCGGCTGTGCGCTGCTGGTCTCGATCTTCGCGCTGCCGGCGCGGCGGCGGGCGCACGCGGAGGCAGGCACCGAGCGGGTGGGCGCGCCGAGCGCGGAGGGGGCCGCGGGCTCCTAAGAGGAAACGGACCCGCCCGCCCGCCGGCCGGCGTCCGGTTCCGACGTTCAGGACTGAAGCGCGCAGGAGGATCTGCCGAAGAGCTCAGATGCGCCTCCTCGGGCGTGCCCGCGCCACGATCTCGCGCCTCAGCCTGACCCGTCAGGTGGCGCTGCTCAGCCTGCTCCCGATGATCGCCCTCGGGGTGATCCTGGCCAGCGTGCTGCAGAGCCAGGTCGTCGATCGCACGCTCACCGATGCCACCCGCTCGGCGCGCATCATCGCGCGTCTCGGTGTGCAGCCCACGCTGACGCCGCAGAACCTTCGCCACGGTCTCAGCGCGGCCGAGGTCGCTGAGCTGGACAGCCGCTTGAACGAGCCGCTCGTGGGCCAGGACCTGGCCCGCATCAAGGTCTGGAACGGCAACCACACGGATCGTCTACTCCGAGGACCACTCGCTGGTCGGCTCCTCGCCCGAGCCGAGCGACGACCTGGAGGCGGCCCTCGAGGGCCATCCCCACGGCGCCCAGCTCGTCGACCCGACGAAGGACAGCGAGACGGCCAGCGAGGTGGGGCTCGGCGAGCTGATCGAGGTGTACGTGCCCCTGCGCTTCAGCGCCGGCGGGCCGCCGGCGGGCGCCTTCGAGATCTACCTCAGCTACAAGCCGGTGGCGGCTGCCGTGCAGCGCGACAAGCGCATGATCGCCCTCCTGCTCGCGATCGGGCTGGCGCTGCTGTGGGCCGTCCTCTACAGGATCGTCGCCCGCGCGTCGCGGCGCCTGCGCCGGCAGTCCGAGGAGAACTACCGCCTGGCCCGTCACGACACGCTGACCGGCCTGCCGAACCGCACCCTGTTCGTGGAAGAGGTCGCCCGCGCGGCGCGCGGTGCCCAGCGCCGCGGCGGCGGCGTGGCGGTGCTGCTGATCGACATCGAGCGCTTCAGCGCCATCAACGACACGCTCGGTTCGCACAGCGGCGACGAGGTGCTGCAAGAGGTGGCGCGGCGCCTGGACGGACATTTCGAGGGCGGGCTCGCTGCGCGCGTCGGCGGCGACGAGTACGCGATCCTGTGCCCCGGCGAGACCACGACCGACGGCGCCCGCGAGCGCGCCGAAGAGGTCCTGCGCACCCTCGAGCCGCCGGTCGCGCTCGACGAGGTCGCGCTGGACGTCGAGGCCAACGTGGGCGTGGCCGTGCTCGGCGAGCACGCCGATGACCCCGAAATCCTCCTTCAGCGCGCCGACCTGGCGCTCGCGCACGCACGCTCGCACGGCAGCCGCGTGGAGGTGTACTCCCCGCGCACGGAGCGCTCGGACGCCGCACGTCTGAAGCTGCTCGGGCAGGTCCGCGGGGCCCTCGCTGCCGGCGAGTTCGTCCTCCACTACCAGCCGAAGGTCGACCTGCAGACGCGCAGGATCACCGGCGTCGAGGCGCTGGTGCGCTGGCGCCACCCCGAGCTCGGCCTGCTCTCGCCGGACCGGTTCATCGGCATGATCGAGCAGACCTCGCTGATCGAGCCGCTGACGATGAACGTGCTCGAGCAGGCGCTCGCGCAGGTCGTCGCCTGGCGGCGGCGCGGGATCGTCCTGGAGGTGTCGGTCAACCTCTCGGCTCGCAACCTGCTCGATCCCGAGCTGCCCGAGCGGGTCGGTGCGCTGCTCGCGAAGCACGGCGTGCCTGCCGAGCAGCTGGTGGTCGAGGTCACCGAGAGCGCGGCGATGGCCGACCCGGACCGCGGCGTGCGGGTGCTGGAGTCGCTGCGGCAGATGGGCCTGGGCGTCGCCATCGACGACTTCGGAACCGGCAACGCATCGATCGAGTACCTCGCGCAGCTGCCGGCGACGGAGCTGAAGATCGACCGCGCCTTCGTGACCGACATCCTCGAGCGGGAGCGCGACCGCGCGATCGTGCGCTCGACGATCGACCTCGCGCGCAACCTCGGCATGACGGTCGTCGCCGAGGGCATCGAGAGCGAGGAGACGATGGAGTACCTCGCCGCCACCGGTTGCGCGCTGGGCCAGGGATTCTTCTTCTCCCGGCCGCTGCCGCCCGAGCAGCTGACCTCCCAGCTCGCTGCGGCGTTCGGCCTCGGCGGCGCCGAGCTGCGCTCTTGCAGCAACGCCGTGTTCGGGACCAGATCCTCGCGCCGGGCCGAGCCCGCGGGCGAGGCGAGCTAGCGCGTCGGCTCGGCGGCGGCCGCACCGGAGACGGGCTCGACCACCTCGAGCCTGCCGTCGTCGAGGACGAGCGCGCCGCCCCACGGCAGGCGGCGCCTGCGCGTCGCCGGGACCGCTCAGGACCGCCGCCTTGGCGTGGACCTCGGCGAGCAGGGCGCTCGGCGCCAGCGCGGTGGCTTGGAGCACACCGGTGAAGGCGGGCCGCCCCGTCGCGGGGTCGAGCAGGTGGTGTCCCGGGCGCCCGTCGGCGCCCAGCCAGCTGCGCGCGAGGATCCCGCTGGTGGCGACGCCCCCGCGCGGCACCGCGAACGTGTGCAGGACGGTCCCGTCGAACGGGCTCTCGACGTCGACGCGGCGCTCGACGTCGCCGTCGCCGCCGATCGCGAGGTCGCCGGCGCAGTCGATCGCGAAGCTCCGGTGTGCCGAGAGCGTGGCGGCCAGCTCGTCGGCGAAGAGGCCCTTGGCGATCCCGCCGCTGTCGAGCATGAGGCCGGGCGGACGGCAGAGAACGTCGCCGTCGAGGGTGATCTGCTCCCAGCGGCGCGCGGGCGACGGTGCCGCCGGCGCGCGCCGCGGCGCCAGCGCCACCGCCAGCGCCGGCGGCAGCACGGGCGGCAGCTCGCGCCCGTAGCCCGCGGCCACGAGCTCGGGGACGAGCGTCGCGTCGACGAGCCCCCCGGTGCTCTCGGCGGCCTCCCGGATCGCTGCGGCGAGACGCCCCATCAGCGGGCTGACCGGGACGCGCTCGCGCGGGTCCGCGTTCAGCTGCGAGAGCTCGCTGGACTGCTCGAAGCGAGAGAAGCGCCGGTGCCAGAGCAGCAGGCTCGCTCTCGCCCGCGCGGCGGCCTGCGCGGCGCTCTCCGCTGCCGTGTCTCCTTCGACGTAGACGCCGCACGAGCCGCCGAAGCAGTCGAAGCGCAGCGCGGTCTCGCTGCTCACGACTGCGATGTCCTGAGGCTCGACGGGCCGCTTTCTTCGGATTCGCTGGAGCTCCCGGATTCGGTTTCGGTCGAGGTGCCCGCTTCTGATTCGGTGGAGGTGCCGGATTCCGATTCGCTGGACGTGCCCGCTTCTGATTCGGTGGAGGTGCCGGATTCCGATTCGGTGGCGGAGGCGCGGCGTTCCGCGTTTGCCGTGAGCGCCGGGTCGTGGCCCGAGGCGAGCTGGACGTAGACCACCAGGAACGCGACGACGAAGAGCGTGACGGTCGTGCCGGCGACCCATCTGCGGATCCGCCGTGCCCGCGCGGCCATCGCCTCGCGCTTGGCGCGGGCGAGGCCGCGAGGGTCGAGCCGGCCGTCGCCGGGCTGCCGCGGATCGGGTGGGGTGGCGCTCATGGCCCCTCCGTCGCAGGTCGTCCGGTCCCCGCGACCGCGCGGGCCGGGGCGCCCGTGCTCGCGGCCGGAATCGCCGCGCGGCGCGTCCAGCGCACCGCCAGCAGCGCCAGGGGTGGGATCGCCACGATCGCGGTCATCGCCAGGAACCACGTCTGTCCCGCGTCCGTTCCCTCGCCGAGCGAGTGCGCGAGGCCGAGCGCCCATGCGAGCGCGGTGAGACGGTGCAGCCGGCGCCAGCGCTGCACGCCGATCTTCGCGCGCAGGTAGTAGGAGCCCCCGAGCAGCGCGAGCGCCCAGAAGGCGACGATGCCCATGCTCGTCCAGAACGTCTTGTAGGAGCTCACGAACGGCAGCGCCACATCGGCGAGCGACGGGTGGATGAAGGAGTCGCCGAGCAGCGTCAGCCCGTGCACGAGGAGCGCGCCGAGCGTCGCCAGGGAGAGCGCCTCGTGCGCGACGCGCAGCTCGGCTCCGTGGCGGGCGCGCAGCCGGCCGCTCATCAGAAGGCCGACGCAGACGCTCACGCTGGAGAGGATCAGCGCGGCGATGCCCGCGGCGCGGCTCGTGATCCAGAAGATGTGCGGTCCCGTCGCGGTGGCGAGGTCGAGGTGCATGAGAGAGAGGAAAGCGGCGGTTCCTCAAAGCTCCCTGAGGGTCCGATGAGGAACGTTTCAGGCGCCGTCGCGCCGCGGCAGCGTGACGACGAACGCCGCGCCGCCGCCGGGGACGTCGCGAACCTCGATCGAGCCGTGGTGCGCGCCGACCACGCCCTGCACGATCGCCAGGCCGAGCCCGGCGCCCGCGCGTCCGCGCTCGCGGCCGCCCTCGCGCCGCCAGAAGCGCTCGAACAGGTGCTCGGCGCTCGTCCTCGGGCACGCCCGGCCCGTGGTCGCTGACGCTCACCGTCACGCTGTCGCCGCTCCCGTCCACGGCGACCTCGATCGGTGTTCCGGCCGGCGTGTGGACGATCGCGTTGCCGAGCAGGTTCGAGAACACCTGGCGCAGCTGCAGCGGATCGCCCGAGACGATCGCGGCGCCGTCGGCGCTCAGCGAGATCTCCCGCTCGGGCGCGCGAGCGCGCGCGTCGTGCACGGCGTCGCGCGCCAGGGCCGCGAGGTCGACGCTCTGCGGGCTCGCGCTCGGGCTGCTCGTCCAGGCGCGCGAGCGCCAGCAGGTCCTCGACGAGCACGCCCATGCGCTTCGACTCCTCCTCGATGCGGCGCATCGCGTTCTCGGTGCCCGCGGGGTCGCGGACCGCCCCGAGCCGGAACAGCTCGGCGTAGCCCCGGATCGAGGCGAGCGGCGTGCGCAGCTCGTGCGAGGCGTCGGCGAGGAACCGGCGGAGCCGCTCTTCGCTGGCGGTGCGCGCCGCGAACGCCTGCTCGAGGCGGTCGAGCATCGCGTTCAGGGCCAGGCCGAGGCGGCCGACCTCGGTCTTCGTGGTCGCGGGGCTCACCCGTCGCGAGAGGTCGCCGGCGGCGATCTGCCCGGCGGTGACCTCGATGCGGCTCAGCGGGCGCAGGCCCGAGGCGGACGACGAAGAACGCCGAGACGCCGAGCAGCAGCAGGACGCCGCCGATCACGAGACCCTCGACGAGCAGCAGCCGCCCCAGCGTCTGTTCGACGTCTGTCAGCGGCACGGCGGCGATCGTCACGCCCGTGTCCTCAGGGTCGCCCTGCGCATAGACGCGGTAGTGCGGTCCCGAGGAGGACGTCGACGGGACCTCGAAGATCGTCTCGAGCGGGACGTCGGCCGGGAGCTTCGGCGGCGCCGGGACAGGTTCGCTCGAGCTGTAGGCGATCTGCCGCGAGCCGATCACTTCGCCTGAGGCGCCACGGCGCTGTCCGTAGGTGCCCGGCGGGAGGACCGGTCCGCCACCGTGGCCGCCGGGCCCGCCGCCGAAGCCGCCGCCGCCTTCGCCCCCGGGCGCGAACCCCGGCGGCCGGAGCCCCGCGTTGTCGAGCACCCGCGAGATGGCGCCCACCGCCGAGCGCGCCTGCTGGTCGGCGCGCGAGTAGAGGAAGGAGCGCTGCTCGGCGTAGGTGACGGCGGCGACGGCGATCATCCCGGCGGCCGCGAGCGCCAGCACGCTCGCGAGCACGCGGGCGCGCAGGGAGGACATCAGCCGCTAGACGATTGATTCCACGGCGGTGTGCCGTGTTCCGCTGTGGAATCGATCATCTGGGCGCTCTCAGCCCGTAGCCGACTCCGCGCACGGTCCTGATCAGCGAGGGACCGTGCGCGTCGAGCTTCTTGCGCAGGTAGCTGACGTAGGTCTCGAGCACGCGCCCGTCGCCGCCGAAGTCGTAGTCCCAGACGTGGTCGAGGAGCTGCGCGCGCGTGAGCACGCGGCGCGGGTTGAGCATCAGGTAGCGCAGCAGCCGGAACTCGGTCGCGGTCAGCTCGATCGGCTCGCCGGCGCGGCGCACCTCGTGCGACTCCTCGTCGAGCTCCAGGTCGGCGAACTGCAGGCGGCCGGACTCGGCGGCTGCCTGGCCGGTGCGGCGCAGGATCGTGCGGATGCGGGCGACGAGCTCCTCGAGGCTGAAGGGCTTGGTCATGTAGTCGTCGCCGCCGCCGGAGAGGCCGCGGACCTTGTCCTCGGTGGAGTCGCGCGCGGTCAGGAAGATGATCGGCACGCCGGCGCGCTGCGCGCCGAGCCGGTTCGCGACCTCGAACCCCTCGATGTCTGGAAGCATCACGTCGAGCACGAGGAGGTGCGGCTTGAAGCGCTCCACGGCGGTGATCGCCTCGCGCCCCGTGGCCGCGGTCTCGACCTCGAAGCCCTGGAAGCGGAGCGCCATCGAGATCACCTCGACGATGCTCGGCTCGTCGTCCACGACCAGGATGCGAGATCCGGTGGCCTCCGATGAGGTGGGTCGGGCCGGCGCTCCATGCCGGCCCTCGTCGCTCGTGCTCATCAGGCTGCTCCCACGTTCCGCTTGCATGAGAGCAAGGATCGGGCTCGGCGCTTCGGGGCAGCTGAGCGAAAGCTGAGAGCCTGCTGAGAGCAGCTCACGCCGGCTGCGCCTCGTCCACGAGGAAGCGCTCGAGCCCCTCGCGAACCCACGGCGGCACGTCGGTCTTCTCCCAGGTGTCGGTCGCGACGCACACGTGGCGCGCGCGCATCGCCACGAGCAGCTCGGAGCCGCGCATGACGTCGATCTCGGTCGTGATCGCCGTGCTCCCGAGCCGCACGACGCGCACGGGCAGCGACAGCACGTCGTCGTAGCGCGCCGGGGCGCGGAAGTCGAGCTCGGAGTGCGCGACGACCGCGTCGAAGCCGCGCTCGACCATCTCCAGCCACGGGCCGACGGCCTCGCGCCACAGCTCCGTGAAGGCGACGTCGAAGTAGAGGAGGTAGTTGGCGTTGAAGACGATCCCCTGCGGGTCGCACTCGCCGTAGCGGACCCGCAGCTCGTGGACGAAGCGCTCTCCCATCAGCCCGCCGGCGCCGTGTGCTCGACGATCTCGCCCACCAGCTCGTGCAGGTCGCGATTCGCCTCGAAGACCATCTGCTGTCGCTGTGCCCCGTTGCCGTCGCGCAGCAGGTCGCCGATGCCCTCCAGCTGCTCGGAGCAGCGCAGCGCCTCGGCATGCGGGCGCAGCTCCTCCAGAAGCGCCGCTGTGAGGTCCCGCACCGGGCGCCTGGCGCCCCCGCGGTGGTCGAGCAGCTCCGCCTCGATCCCGTGGCGCGCCGCCAGCCACCGGTTCTCGTCGATCAGCTCCCAGGGCTCGTCGACGGGCTCTTCGCCGGCCTGCGTGCGCTCGGTGAGCAGCTTCACCAGCGAGACGACGAGGGCCGCGAGCGCGGTCGTGTGCTCCACGCGCGTCTGGGAGTCCATCGCGCGGATCTCGATCGTGCCCAGCCGCGGATGGGGCCTGACGTCGTACCAGAGGTAGGTGTAGTCCTCGATCACGCCGCCGGCGACGAGCGTCTGGACGCGCGCCTGGAAGTCGCTCCAGGAGTGAAAGCGCGGCGGCAGCCCGACGCGGGGGAACGCGCGGAAGATCGGCACGCGGCTCGAGGCGAGCCCGGTCGGCTCGCCGCGCCACAGCGGCGAGTTGGCCGACAGCGCGATCAGCAGCGGGACGTACGGGCGCAGGCCGTTGGCGACCTGGATCGTCTCCTCCGGGTCGGCCATGCCCACGTGCACGTGCATCCCGAACACGAGCTCCTGGCGGGCGACGAAGCCGAGCGCGCGGATCAGCCCGCGGTAACGGTCGTCGCTGACGACGCGCTGGTCCTCCCAGCGCGCGAACGGGTGCGTGCCGGAGGCGCCGATGCGCAGGCCCTGGCCGGCCGCGTGCTCGGACACGAACGCGCGGAGCGCCGCCAGCTCGGCGCCGGCCGAGGGCACGTCGGGGCACGGGGAGGTCGCGATCTCGAGCACGGACTCGAGCAGCTCCGGCTTGACCTCCCCGTGGGGCGGCTGCTCGCCGAGGATCGCGTCGATCGCGCTCGCGAGGTCGAGCGTGGACGCGTCGAGGATCATCAGCTCCTCCTCGATCCCCACGGTGTAGCGGGGCCCCGCGAATCGGTGCTCCATGCGGGCACCCTACCGGCGGACCTCGATGACCTAGCGCTGCACCTGGTTCCACTCGATCCAGCCGGTGCCGCGCCTGCCGTCGGCGGCATTCACGCGGCACATCGCACGCGGGAAGAACGACACGCGCCCGTCGGGCGCCTCCAGCCGCAGGGGGCCGAACGCGACCGGCTCCACCTCGAGCTGCAGCTCGGGAGGCGACGAGACGATCCTGCTCTGCCCGAACAGGCCGCCGGCGCCCGGCTCGTGCTCGGCCGCGACCGTCTGGATCTCCTCCAGCTCGCCCGCGCGCTGGACGTAGCCGACGCCGAAGCCGGGCATCTCGGGCAGGGCGACGGCGTGGGTGTGGGTGCCGTCCTCCAGGTGCATCGCGCTCCACATCCAGTCGAACGCCCACCAGTCGCGCGAGCCCCAGGAGTGGTCGCGCTGGCCGGGTCCTTCGAGCTCGATCGTCTCCTCCCCGATGCGCACCACGCCGCGGACGCGGCAAGGGATCTCGTAGCGCGTCGAGGCGCGCCAGGCGTAGGGCACGCCATCGGTCTCCCAGAGGAGCTCGAGCTCGACGTCCACGGGCTCGCCGGCCGCGCCGCGAAGCGGCATCGAGGAGTCCTCGAAGGCCGAGCCGGTGCCGCGCAGCCGCACCGCGAAGCGTTCCAGGGGCTCCTCGCACCGCTGCGAGGCGGTGAACAGCGGCGTCTCGATCGCCTGCTCGTCGTCGTCGGCCGCCGGCAGCGGCGCCGCCGCGTCGACGAGCATCACCGACGGGCGAGTAGGGCCGCACACGCACGCGGAGTACAGCGCGACGTTCTGGTTGGGCAGGCGGCCGAGCCGCACGTAGACGCCGAGCTGACCGTCATCGGCGACGGCGTCGAAGTACCAGCTCTCGTTCCACAGAGCCTCGGGACCGGGAGCGTGCCGCCCCTCGTCGAGGGGGTCCGGCCGAAGCGGCTCCAGCGGGCCGCTGCGCGCCTCGGGGAGGAGCGCCACCGCGTCGAGGTCGAGCGCCTGCTGGGCGTTGCGTTCGAACCAGGTGAGGAACATGTCGTCGCCGCGCTCGGTTCGCTGCACGATCATCGAGGCGGCGACCGTCATCACGAGCCCGGCGAAGCAGGAGCGCCTGTACTCCTCCCAGCAGTGCTCCCAGCTCAGCGAGCTGACCCCGAGCGCGAGCAGCTCCTCGTGGTAGCCGCGCAGCAGCTCCTGCTCGTGTTCGCGCCGCTCCTCGACCGGGAGGCAGCCCCCGATGAAGTACGTCGCGTCGACGAGCGGCGGCCCCCAGCTCACGGTCTGCCAGTCGAGTACCGTCACGCCGGAGTCGGAGAAGATCAGGTTGTCGAGGCGGTAGTCGCCGTGCACGAGTCCGAGCGGCGGTCGCCTGTCGGCCGCCCATCCGTCGAGGCTCGCGACGAAACGCCGGCAGAGCTCGGCGTGCTCCGGCGCGACCCGCTCGGAGTACCTGTCGAGAAAGGCCGGGAGGAGCTTCCTCAGCAGAGCCTGGTCGAGCGGGTTGGGGAGGTTGAGGTAGTCGGCGGTACCGACAGCGTCGCTTCCGAGCACCGGCGCCTGCACGCGCGCGAGCGCGGCGAGCGCGAGCCGCGGCCTGTGCCGCGCTGCAGCCGGCGATCTGGTCGCCGACGCCGCCCTCCACGTCCTCGAGCACGAGCGTGAACCAGCCTTCGCCGTCCTCGTAACCGGCGAAATGACAGTCCGCCACCGCTCCGCCGAGGCGGCCTGCGAGGTCGCGGTAGAACGCGACCTCGCGGTAGTAGGCGCCCATCCCGGTGCCGGTCGCCCGGCTCGCAGGGTCCTCAGAGGCGAGCTTGACGATGACGCTCTCCTCGGCACCTCCGTTGTCGGTGAAGCGCACGCGGTGGCTCTGGCTCATCTGCCCGGTGCCGATCTGCTCGCTGCCGAGCACCTCGAGCCCCGGCCGCGCGAGCACCTCCTCGAGCCAGGCGGCGCTGATCTCGCCCGGGCCGCGGATCAGCATCAACCGACCTCGTAGGTCTCGGGCACGTGGCGTTCGAGCTGGCGGGGCGGGCGCTCGTAGGGACGCTGCTGGCGCGCCGGCAGCTCGACCGGCGCCGGCGCCGCCATGCGCTCGTAGGGAACGCGCGAGAGGAGGTGGCTGATCAGGTTCAGGCGCGCGGTGCGCTTGTCGTCGGCCTCGACCACGTACCACGGGCTGGCGTCGCTGTCGGTGCACGCGAACATGTGGTCCCTGGCTTCGGCGTAGTCGACCCAGCGCGCGCGGGCCTGCAGGTCCACCGGGCTGAACTTCCAGCGCTTGCGCGGGTCGCGGAGCCGTTTCTCGAAGCGCCGCTCCTGCTCCTCGTCGCTGACCGAGAGCCAGTACTTGACGAGCATCACGCCTTCGTTCTGGATCGAGAGCTCGAACTGCGGGCAGAAGCGCAGGAACTCCTGGTACTCCTCGTCGGTGCAGAAGCCCATCACGTGCTCGACGCCGGCGCGGTTGTACCAGCTGCGGTTGAACAGCACGATCTCGCCCGCCGCCGGCAGCTCGGCGGCGTAGCGGGCGAAGTACCAGCGGGTGCGCTCCCGCTCGCTCGGCGTGGGCAGCGCCGCCACGCGGCACGTGCGCGGGTTCAGGTACTCGGTGATGCGCTTGATGACGCCGTCCTTGCCGGCCGTGTCGCGGCCCTCGAACAGGACCACGAGCCGGCGCGAGTTGGCCACGATCCACTCCTGCATGAAGACCAGCTCGGTCTGCAGCCGCAGCAGCTCCTTCTCGTATCCCTTTCCGCCCAGCTTCTCCGGCGCGCTCACACCCGCGATCTTCCCAGGGTGCGCACGGGGGCGTCAGCGCGGCCGCCCGCGTAGCATTGCGGGCGGTGCCCGACGAGCCCCAAGCGCCCGAGACGAAGCAGAGCGACGGCCGGCCGCCGTTGCCGCGCGACAAACGCGGCTGGCAGGTCGCGCCGGCGCCGGACGGCCGCGGCATGCCCCCGCAGCCGCCCGGGCGCCCGCCGCACCGCCGGCCGGGGTTCCTGTGGTTCGTGCTCGCGCTGATCGCGCTCAACTGGCTCTCGGTGCTGCTGTTCCAGCAGGGGGGCGAACGCCGCGTCACGGTGCCGTTCAGCCCCGTCTTCCTCGAACAGGTCAAAGGCGAGAAGGTCAAGTCGATCTCCTCGCGCGGCGACGCGGTCGAAGGCACCTACAAGGAAAAGCTGCGCTATCCGCCCAGCGACCAGAAGGTGACGCCCACGAAGCTGTTCCAGACGCAGGTGCCGAGCTTCTGGAACGGCAGCCAGCTCTCGGCGCTGCTCCAGGAAAAGGGCGTCGAGATCAACGCCAAGTCGCCCAACCCGGGGCAGTCGTTCCTGGTCGAGCTGCTGCTCGGCTTCGGCCCGACGCTGTTGATCGTGGGGCTGTTCGTGCTGCTCGCCAAACGTGCGGCGGGAGGTGGCGCGGCGGGTGCGCTCGGCAACTTCGGGCGCTCGCGCGCGAAACGGGTCGACCCGCAGACGATCCGTGTGACCTTCGACGACGTGGCGGGGATCGACGAGGCGAAGTCCGAACTCTCGGAGATCGTCGACTTCCTGCGCAACCCCGACCGCTACGGCCGGCTCGGCGGGCGCATGCCGCACGGCGTGCTGCTCTACGGCCCTCCCGGCACCGGCAAGACCCTGCTCGCGCGCGCCGTCGCCGGCGAGGCGCACGCGGCCTTCTTCTCGATCTCCGCCGCCGAGTTCATCGAGGCGATCGTCGGCGTGGGCGCCTCCCGCGTGCGCGATCTCTTCTCCCAGGCCAAGGAGGCGGCCCCCTCCATCATCTTCATAGACGAGATCGACGCGATCGGGCGCTCACGGCAGGGGTCTGCCTCCATCACCGGGGCCAACGACGAGCGCGAGCAGACGCTCGACCAGATCCTCACGGAGCTCGACGGCTTCGAACCGGCGGAGGCCGTCGTCGTGCTCGCCGCGACCAACCGGCCCGACATCCTCGATCCGGCGCTGCTGCGCGCGGGGCGCTTCGATCGCCGTGTCGCCGTGCAGCCTCCCGATCGTGCCGGGCGCGCCAAGATCCTCAAGGTCCACACGCGCTCGATGCCGCTCGCCGACGACGTCGACCTCGACGAGCTGGCGGCGAGCACGCCCGGGATGGTCGGCGCCGATCTCGCGAACCTCGCCAACGAGGCGGCGCTGCTGGCGGCCAAACGCGAACACGACAAGGTCGAGATGCGCGACTTCACCGACTCGCTCGAGAAGCTCCTCCTCGGTGCGCCCCGCGGCATCCTGCTCCAGCCGGCCGACCGCGAGCGCACCGCCTACCACGAGTCCGGTCACGCGCTCGTCGGCATGCTCACCGAGGGTGCCGACCCGGTGCGCAAGGTCTCGATCATCCCCCGCGGGATGGCGCTCGGCGTGACGCTCTCGACGCCCGACGCCGACCGCGTCTCCTACTCGCTCGAGGAGCTCCAGGCGAAGATCGAGGTCTCGCTCGGCGGGCGCGTGGCCGAGGAGGTCGTCTACGACACGATCACCACCGGCGCGGAGTCGGACATCCAGCAGCTGACCGAGATCGCGCGGCAGATGGTCGGCAAGTGGGGCATGAGCGAAGCGATCGGGCCCGTGGCGGTGCTCTCGCAGGACGGGCAGGGGCCGCTGCTGCCGGGCGTGAGCGAGACCTCCGAGCACACCCAGGAGCTGATCGACGAGGAGACGAAGAGGATCGTCGCGGACGCCCACGGCAAGGTGACGACCCTGCTCTCCGAGCACCGCGACCAGCTCGAGTCGCTTGCGCAGGCGCTCCTCGCGGCCGAGACGCTCGACGCGCCCGAGGCCTACGCGGCTGCCGGCGTGCCGCTGCCGCCGCGCGCCGAAGAGGAAGCGGAGGTCGAGGCGACTCCCGCCTGAGCGGCCAGTTCGCGGCGCACGATCAGCGCCACGCCCACACTGCCGACCGCGAGGCTCGCGAGCGCCGACGCGATGATCGCCGTCGCAGTCGCGTCGCTGATCACGTGCTCGGAGAGCCCGAGCGAGGCGACCGCCGCGGGCACGCCGAGCTGGGCGCTCGCCGCGAGCGCGCCGACGCGCGCGGTGCGCACCACGCGCGTCGCGATCAGCCGGATCGCGACCGTCAGCACGATCAGAGCGCCCGCGAGCGCGAGCAGCGAGGGGTCCGAGAAGAGGGCGCCGACGTCGAGGCTCGCGCCCAGCACGACGAAGTAGAGCGGGACGAAGAAACCGTCGGCGACGCCGCGCACCTGCGTCGAGAGCCGTTTCGGCCCGCCGAGAACCGCCACGATCACGCCGGCGCCGAAGCCGGCGATGAGGATGCTCGTCCCGCTGCGCTGTGCGAGCCAGGCGAGGAAGAACAGCACGAGCAGCGACAGCCGCAGGTCGAGCGCCCAGTGGCGGTGCTTGGAGCGTTCGCGCACGCCGCGGATCCAGCCGCCCGAGCTGCCCCTGTCGATCACGCGCGCGAGGCCGACGACGATCGCCGCTGCCGCCGCGACGAGGGCGGTGCCGAGGACCGCATGCGAGATCCGCGACGGCTGAAGGACGATCGGGATCGCCACGATCGTGCAGACGTCGGCGATCGTCACCTGCGCCATCACCGGCAGCGCGAGGACCCCCTCGACGCCGGCCTCCTGGAGCGCCGGCAGCAGCACGGCGGCTGAGCCCGATGCGAGCACGAGCGCGTAGATCGCGGCGTGCGAGTTGCCGGCGATCGCCGTCGCCAGCAGCCCCGCGGGGACCGCGAGGACGGCCACGGTCCCGGCCAGAAACGCGCCCGTGCGCAGCGATGAGAGCAACCGGCGGTCGCGCAGGGGAAGGTGCATGCCGACCCCGAGCATCAGCATCGCGAAGCCGACTTCGCCGAGGAACGAGATCGCAGGCGCGTGCGGATCGACCGCCCCGATCACCTGCGGCCCGACGAGCACCCCGGCGAGGATCTCGCCGCCGACGACCGGGACGAACCACCGCCGTGAGAGGCCGAGCAGCGGTCCTGCCAGTCCGGCGAGGACGAACACCGCCAAGGTGCCGAAGCCGATCATCGTCCATCATCATCCCGCCGGCGGGCGCCGCGCGGCCGGCGGTCCGATATGGTCGCCGCACGGGAAGTGCCCGTCCCAGTGAGAGGGGAGCGTCGGATGTACGACTACGTGATCGTCGGAGCAGGGTCAGCGGGATGCGTGCTCGCAGCGCGCCTCAGCGAAGACCCGGAGGTCAGGGTCCTGCTGCTCGAGGCCGGCCCGCCGGACGTCAACGAGAACATCCACGTGCCGCTCGGCTACCTCCAGCTCGGTGCGACCGAGGTCGACTGGGACTACCACTCGGCCCCCGAAGAGCACTGCGATCGCCGGCGCATCGTGCTGCCCCGCGGGCGCGTGCTGGGCGGCTCATCCTCGATCAACGCGATGGTCTACATCCGCGGCAACCCGCTCGACTACGACGCGTGGGGGGTGCCCGGGTGGAGCTGGGCGGACCTGCTCCCGTACTTCATCAAGGCCGAGGACAACGAGCGCGGCGCCTCGCCGTTCCACGGCGCCGGCGGGCCGCTTCCGGTCAGCGAGGAGCGCTCGCACAACCGCATCACCCATGCCTTCGTCGAGGCGGGCGTGCAGGCCGGTCTGGCCCGAAACGATGACTTCAACGACGGCGAGCAGGACGGCGTCGGCATGTACCAGGTGACTCAGCGGGGCGGCACGCGCGCCTCCGCCGCCGTCGCGTACCTGCGTCCGGCCTCCGAGCGGCCGAACCTCGACGTGATGCCCTACATGCAGGCGCACCGGATCCTGTTCGAGGGGACGCGGGCCGTCGGCGTCGAAGCCTCCCAGCTGGGCCGGCCGCAGGAGTTCCGTGCCGAGCGTGAGGTGCTCCTGGCCGCCGGGGCCTACAACTCGCCGCAGCTCCTGATGCTCTCCGGGCTGGGCGAGCCCGAACACCTGACGATGCGTGAAATCGAGGTGCTGCTCGACCAGCCGGCGATCGGCGAGAACCTCTCAGACCACCCGGCGTCCCAGCTGGTGTGGACGACGCCCGAGCCCGAGTCGCTGCTGCTCGCGCTGGAGCCCGAGACGCTCGAGCGCTACGAAGCCGAGCAGACGGGGGCGTTCGCCTCGAACTTCGCCGAGGCCGGCGGCTTCGCGCGGGTCGGCGCCGGCGCTCCGGCCCCGGACATCCAGTTCCACGCCGTGCCGCTGCAGATCATCGACGAAGGCACGCGCGACCCCGAGGCGCACGGCGTGTGGCTCTCGCCGTGCCTGCTCACCGAGGACAGCCGCGGCACGGTGCGTCTCGCTTCCAAGGACCCGACGGCCAAGCCGATCATCCGCAACGACTTCTACTCGCGCGGCGAGGACATGCAGCGCATGATCGCCGGCGTGCGGCTGACGATGGAGATCGCCGCACAGGAGGCTTTGCAGCCGTACTGCGCCGAGCCCTACAACGTTCCGAATGGGCGACAGCGACGAGGCGGTGCGCGCACACGTCGCGAAGACCACGTTCGCGATCTACCACCCCGTCGGCACCTGCCGCATGGGCAGCGACCCCGGGGCCGTCGTCGACCCTGACCTGCGCGTCAACGGCATCGAGGGACTGCGCGTGGTCGATGCCTCGGTGATGCCGACGGTGCCGCGTGGCAACACCAACGCGCCGACGATCGCGCTGGCCGAGCGGGCGGCGGATCTGATCCGTCACGGTCGTGCGCTCGCCGAGCCGGCTGCGGCCGCACCCCATAACGGGGCACAGGCGAGCGGCGCCGAAGTCGCCGCGCCCGCGTGAGCGCCGCGACGCCGGACGCGCTCGAGCTGCTGCGCGGGCGGCTCGCCGAGCTGGCGGACGTGCGCGCGCTCGACGCGCTCGCGACATGGGATCAGCTCGTGACGATGCCCGCGGGAGGCGCGCCGCAGCGTGGCCATCAGCTGGGCACGCTGGCGCGGATCGGGCACGAGCGGGCTACGGCACCGGAGATCGCCGGCTGGCTGAGTGAGCTCGAGGGCCGCGAGCTCGGTCCGCTCGACGCCGACCTCGTGCGGATCGCGCGGCGCGACTGGGAGCGCGCGGCGCGTGTGCCGACCGATCTCGCCGCCGAGCTCTCCGAGGCGCACTCCGAGGGCCACGAGCGCTGGCGCGCCGCCCGCGCCGAGGACGACTTCGCCGCCTTCGCGCCGGCGCTGGAACGCAACCTCGAGCTCGCGCGCGCCTACGGCGAGTGCGTCGCCGAGGAGGGCCAGGGCACCTACGAGGCCCTGCTCAGCGACTTCGACTACGGCCTGCGCACCGAGGAGCTGCGGCGCCTGTTCAGCGCGCTCGGCGAGCAGCTTGCGCCGCTCGTAGAGGCGGCACGCGCGCACGGGCCGGTCGCGCGCCCCGAGGTCCCGCGCGAGGCCCAGCAGGCCGCGGTCGAGTCGATCCTGCGCCGCGTGGGCGTCGACGACGAGGGCTGGCGCGTCGACGTCTCCGCGCACCCGTTCTCGACCTCGACGGCGCGCAACGACCAGCGCATCACGACGCGCTACGAGGACGGCGGCATCGAGTCCCTGCTCAGCTCGCTCCACGAGTTCGGGCACGCGCTCTACGAGCGTCAGATCGACCCTGCGCTCGAGCGCACGAACCTCGGCACCGGCACCTCGATGTCGATTCACGAGTCGCAGTCGAAGCTCTGGGAGAACCACGTCGCGCGCCATCCCGCCTTCGCCCCGGTGCTCGCCTCCGAGCTCGCGGCCGGCGGCTACGACGTGGAGCCCGCGGCTGCTGCACGAGGCGATCGTCGCGGTCGAGCCGTCGCTGATCCGCGTCTCCGCGGACCCGCTCACCTACCCGCTCCACATCGTGCTGCGCTTCGAGCTGGAGCTCGCGCTGATCGACGGCCAGCTCGCGGTCGCTGACCTGCCGGCGGCGTGGCGGGAAGGGATGATGCGGCTGCTCGGCGTCGAAGTGCCCAGCGACGCGCTCGGCTGCCTGCAGGACGTGCACTGGAGCGAGGGCGCGTTCGGCTACTTCCCGAGCTACGCGCTCGGGTGTCTGATCGCCGCCTCGCTGTGGGAGACGCTGGAGCGCGCGGAGGGGCCGCGCGCGGATGCGCTCGGCCGCGCCGACGTGGACACGATCAAGGACTGGCTCGGCGCCAACGTGCACCGCTACGGCCGCCGCCTCGACACGCTCCCGCTGGTCGAGCAGGTGACCGGACGCGGGCTGGAGATCGAGCCGTTCCTGCGCTACGCGACGCCGTTCGCGTCGGCCGGCGCGCGCATGTAGGGTGCACGGCCTCGCGCACCAAGCAAACCGAGGAGGGACGACAACGATGCTCACGCTCACCGGGCTCGATCAGGTCCAGGAGTACGTCGGCAAGGAGCTCGGGGTCAGCGACTGGCACCACGTGACCCAGGAGGCGATCGACGAGTTCGCACGCGTGACCGGCGACGACCAGTGGATCCACGTCGATGTCGAGCGCGCGCGGGAGAGCCCGTTCGGCGGCACGATCGCGCACGGCTACTACACGCTGTCGCTGGCGCCCCGTTTCTCGTATGACATGTTCACCTTCGAGGGGTTCGCGTTCGGGGTCAACTACGGGCTGAACAAGGTCCGCTTCCCGGCGCCGATGCCGGTCGGCGGCAAGGTCCGCATGCGGGCCGTGCTGGCATCCGTCGAGGAGATCCCCGGCGGCGCGCAGATCATCACCGAGCTGACCTTCGAGCGGGAGGGCGGCGAGAAGCCGGTCTGCGTCGCCGAGTCGCTCGCCCGCGTCTACACCGGCTGAGAGCGACGCCGCCCTATTCGTAGGTGTAGCGGTCGCCCGCGACCGCGGTGCTCTTGCCTTTGTTGGCGAGCGCCTGGATGTCGACCGTGCCGAGCGCTTGGGCGGCCGGCACGAGCGCCGTGCAGGTCGTCGAGCTCGAGCACTGGACCGATTTCGAGGCGACTTTGCCGAACTTGAATTTCACGGTGCCGGTGCCCACGACGAAGCCGGCGCCGGTGATCGTGACCGTGTTGCCGCCCGCCTCGGGGCCGTTCGCGGGCGAGACGCCTTCTATCTCAGGCGCGTAGCGGAACTGGTCCTTCTTCGTCGGCGCGCTCGTGCCGCCGACGTTCGTGACCTGGACGTCGGCGGGTCCCGCCACGCCGGGCGGCGCGACCGCTTCGATGGTCACGATGTTCACGACTTTGAAGCTCGTCGCGGGCACGCCCGCGAAGCTCACGCCGGTGGCGCTGCCGAAGTCGGTCCCCGTGATCGTCACCGCGGTGCCGCCGGTGGCCGGACCCTTCTTCACCGAGATCTTCGTGACGGTGGGCGGCGTGCGGTAGGCGAACGTGTTGCCGGAGCCCGGCGCGCTCGTGCCCGTCGCGGTTGTGACCGAGACGTGGACGGAGCCGGTACCGGGCGGCGCGGTGGCCGTGATCGATCCCGGGGAGTTGAGGGTGAACGACGTCGCGCTCGCGGAGCCGAAGTGGACGGCGCTCGCGCCGCCGAAGTTGCTGCCGGTGATCGTCACCGTGGTGCCGCCCGCAACCGGACCTTCGTTCGGCGACACTTTCGAGACGACGGGGCCGGCTTCGCCGTAGGCCAGGACCTCGCCGGCGCCGACGGAGACGCCCGCCACCTGCGCGATGTTGTGCGCCTGGACCGGGACATCGCTCGGCGGGCCCGTTTCGCCGATCCCGAGGCCGCCCAGTTCGTTGGCGCCCCAGGTCATGACGGTGCCGTTCGACAGCACCGCTGCGCTGAGCTTTTCGCCGGCGGAGATCTTGCTCACGCCGGAGAGACCCGGAATCGGCCCCGCTTTGTCGTTCCGTTCTTCGATCGCCCCGTTGCCGAGCTCGCCGGCGCTGTCGTCGCCCCAGGACATCACGGTGCCGTCCTGCAGCAGCGCCAGCCCGTGGTTGAGCCCCGCGGAGATCGCTTTCACGTTCGAGAGCCCGTCGACCGGGATCGCCACGTCGCTGAAGATGCCGCCTTCAGCTTCGCGTTCCGATTCTTCTTCTTCCACCAGGAATGCTTCGTTCCCGAGCTCATCGCGCGCGTCCGAGCCCCAGGCGACGACCGTGCCGTCGCTCAGCAGCGCCAGGCTGAAGTCGCCTCCGGCGGCGATCGCCGTGACGTTTTCCAGGTTCTTGACCGCGACCGGGGTGTTGCTCGATCCCGTGTTGCCGGTCCCGAGCTCGCCTTCTTCGTTCTTGCCCCACGCGACCACGGTGCCGTTGGAGAGCAGCGCCAAGCTGTGTTCTTCACCCGCGGCGATGGCCGTGACGCCGCTCAGGTCTTTGACCGCGACCGGCACTTCGCTGTCGGTCGTTTTGCCGTTGCCGAGCTGGCCGCTTTCGTTGTCGCCCCACGCCATCACGGTCCCGTTCGAGAGCAGCGCGAGGCTGTGGCTGTCGCCGGCCGCGACTTCCGTGACCCCGCCCAGGTGTTCGATCGATCACCGGGCTCGCCGGTCGCCGGTCTCGCCTTCGTTGCCGAGCTGCCCGTGGGCGTTCGCGCCCCACGACTCGACCGTTCCGTCGGCCCGCAGCGCGAGGCCGTGGCGGCTGCCCGCGGCGACCTGCGTGACGAATTCGAGGCCCGGCATGGGCGTCGGGGTCGGGATTTCGTTCAGGCCCGAGTCGACCCCGGCCTGGCCGGCTTTGTTGTTCCCCCAGCCGTACGCGCGGTAGTCGGTGGTCGCGACCGTCAGCAGCGCGGCTTCGCTCGGGGTGGTGCCGGCCGTGTTTTTGAACACCGCGCGGAACAGCCGCCCGCTTTCGCTCGACCTGCGCGTTGGAGATCGTCAGCGTGTTCCCGGTCGCGCCCCCGATCGGCGTGAACGTGGCGCCGCCGTCGGTGGAGACTTCCCACTGCACCGTCGGCGCGGGGCTGCCGGTGGCTTCCGCCGTGAAGCTCACGGTTCCGCCGGCCAGCGTGATCGCGTTCACCGGCTGCAGCGTGACTTTGGGCACGCCGATCACGGTCAGCGTCGCCACGGAGGTCGTGACGCTGCCGCCCAGGTTGGTCCACACCGCGCGATAGCGGTAGCCGCTCTCCGAAGGGGTCGTCGCGGGTACGGTCAGGAATTCGTTGGTTGCGCCTTCGATCGGCGTGAAGGTCGAGCCGCCGTTGGTCGAGAGTTCCCACTGCACCGCCGGCGCCGGGTTGCCCGTGGCGATGGTGTGGAACTGCGCCGCTTCGCCTTCCGTGACGGTCGTGTTCAGCGGCTGCTGTTCGATGTGCGGCGGGTTGATGATGTGCAGCGTCGCCGCTTCGCTCGTGGCGGTCCCGGTGCTGTTTTTGAAGACGGCGCGGAATTTCCAGCCGTCCATCGACTTTGCCGATGTTGTTCAGCGTCAGCGTGTTGGTGGTGGCGCCGGAGATCGTTTTGTAGGTGGCCCCGCCGTCGGTGGACTCCATCCACTGGATCGTCGGCGCCGGCGAGCCCGAAGCCGTGCGAGGTCGAAGCTCGCTTCTTTGCCTTCGCCCGCGAAGGCGTCGGCGGGCTGCTGGGTGACAAACGGTTTTTCGGTCACGGTCAGCGTCGCCGGTTTGCTCGCGACCGGGCCGGCGCCGTTTTTGAACACGGCCCTGAACTCGTATCCGTTTTCGGACGCGACCGTTTTGGCGATCGAGTAGGTCGTCGAGGTGGCGCCCGGGATCGGGTTCCAGGTCGCGGCGCCGTTGGTCGAGAGTTCCCACTGCACCGTCGGCGTCGGGGTCGCGGTGGCCGTCGAGGTGAAGCTCGCGGGCGCGCCGGCTTCGACCGTCTGCGTTCGCCGGCTGCTGCGTGACTTTGGCGAGCGTGTCGGCGCTCGCCGCGCTCGCGGATGCGAGAACCGCGATCGCCAGAGCGGCGAGGACGAGCAGCACGCGGCCCGCGTGCCGAGCCCCCGTGCGTCTGCGGGTCCTGCGCGACCTGCGTCCGTTGCTGCCGCTCGCTGCCATGTCTCCCCAGCTGTCCCCCCAGGATCACCCGACGCGCCGGTCGCGTCGCCCTCGTGACCCCCGGATCGGAGCATCATAGGGCCTCGCGGTTCCTTTCGCGAGGGTTCGCCACGAATCGGTAACCGCGTTTAGACTGCGGGCGGATGAGCGGTCCCGACGACGACCTCTTCGGCGCCGAGCACGTCCGCGTGTATCGCGAGACGGGGGGCGAGCGCGGCTATGACTGGCGCGGCACCACCATCCTGCTGCTCACGACGCGCGGCAGGCGCAGCGGCGAGCCGCGCACGACGCCGCTGATCCACCGCACCGACGGCGATCGCTGGATCGTCGTCGCCTCCAAGGGCGGGGCTCCCGAGCACCCGTCCTGGTTCGAGAACCTCCAGGCCGACCCCGACGCCACGATCGAGGTCCGCGACGAGGAGATCCCGGTGCGCGCCTCGGTCGCCGAGGGCGAGGAGCGCGAGCGCCTGTGGCGGCTGATGGCAGAGGTCTGGCCCGACTACGACGCCTACCAGCAGCGCACCTCGCGCGAGATCCCGGTCGTCGTCCTCACGCGGCGCTAGCGAGCAGCTCGCGCGAGCGGTGTCCTCACCCCCGGCGGTGCGCGGGGCCTGCAGCAGCTAGGCTGCACGCGACCGATCCACCGGTCGAGGAGGGGAGGAAGGAGTAGGGGTGCGGCGCCTGTCGCCCGTCGATGCAGCCTGGCTCGCGATCGAGTCGCGCGACACGCCGATGCACGTGGGCGGCCTGTTCGAGTTCACGCTGCCCGACGACGCGCCCGACGACTACCTGCGGACGCTGTTCGCGCGCATGCGCGCGAAGCGCGCGGTGCCCCCGCCGTGGAACCTGCAGCTCCTCCAGGCGCCGCTCGTCGGCTCGCGCCTGCCGCTGATGCGCGAGATCCACGACGTCGACCTCGACTACCACGTGCGCCACTCCGCGCTGCCGCACCCCGGCGGCCAGCGCGAGCTCGGGGTGCTCGTCTCGCGACTGCACAGCAACGAGCTCGACCTCCACAGGCCGCTGTGGGAGGTCCACCTGATCGAGGGCCTCGAAGGCAACCGCTTCGCGATGTACAGCAAGATCCACCACTCGCTCGTGGACGGCATCAGCGGCATGCGCCTGATCATGCGCGCGCTCTCCAGCGACCCCAAGGAGCCGGGCACACCCTCCTTCTGGACCGTGGGCGAAGGCGCCCGCGCGCCGCGCGAGACGGAGACCGAGGACGACGAGGGGTCCTCCAACCCGCTGCGGGTGCCGGTCGCGCTCGCGCGCGAGAGCGCAACCGCGGCCGTCGGGCTCTCGCGAGCCGGGCTCGACCTCGCGCTCGCCGCCGTCGACGCCCGCCCGCTGCAGGCGCCCTACCGCGGGCCGGAGTCGGTGCTCGGCGAGCGCATCACCGGACAGCGCCGCTTCGCGACCCAGCAGTACGAGTTCGAGCGCGTGAAGCGGATCGCGCGCGCGGGCGGCCACACGCTGAACGACATCGTCCTCTACCTCTCAGGTACCGCCCTGCGCCGCTACCTGGAGGAGCACGCCCGGCTCCCGGACCGGCCGCTCACGGCCGGGATCCCCGTCAACATCCGCGAGGCCGAGGACCAGTCGATGGGCACCTCGATCGCGTTCATCATCGCCGAGCTCGGCACCAACGTCGCCGACCCGCTCGAGCGGCTGCGGACGGTCGCGCGCTCGACGGCGGAGGCCAAGCGCCACCTCAGCCGGCTTCCGTCCGAGGCGCGGACCTCCTACACGCTGCTGCTGAACGCGCCGTACATCGCCGGGCTGATCCTCGGGCTCGGAGGCCACGCGCCCGCGCCGTTCAGCGTCGGGATCTCGAACGTGCCGGGCCCCACCGAGCCGCTCTACACGGACGGCTCGCGGCTGGACTCGCTGTTCCCGCTGTCGCTGCTGACGCAGGGGAACGCGCTCAACATCACCTGCGTCAGCTACGCCGGCACGCTGAACTTCGGCTTCACCGGCGCGCGCGACACGGTTCCCCACCTGCAGCGCCTGGCGATCTACATGGGCGAGGCGCTGGACGAGATCGAGGAGCTCGTGGTCGGGCAGAGCTCCTCGGGCACGACGCAGCCCGGCACCGCGGCCTCCTAGCGCCACCAGGGGACGCGGCGCAGCTGCGCGACGTGCTCGGCGGGCGCGATCAGCTCGGCGAGGTGGTCGGCGAGGTGGTCGAGGTGCTCGCAGAGCCAGACCGTGTAACGCGAGCCCTGCCCCTCGTGGACGACGGTGTCCTCGCCCAGGTGCGGCGGCTCCAGGGCCGGTGGCGCGGCGCCGCGCGCGGGCTCGAGCAGCCCGGCGAGGCGGTCGTAGAAGCCGGTGATCGCGGACGCGCGCCGGTCGAGCGCGCCGCGGGCGCTCGCGACCGCCTCCGGCTCGGGCGGCAGCGTCGCGACCGCGTAGGCGGTGAGACGCAGCCGCAGCGTCCCGCCGACGAGCCGCCAGAGCTCCTGCTTGGCGAGCCGCTTCGTGCCCTGCTCGGAGAGGAACGCGCGCAGCGCGTCGTCCAGCCGCACGCGCAGTCGTCGTCGCGGCCGAGGCCTCCTCAGGTGGGCCGTCGCGGAGGCCGACCGTCCAGTCGATGCCCTCGCGCAGGAACGACGCGCCGACACGGAAGCAGTCCGCGAGGTCGTCGGCCACGACGGCCCCGACGCCCCGCGGCCACAGCAGCACACCGACCAGGACGCTGACCGCGCAGCCGAGCGCGACGTCCTCGATGCGCACGATGCCGACGTTCCAGCCGACCGGCACGAGCAGGTTGAACAGGACCGCGACCGTCACCGTGAAGGCCGCCTGGCCGAGCGCGAACGGGGCCGTTCCGGGCGCGTAGGCCGCCACGAAGATCGCGAGCGGGAAGCGCCGCCCACAGGGCCTGCGATTCGGCGCCGATCACGACCAGCAGCACGCCGCCGATCACGAATCCGGCCACGGTGCCGGCGAGCGCGCTGAGCGCTGTCGATCCGGTCGCGGACGCGTTCGTGCGCAGGACCGAGAGCGTCCCGAGCACGACCCAGAAGCCGTGCTGCACGCTGCTGACCTCGGCGACGAGCACCGCCGCGGACAGCGCGGCGGCGGCGCGCAGGCTGTTCACGAACCACACCGAGCGCACGCTCGCGTGCCGCAGCACGGTGCTCGTCCGGCCGGTGCCGCGCCCGGCGCTCGCGAGCTGGAGCATGCCGGCGAACTCGCGTCGCCGGTGTTCGAGCTCGCCGGGTGTCACCAGCCGCTCGGCGACGAGCGCGTCGGCGCCGGTCGCGAGCACGGCGACAGCGAGCGCCTGGGCGTGGAAGCCGGTCTGCGCTTCGCGGCGGTAGTCGCCGCCGGAGGGCGCGAGGGAGCCGACCGTGGCGAGAGCCGCCTCCCGCTCGGCCTCGAGCCGCCCGAGCTCGGGCTCCTGGCGTGAGCCCTCGAACAGCGCGCGGATCTCGTCGAGCACCGTCGCGCACGTCCGCCAGCAGCTCGCGGAGCAGTACCGGCGCGTCGCGCAGGTCGGCGCGCTCGTGCAGCGCGTCGCTCACCAGCGCTGTGCACCACTCGACCAGCTGCACCACGTTGGCAAGCGCCTGGTCGGGCGCGGCGAGGCCCAGGGGCCGGTAGGGCGTGGCGGTGAAGACGCCGAGCA
The DNA here is from genome assembly GCA_963820745.1 of uncultured Solirubrobacteraceae bacterium. Classification (GTDB taxonomy): domain Bacteria; phylum Actinomycetota; class Thermoleophilia; order Solirubrobacterales; family Solirubrobacteraceae; genus Palsa-744. The sequence goes on along the minus strand of CAWGBB010000011.1, from coordinate 53,904 downwards.
GGTCGTGCTTGGCGGCCATGCAGCGTTCGAGCGGCTGCTGCACGGGCGCGCCGTCCAGCCCCGCCCGGATCGCGTCGGCGATCGCGTCGACGCTGCTCCTGAGCGCCGCGCGGAGCGGGTTCGCGCCGGCCCGCGGCGCGATCGTGACCGCCGCGGCGGTGCCCACCACGGAGGCGAGCCACCAGCCCGCCAGCCGGTCGGGGATCATCGCGGCGGTGCCCGGCGAGGCCACCGGCAGCACGTAGGCGAGCATCGCCGCGATCCCCCCGGAGGCGGCGTTCGGGCCGAGCACGCCCGCGTAGAACACGACGAACGTGACGGGCAGCGTCACGAGCGTGGCGAGCAGCACCGAGCCGCTCACGAGCGTGCCGATCGTCAGCAGCGCGCTGCCGGCCAGCGCCAGCCCGAGGTGTGCCCGGAGCCTGTCGCGCACGGTCCCGCCGAAGGAGCTGAGCAGCAGCGTCGCGAAGCTGCCGAAGGCGGCGAACGTCGCCACCTGCGGGTTGCCGAGCACTTCGTCGGTCAGCGCGAACAGACCGGCGGCGACGATCGTCGTTCGCACCGCGCGCAGCGCTGCCGCGGGCGACCAGATCGGGACGAGCTTCCTCAGCGCGCTTGTGGCGCGCGCCTGCGCCGGAGCAGTGGCGGCGTCCGCGGTCGTGCTCAACAACGGCCGAGTCTACATCCGTGTTTGAGACGCGGCACGGCGCGGGTACAGACATCTCCGGAGGCCTCTTCTCGAGGCGCCTCCCGCCGCTCTTCCGACCCCGGCAGCACTCGAAGGAGGAGGGGCACGCTGGCTATGGTGCTCGCGACGCGCATCGATCCCCTCCTCGTGCGCGTCGCGGACGCCTGTCCCCGCGAAGGCGTACATTCGCCCGCATGATCGCTGAAGGCTCCGCGCCCGCACCGGGCGCGCTCGCGGACGGCGGGGCCGTCGAGACGGTTGCGATCGCCGCGCGGCGACGGTCGCTGCGTCCGTCGGGCGCCGCGCTGCTCGCGCTCGCGCTCGGCCTCGTGATCACCGCCGGCCTCGCGGTCGCGTCGGGCGTGCTCTACCGGCACAACGAGCGCCGCCTGCTCAACCTGCGCGTACGCGAGCTGAGCCTCGTGCTCGCGAGCGCCACGCAGAGCGTGCAGACGCCGCTGGCCTCGGCGGCGGCGCTCGCCGACGCGACCGGGGGCGACCCGGCGCGGTTCCGTGCGCTGACGAAGCCGTATGTCGGGCCCAAGGGGCAGTTCGCGTCGCTGTCGCTGTGGCCGCTGGGCGGCGCCACGTCGACGCCGCGCGCGACGCTCGGCGTCGCGACCGCCGCGACGGCGACCCGCGCCGCACAGGTGCGCGCGCTCGCCGGCCACCCGGGCGTGCTGAACATGGTGGGGAGGCTGGGGGCGGTGCCACCGTCGCTGGGCTTCGAGTACGCGCTGGGCACCGGGGCGGGCCACTACGCGGTGTTCGCGGAAAGCCCGCTGCCCGCGAACCGGCGCTCGCGGCTGGAGAGCAACAGCGCCTTCTCCGACCTCGACTACGCGGTCTACCTCGGCCGGGGCCAGAAACCCTCACAGCTGATCCTGACGAGCGCAAAGCAGCTGCCGTTCAAAGGGCTGAAAGCAAGCAACGTGCTCCCGTTCGGATCCGGGTCGTTCACGATCGCGATCACGCCGCGCGGTTCGCTCGGCGGTTCGTTCTTCCACAGCCTGCCGTGGCTGATCGCGATCGTCGGCGTGGCGATCTCGCTGGCGGCGGCGCTGCTGACCGAGCGCCTTGCACGCGGGCGGGCGCGCGCGGAGCAGCTGGCGGCCGAGCTCGACAAGCTCGCCGCCGAGAACCGTGAGCGCTACATCGAGCAGCGCAGCATCGCGCAGACGCTGCAGCAGGCGTTGCTGCCATCGAAGCTGCCGCGCCTTCCCGGGCTCAGGGTGAGCGCGCGCTACGTGCCGGCGCAGCGCGGCGGAGACGTGGGCGGGGACTGGTACGACGTCGTCGCGATCGACGACCGTCACGTGCTGCTCGTGATCGGCGATGTGTCCGGTCACGGCGTGCAGGCGGCCACGACGATGGCGCTGGTCCGCCATGCGACGCTCGCCTACGTGGCCGAGGACCACCGCCCCGGCGCCGTGCTGGCGAAGCTGTCCGATTTCGTCAGCTCGGGCGAGAACGACTACTTCGCGACGGTCCTGTGCGCGCTGATCGACATCGACTCCCACCGCCTCACCCTCTCGAGCGCCGGTCACCTCGCGCCGCTGCTGCTCTCCGGGGGGAGCGGCGAGTTCGTGAGCCTCAAAGCGGAGCCCCCGATCGGGTTCCCACATTCGGCACCGTTCCGGGAAGCGACGGTCACGGTTCCTCCGAAGTCGACGCTGGTAGCTTTCACGGACGGGCTCGTCGAGCGGCGGGGCGAGGTACTGGACGAGGGGCTCTCGCGACTGCGGGAGATGGCGATGCGCGAGCACCTCGGCGATGACGACCTCCTTGCGAAGCTCGCGCGCGACCTGACGTCGGACGATCACCGTGACGACACCGCCCTGGTGAGCATCCAATGGCAGAACTAGAGGAAAGCGGCAACAGCGCCCCGCTGGGGGTGGAGACGCGCGCCGACGAGTCGGGCGGCGCCGTGATCGCGGTCTCCGGCGATCTCGACATCTCGAGCGTCGGCGAGCTGCGCGGCGCCGTCGATCAGGTCGCAGCCTCCAGGCCGGACGAGCTGACGTTCGACATGAGCGCCCTGCGCTTCATGGACAGCGCCGGGATCGCGGTCCTGCTCGGTGCCGCCGGGCGCGTTCCGACGGTGCGCCTGCGCAACCCGAACACGGCCGTGCGCAGGGTGATCGAGCTGACCGGGCTCACCGACGTCCTGAAGGTGGAGCCGTGACCGCCGCGCGGAGCTTCGAGTGCAGGCCCGAGGCCGTGACGGCGGCGCGCCACTTCGTGCGCGGCGTGCTCGCGGGGGAGAACCGAGACCTGATCGACGCCGCCGAGCTGATGGCCTCCGAGCTGACGAGCAACTGCGTCCGGCACGCCGGCACGGGCTTCGACGTCAGCGTGAGCGTCGGCGAGCAGATCCGGGTCGACGTCCGCGACAGCGGTGGCGGCCGGCCGCGCCCGCTGTCCCCCGGACCGACCGAGCCGTCGGGCCGCGGCCTGATGATCGTCGAGGCGATGTCCGAGAACTGGGGCGTAGAGCCGCGCGGCGACGGCAAGAACGTCTGGTTCACGCTGCTGCGCGCGCCCGCCGGCGCGCTGGCGGGCGACGGGCTCGCCTACGGCGCGGGTCAGTAGGCGGCGGCGCGCCTCGTCACAAGGACGGTGCGGCGGCGGCGCCCGCACCGGTCTCGACGGTCGTGCTCTCGCACAGTCGCTCCGCGGAGCCCGGGTCGTGCGAGGGCAGGTAAACCGTCGGATGCGCAGCGCAGTGGTCGAGGATCAGCCCGAGCGTCTCGCGGTGCACGGCCGGGTCGGGAGCGACGGCGTCGGCGCGCCTTGCGTGCAGCTGCTCGAGGGTGTCGGTCGCGTCGCCGGCGAGCATCACGTGGCGCCCGTCGTCGTCGATGCAGATCACCGAGATGTGCCCCGGCGTGTGCCCCGGCGTCGGGACGGCGACGATGCGCCCGTCAGCCGACAGCGCCATGCTGCGCGGGAAGGCGCCGAAGGGTGCATGGTCCAGCTCGAAGGGCGCCGGCGCGAAGCCGGGCGGCAGCGGCTGGCGCAGCAGCCGGCGCATCACGCGCGAGGAGGACGACTCGAGGTGCGCGAGCTCTTCGGCGTGGATCCGTACCGGCGCGGGCACGTGCACGGTCCCGTCGACGTGGTCGCCGTGGTGATGGGTGAGGACGACCTCGTCCACGTCGGCCGGCTTCAGGCCGGCCGCCCGCATGGCACCGGGGAGCTCCTGCTCGCGCGCGACGTCGAAGCGGGCGAACGGGACGTCGCGCGCGGCGGCGGTCTCGCCCGTGTCGACGAGCGTCAACCGGCCTTCGTGCTCGATCGCCCACAGGTGGATCGGCAGCTCCTGCGAGAACGGCCCGGGCAGGAGCAGGTCGAGCTGGCGCCGCGCCCCTTCGCGCGGGAAGAGGAACGAGCGCTTGACCCGCACGGTGCCGGTGCTCAGTGCGTGGATGCGCATCTTGCGAATCTAGACGCCGGCGCCCGCGCCGTCCTTCCCGGCGCCACGGGCCGGTCCGGCAGCGTGGCGGCCGCGTTCGGCGCGCCGGTCGCGAAGCCACGCCAGTGTCGCCCGGAGTCCCTCCTCGTAGCCGACGCGGGGCTCCCAGCCGAGCAGCTCGCGCGCGTGCGCGGCACTGAAGCGCTGGTCGCGTCCGAGCACCTGCACCGCCTGGCGGGAGAGCAGGGGGCGAAGCTCCAGGCCGCCGGCCCGGCGCGCGAGGCGGTAGCCGTGCTCGAGCCCGGTGCCGATCGCGGCGGCGAGCCGGTAGGGGACGCTCAGCCTTGCCGGCGGAGCGCCGAGCCCCGCGGCCAGGTCGCCGGTGAACTGCGCCCACGTCACCTTCAGCTCGTCGCTGACGTTGAAGGTCTCGCCCGCGGCACGGGGGTCCTGGAGTGCGAGCGCGATCGCGTCGAGGAGGTTCTCGACGTAGCAGAGGCCCGCCACGGCGCGGCCGCGGTCCACGAGCAGCATGTGTCCCGCTTCGAGCGCCCGTGCGATCTCGCCCACGAGCTCCTTCGAGCCCGGGCCGTACACGGTGGCGGGGCGCAGGATCGTGCTCTCGCCTTGGGCGCTCCGCACCGCGCGCTCGGCTTCGAGCTTCGTCTGGGCGTACCAGTTGGCGAAGCCGGCCGGGGCGTGGCGCTCCTGGAGCGGTCCGCCGCCGGGATGCCCGTAGACGTCGGTGGAGCTGATGTGGACGAGCCGTGCGACGCCCTCTGCGCGGGCCGCGCCGAGCACGTTGATCGTCCCGGCGACGTTGGTCGCGGAGATCTCCGCGACCGTGCCCCAGTCGGAGACCATGGCCGCGCAGTGCACGATCCGGTCGGCTCCGGCGGCCGCGCGGCGCAGCGAGGCGGGGTCGGCGAGCGTGCCGGTGCACAGCTCCACGGGCAGGCCGGCGAGCACGCCGGTGTCGCTGCTCTCGCGCACCAGGCAGCGCACCCGGTAGCCGTCCCGGCAGAGCCGTCGCGCCAGCGAGGAGCCGATGAAGCCGCTCGCCCCGGTGATCAGCACGACGCCGCCGGATGGCGCCGCGGCGCCGCCCTGCGACGCCGCCGTCACCGTCTCAGCGCGCGCCGTTTCAGCGTCGCGGTGGCGATGTCGCGGACCGCCGCCCAGTTGCGCCCCGTGGCGCCCTGGCAGTCCTCGAGCACGGCGTCGAGCGCGGTCAGGAACGAATCGATCTCGGCCCGGAGACGGTCAGCGGCGGCAGCAGCTTGATCACGTCGTTCTTGCCCGCGGCCATCGTGATGACGCCGTGGTCGCGGTGCAGCGGGATCACGATCAGCTGCGGGAAGAGCCCCTCGCTGGCGAGGTGGATCAACCGCCAGCTGACCCGCGCCGCACGGGCGCTCGGCGCGCCGAGCTCGATCCCGGCCATCAGGCCGCTGGTGCGGATCTCGCGCACGATCTCGTGCCGGCGGCGGAGCTCCTCCAGGCCGCTCGCGAGCAGCTCGCCCATGTGCGCGGCATGCTCGACGAGGCCGTCGCGCTCGATCACGCGCACCGTCGCCAGTCCGGCTGCCATCGACAGGCGGTTGCGGCCGAACGTCGACTGGTGCACGTAGGAGCGCTCGAGCGTGCCGACCGCGCGCTGGAAGATCTCGCGGCGCGTCGCCATCGCCGCGACCGGCAGGAAGCCGCCGCTGAGCGCCTTGCCGATCAGCACGAAGTCCGGTTCGAGCCCGTCGTGCTCGAGCGCGAACCAGCGACCGGTGCGGCCCAGCCCGGTCTGGATCTCGTCGAGCACGAAGAGGGCGCCGTGGCGCCTGCAGAGCTCCTGGGCGCCGCGGAGCCAGCCGTCGGGCGGGAGCGTGACCATGCGCCCCTGGACGGGCTCGACGATGAACGCCGCGACGTCGCCGGCGCGCAGCTCGCGCTCGAGCGCGTCGAGGTCGCCGAAGGGCACGCGCGCGCAGCCCGGCAGCATCGGTCCGAAGCCCTCCTTGAAGAACTCGTCGCCGACGAGCGCCAGAGGCCCCATCGTGACCCCGTGGAAGCTGCTCTCGCAGGAGAGGAGGCGGGCCCTGCCGGTGGCCGCGCGCGCGAACTTCATGGCGGAGTCGACCGCCTCCGCGCCCGTGCTCGCGAAGAAGATCGCGTCGATGCCGTCCGGGAGCCGCTCCACCAGCGCCTCCGCGAGCATCCCGGCGAGCGGCGAGTAGTGGATCTGCACGCCGTCGGCGAGGCCGGCCGCGAGCGTCGCCTGCAGCACCGCCCGGACGTCGGGGTGGTCGTGGCCGAGGCTCGCGAAGCCCTCGCCGGTGTGGAAGTCCAGGTACGCGCGCCCGTCCGCGTCGTAGAGGTAGGAGCCGCGGGCGGTCACGTACTCCCGGTCGAACCCGAGGATCGCGAGCACGTCGACGAGCGACGGGTCGAGGTGGCGGGAGGCGAGCTCGAAGGTCTCGCCGCTGCGCGCGAGCGCGTCGGCGACCACGTCGAGGGGATCGCTGCTGCGCTGCAGCTGTGGGTCGGCGTTGGTTGCCATCGGGGTGATCGAGCGCCGGAGAGCCGCCGCCGCCGGGAGGGTATTGGACCGTGAGTCGCCGCGTGGAGGGGTGCCGGGGAGGCGTCTGAGCGTAGGCCGCGACGGCCCGTGCTCGGCGCTCAGCCCTCGGCGGCCGGCGTGGCGAGCCGGGCGCGCGGCACGCGCAGGAGCACCGCGACCGAGGTCAGGCAGGCGAGCGCGGCCAGGACGTATGGGAACTGTTCGCCCGTCGCCTGCGCGAGCGCCCCCGCGCCCGCCGGCCCGAACATCGCGCCCAGCGCCCAGGCGGCGTTCATCATCCCGAAGGCCAGGCCCTGCGCGAGGCCGCTGTGGTCGGCGCCGTCGGCGATCAGGGCGAACGACGGCGTGAACAGGGCGCCGTACGCGACGGACGCCGCGACCACCACCACCGCGTAGAGCGGCGGGCCGAGTTCGATCGTGAGCACGAGCGAGGCCACCCCGCCCGCGATGAGGCCGTACAGGACCGGGGTGCGGATGCCGCGGCGATCGCTCGCGCGCCCGATCAGAGGCGATGCGACGCCCTCGATCGCTGCCGCGACGAGGAACACCGCGCCGATCGCGGTGGGTCCCCAGCCCGCGTGGGTGAGGTGCAGCGGTGCGAGCACGGAGACGATCCCGGCGAGCAGGGCGCCCAGCGCGAGCAGGCCGAGCCCGCCGCGAAACTGCGGGTTGCTCGCCGCGCGCCGCAGCGCGCTCACCGACGGCTGTTCGGGCGCGCGCGAGGGGATCGTGAGCGTCATCGCGGCGAGCACGACGGCGAGCGCGGACAGGCCGCTGAACACGGCCGCGCGCCCGACCTCGGCAGCGAGCGCGCCGACGACCGGGCCGAACAGCGCCCCGAAGACGGCCGCTCCCATCGCGGTCCCGATCAGCGTCCCGCGCCGCTCGCGCGGAGCCGCGGCGATCAGCCAGGAGAACGCGCCGGCCCAGGTGAAGGCGCTGCCGATGCCCTGCAGCAGGCGCGTTGCGATCAGCTGTCCGAGATCGTCCGAGAAGGCGAAGCCGAGGCTCGCGAGCGCCATCAGCGCGAGCCCGGTCAGGACCGCGCGGCGGGGGCCCATGCGAGCGGCGGCGACGCCGCCGGGAATCCCGCCGATCAGCGCCCCGGCCGCGTATGCGGCGACGAGCACGCCCGCGGTCGTGCTGGACAGATGCAGCTCGTGCTCGAAGTGCCCCAGCAGCGGCGTCAGCGCAGCGAACAGCATCGCGTCCACGAACACGAGCGCAGAGACGAGTGCAACCAACCGCCGCATCCGACTCAAGCTAACAGCGCGCGGGACCGCTCCGGCCCGGTGCTTCAGCCCGCGGCCGCCCCTGCCGATGGTCAGTGCGATGTCAGTGGAGTCAGCAAAGCCGCGCCCCCGCGCGTCCAGCGCTCGTGCGCCCGCGCGGCCGCGCGGGCAACGCGCGCAAGCAGCGGACTCCGGAGGAGCAGGCGGACGGCACGCCGCGCGCAGCAGCTGCGCCGCCTCGGCGAGGCCGTGCTCGCGCGCCGCGCCGACGTGCTCAGGGAAACCGTCGAGCGCACCAGGGACTCGGGCGACCCGGTCGACGGCTCGGTCCAGGAGAGCTTCGAACAGATCTGCAGGAACTCGACGACCGCGGTCGCGCGCTGGATCGCGGGCGACGGCCTCGAGGTGACCAACGACTCCGCGCGCGAGACCTCGAAGATCTTCGGCGAGCTGGCCGCGCACCGCGCCGCCTCGCTGCAGGAGGTCACGCGGCGGATGTTCTGGTGGCGCAACGTCTTCGGCGACGTGATGCGCGAGGAGGCCGCCAAGCAGAAGACGCCGCGCGAAGTTCTGCGCGACGCGCTCGACATGCTGCAGCTGAGCGTCGAGTTCAGCCTGCTGCGCATGTGCCAGGTGTTCGAGCGGGAGCGCAAGCGCACCGACGAGCAGCTCGCCTCGCGCGAAGAGGAGCTCGCGTTCATGGCGACGCACGACCCGCTCACCGACCTGCCGAACCGGACGCTGATCGTCGACCGCATCGAGCAGATGCTGGCTCGCGCCGCGCGTCACGGGACGACCGTCGCGGCGCTGTTCGTCGACCTCGACAACTTCAAGTCGATCAACGACACGCTCGGCCACCAGGTCGGCGACGAGCTGCTGCAGGCCGTCGCCGAGCGCCTCCAGGGCGTCGTGCGCGAGGTCGACGCGCTCGGCCGCCTCGGCGGCGACGAGTTCGTCGTGCTGGTCGGCGACCTCGCCGCCGACGCGAGCCCCGCGCTCGTCGCCGAACGCCTGCTCGACGCGCTCAAGCAGCCCTTCAAGCTCGGCGCCGAGGGCGAGACGACCGTCACGATCGGCGCGAGCATCGGCATCGCCACAGGCGAGGGGGCGTCCGCGGGCGATCTGCTGCGCGACGCCGACATCGCGATGTACCGCGCCAAGTGGGACGGGCGCAACCAGTACGCGATGTACGAGAGCGGCATGCAGGACGTCGTCCAGGAGCGCATGGAGCTCGAGATGGACCTGCGCGAGGCGCTCGCGCGCGAGGAGTTCTTCCTCGCCTACCAGCCGACGCTCGACCTCGCGGACATGCGCCCGACGGGAGTCGAGGCGCTGATCCGCTGGCGCCACCCCGAGCGCGGCGTCGTGCAGCCCAACAGCTTCATCCCGCTGCTCGAGGAGACGGGCATGATCAACGAGGTCGGCCGCTGGGTGCTCTCCGAGAGCTGCCGTCAGGCGGCGGCGTGGGTGAGCTCCGGCCACGACATCTCGATGGCCGTCAACGTGTCGGGGCGCCAGCTCGACTCAGACCAGCTGATCGACGACATCCGCGACGCCCTCGCGGCGTCAGGCCTGCCTCCGGGAGCGCTCACCATCGAGATCACCGAGACGACGCTGATGCGCGACGTCGAGCAGACGGCCCGGCGCCTGACGGCGATCAAGGACCTCGGCGTGCGGATCGCGATCGACGACTTCGGCACGGGCTACTCCTCGCTCGCGCACCTGCAGCGCTTCCCGGTCGACGCACTGAAGATCGACCGCTCCTTCGTGTCGGGTCTGTCGCGCAACAAAGAGGGCGAGACGCTGATCCAGACGCTCGTCCAGCTCGGCAAGGCGCTGTCGATCAAGACCTTCGCCGAGGGGATCGAGCAGCAGGAGGAGCTCGCCAAGCTGCGCGAACAGGACTGCGACAACGGACAGGGCTTCCTGTTCGCCCGGCCGCTCGAAGCGGCGGAAGCCGAGAGCTTCCTCAGGGACTTCCAGCCGGGCGGCGCGAGCGCCTGAGCTCAGGCGAGCGCGACGGCCAGCGCGAGCGGCTCGGCGCCGCGCTCCAGCGTGAGCTCGATCTTCTCGCCGGCCGCGTGCAGCGCGCGGTCGAGGTCCGCGACGGTCCTCACTTCCCGCCCGCCGGCACCGGTGATGAGATCGCCGCGCTCGACGCCTGCGCGCGCCGCGGCGCCCGCGCGGTCGGTGCGGACGACGAGCACGCCGGGACGGTCCGCCAGCCCGACTGCGCGCCGCATCCGGCGTGCGGTGGCCCACGGGGCGACCGCGACTCCGAGTCGCGGCGCGGGCTCGTCGCCGGGCTCGAAGAAGTCGAGCCAGCCCGAGAGGGCGGCTGAGAGCTCTTCGAGGGCCTGGGCGTCGAGGGGCTCTGTGAGCCGCTCGGTCCGCTCCACGTAGAGCTCGCGCGCGGCCGCGAGGCGGGCACGGCCTGCATCGGTGAGCGCACGCGGACGGCGCGGCGGTCGTCGGGATCGGCGGTGCGCTCGATCAGGCCCGCACGATCGAGCCGCGCGAGGCGTACCGAGAGCGTGCCGGCGGTGCGGCGCACGCGGGCGAGCAGCTCACGCTGGCCGAGAGTGGCGTCGGGCGCCTCTTCGAGGGCCGCGAGCACGAGGAAGCTGGGCCGGGAGATGCGGCTGGCCGCGAGCGCCTCGTCGAGCTCGGCCTCCAGGTGGGCGGCGAGAGAGATCGCGGCCTCGACCGCGGTGGTGCGCGGTGATCTTTTTTGAGAGGGAGAGGGGGTTGCTTGATTCATACCGACCTCAAACGTTTGAGTCCAAACGATGTTAGTACACTTCTCGCTGTGCCCGCTGTTGCCGACACCGTCTCGCCGTTGGACGCCTACTCGCGAGCGGTCGTCGGCGCAGTGGAGCGCGTCGGCCCGGCGGTCGCCAACCTGCTGCTCAGAGGGCGCTCCTCGCGCGCCCGCGCCGGCGCCGGCAGCGCCGTGGTGATCGCGCCGGACGGCTACCTGCTGACCGCCGCGCACGTCGTCGAGCGCGCCGGCGGCGGCGTCGCGAGCTTCCAGGACGGCCGCGAGGTCGAGGTCGAGATCATCGGCAGCGACCCGCTCTCCGACCTCGCGCTGCTGCGCGCCCAGGACGGGGAGATGGTGGCGGCGGAGCTGGGCGACGCGGAAGGGCTCCGGGTCGGGCAGCTGGTCGTCGCGATCGGCAACCCCCACGGCTTCGCGAGCTCGGTGACAGCCGGCGTCGTCAGCGGCCTGGGCCGCTCGCTGCCGGTCGGCGGCCGGCGCGGACCGCGGCGCGTCGTCGAGAACGTGATCCAGACCGATGCCGCCCTGAACCCCGGCAACTCCGGCGGCGCGCTGGCCGACGCCGAGGGCCGCGTCGTCGGCATCAACACGGCCCTCGCCGGCATCGGCCTCGGCCTCGCTGTGCCGATCAACGGCCCCACGCGGGACATCGTCGGCGCGTTGATGCGCGACGGCCGCGTGCGGCGCGCGCAGCTCGGCGTGGCGGTGGCGCCGCGCCCGCTTCCTCGCGCCAACCAGGAGGGCGGCGTCGAGGTGGTCGGGGTCGTCGAGGGCGGCGCGGCCGCGCGCGCGGGCCTGCGCACCGGCGACGTGCTGCTCGAGCTCGACGGCGAGCCCGTCACCGACGCCACCGGCCTGCAGCGGCTGATGAGCGCAGAGCGCATCGACCTCGAGATCGAGGCACGGGTGCTGCGCGACGGACGGCGGCTGACGATCGCCGTCACGCCGAACGAGCTGGGCTGAGGCCGGCTCTCAGTCGAGCGGGCCGACCGCGTACCACTCGAGCCGCAGCGGAGGCCTCTCGACGCAGGCCTCGCGCAGAAGCGTGAGCAGCTCCTCGCGCTCGAGTTCCATCCGTTCGGGACGGTCCCAGCCGCTGCCGTCCTCGCTGCCCCAGGTGACGCGGATCTCCCGGCCGATCTTGTAGAAGCGGCCCTTGGCTGCGATGGCCGGACAGCGTCGCGAGCAGCTGGTCCAGAGCGTCAGCCGGTGAGTCGTGGCCGGCGTGGCGGGTGATCCGAAATCTCATCGCTCACTCATATCGGCGGCGGGGACCGCGGGTTGAGCGATGGGTGCGGGTTCGTCAGTGATCGCGCGCGAAGCGCGTCGGCCAGGCGGCTGAGATCAGCGCAAGCAGAAGCGCTTCGGCCTGTTCCGGGTCCTGGCCGTCGATGTCGGCCACGATCTCAGCGAGGCGGTCGGGCGTCATCAACCCGCCGCCGGGCTCGCTCGGCTCGCTGCTCATCCCCTCAGCATGGCGCGCCGCGTGTACGACCCGAATCCCACAGATGGTCTAGTTGAAGACGAGCCCCTCGCCGAGCGCCTTGGCGACCAGGTGCGCACGCGAGCGCGCGCCGGTCTTGTCCATCGCGTTGCGCGCGTGCGTGCGCACGGTGTTGTGGGTGATGTGCAGCATGTCGGCGATCTCGGGGCTCGTGTGGCCGAGCGCGATCAGGTAGAGGATCTCGCGCTCGCGATCGGACAGCGGTCGCAGCGCCTCGGCGTCGAGATGGCGGTTGCGGCGGAAGTGCGCGCCCGCGAGCGAGGTGCTGAGCGCGACGAACAACACGAAACGCTGGCCGGTGCAGACCTCGACCGTCGCCCCCCAGTGCACCCGCACGATGCTGCCGTCGGCGGCGATCATCGAGGCGTCTCCCGAGAAGCGGCGCTCGGCGAGGTACTCGCGCCATTCCGCCTCGGTCGCGAGCGGTCCGCCCTCGACGATCTCCCACACGTGTTTGCCCACCAGCTCGTTGCGGCGGTAGCCGAGCAGCCGCAGGTAGGCGCCGTTGACCTCGCGGTGGCGGCGCTCGGCGTCGAGCAGGACCATGGCGTTGCGGGACTGCGCGAACGCGGCCGAGAACAGCCCGGGCCAGCCGTCTGGGGTCGCCATCGGCGGGATCCTACGGGCGCCGGTCGGTCGCGCGATCACCTGATCGAGGTGACGGCGTGAGGAGACCCGCCGGACGCTCGCGTATCGTCGCTGCCGGCGGGCGGGCGACCAGCGGGAGCGAGAGTGGCGGTTCAGGAGCCACAGGAGGTCACAGACGACCAGGTCGGCGGCGGCCGGTTCCATCGGGCTCGCCGCGTGCTGCACGACGCGCGGGGCCTCCTGGCCAAGCGCGCGCTGCACCTGATCGGCTTCCTGCTCTTCGTCTATCTGTTCCTGAAGCTGATCCCCGGCTTCGCCGACGCCCTTGAAAGCCTGCGCGGCGTGAGCGTGTCCTGGATCGCCGGCGCGATCTTCGTCGAGACGCTCTCGCAGTGCGGGTACGTGGTGTCCTGGACCGGGATCCTCGACCCCGACGGCCTGCTGCGCGCCGAGGGCCGCGGGCGTCACCTCGGGGCGCGCGTGGCCTGGTCGCAGCTGGGCGGCGGCATGCTCGTGCCGGGCGGGACGCTCGGCAGCATGGGCGTCGGCGCCTGGATGCTCCACCGCCTCGGCATGCCGATGAGCAAGGTCGGCGAACGGCAGTTCACGCTCATGTTCCTCAACACCGGCGTCGACGCGATCGCGATCGTGGTCTTCGGGACGCTGCTCGCGCTCGGGTTCTTCGGAGGCGGGCCGAGCCTCGCCCTCACCCTCGGGCCTGCGGTCGTGGTCGCGGTGGGGCTGCTGCTGGTTCTGCTCGTCGCGAACGGCGCCGAGAAGCTCGCCGCGCGCATCCGCCCGCGGCGCCCGCGCATCGCGTCCGGCATCAAGACGCTGGCGCTGGCGGTCGGACAACACGCGCGACATGCTGCGCCACCGCGGCAGCGGCAGGATCGTGCTCGGCGCGATCGCCTACCTCGGCTTCGACATGCTCGTGCTCCAGGGCTCGTTCGTCGCGATCGACGCGCACCCGGTGCCGAGCTTCGCGGTGGTGGCGATGTGCTACCTGATCGGCGGCCTCGGGGGCTCGATCCCGTTGCCGGCCAACCTCGGCGCGGTAACCGGCATGGCGGCGATGCTGATCCTGTTCGGCGTCGACCACAACGACGCCATCGCGGCCGTCGTCCTCTACCAGTCGATCGGCTACATCGTGCCGCTGGCGGGCGGCGGCATCGCCTACCTGTTCCTGCGGCGCGAATTCGGCGACAAGGCGCTGCTCGCCGAGCACAGCTGAGGGCTACGCGCGGTCGCGCAGCTCCCACAGGCGCTTGGCTTCTGCCAGCGGCAGGATGCGCCAGCGTCCGCGCTCCGGCGACCACACGGAGATGCGGGCGTCGAGCACGCTGCGCATGCCCTCAAGCGCTCCGAGCGCCTCGCGCACGCCGACGTCCTCGGCGAGCGTCGTACCGCTCGCCACGTCGACGACCTTGAAGCGCGTCGGCTCCGGGGTGGGCGCCTCGCGCGGGGGCTTCGGCGGGCCGCCGAGCTCGACCAGCGCGAGATCGCGCTCGCGGCCGCGGCGCGTGAGCTTCTTCTCGATCGGCACCACCTCGGCGCCGGTCCCCTTGGTCTCCGTGTCGAGGACCCATGTCTTGGCCATGTGCTCAAGTTAGGACGTTCTCGGCCTCGGTCCGGGCACCCGCAGCACTTCGCGCATTCATTCGACCGTAGCGGGCGTGTCCGGATAGGCTCCTGAACGGCAGATGGCGTTCGACCTGGTCATCGAGGTTGAGAACACGCCGGGCGCGCTGGCCGAGGTGGCCGGCGCCGTTTCCGACGCCGGCGTCAACCTCGCCGCGGCGACCTGCATCGGCGACGGCGCGAGCGCCGAGCTGCACATCCTCGTCCCGCACCCCGAGCCCGTGCGCCACGCGCTCGCGAACTCGCATCTCGCGATCTCGAGGGAGCGCGAGGTGCTCGTCGTCGACGTCGAGGACCGTCCCGGCGTGCTCGCCGACCTCGCCCGGTCGATCGCCCGCGCGGGCGTGAACCTCGACCTGCTCTACATCGCCACGCGCAACCGCATGGTGTTCGGGGCGAGCGACCTCGACGCCCTGCGGGCCGTGCTCGACGACGGCGCTTAGAGCTTCGTCGTCTTCACAGCTGTGCCGTAGGCGCAGATCTCGGTCCAGGTTCCGCCGAGCTCCGAGGTGTCGAAGCGGAACGCGATCACGGCGTCGGCGCCGCGGGCGCCCGCCTCCTCTTCGAGGCGTTCCTGGGCGTGGACGCGGCCTTCTCCCAACATCTTCGTCATCCCTTTCAACTCCCCACCGACGATGGACTTGAAGCCCGCGCCGATCTGCGAGCCGATGTTGCGCGAGCGAACGGTCAGCCCGAAGACCTCGCCGAGCACCTCGTCGATGCGGTAGCCGGGCAGGTCGTTCATCGTCGTGATGATCACTCGCGCCTCCGTTTCCTCGCCGGGCCGGTGCCCGGAGTCTAGGCGTGCCGGCCCGCGGCGGGGCTCGGGCGGGGCCCGCGCTGCTCGAGGTAGGGCGCGAGGTAGCGCGCGCCGATCTTCTGCACGACGCCGTCGATCGGTGTCTCGCTGAACTCCGAGGCGACCCCGTCGCCCCCCGCGAGCGTCGTCCTCAGATAGCGCGGCCGCTCGCCGGTGAGAAGCACTCCGTGCAAGGTCGGCTTGAAGGGCACCGGATCGACCTCCGCGCCGGCCAGCGCGGCGATCGACATGGCGACGACGTCGGCATGCTGGCAGGCGATGCCGCCCTGCTTGACGGGGAAGTCGACCGCATCGCCGGCCGCGAACACGTTGCCGAGGTCGGGTACCCGGCCGTACGGATCCACGCGGATGAAGCCGTATTCGCTCACCGGCAGCCCCCGCACGGCGGGGCCGTAGAGCTCGGGCAGCGCCACGGTCCGCTCGGAGCGCAGGCGGCGGTCGCCGGGGTTGATGACGAGCTCGCCGGGACGCGGTATCTCCACGTACGCGTCCGGGATCGTCCGGATGCCCCTGGCCGCGAGCAGGTTCGCGACGCCTGCGCTCGCCTCTCGGCCGAAGACGCAGAGCGGGCTTTCCTCTGAGGTCAGGATCGTCAGCTGGACCTTCGCGCCGGCGTCCTCGGCGCACCGGGCTGTCAGCAGCGCCAGCTCGTACAGGGGCAGCGGCCAGGCCATCCGGGCCGGGGCGACGAAGGCCACGCTGTCGAGCGCGCCGGCGGCGACGTCCCGGCTCAGCCAGCCGAGCGTCTCCTCCATGCGCCGATCGTCGATCGTGACGGCGTGGCGATAGCGGACGTAAGCCCTTGCGCCGAGCGCCACCACCAGCGCGTCGAAGCTGAGCTCCGCGGCGGCCCGCGTAACCACCACTCGCCGCTCTGCGTCGACCCAGGCGAGCTCGTCGGCGATGAGCTCGGTCCCGAGCTCGTCGAGCATCGGCGCCAGCGGGTAGCGCGCCGGAACGGCTATCGAGAAGGGCTCGCACACCGACAACGGGCGGTAGACGAGCTCCTCGTTGGGCGCGAGCACGGTCGTGGACACACGCTCCCCGGCGAGGTCGCGGAGCGCGAGCACGGTCTCCAGCGCGGCTACGCCCCCACCGGCGACGAGCACTCGCAGCTGTCCCGATCGTGTCATGAGGCCAGGCCGAGAGCTGAGCCTACGTGGCGGTGATGTACCCGCTCATGTAGCCGGCGTGCTGCATCGCCCAGCCGTTGGCGGTGTCGTCGCAGGGGATGACGCAGAACCACGAGAAGCGGCCCTTTTCCTTCACGACGAGCTCGTATGTGTGGACGCCTGGTTTGACGATGATGTTCACGCCGATCTCAGGCGAGGTGATGCTGTGTTCGCCCTCGTCCGTGTTGTCGATCCGCAGGTCGAGCTTCTGGCCGACTTTCACTCCGAATTCGGTCTGCGAGAACGTGTCGTGCTTGATCCCGTCCGGGCCCAGCTTGCCGCCCGCGACCACCTTGAGGCTGATCGTCTTCGGCGGCACGCCCGCCGTCGCGCCGGTCGGCGTCGAGGCCGTCGCGGGCGCTGCCACGCCGCTCGTGATCGTCACGGTGTCGCGATTCGCGCTCTTGGACAGCGCGAAGATCGAGAGCAGCAGCGCGACGACGACGCCGATGCCGCCCAGCCATGCGAGCACGACCTTCCCCTCGCGGTTGACTTCCTCGTCGAACTGGGCCTGATCGTGCTCTTCGGTCTCGCGGCTGGGGTCCTGGTTGATCATCGCGTGTGCCTCCGGTCGTTCGCTCGATTCACAGTCAACCGGCTGGCCGCATCCCTACCATCCGCGTGGAGCCGCGGATGCGTCCGGGGTTTTCCGAAGTCAGACGGGAGTAGGGACCGTCGGTCCACGGGCGTCCGCGCCGCGCGAGAGCCGGCGGTCGAACAGCTCCTGCGAGCTCAGCCGAAGGTGAACACGTAGGCCCCGACCCCAGGGTCGAGGAACTCGATCTCGAAGGTTCGTGCGCGGATCGGGCCGCGCTGGCGCACCAGCTGGTACATCCGCGGCTCGGTCACGGCGCCCGCGCCGGCGGCGTCGATGTCGACGCCGTGATCCTCGCCCGGCGGCTCGCCGTCGAGCAGGACGACGAACTCCACCGTGGCGCCGCTCGCGGGCGGTGCGAGCACGAGGTTCAGATCGCGGCCGCGGAAGCGGTATGCGATCGAGCCCGCCGCGACGTCGAGCACAGCCGCCTCGGCGCCGACCGACCACATCCCGGAGAGCGTCCACTCGTTCAGCGCAGGCGGCCGGCCCAGAGCCTCGACGCGCCGTTCGCCGCGCCCGCGACCGAGGTAGGTCTCGGGCGATTCCAGCTCGCTCCAGTCGGCAGCCGCAGCGGCGCCGCTCGCATCCACCTGGGTCGTGTCCTCGTCGAGGCCGAGCAGTCGCTGCACCGCCCGCTCGGTCTCCTCGTAGGCGCCCTCGCCGAAATGCTCGTAGGAGCGCCGGCCCTCGCCGTCGACGAGGTACACGGCCGGCCAGTAGTGGTTGTCGAACGAGCGCCAGATCGCGAACTCGTTGTCGATCACGACCGGGTACGGGACCTCGAGCTCGCCGATGGCCCGGCGCACGTTCTCCAGCTCGTGCTCGAAGGAGAACTCCGGCGCGTGGGCGCCGACGACGACCAGCCCGCGGTCGGCGTATCGCTGCGACCACGCGCGCAGATACGGGAGCGTTCGCAGCCAGTTGACGCAGGTGTAGGTCCAGAAGTCGACGAGCACCACGCGGCCGCGCAGGTCGGCTGAGCTCAACGGCTCGGAGTTCAGCCAGACGGGAGCGGCGTCGAGCGCTGCCAGCGCCCCCAGCGGTTGCGTTGCGGCCACGGTCAGCTCCACCTCGCAGTCGGGATCGTGAGGGGCAGCCTCGCGCCGGGCGCGGCGCTCTCGCGCCCGTCGGACACCCTGGTCGCCACCCGGGTTGCGCCGGTCAGCTCTTCGCGCCCGCCTTCTCGTGGGCGGCCCGCCAGCGTCCGAGCAGCGCGGCGTAGATCGTCCCGTAGGCGGTCAGGAACTCGTCTTTGACGACCGCGGGCGTGAGCCGGTCGCCGTTCCAGCGCAGCAGGTAGGCCTCGCCCGTGTCGCCCGAGCGGTGCTGCAGCGGCTCGTCGGGCGCCCAGTGGTGGGCGGCCCGGTTGCGGAGCGCGTTGAGCTCGCGCAGCCGCTCGTAGGCGTCGTCGCCGATGACGCCCAGCTGAACGGAGAGGTCGAGCGCCTGCCGGCTCGAGAGCCCTTTCACGTAGCCGACGGTTTCGCTGCGGCGGGCCGACTGCGCCGAGAGCGCGTCGAAGACGAGCGCGCGCAGCAGCTCCTCGATCGCCAGGTGCATGTCGAAGACGATCAGCCGGATCACGTTCTCGCGGAACGAGTCCGCGCGCAGGTACTTCTCGTCCGGGTCCTCGCTTCCGAAGAAGTGGAAGTCGAGGAGGGCCAACCCCTCCTCGACGCTGCGGGGCTCCTCCGCGCTGTCGTCGCTCATCGCGCGCATTCTGTCCTCCTCGCGCCCGGAAAGCGAGCCTCCGGCGCGCGCGCTAGCGTGATGCTCTCGATTCATCGTCGACCCGCGGACCGGCTCGGAGCCGCGTCCGCGGAGGGGGAGCAGCGAGCGGGCTTTGACGGGAGCGCTCTACAAGCTGGCGCACGGATGCGTGAGACGCCGCTGGATCGTGCTCGCCGCGTGGCTGATCGTCACCGCCGTGCTCGTCGCGGTCTCGCACGGCCTGGGCGAAAAAACGAACGACAACCTGTCGCTCCCGGGCACGGGCAGCGACACGGCGAAAGCCACCCTGACCCACTCGTTCGCAGCGCAGGCGAACGGCTCGAGCCCGATCGTCCTGCACGCCGCGAGCGGCAACCTGACCGAACTGCCCCTCTCGGAAGCGGTCAACTCGGCGGCGGCGGACCTGGCGAAGGCGAAGCACGTCGCGGGCGTGGTGAACCCCCTGACCCCCCAGGGCGCCTCGGCGCTCAGCAAGGACGAGGCGACCGGCTACCTGTCCGTGACGCTCGACGTCAGCCCCGGGCAGCTCTCCGAGGAAGAAGCCCAGACGATCATCGACGCCGCCGCCAAGCCCGCGAAGGCGGCGGGGCTCGAGGTCGAGACGGGAGGCCAGCTGGGTCAGAAGGTCTCGAAACCCAAGACCGAGTCGAGCGAGCTCGTCGGGATCATCGCCGCGTGCGTGATCCTCGCCTTCACGTTCGGCACCGTCGTGGCGATGCTGCTGCCCATCCTCACGGCGATCTGCGCTCTGCTCTCGACGCTGGCGATCATCCGCATCCTCGGTCACGCAATCACCGTTCCGACGGTTGCGCCGACGCTCGCGACGATGATCGGGCTCGGCGTCGGCATCGACTACGCGCTGTTCATCGTCACGCGCTACTTCCGCTGGGTCTCCACCGGGCTCTCGCGCGAGGAGTCGGTCGCGCGCGCTGCGGCCACCTCCGGGGGCGCCGTCATCTTCGCCGGCTCGACCGTGACGATCGCGCTGGTCTCGCTCGCGGTGGCGAACATCCCGCTCGTGACGACGATGGGCCTGATGGCCGCGATCGCCGTGGTCGTCGCGATGGTCGGCGCCGTGACGCTCCTTCCCGCTCTGCTGGGAGCTCTCGGCGATCACATCGAATCGCTGCGCGTGCGCAAGCCCTACTCCGAGGAGCAGGCGCACAAAGGGGTCTGGGCCAAACTGGCCCACGAGATCTCGAAGCGGCCGGCGCTCAGCGGACTTGCTGCGCTCGCGATCCTGATCCCGCTGACGATCCCGCTGCTGTCTCTGAACCTCGGCCAGCAGGACACCGGCGCGCTCTCCACCTCGACGACGGCGCGGAAGGCGTATGACCTCCTGAGCGAGAACTTCGGTGCCGGCGTGAACGGCCCGCTGCTGATCGCCGTCACGCTGGGGAGCCCCGCCACGGCCCCTGCGAGCAGCTCGGAAAGCTCGTCGCAGGCCGCGGGCTCGGCCTCCGCGAGCGGCGGCGGCCAGGGCGGATCTCCGGGCGGGACGGCGAGCGGCGGCAAGCCGGCGGGCGCGGAATCCGACCCGCGCGCCCAGGACCCGCGCCTGCAGACGCTCCAGCGAGACGTGGCGGCGAACCCCGACGTGGCCGCCGTCTCGCCGGTGCAGATCGACAAGGCCGGCACGGTGGCGTTCTTCAACGCGATCGCCAAGCACGGGCCCTCTGCCAACTCGACGGCCGGCCTCGTCGAATCGCTGCGCGGCACCACGATCCCGAAGGCCGAAGACGGCACCGACCTGCGGGCCTACGTCGGCGGCAGCACCGCCGGCTACGTGGATCTCGCTTCCAAGATCTCAGCGAAGCTGCCGCTCCAGATCGCCGTCGTGATCCTGCTCAGCCTGATCCTGCTGATGATCGCGTTCCGGACCGTCGTGGTGCCCCCGCAGGCAGCGCTGATGAACGTGCTGTCGATCGGGGCCGCCTACGGCGTGCTGACCGCGATCTTCCAGTACGGCTGGGGCAGCGGGGCGATCGGGCTGAGCGGGGCGGTGCCGATCGTGTCCTACGTGCCGCTGTTCATGTTCGCGATCCTGTTCGGGCTCTCGATGGACTACGAGGTGTTCCTGGTCAGCCAGATCGAGGAGCACGTCCAGGAGGGTCAGGACAACCGCACGTCCGTCGTCTCCGGTCTCGTGACGAGCGCCCGGGTGATCACGGCGGCGGCCCTGATCATGGTCTTCGTCTTCGGCAGCTTCGTGCTGAACGGCGACCCGACCGTCAAGCAGTTCGGCGTCGGCCTCGCGGTCGCCGTGCTCCTCGACGCGACGGTCGTGCGGTGCCTGCTGGTGCCCGCGCTGATGATCCTCGTGGGCAAGTGGAACTGGTACATGCCCGCGTGGCTCGACCGGTTCGTGCCGCGACTGGAGATCGAGGGCGGGGAGTTCTTCGCCGAACGCGACCGCGAGAGCCCCGTCCCGGCGACGCCCGCGCGCGCGGGCTGAGCGCTCTCACCAGGGGCCCTCCCCGGACTCCTCGGCGTGGCCATGGAAGCGGCTGCGGTCGCCCGCGTCCCAGGCCTCGCGCAGCCCCGGCGCGGCCAGGTCCCAGTCCGGACGGATCTCTGCGGTCGCCTCGCGCAGGTCCTGCCACAGCTCGTAGAAGGAAGGGCGGCCCCAGAACCAGTAGCCGTTGTAGACGCGGTGGATCACGAGCCCCGGCTTGAGCACGAACGTGTGAGGGATCATCGGGTTGTTCTCGGGGTCGGTGTACTCCTGGATGTCGAGGTCCTTCTGGACCACGCGCCCCGGGTCTGAGAGGAACGGCCACTGCGCCCCCAGTGAGGCACGGAACTCTTTGGTCAGGTGGTCGTCGTCGGTCGTGATCGTGGCCACCTGCGTGTAGGCGACGGCGATCTTCGGGTAGTTCGCGGCGAGCTCGAGGTGCTGCTGGTGCTCCTTGGGGCAGTAGTGACCGCGCGCGAGCGTGAGGATCAGCGGGTCATCGCCCTGGATCTCGCTCAGCTTGCGCGGGGTTTTCTCGTTGTCGGGGAGCTCGTAGTCGGGAAACACCCCGCCCCGTGCGATGTCGCTGCGCATCCTTACCTCCTTGGTCGCGTGGCCTCACACATACCCTCGCAGCAGTCGGGCGGGGAGCGGACAGCGCGGCCGTGATGGTGGGATGCTGCGCGGGACCGCTGACCGCCTGGCAACGAGCTGAAGGGAGACGGCGATGGGCTTCGACCAGTACCACGAGCCACCCGAGGAGCTGGGAGCCGCGACGCGGACGTTCGCGCGGCTGTGCGCCTCGCTCACCGAGGAGGCGGAGGCGATCGGCTGGTACGAGCAGCGGCTGGCGGTCGAGACCGACCCCGAAGCGATCGCGGTGATGCGCGACGCACAGGGCGAGGAGTTCAAGCACTTCAGCATGGACCTCGAGCTGCTGCTGCGTCGCACCCCGCCCTGGCGCGAGGTCGCCGAGGGCATCCTCTTCCAGCCCGGCGACGTGGTCGAGCACGGCGAGGAGGCCGAGGCGGAGGCCTTCGAGGGCGGCGGCAACGGAGCCGAGGGCGCCTACGCGGAAGGCTCGCTCGGGATCGGCGGACTGAGGGGGGCGGGACGATGAACCATCTGCTCAGAGAGCAAGCTCCGCTGAGCGACGCGAACTGGAAGCTGCTGGACGAGGAGGCGCGCGAGCGCCTGGAGCCGGCCCTCGGCGCGCGCAAGCTCGTGGACTTCGACGGGCCGCACGGCTGGGAGCACTCGGCGAGCACGCTCGGCCGGGTCAGGAAGCTGCGCGGTGGACCCTCGAAAGCCGTGTCGGGCCTGCAGAGGGAAGTCATGCCGCTGGTCGAGCTGCGGGCGGACTTCGCGCTCTCGCGCGAGGAGCTGCGCGACGCCGACCGCGGCGCGCCGGACGCCGACCTCGCGCCGCTCGACAACGCGGCCAGAGAGATCGCGATGGCGGAGAACGTCGCGGTCTTCCGCGGCTGGGCCGGCGCGGTCGCCGGGATCGGGGAGCGCTCCCCGTACAAGCCGGTGGCCCTCGGCAAATCGGCTGACGCCTACCCGCGCCCGGTTGCCGGCGCGGTCGAGAAACTGCTGTGCGAGGGCGTCGGCGGCCCGTACGGGCTCGCGCTCGGCCGCGAGCAGTACCGGCGCGTCGTCGAGACCGCGGAGGGCGGTGGCTACCCGCTGCTCGAGCACCTGCGCAAGATCATCGAGGGGCCGATCGTCTGGACTCCGGGGCTCGACGGCGCCGTGGTCGTCAGCCTGCGCGGGGGGGACTTCCTGTTCGAGTCCGGGCAGGACCTGTCGATCGGCTACGACTCCCACGACGCGGACGTCGTGCGGCTGTACCTGCAGGAGAGCTTCAGCTTCCGCGTGGCGACGCCCGAGGCGGCGGTCGCGCTGGCGCCCTAGCCCGTTCTCACATCTCGCCGGGCGCGCCGGGCGCGGATCACGTGCCGCGCGATCACGGCGCCGATGAACACGGCCGCGGCGATCGCGAAGTAGGTGCTGTAGCGGGTGGCGGTGTTGTAGATGCTGTCGATGTGGCTGCCGGAGAAGTAGCCGATGCTCACCCAGACGGCCACCCACAGCGCCGCCCCGATCGTGTTGAAGATCAGGAACCGGCGCCAATGCATGCCCGTGGTCCCGGCGATGATCCCGTTCGCCTGGCGCAGGCCCTCGATGAACCGCGCGGCGATGATGATCTTGCCCCCGTGGCGTTCGAAGAACGCCGTGCCCCTGTCGAAGCGGGCGGGCGTGAGGAAGATGTAGCGGCCGTAGCGTTCGACCAGGGGGCGCCCGCCGAAGTGCCCGATCGCGAACCCGAGGTTGTCGCCGAGCACGGCGCCGCAGAAACCGAGCAGCGCCACCACGAAGACGTTCAGGCGCCCCGTTGCGGCATAGACGGCGCTCAGGATCAGGATCGTCTCGCCGGGCACGGGCACTCCGAAGTCCTCGATGAAGACCAGCCCGACGACCGCGAGGTAGCCGTAGTGGTCGAGGGTCGGCTCGAGCGTGTGCAGGACGCCCGGCAGATGCTGGGGAGCGGCGGCGGCGATCACGTGTGCGGGCAGCCTGCTCGCCGGAGGCGCGACTCGCGCCGGTGAGCCGACTGGTCGGCCGCCTCGATCAGCGCCTCTCCGCCTTCGTGCCCGGGAGCCAGCCCATCAGCGTGGCGTGCATCGCTTCCACGCCGACGATCGGCGCGGCGGGCTCGCTCCACTCCTCCGGGACGACCGCGAACGGCTTGGTCTGCGGCCCGCCGATGCCGCCATGGGAGCCCATGAACTCCTCGAACGGGGCGATCTCGTCCGCGTCCGGGTCATAGGAGCCGTTGACCAGGATGTCGGGGCAGTGGGGGAAGCTGTCGTGGCGGCGCAGGTGCGCGGCGGCGGTCTCGTCGAAGCCTGCCAACGGGTCCGCGCCCTCGACAGTGCCGTCGCGGAGGTGCCGGCGCCCGCCGGTGCCGATCACCACCGGACCGTGGTCGCGAGAGCGGACCATCACGAACGAGATGCCCGGATGCGAGGCGAGCGACTCGACCAGCCGCGGGTGCAGCTCCTCGATCTCCTCGAGGGTGAGCCGCTCCCTGCTCGCCGTCAGGTACACGAGCCCGAGGCAGCCGGACACCAGCACGACAGCCTCGCTGCCGTTCTCGTGCGGGGCCGCGTCGGAGATCGCCTCGCGCTGGGGCCCGAGCGCGACGGTCCCCTCGACCGCGCGGCTGCGCGTGGCGCGGGCGAGCGCTCTGCCGCCCATCGAGGGCTCCTGGCGCGCGTCGGCGAGCGCAGCGCCGATGTCGCCCCAGGCCTCGTCGACCGCCGCCGGCGCCCGCACGTCGCCGCGCTCGAGCGCCTCTGTGACCAGCTCGTCGAGCGTCTTGCCATAGCGCTGGCGGAACGGCGCGCCCTGGGTCTGGCCGTGGTCGGAGAGCACCACGAGGTGGTAGGGGCGCGGCGCCTGCTCGGCGGCGCGCTCCAGCCGCGCGAGCTGGCGGTCGTGCTGGCGCAGCACGGTGAGCGCGTCGGGAGCGCGGATCCCGGAGTGGTGCGCGACCTCGTCGTAGCCCACGAAGGTCGCGTAGCTGACGGGCACGCCCTCCACGATGTCCGCCGCGAGCATCGCGACGTTGAGATCGCGCATGACGACCGTGATCGAGGCGCGGATCAGCGAGTAGATCCGGCTGCGGTGGATGTGCGGAGCGCCTTCGCGGCGCTGGCGCCGCGCGGCCCACCGCTCGCGCGCCACGTCGGCCAGCGACAGCCAGATCGTGCGCAGCAGCCCGTAGGGGTCGGCGAAGTAAGCGAACAGGTCCGACGCGTGCGAGCGGCTGCGGTCGCTGATCGCGGCCATCGTCATCGTGCAGCGCGGGGCGTCGCCGGAGAACATGTTGCCGCGGCTGGTGCCGCCGTTCGCGAGCAAGCCCTCGCCGCTCGACAGCCGCCGCTCGATCTCCGCCGCGTCGCGCGGGTGGTTGGAGACCAGCGTGCGTCCGGAGTCCTTCTCGTACCAGCGGAAGGCGGGCATGTCCCAGTTGCTCCCGAGCAGAAGCCCGGCCTGGCTGGCGCCGGTCTGGCTGGACAGGTCGCACTCCCACCCGATCAGCTTGTGACTCCCCGCCTCGATCCAGCGTGCGATCGTCGGCGTGTGCCCGTCCCTGATGGCCTCGCGTAGCACCTGCTCGCCGAGGCCGTCGATCTCGAACAGGATCACGCCCGGGACGTCGGTCCGGTTCTCGGCTCGCGCGTGGCGTGCGCGCCTGCGCACCACCCGCAGGTTGCGTGCGTCGCCGTCGACGTCGAGCAGCGACACGAGCGTGGTCGAGACGAGGGCGAGCACCGCGGCGATCAGCAGGTCGGTTCCGAACGCGGGTGCGCTGCCGGTCGCCCACAGGAACGACAGCGCGACGACCCCGGCGCTCATGGCGAGCGAGAAGAGGCCGAACGTGATCAGCGTCAGCGGCAGCGCCAGGCGGATCACCACGGGCCACACGAAGGCGTTCACGAGCGAGATCGCGAGCACGACCAGCAGCGCTTCGCCGAACGAGATGCGCTGAACGCCGCCGAGCACGTCGCTGAGACCGACGAGGATCAGCGCCTCGATCGCCCAGAAGGACGAGCCAGCGGATCAGCAGGCTCGCGAGATGGCGCGCGCGGACGCTCACCCCGGCGCGACGGCGCGGCACGAGGCATGGCGCCGGTGGTTAGCTTGGGCTCGATGGACGATGACAGGCGCTCCCGGCGGGACCGTATCGCCTTCCTGGGTCACTCGACCGTGCTGATCGAGCTCGACGGCGAGGCGCTGCTGACGGATCCGCTCCTGCGCGATCGCATCGCGCACCTGCGCCGCTACGCGCAGCCGCCGCCGGAGCCGCGCGCGTCCGCCGTGCTGCTCTCGCACGCGCACCAGGACCACCTCGACCTCCCTTCGCTGCGGATGCTCGGCACAGAGGTGCCGATGTTCGTGCCCCCGGGGGCGGGCGCGTGGCTGCGAAAGCGCGGCTTCTCGACGGTGACCGAGCTCGGCCCCGGCGAGGAGGCGACGCTCGGCGCGGTCACTATCGCGGGGGTTCCGGCCGACCACGACGGGCGCCGCTATCCGCTCGGACCACGCTCTGAGAGCGTGGGCTACCTGCTGCGCGGGACGCGCACCGTCTACTTCGCGGGTGACACCGGTGTGTTCGAGCGCATGGCGGAGCTGGCCGGCAAGCTCGACGTCGCGCTGCTCCCAGTGGCCGGTTGGGGCCGGACGCTCGGCCCGGGGCACATGGACGCACTCGACGCCGCGCGGGCGACGCGCCTGCTGCGCCCGCGGATCGCGATCCCGATCCACTGGGGCACCTTCCGGCCGATCGGGCGCAGCGAGCGTGGCCTCACGATCGGCGACGGGCCCGCACGCGAGTTCGCCGCTCGCGTCGGCGAGCTCGAACCGGCGAGCGAGGTCCGGATCGTCGCGCCGGGCGAAGAGACCGTGCTGTGATTCAGCGCTTGGGCTGCCACAGGGCGAGCTCGCCGCCCGCGGGCGAGACGACCACGCTGCGCCAGCCGGCCGGGCCGTCGCGGGGCCCGAGCATCACAGTCGCGCCCAGGGCCTCGGCGCGGCGCGTGGCGGCCGCCACGCTTGCCACCTGCGCGTACGGCAGCCACAGGGCCCGTTCGGTTCCGCACTCGACCACGCCGCCGCTGCACGGCCCGAGATCGAGCGCGTGATAGGAGGCCTCCGCGGCTGCGAGGAGCTCGGGCTGCCAGCCGAGCAGCTCGCGATAGAAGCCACACGCGGCTGCGAAGGTCGGTCGTGTGAAGCTCGAGATGGACGAGCGGGGCGGCCACGTAATGCTGATCCGCGGCGCACCGCGAATTCATCGCGCCCGGCGATGGATTCCCCGGTCTGGTCGGGTCTAATAGTCCAGATGCCCGCCACCCAGCTTCCGGACTCCGCCTCGTTCGAGGCCCAGGTCGCGCCGTACCGCTCCGAGCTCCACGCCCACTGCTACCGCATGCTGGGCTCGGTCCACGACGCCGAAGACGCGATGCAGGACGCGCTCCTGCGCGCGTGGCGGGGGATGGGCGCC
This sequence comes from uncultured Solirubrobacteraceae bacterium, assembly GCA_963820745.1. Lineage (GTDB taxonomy): Bacteria > Actinomycetota > Thermoleophilia > Solirubrobacterales > Solirubrobacteraceae > Palsa-744. The sequence continues at coordinate 26,630 of CAWGBB010000011.1, read as the reverse complement.
TTCGAGGGCCGCAGCGCGCTGCGCACCTGGCTCTACCGGATCGCGACCAACAGCTGCCTGCGGCTGATCGAGCGCCGCCCGCGCCGCGTGCTGCCGATCGACTACGGACCGCCCGGCGACCCGCACGGCGAGCTGGCCCCGCCGCTGGTCGAGTCGGTCTGGGTCGAGCCCTACCCCGATGCCGGCGTCGGCGAGGGGCTTGCCGGCCCGGACGCGCGCTACGAGCAGCGCGAGAGCGTCGAGCTGGCGTTCGTGGCCGCGCTGCAGCACCTGCCGGCGCGCCAGCGGGCCGTGCTGATCCTGCGCGACGTGCTCGGGTTCTCGGGCGCCGAGACGGCCGAGACGCTCGAGATGACAACGAAGGCCGTGTACAGCGCGCTGCAGCGTGCGCACAAGACGATCGACGAGCACCTCCCCGAGCGCGCACAGCAGCAGACGCTGCGGTCGCTCGGCGACGAGCGCGTGCGCGATCTCGTCGCGCGCTTCGTCGCCGCGTGGGACGCCGGCGACGTGGAGGCCGTCGTCTCGCTGCTCGCGCAGGACGCGATCCTGGCGATGCCGCCGCGACCGTCGTGGTTCCGCGGCGTCGACGCGGCACGGGCCTTCCTCGCGCGCGGCCCGCTCGCAGAGGGGAAACGACACGTCTCGCGGCTCACGCACGCGAACGGCCAGGCGGCGGTCGCGACGCTTCACGAGCTGCCGGACGGCTCGCGCGTCGAGGTGCTCCAGGTGCTCACGCTGGACGCGGACGGTCGCATCGCGGAGCTGACCGCGTTCATCGACGCCGACCTAGCGCCCTTCGACGGCTGATCTGAGGAGCCGCGATGGATCGCGGCGGGGGCCCGGATCTCAACAGGTGAACACGACACCGAAGGAGATCCCGATGCAGCCGAAGATCCAGAAGAGAGGATGGGTGGTCGTCCTCACCGGCGTGGCGTCGATGATGGCGGCGCTCGACACCGTCGTCGTCGCGACCGCGCTGTCGACCGTGCGGCACGCCCTGCACGCGTCGGTCGCCGAGCTGGAGTGGACCGTCAACGCCTACAACCTGAGCTTTGCGGTGCTGCTGATGACCGCCGCGGCGCTCGGCGACCGCTTCGGACGCCGGCGCATGTTCGTCGCCGGGCTGGCGCTGTTCTCGGCCGCCTCAGCCGCGTGCGCGCTCAGCTCCAGCGTCGGCATGCTGATCGTCGCGCGCGCGGTGCAGGGCGCCGGCGCCGCGTTCATCCTGCCGCTCGCGCTCGCGCTGCTGACCGCCGCGTTCCCGCCCGAGAAGCGCGGCACCGCGATCGGCATGTTCAGCGCGGTGACCGGTATCGCCGTCGCGCTCGGACCGATCGTGAGCGGCGCGATCGTGCAGGGGATCGAATGGCAGTGGATCTTCTGGCTGAACGTCCCGATCGGCCTGGTCGCGATCCCGTTCGTGCTGCGCAAGATCAGCGAGAGCCGTGGCAAGGAGGTGGGGCTCGACGTGCCCGGGGTCGCGCTGATGACGGGCGCGGCGTTCGGCGTGGTGTGGGCGCTCGTGCGCGGCAACTCGGCCGGCTGGGGCAGCCCCGAGGTGATCCTCTCGCTGCTCGGCGGCGTGGCGTTCGCGGTCGCGTTCGTGGCCTGGGAGCGGCGGGCGCGCGAGCCGATGCTGCCGATGGCGTTCTTCCGCTCGCGCACCTTCACGGCCGGGAACACGGCGATCTTCTTCGTGCTCGGCTCCCTGTTCAGCGACGTGTTCTTCTTCCCCCAGCTGCTGCAGACGGGTCTGCACTACGACCCGTTGCAGGCCGGGCTGCGGCTGATGGTGTGGACGTCGACCTTCATCGTGGTGGCGCCGGTAGCGGGCGCGCTCGTCGACCGGATCGGCGAGCGCCCGCTGATGGTCTCCGGCCTGCTGATCCAGTGCGCGGGCACGGCGTGGATCGCAGCGATCGCGCGGACCGGGCTGCCGTTCTCGCAGCTCGTCGTGCCGCTGATCGTCGCCGGCGTCGGGATCTCGATGGCCATCCCCTCGGCTCAGAACTCGGTCGTGGGCTCGGCGACGGTCGAGACAGCCGGCAAGCTGGCCGGGATCAACAGCACGATGCGCGAGCTCGGTGGCGTGTTCGGGATCGCGATCGCCGTCGCGGTGTTCGCGGCCGCCGGCGGCTACGCGACCTCGCAGTCGTTCATCGACGGGTTCGGGCCGGCGATCGCCGTCTCGTCGGGGCTCGCGCTCGCCGGCGCGTTGTGCGGGCTCGCGTTGCCCAGCCGGCGCCGGCGCGAGACGATCGCGCCGGTGACGTCGATTGCAAGGCCAGAGATCGAACTGGACAAAGCGGCTTAGGAGGAGATGAGATGACCAAGAAAATGGTTCGTTACGAGGTCCGTCCCGAGGCGGCTGCGGAGAACGAGGAGCTGATCCGTGGCGTGTTCGCGGAGCTGCGCGAGCTCGACCTCGACGGCTTCCGCTACGAGGTGTTCGTGCTGGGGGACGGCGTCAGCGTCGTGCACGTGGTCGAACACCCCGACGGTGCGAACCCGCTCCCGGAGCTCGAGTCGTTCAAGCGCTACTCCGCCGACGTGCGCGAGCGCCTGGTCGCCGAGCCGGTGTTCGATGAGCTGCGCGAGCTCGGCTCGACGGTGTCGTAGCCGGCGGGCTCACCGCCTAGCGTCAGTCGCCCGCGTCCGGGATCGGCGCCCGCCGGGCGAGCAGCTCGGCCGCGTCGGGAAGCTCGATGCGCGAGCGGTCGACCAGCAGCGGCGCGTCCGGCCCCTCGCCGAGCGCCCCCGGCGCCGCCTCGTCGGGGGAGTCGAGCGTGTGCAGCACGACCTCGGCATACGCGTCCGGCCTGTCGTTCTGGACGTAGTGGTTCGCACCGGGGATGAGGTAGTACGCGTTGCGGCCCGGCTTGAACATCAGGTGCTGCTCCCAGACATGGTTGGCGACGCGGACCGGCGCGATCGTGTCGTACACGCCCCACACGACCGTCGTGGGGAGCGAGGTGGCGGCGAGCGACCGCAGCCACGCCTCCTCGTCGACCGAGCGCTCGACGAGGTACTGGATCGTGTCGTTCAGGACGCGGGGCCCGTCCTGATGGGCGAACGTGGCGGCGAGCGCGAGCACGTCGGGGTCGTCCGGCATCGCGCGGCGGCGTGAAGGCCGCGGCGCCCATGCCCATCGCGAGCAGCTCAGGCGTGACCTGCTCGAGGAGCTCGGGGTTGTGGAGCATCAGCCGCTGGGCGTCGGTGAGGTTGGACAGCGGCAGGAAGATGTTCGCGTTCGACAGCACGAGGTGCTCGAGGCCGGCGCGCGCGCGTCCCTCGGCTGCGTTCGCGGCATGGACGAGGGCCACGCTGTCGCCGCGGTCGTGGGCGACCATGACCACCGACGAGGCGCCGACGACGTCGGCGAGGTAGTGGTCGAGCAGCTCCGCGTCGCGTCGCAGGCTGTAGCCCCAGCCGCGGGGCTTGTCAGAGAACCCGTAGCCGGGGAAGTCCAGCGCGCAGACTCGGAAGCGCTCGCTCAGCCGCTGCGCGACCTCGAACCAGTCGATGCTGCACGTGGGGAAACCGTGCACCAGCGCGAGCACGGGCGCGCCGGGGTCGCCGAGCTCGACGTGGAAGATCTCCACGGGCGCCGCGTCCTCGGCCGCCGGCGACCACGAGAAGTGGGCCCCTTTGGCGCGCCAGTCCTCGGCGCGGGGGCTGCTGACGGGGCTCACGCGAGCGACCCTAACGGAACCCGAACTGCGTCTCCGCCAGCCCCCCTCGCAGCGCGGCGGCGGTGGGGAGGTCGATCGCGCCGCTCACGGCGCGGTGTCGAGGGCGGGCAGCGGGCGGCGCGCGATCTCGGCCGCCTCGGCCGGCGCGAGACCGAAGCTGCGGAGGACTCCCTCGGCGTGCTCGGAGTCCGCTTCGGGGCTGCCCTCACCGGTCAGCTCGTCGTGGATCACGCCGAACAGGGCGCCCCCGCTCGCGCTCAGGGCCAGCTTCGGGTTCGCGACGTCGAACCGGCCCTGCTCCAGTCCTGCGTCGAGATCCTCGGCGGCCGGCTGCCCGAGAGTTGCCCAGGCGGCGCGGTAGGGGACGTCGAGCCGCAGGATCAGCCACGCCCAGTCGGGGTCGCTGCGCCCCGCGCGGACGAGATGGCGGTGGGCGATGCTGATCTTCTCGGCGACGTCCTCGGCGTGCGCCTGGCGCTGCTGCAGCAGCGCCAGCTGCCGGGCGAGCTCCTCTTCGAGCAGCGCCTCGAGCAGCGCCTCCTTGGTGGCGAAGTAGTTGTAGAAGGAGCCGGTCGCGACGTCCGCGCGCTCGGCGATCTCGGCGATAGTCGTCTGCTCCATGCCGCGGCTCGCGAACAGCGCCCGCGCCGCCGAGAGCAGCGCCGCGCGGGTGCGCGCCTTGCGACGTTCGACGCGGCTCTCGCTGGGGCCTGCACTGAGGATCGCGGAGTTCTGCAGCGCGCATGGAATGAATATATCATCAAACTTGAATCCTCACTTCATTTCTGTGCTAGGGTCGTCACGTTCGAAGTCCGGAACACGGGGAGGAGATTCGTGAGACGCGAGGAGACGCCGGTCCTGATCGTGGGCGGCGGGGGAGCAGGGCTCACCGCCTCGATGCTGCTGGCACGGCTCGGGCAGGAGCACCTGCTGGTGAGCGCGCGGCCGGGAACGTCGGACCTGCCGAAGGCTCACGTTCTCAACCAGCGCGCGATGGAGATCCTCGAGGACTGCGGCGTGGCCGAGGAGATCTCGCGGCGCGGCACTCCCGCGGAGAACATGGCGGCGACCGCCTACTACGCCGGGCTGGCAGGGCCGAGCGAGGACCACGGACGGTGCTTCGCGCGGCTGGAGTGCTGGGGCGCCGGCGGCGCGGATGAGAGCTGGCGCGCAGCCAGCGCTTGGGTGCAGCAGAACCTGCCGCAGATCCGACTCGAGCCGATCCTCCGCCGCGGCGCCGAAGGGCTCTCGCCGGGCCGGGTGCGCTTCCACCACGAGGTGACGCACCTCGAGCAGGACGCCGACGGCGTCACCGCGCGCGTCCGCGATCACGACTCCGGCGAGGAGTACGAGATCCGCAGCAGCTACCTCCTCGGCGCGGACGGCGGGCGCATGGTGGCGAAGGAGATCGGCGTCGAGTACGTCGGCCTCGGCGTCATCACCGAGACGGCGACGCTGCACGTGAGCGCCGACTTCACGCGCTGGGCGCGCGACCCCGACGTGCTGATCCGCTGGATGCTCTCGCCGCAGAGCGGCGTCAGCGTCGTGATGGTCCCGATGGGCCCCGAGCGCTGGGGCCCCGCCTCCGAAGAGTGGGTGATCCACATCAACTACCCGGTCGACGACCCGCGGGCCCAGTCCGACGAGCAGGTCGAGTCAGACGTGCGCCGCGCGCTCGGCATCGGCGAGCACCCGATGGAGATCCACAAGATCACGCGGTGGTCGGTCGACGCCGTGATGGCGTCCTCCTACAACATCGGGCGCGTGTTCCTGGTCGGCGACGCCGCCCATCGACACCCGCCCACCGGCGGCCTCGGCCTCACGAGCGCGATCCAGGATGTCCACAACCTGTGCTGGAAGCTGGCCGCCGTGCTCGCGGGTCAGGCCGAGGCAGAGCTGCTCGCGACGTACGAGCCGGAGCGCCGGCCCTGCGCTCGAGGTCAACGCGCAGCGCTCGCTCGAGAACGCCGTCAACCAGTTCACGATCGTCGCCTCGACCGGCGTCTCGCACGAGAACACCGAGGAGCAGAACCTGCATGCGCTGCGCCGTCTCTGGAGCAGGGAGCCCGAGGACGCAGAGCACCGCGCGACGGTCCTGCGCCAGATCCGCGCGCAGTCGATGGAGTTCAGCGAGATCAACGTCGAGCTCGGCGCCCGCTACGACTCGGCGGCGATCGTGGACGACGGCACGCCGCGGCCGCAGCAGCTCGAACCGATCCGCATCTACGAGCCGTCCACCCGGCCCGGGAGCCCGCTGCCGCATGCCTGGATCGACGACGACGAGGGAGTGCGTTGCCCGGTCAAGGACCTGGTCGCGCCCGGACGGTTCCTGCTGATCGCCGGGGAGGAGGGGGAGAGCTGGTGCGAGGCGGCGCGCGAGCTGGCCGCATCGACAGAGCTCCCGCTCGACGCCGTGCGCATCGGGCATCTCGACGGCGACCTGTTCGACCCTCGCCTCATGTGGCTCCGCCGGAGGGAGATCGGTCCTGCGGGCGCGATCCTCGTGCGTCCGGACCGCTACGTGGCGTGGCGGAGCATCGGGCCCGCCGAGGACCCGCGTGAGGAGCTCGTGCGGGCGCTGGGCGCGATCCTGGCACGTCCGCTCGGGGCGCAGGTGACGGTGTGACGCCGGACTACGACGTCGCGATCGTCGGGTACGGCCCCGTCGGCCAGACGGCGGCGATCCTGCTCGGGCGGCGCGGCTGGCACGTAGGGGTGTTCGAGCGCTGGCCCGAGCTCTACCCGCGCCCCCGCGCGGTCCACTACGACGACGAGGTCGCGCGCGTCTTCCAGCGGATCGGGATCGCCGAAGAGCTGGGGGAGATCACCGAGCCTGCGACCGCCTACGAATGGCAGAACGCACGCGGGCAGACGCTGCTGCTGCTCGACCAGACGGACCCCGGGCCGTCGGGATGGCCGCGCTCGACGATGTTCAGCCAGCCCGTGCTCGAGCGGCTGCTCGACCGCACTGCGAAGGCGGTCCCCACCGTGGAGGTGCACCAGGGGTACGAGGTCGTTGACGTCGCCGACACGGGCGAGGCCGTGCGTCTGGCGGTGCGGTGCGGCCAGGAGCGCGACGGGCGCTTCGACCCCTCCGGGGAGGAGCGGGAGATCACCGCGAGCTACGTGATCGGGTGCGACGGCACGAACAGCCTCGTGCGGGCGCAGATGTCGACGCCCGTCGAGGACCTCGGCTTCGCCTACGACTGGCTGATTGCCGACACGGTGCCCCGCGACCCCGGGCTGCTGGCGGGAGTGAACCTTCAGCGCTGCGACCCGGCGCGCCCGACGACCCTGGTGTCAGGCGGCCCGGGCCGCCGGCGCTGGGAGTGGATGCTCCTGCCGGAGGAGACGCGCGAGCTGGTCGAGAACGAGCCCTTCGTCTGGGGGCTGCTCGCCGAGTCGGGGGTCGGCCGCGACGACGTCGAGATCGAGCGCTACACGGTCTACACCTTTCGCGCCCGCTGGGCCGAGGACTGGCGCCGCGGCCGGCTGCTGCTTGCGGGCGACGCCGCGCATCAGATGCCGCCGTTCGCCGGGCAGGGCATGTGCTCCGGGATCAGGGACGCGGTCGCCCTCGATTGGCATCTGGACCTCGTCCTCTCCGGTCAAGCGGGAGAGCAGTCGCTCGACGCCTACACGAGCGAGCGTCGCGGCCACCTGCAGCACGCGATCGCGCTCTCGGTGGAGCTCGGCAAGGTGATCTGCATCGCAGACGAGGCCGAGGCGGCGGCGCGCGACGAGGTGCTGCTGGGTGTCGCGGCCGACCCGAGCTCGCCTCCCGTGGAGCCTCCGCCGGCGAACCTCGGCCCGGGGATCCACGACGGGCCCGACGGCGCCGGCGGCACCCTGTTCCCGCAGGGCCGCGTGGCAGGGGCGCTGGTCGAATACACCTTCGACCCGGGCTTCGCCCTGTACGCGCTCGCGCCCGCGAACCCGCTCGACCTGCTCGACGAGGAGACGGCCGCGTTCCTCGACGGGCTCGGCTGCATCCTCGTGGCGGTGGGGGAGGAGCACGAGGACATCTACCGCGAATGGCTCGCGGAGCACGACTGCACCGTTGCGCTCGTGCGGCCGGACTTCTACGTCGTCGGCATCGCCCGCGACGCCACGGAGACGCGCGCGCTCGTGCGGCGCCTGAAGCGCGCTCTGACCAACCAGGACCGAATCGAGGAGGGCCTCGCCACATGAGCACGATCAAGCCGACGTTCCACCACTTCAACCTCAAGACGACCCGGCTCCAGGAGCTGATCGACTGGTACGGCGCCGTCGTCGGCGCGGAGGTCACCTTCCAGGACGACACCGGGGCGTGGCTCACCAACGACGCCGCGAACCACCGCATCGCGCTGCTCGCCTTCCCGGGCTTCGTCGACGACCCCGACAAGGAGACGCGCACGGGCATGCACCACAGCGCCTTCGAGTACGGCTCCTTCGAGGACCTCAACGAGAGCTACCTGCGCCTGCGCGAGCGGGGGATCGAGCCAGAGCTCTGCCTCGACCACGGGATGACGCTCTCCTATTACTACGCGGACCCGGACGGCAACCACGTGGAGCTGCAGACCGACGTGTTCGGGGACTGGGCCGCATCGAAGGCGTGGATGCAGACGAGCCCGGCCTTCCACGCGAATCCGATCGGCGTGTTCGTCGACCCTGCGAAGATCGCTGAGGCTGCCGCTGCCGGCGCCGGCTTCGCGTCGATCCACGAGCGCGCCATGGCCGGCGAGCTCAGCCCCGAGCACGCTCCGGTCGAGATCCCCGGGCAGGCGTAGTCATGCGCCTGGTCAGCTACACCGCGGGAGGCTCCGCCTGCGCCGGGGTCCTGCTCGGCGAGGAGATCGTCCCGGTGTTGGCGCTCGGGCTTCCTTCCCGGACCACCGTCCGCGCCGTGCTCGAAGAGCTCGACGGCGACGGGCTGCGGGCGCTCGGCGCGCGGGCGGAGAGCGTGGAGGAGCGGGTCGCGCTCGCAGAGGTGCAGCTCGCCGCGCCCGTGACCGATCCCGAGAAGATCATCTGCATCGGGCTCAACTACCGCGACCACGCCGAAGAGTCCGGGCAGGAGATCCCCAAGGCGCCGATGTGGTTCGCCAAGTTCGCGAACTCGCTGCGTGGGAGCGGCGAGGCGATCTTGCTCCCGGCCGCGCACCCCGACTATGTCGACTACGAGGCGGAGCTGGCGCTCGTGATCGGCCGCCGATGTCACGAGGTCTCGGAGGCCGATGCGCTCGCGCACGTCGCCGGCGTGATGCCGTTCAACGACGTCAGCGCTCGCGACCTGCAGATCCAGAACCCGCTGTGGACCAGCGGCAAGGCGATCGACAGCTTCGCGCCGTGCGGGCCGGCGCTGGTCACGCTGGATCAGGCGGGCGACCTCGGCGCGCTGACGCTGCGGACCCGGATCGACGGCGAGACCGTGCAGGAAGGCAGCACCGCCAACCTGATCTTCGGCCCGGCCGAGTTGGTCGCCTGGCTGTCGCGGACGATGACGCTGCTGCCCGGCGACGTGATCGCGACCGGCACGCCGGCCGGCGTCGGGGCGGCGAAGGGGCGGTTCCTGCGCGACGGCGAGACGGTCGCGGTCGAGATCGACGGGATCGGCGTCCTGAGCAACCCCGTGCGGGCCTGACCCGCCGAAGCAAGAAGAAGAGGGCCGTGAATCCAGAAGAGCGGCGGCAGTTCGTACTCGACCACAGGACGGCGATCTTCGGGTACAACCGCGCCAAGGACGGGCCGGCGATGTCGATCGTCTTCTACGCCGCCACGCCCGATGAGATCGTCGTCTCGACGATGGCTGAGCGCGCGAAGGCGAAGGCCGTGGCGCGCAGCCCCAAGGTGTCGCTGTGCGTGCTCGACGAGCAGTGGCCGCCGAGCTACCTGCAGGTCTACTGCGAGGCCGAGATCGAGACCGACTTCGATGAGGTGGTCGACGTGATGATGCAGATCGCAGCCGTGATGGCCGGCCAGCGGATGTCGCCGGACGTGCGGCCGATGGTCGAAGAGGGAGCACGGACCGAGAAACGCGTCGCGGTGCGGCTGCGGCCCTACGCGACCTTCTACACGCCGCCCCGCCACGTGCACCAGGAGTCCGACATCGGGCCAGGGCTGCTGCACGAAACAAGCGCGTCGCTCCCGTGGTGAGACGGCGAGCACGTGAACCGGCGGCGGGCTGCGAGCCCCGCGGCGCCGATCGCCGGGCCGGTGCCGGGACCCCGTGACGAGAACCAGGGTCCTGACGGGCGCGAGGCGGGCCCGCGAGGCTCGATCGTGCGTGTCATCTGGAGGTTCGTTCGACGGGGAGGCGTGCATGGCGACGGTCCATTTCACGAAGACGACGACCGCGACACCGGAGGAGTTCATCGCCGCGCTCACGGACTTCGGGCCCGGCCGCGCGGAGATCTGGGGCAACACCGCCGATTCGCAGCTCGAGGTGTACAGCCAGTCGCCGGGCCACGCCGACGTCAAGGAGGGCACATCGGCCACGTGGGAGCGTCTGGACTACGACTGGACGAACCCCGAACGCGTCGTCATGAAGACGACCGACTCCAACACGTGGGGACGAAACTCGGGCTACACCTACACGCTGAAACGCGGTACGGACGGCACGACGACGATCGACATCGAGATCGTGCGTGAGGGCAAGAACCTCAAGGGCCGGTTCCTCGAGCTGGTCCTCTCCACCGTCGGCAAAGGCGTGCTGCCGAAGACCTACGACAAGAGCCTGAAGGCGATCGAGGCCCGCGCCAAGCGAGCGAACGCGAGCGAAGCCGCACCGATCGGAGGCACGGCCGGAAGCTGACCAGAGCGCCGGAGGCCCGGCGGGCGGCCGAACGCGGCTGTCCGCCGGGTCGGCCGCGCCGGGCGGCGGCAGTCTCAGGCGGCGCCGCGCGAAGCTGCGAAGGGGCCCGACAGCGCGGCCCACTGCAGCAGCATGATGGTCTTGCCGTCGGCGATCCCACCGCCGGGGATCATCTCGAGCGCGGCGTCGAAGGCCAGCTCGATCACCTCTATCTCCTCTCCCTCGCCGGCGACGCCGCCGCCCGCGCTCGTGCGGTCGGCCGGCCCGTACCGCGCCGCGTAGAAGTGCACGCGCTCGGTGACCGAGCCGGGGCTCATGTAGGCGTCGAAGACGTGCTCGATCCCATCGACGATCACTCCGAGCTCCTCTTCGGCCTCGCGACGGATCGCGGCCTCCGGGTGCTCGCCGTCGAGCAGGCCGGCGGCGACCTCGACGAGCATGCCGTCGGCGTGGCCGTTGACGTAGGCCGGGAACCGGAACTGACGGGTCAGCAGCACGTTGCGACGGTCGGGGTCGTACAGCAGGATCGCGGCGCCGTTGCCGCGGTCGTAGGTCTCGCGCTGCTGCGTGGTCCAGCGCCCATCGCGCCCGCGATAGTCGAAGGTCGTGCGCCGCAGCACGTGCCAGCCGTCGGAGGTCACCTCCACGTCTCTGATCACGACGTCGGCGTTGCCCCTCAGGTCCCGTCCCTCGCGATCGAGCCCGGTGCGGCCTCGCCCGTCGGGCACGTCCACACCGACGCGGGAGCGATCGCTCATGCGCGGTCGAGTGTAGTGCGGGCCCGCCTTGCGGGCGCGAGCCGGCCGGGAGGGGATAGGGTGAACGCCGGCGTGAGCACGGCGACACTCGAAATGGCGGTCGTTCGCTACGACAAGGAGACCGAGGCGGTCGAGCGGTACGCGCGGGCGCGCGACGCCGCCTCGCCACGCGGCTCCGGCGAGGGCCCGCAGTGGACCCGCGACGTCGGCTTCGTCGAACGCCATCACAACGGCCGGCTGCTGCTGCGCGGCACCTTCGCCGGTCACTACCTGGACGTCGACGAGGGCGACCGCGTCTCGCAGGCCCACGCCGGCGAGGGCGCGGCGACCGGTGGGCTGGTCGGCGTGCTCGGAGGCCCGCCTGGGATCGCGGTCGGGCTCCTCCTCGGCGGGCTGATCGGCGCGCACACCGGCTCGCCCGACGAAGTCGAGGCCGAGCCCGATGCCTTCGCCGAACGCGTCCGCGAGGCGGTGCCGCGCTCCTCCTCGGCAGTCGTGATGATCGCGGCGCCCGACGAGGTGGAGGCGCTCGTCAGCGCGCTCGGCGGCGAAGCGGCCGAGGTGATCCGTCGCCCCTTGAGCGACGACGAGGCGGCGGCCGTGGAGCAGGCGCTGCGCTCCGCGCCGCGCACCGACGGCTGACGGCAGGCCGGTGGCCCTAGCCCGCGCGCTCGGCTGAAGCGAGCCCACGGCGCGAGAACACGCCGAGCAGGGCCGCGGCGCCGGCGAGCGCCGCGAAGGCGACCGCGACTTTGACCGGCGAGCCGGCGATCAGGCTGCGGCCGGCCTCGAGGACCGCTGTGATGGGGTTCACGCTCGAGACGGCGTGGACCCAGCCGGTCAGCAGCGTCAGAGGCACGTAGACGGGTGCGAGGAAGAGGGCGACGAACACCGGCATCTGGATCAGCGGGCCGGCCTGCTCGGTGCGCAGGAACATGGCGATGCCGATCGCCCACAGAGCGGCGGTGAAGTTCATGCCGAGACCCAGACCGAGCAGTCCTGACAGCTCGATCCCGTTGCCGTCGAGCCGCATCCCGGCGATCAGGCCCGCGATCGTGACGACCGTGGCCACGACGAGCCAGCGCAGGAAGGCGCCGACCGTGTAGCCGGCGATGATGCCGCTGCGGCGTGGCGCGCCCAGCATCAGCCTGCGCGCGAAGCCGGACTCGAAGTCGCGCGCCACGGCGAAGCCCGTGAACACACCTCCGAACGCGGCGGACTGCAGGAACACGAACGCGAACTGGAACGAGGTGTAGCCGGGGGCGTAGTGGAAGTTCGGGATGTCGCTGACGCGCGAGAGGCCGCCGGCGAAGGCGACCAGGAAGAACAGCGGGAAGATGATCGAGGGGACGATGATCGCCGGGTTGACGAGCGTGTTGTGGATCGAGCGCCAGGCGACGGCTCGGGTCACGTAGAGGAACCGCCTCATGTGCGCGCCAGCCTCGACTTCATCGCCGGTCGCGCGAGCGCCAGCGAGACGACCGCGAGCGCCAGCGCGATCCCGAAGGCCAGCCCGAGCGCCTGCGCGTTCCAGCCCTGGATGACGAGGCTGCGCAGTCCCTCGATCATGTAGGAGACCGGGTTGTACGTCGCGATTTCACGGAACCAGGTCGTCCCGATGAGGTTGCGGGGCAGCGTGGCAGAGCTGAGGAAGAGCGTCACGAACAGCAGCGGGAAGATGCTCTGGATCGCTTCCCCGGTGCCGAGGCGCAGGGCGAGCAGGCCGCCGAGGCTGGCGAACGCGAAGGAGATGGTGACTGAGAGCGTGAGCAGCACGAGCACGCCACCGACGCCACTCACGATGTCGACGCCGGTCGCCAACCCGACCAGCAGGTAGACGATCGCCTGGACGATGCCGAGGACGAAGGCGCCTCCGAGCTGTCCGAACAGCATCGCCTCGCTGCGCAGGGGGGTGAGGGCGAGGCGGTTCAGGAAGCCCGTCTCGACATCTCGGGCGAGGCTCGTGCCTGCCGAGATCGAGACGAACATCGCCCCCTGGACGAACGGGAACGCGAGCAGGAACGCGCGATAGCTGTGCGTGGGGAACCCGGGTATCTCGGTGACGCGGCTCAGCGAGCTGCCGTTGATCGCGAACAGGATGAGGGGGAAGAGCATCGGGAAGATGATCAGCGCGCGCTGGCGGAGAACGCCCACGGCGGAGCGCCGCGCGACGGCGCCCACCTGTTCGAACAGCGAAGTGCTCTCCGTCACTCCGCGCGCGCCCCCTGGAGCTGTGCGCCGGCTCCATCGAGCTCCGTCCCGGCGCCGTCCAGCTCCTCGGCACCGGCCCCCTCGAGCTTGCGTCCGGTCTTGGCGAGGAAGACGTCGTCGAGGGAGGGCTGATGCAGTTGCAGGGTCTCGACGCGGACGTCGTTCTGGTCGAGCAGGCGCACGATCTCGGCGAGCTCGCCCTCGCCGCCGGGCAGCTGGACCGTGACGGCGCCGCGCGCGCCGCGTTTGGGGGGACCGAAGCGGCTGAGCAGCTCGGCGAGCGTGTCCGTGTCAGCCGCGTTGCAGGGAGCGACCTCGACGCTTGGGCTCCCGATCTCGGCCTTCAGCTGCGTCGGCGTTCCTTCGGCCACGATGTGGCCGCGGTCGATGATCCCGATCCGGTCAGCCAGCGCGTCGGCCTCCTCGAGGTACTGAGTTGTGAGGAAGACGGTCATGCCTTCATCGCGCGCGAGCCGGCTGACCTCCTCCCAGAGCGCGGCTCTGCTCTGCGGGTCGAGACCCGTGGTCGGCTCGTCGAGGAAGAGGATGCTCGGTTCGTGGATGAGCGCGAGGGCGAGATCGAGCCGGCGCTTCATGCCGCCCGAGTAGCCCCCGACTCGGCGGTCCGCCGCTTCGGTGAGCCCCACGCGCTCGAGCAGTTCCTGCGCGCGCGTCTTGCGCCGGCGCGAGGAGATCCCCTGCAGCGTCGCCTGCAGCATCAGGTGCTCGCGGCCGGTGAGGATGTTGTCGAGGGCGGCTTCCTGCAGCGCGGCTCCGATCGTCTCGCGCACCTGCGTGCTCTGGCGGACGATGTCGTAGCCACCGACGGAGGCGCTGCCGCTCGTGGGGGGCAGCAAGGTCGTGAGCATGAGGACCGTCGTCGACTTGCCGGCCCCGTTGGGGCCCAGGAAGCCGTAGATCTCGCCGGTCTGGACGCTCAGGTCGATGCCGTCGACTGCGCGCGGCCCCTTGCGGAACTCGCGGACCAGCTGGTCTCACCTCGATCGCTGCTCGATCACCCATGCGGAGCATCCTAGCAAAAGCTTGACCTTGTCAAAGATCGAGTATCTCAATATAATGTCGGTGTGGCAACGCAGACGCTCAGCGCCCGGTCAGCCGCACAGGAAGCGTGGGAGCTGCTGCGCGCGCTCCTGTTCGCGGAGCGCCGCCGCTTCTTCGAAGCCGCGGCGGAGTTCGAGCTGCACCCGGCGCAGGCGGGGACGCTGCTGCAGCTCGACGACGAGTCCGGGCTGCCGATGCACGAGATCGCCACGCGCCTGGCGTGCGACAACTCGAACGTGACCGGCATCGTCGACCGGCTCGAGGCGAGGGGGCTCGTGACGCGCCGCCCCGGCGAGCAGGACCGGCGCGTGAAGTACGTCGTGCTCACGCCGCTCGGGCGGGAGGTGCGCGAGGCGATGAGCTCGAAGCTGGCCCGCGTGCCGGAGGCGATCGACCAGCTCTCGGTCGAGGACCAGACGCTGCTGCGCGACCTGCTCGCGCGGGCCACCGCGGACGCCTAGAGGCGCGCCAGAGACCGCCCGGCGCCCGCCAGTGTGCACACTGGCGCGAGCGCACTGCCCTCGCGCGATCGTCTGCGTTCCCCACGAAAGGAGCCAAGGCATGGCTGACAAACCGAACATCGTCCTCGTCCACGGCGCTTGGGCCGACGGCTCTTGCTGGAGCGGCGTGATCGAGCGCCTCCAGGCCAAGGGCTTCAACGTGATCGCCCCGCAGTTCCCCGAGACCTCCCTCGCGGCCGACGTCGCGCGGCTGCGCTACGTCCTCTCGCGCCAGAGCGGCCCGACGGTCATCGGCGCGCACTCATACGGCGGTCAGATCACGACCGCGCTTGGAGCCGACGCGCCGAACGTGGCGGGCCTCGTCTACATCGCGGCCTTCGGGCTCGACGAGGGCGAGTCCATCGGCGCCCTTCTGCAGCAGGGTCCGCCCACGCCCGCGCTCACCCACCTCGAGATCGACTCGGAGGGGTTCGCGTGGATCCCCGAGGAAGACTTCGTCGGCCACTTCGCCGGCGACGTCGAGCCGGTGAAGGCGAAGACCCTGTTCGCGGTGCAGCAGCCGCTGCACTCCTCGACGCTCGAAGACGTCATGGGCGCACCCGCCTGGCGATCGTTCCCCTCCTGGTACCTGGTGTCCGAGCACGACGAAGCGATCCCGCCGGCGGCCGAGGAGCAGTTCGCGCAGCGCATGGGGGCGACCACGATCAAGGTTCCCTCCGGTCACCTCGCGATGGTCACCCACCCGGACGAGACGGCGGGGCTGATCGAGACGGCTGCCGAGGCGGTGTGAGGCTCCGCGGCGGCGCCGACCTGCTGCCGGTCTCCGAGAGTGCCCGACGGGTGAGCTCGCTCCCTACGAAGGCCGGGCCGGTTCCCGACCGGCTGACGATCTGGCCGATGGACGACGGGCGCTACGGTCTCGACGCGACGTTCCAGGGGGAGACCGGCTACGAACGCGCGCAGGTGCACAAGACGCAGCTCGACCTCGACGGCGTTCCGCACACCTTCCGCCAGGAGCTGGACGGGGCGTGGACGCTCCGCTTCGGGCCGCTGCCCGCGGGAGACGTCGGGGCTGCGCTCGGAGCGTTCGTCTACTGAGCCGATCCGGCCCGCCGGGCGGTCCGTCGTGCGACAATCGAAGCGCGAGCGAGGCACCGCATGAGCACTGGCCTGATCCGAGCGAACGACGCCGTCCCAGCGCCCCTTCTGACTGGTGGCCCGGGCGGGCAGAGCGTGTTCTGGTCGTCTATCGCGAAGGGCGCCAGGGGGCGGCGGCGCTGCGCGCGGCGGCCGCGCTCGCGGAGACCGGCGCCGAGCTCTCGGTGGTGACGTTGGCGCCTCAGGCGAAGCCGCTGAGGTGTTGCAAAGGCGGAGGCGCGGGCCCGTACAACTGCGCGGTCAAGGACGCAGCCAGACGAGGGGCTCGACACCGCACGCACCGTGCTCGGGACGCTGGCTGCCCGGGCGAGCTTCACAAGGCTGGTGGGAACTCCGTGGCCGCCGCTGGCCGAGTGGTCGGCTGCGCGGCGCTTCGACGTCGCGATCGTCCCGAGAGACAGGTTCGCTCGCGGCGGCGGGCAGGTCGCACGCGAACTCCGCGCCGCGACGAAGGCGGAGATCCGGCTCGCCGGCTAGCGCGCCGGCGGCGGTGCGCTAGCGTCGCTCACGAGGTCGCGTTGGGCGTACGAGCGAAGCGGATCTACGATGAGGTCGAGCCGGCCGACGGCTACAGGGTGCTGGTCGACCACATCTGGCCCCGCGGCGTCTCGCGCGAGCGGGCGCAACTGGACGAGTGGGCGCGTGAGCTCGCGCCGAGCGGCGATCTGCGGGAGTGGTTCGGCCACGACCCCGAGCGGTTCGACGAGTTCCGCCGTCGCTACCGGGCCGAGCTGCAGAAGCAGGGCGCTGAGCTGGCCGCCCTGCGACGACGCGCACGCAAGGCGCCGGTGACGATCCTGTACGCCGCGAGCGATCGCGAGCACAACAACGGGGTGGTCGTGAGCGAGCTCATCGCCGGCGCGTAGGCGCCGCCTCCGAGCCGCTCGAACGCGGCTCGGAGGCGGTCGGGCTCACGCTCACGTCCACGCTGACGAGCGAAGAACCGCCGGAGATCAACGCCGCCATCCAGGCGGCCGATCGCGGTCAGCGCGCGTTGCTCACGCCAGTTCGCGGGCGAGGAGCGAATCGATCTGGCCGAGGGCTTCGGTCATGCCCTGCTCCATCCCCATCTCGAGCATCTGTTCCATGTCCGCGCGGGTGGGGAAGCTGGACTCGATCGACATCGTCGTGACGCCGTCGGCCTCGCTGATCGTCACGGTCGCGCTCGACGGTCCGGGCATGTCCTCGTTCGGACTGCCGTCGTCGGCGAAGCCGTCCTCGATGTGCAGCCGCCTGGGCGGTTCGACCTCCCGGATCTCCCACCAGCCGTGGTGCTGCTGTCCGTCCGGTCCGGTCATGAAGTAGGAGCTGCGACCGCCGGGAGAGAGATCGTGCTCGACGAAGGTCGCCGGGTAGGACGGCGGACCCCACCAGCGCTCCAGCTGGCGCGGGTCCGACCACAGCTCCCAGATTCGCTCGGCGCCCGCATCGAACTCCGCGGTGATCGTCAGCGTCAGTGCATCGAGGTCTTTTTTCACGTCGGTGACGGGCATCAGCTCTCTCCTGTGTCTTCGTCGAGGATGTTGTCGATTCGCTCGATCCGGTCGCGCCAGTCGGACGCGAGCCGGTCGAGCGCCGCGCGGGCGCCCTCGAGTGCGTCTGCCTCGACGCGCACGATCGACTCGCGCCCGACGCGGTGCTTGGTGACCAGTTCGGCGCGCTCCAGCACGGCGACGTGCTTCTGCACCGCCGCCAGGCTGATCGGGTACTCGCGGGCGAGGGCCGAGACCGAGAGCCGGCCCTCGTGGGCGCGGCGCAGGATGTCGCGGCGCGTCCTGTCGGCCAGCGCGCCGAACTGCAGGTCGGCGAGCCGCTCGTCGTGTTCTACAACCATTTGGTTGTAAGTTAGCACAGGCGGGAAGTGATGCCTCAAATCGGGCATTCCAGAGCCAAAAAGCGGTCGCTGACTATGATCGAAGCGGAGAGGCGTCGATGTGCCCCTGGCCGCTCGGCCCGGGTCCGATTGTGGAGAGCCGTTGCCTGCTTGCCGGGGACCGAGGTCGGAACGGAACCGTGTCGACGCGGACGGCTGAAAGCGCCGCGTTCGGAGCGGGAGCGCAGCGAGGACCTCGCGGTGTCTGACGCCCCGGCGAGCGCGCCGAGCGCCTCGGCCAAGCGCCTGACGCTGATCGCGACGATCCTCGGGTCGAGCATCGCGATCCTCGACAGCAGCGTGGTGAGCGTCGCGCTGCCCTCGATCCAGCGGAGCCTCGGCGGAGGGCTCGCAGGCCAGCAGTGGGTCACGAACGCCTACCTGCTCACGCTCGGCTCGCTGATCCTGCTCGGCGGCTCGCTCGGCGACATCTTCGGCGAGCGGCGGATCTTCGCCCTCGGCGTAGGCGGGTTCGGGGTGGCGTCCCTGCTTTGCGCGATCGCCCCGACGATCGGCCTGCTGGTCGCGTTCCGCGCCGTCCAGGGCGTCGCCGGCGCGCTGCTCACGCCGAGCTCGCTGGCGGTGATCGTCGCGACGTTCCCACCGCGCGAGCGCGGGCCGGCGATCGGCACGCTGGACCGCGTGGGGGACGATCGCCGGAGCGCTCGGCCCGCTTGGTCGCCGGACTGATCCTCAACGTCGCCTCGTGGCGCTGGATCTTCGTGATCAACCTGCCCCTCGTTGTGGGCTGCCTGTGGCTGATCCGAAAGGCGGTCCCTGACACCCGGCCGATGGGGGCGGGACGGAAGGTCGACGTGACGGGCGCGCTGCTCGGTGTTCTCGGCCTGGGCGGCACCGTGTTCGCCCTGATCGAGCAGCCCCAGCTCGGCTGGTCGAGCCCGGCCGTCACCGGCACGCTGATCGGCGGGGTCGTCCTGTTCATCGCGTTCCTCGTCTACGAGTCGCGGACGCCGGACCCGATGCTGCGGCTCGACCTGTTCAAGAGCCGCAACTTCGCGGTCGGCAACGTCGAGACGCTCGCCATCTACGGGGGGCTCTCGGCCCTGTTCTTCTTTCTCGTCCTCTATCTCCAGCAGGTGGCGGGCTACACGCCGCTGGAGAGCGGCCTGGCGCTGCTTCCGGAGAGCATCGTGATGTTCGCTGCTCTCCTCGCGCTTCGGCGCGCTGGCGGACCGGTTCGGGCCGCGTCTGTTCATGGGTCTGGGGCCCGTGGTCGCCGGCGCGGGAATGCTGATGTTCCTCGGCATCGGCATCCACGTCAGCTATCTCGGCACCGTGCTTCCCGCGATCCTCGTCTTCTCGCTCGGCCTGTCGATGACGGTGGCGCCGCTGACGGCCGCCGTGCTCGCCGGGGTGAAGGAGAGCGAGGCCGGCATCGGATCGGCGGTCAACAACGCCGTCGCTCGGGTCGCGGGCCTGATCGCCACCGTGACCGTCGGAGCGCTCGTCGCAGCGCAGTTCGCCACTTCGCTCGACCAGAGCCTCGCCGGCACCCACCTCACCCGCGCAGGAGAAGCGGCGGTCGAAGAAGCGAAGCGGCTGACGTTCGGCAGGCCCTCGGTGGCGCGCGTTCCGCCACGCCAAGCGGCGGCCATCACCGCCGGCTCCAACCAGGCCTCGCTCGACGCCTTCCGGCTCGGGATCGGCGTCGCCGGGGGCCTCGTGATCATCGGCGGGCTCATCGGCGCTGCGGGCATCCAGAACCCGCGGCGCGTCGTGCACGCCAAGAGCTGCTCCGGCGGACAGCTCGCCGGGGCGCCGCTCGACGCGGCTGGGGTGCACGAACCGCAGCCGGCGTGAGTCACTCGGCCTCAGCTGACCCCAGTCAGGCTCTGATCGGCACCGAGCCGTCGATCGATGTCCCCGAGAGTCGGAGGGAGGCCACTGGGTTGCTGTCCGGAGACAAGTTTGTCTCTCGCTGCTCGTGGGTAGTGAGGGTCCGTCGGCGACGGCGCCGACGATGGGTGATCCGGCGACGACAACGGGGGCGTCGGTGGTGACGCAGGCGCAGCAGCGAGCAGCGACCGCGCACCTGATCGGGAGGCGACGTGGTCTGCGTGCGAGCGTCGGCGCTCCTGATGGCCATCGCCTTCGTGATGCTGAGCTCAGGCGCCGCGCACGCCGCGCTGACGCCCGAACAGGACCCGTTCTACAAGTACGAAGGCAAGACGCGGCTGAAGAAGATCGCGCCCGGGACGGTCCTGAAGACCCGCACCGTCCCCTTCCACCTCGCCGGCATCGAAACGCCGATCAGCGCGGTGCAGCTGCTGTACCGCTCGACCTCGGCGCTCGGCAAGCCGACCGTCAACGTGACGTCGGTACTGCTCCCGCCGGTGAAACTCGGCACGCCGACGGTCTTCTCCTACCAGTCCTTCTACGACAGCCTCAACACCGAAGACGATCCCTCGTATGAGATCTCCGGGGGCAGCTTCGAAGGCCAGGACATCGCGAAAGCCGAGTCGGCGCTGATCACGCCTCTGCTGCTCGCCGGAGCGACGGTCGTGGTCCCCGACACGGAGGGCGAGGAAGCGGACTTCTCGGCCGTGCCGGTGTACGGCTACAACACGCTCGACTCGCTGCGCGCGGCGCTGAGCTCGCCCGCGACGGGGCTCGCGCCCGGCACGAAGATCGGCCTCGCCGGCTACTCGGGCGGCGCGATCGCCACCGAGTGGGCCGCCCAGGAGGCGCCGACCTACGCGCCCGAGATCAACGCCGACATCGTCGGCGCGGCGATGGGCGGCGTGCTCGTCGACCCCGCCCACAACCTCAAATACGTCGAAGGCAGCAGCAGCTGGGCGTCGATCATCCCGATGTCGCTCGACGGCCTCTCGCGCGCCTACCACCTCGACCTGACCCCGTACCTGACCGCGTACGGCAAGGAACTGCTCGAATCCGACCAGCACAAGTCGATCACGAACGAGACCTCCACGCCCGGCCTGATGTGGTCCGAAGTGGTGAAGCCGGAATACCCGACGCCGGAATCGATCCCGGTGTTCGTGAAAACAGCGAACAAGCTGAACCTGGGCAGCGTGGCAGCGCCGACGGTGCCGTTCCTGATCGGCCAGGGCAACGGCGGCGAAGAATTCGAAGGCACGCCGGGGAACAAGCCGGGGATCGGGCCGGGCGACGGCGTGATGATCGCCGGCGACGTGCGGAGCCTCGCACGCCAGTGGTGCGGCGACGGCCTGCCGGTGAAGTTCACCGAATACCAGCACCTCGGGCACATCGAGGGCGCGGGGCCGTGGCTGCCGGAAGCGCTGGCGTGGCTGACCGAACGGTTCGCGGGAGTTGCAGCGCCGCAGAACTGCTCGGAAATCGCGCCGGGCAACTCGCTGGCGCCGATGAAACGGGCGAGGTAGGCGGCGCCGGTCACGTTCGGGGGCCGGCCGCGCCAGCCGAGCCTCGCCCGCATAGAATCCGGCCGTGCCCTACGCGGAGGTCAACGGCCAGCGGATCCGCTTCGAGGACACCGGCGGCGACGGGCCGCCCGTGATCCTCGCCCACGGGTTCCTGATGGACCGAGAGATGTTCGCGCCGCAGGTCGAGGCGCTCGGAGACGAGTTCCGCGTCATCACCTGGGACGAGCGCGGGTTCGGCGAAACCGAGTTCGACGGCAAGCCCTTCACCTACTGGGACTCGGCGCGTGACTGTCTCGCCCTCCTGGACCACCTCGGCATCGAGCAAGCGGTCGTGGGTGGCATGTCCCAGGGCGGGTTCCTCTCGCTGCGCGCCACCCTGCTGGCGCCGGAGCGGGTGCGAGCGCTGGTCCTGATCGACACCCAGGCGGGAGTCGAGGACCCGGAGCGACTGCCCGCCTACCGCCAGATGCAGGAGACGTGGCTGCAGGTCGGCCCCGTGGACGAGCTCGCGGAGACGATCGCCGATCTGATCATCGGGGAACCGGAGCTGAACGCGATCTGGATCGAGAAGTGGCGGGGACTGCCGCGCGAGGCGATGAACGAGCCCTGCAACTGCCTCTTCGAACGGGACGACATCACTGACCGCCTCGAGCAGATAAGCCAGCCGGCGATCGTCTTTCACGGGACCGCCGACAAGTCGATCGAGATGGATCTCGCCCAGAAGCTCTGCGCGGGCCTCGCGGGTTGCGACGGCGTCGTCGTCATCGAGGGCGCACCGCACGCTTCCAACCTCACGCACGCAGATCTCGTCAACGGGCCGCTGCTGGAGTTCCTGCGCTCGCTCTAGCCGGGCGTCGGCACGTTCAGGTTCGGCAACAGCAGCGCGGCGATGTCGTCGAAGCTCGGCTTCGGGTCGGGCAGGATCGGGCCGTCGGCAAGGGTGCGCTCGAGGATGCCGTCGCGCGAGGCCTCGACGCGCTGAGCGAGCGCCGCGAAGTCGGCCCCGAGCAGGCGCCCGTCGCGCTTGACCGGGCGCCCTGCGACCAGCACGTCGCGCACGTTGGACGCGTTCGCCTGCTGCACCACCGCGCCCGCGGCGTCGACTGGGGCGATCATGTTCAGCCGGTCCCCGCCGGGGCCGACGACGATCACGTCGGCCTGCTTGCCGGGCGTCAGTGAGCCGATCCGGTCCTCCATGCCGAGCGCCTTCGCGCCGCCCGTCGTCCCCCACCCGAGCGCGTCGCGCGTGGTGAACGCAAGGTCCGTCGGATCGGTGCGCCGGGCGTGGGCGCGGTCGTTGGCGAGGGCGCGTGCGTCCTGCAGCCCGAGGCGCATCTGCGTGAACATGTCGCCCGAGTTCGAGGAGACGACATCGCAGCTGAGGCTCAGGACGAGTCCGGCCTGCAGAGCGCGCTCGATCGGCGGGTGACCCATCCCCATCTGGAGCTCCGTCTCAGGTGTCACCGAGATCTTGCCGTCGGAGCGCTGGAGCAAAGACCAGTCACGCTCTGTGCAGGCGTTGCAGTGGACGTGGACGATGTCCGGCCCCAGGAGCCCGCAGGCCGCAAACTGATCCAGCCCGCTCGGCATGCCCCAGATGCAGGCGGTGTGGGTCGCGATCACCGCCCCCAGCTCGCGCCCCGTCTCCACCTCCTTGCACGTGTCTGCGAACGGGATCAGCCCAGGCTCGGTCAGCGAGACGCCCATGCTGAGCAGCCCGCCGGGCCGGCCTGCCAGGACCTCGCTCACCCGTCGCGAGTCGGCCAGGCGCATCTCGTGTGAGGTGAAGTGCGGCTCGGCTCGCGGCGGCGCGTAGTAGCCGTAGGCGAACACAGCGCGGATGCCCGCGTCGGCGAGGCCGTCGATCGCGCCGTCCGCGTGCTCAGGGGTGTTGTTGCAGTGCGAGAAGTCGAGGATGGTGGTGACGCCGGCGTCGAGTGCCTCCAGCGCTCCGGCGTGGTTGCCCACGTAGACGTCCTCGGCGGTGTAGCGCGGGGAGAGCGTGGAGCGCATGCCGAGGAAGTAGTCGAGCAGCGACCAGTCCGAGCAGATCGCGCGCAGCGCCGTCTGCCACGTGTGGCGGTGCGTGTCGACGAAGCCGGGCATCACGACGGCCCCGCCGGCCTCGACGCGCTCGGCATCGAGGTCGCCCAGATCGCGCTCCACCGCGACGATCTGCTCGTCCTCGATGAGCACGTCGCCGCGCTCCAGCTCCCCGATGCCCGGGTCCATCGAGAGCACGTGGCCCCCGGTGATCGCGATGCGGCTCGACGGCACGGTGACCCTCCCTCTCGCTCGGCTGGGACGGGATCGTACCGAGGCGTCGTGTAACGGATGCGAGCCCGGCGGGACGGTAGCGGCTGAAACGTCCGCAACCCAAGGAGACCCGGAATGACCAGACGTATACGGCGCCTGGCCGGCGCCGCAGCCGCCATCTCGATGTTGGCCACCGCCGCGCTCGCCGCTCCCGCGTTCGCCGATCCGCCGCCTGGCCACGGGTTCGGGAACGGAGCCCCGGTCTTCGTGCAGACCGACGGCCTGTCAGGCAACCAGATCGTCGTCTACCAGCGTCGCCAGAACGGAACCCTCACGCCGGCCGGCACGTACGCCACCGGCGGGCTGGGCGGACAGCTCACGGGGTCCGTCGTCGACCACACGGCCTCGCAGGGCTCTCTGGTCTACGACCGCCAGGACGGCCTCCTGCTCGCCGTCAACGCGGGCAGCAATACGGTCTCCGTGTTCTCCGTATTCGGCCCGCATCTGCAGCTTCGGCAGGTGATCGGATCGGGCGGGACCTTCCCGGTCAGCGTCACGGTCGGGCACGGTGAGGTGTACGTGCTGAACGGCGAGGAAGGCGGCTCGATCCAGGGCTTCGCCGTGGCGTTCGGCCACCTTGTGCGAATCCCGGCGCTGCACCGCGCGTTGGGTCTCAGCGGCACGGGCTCCGGCGAAGCCGAACAGTTCACCCACACGCCGGGTCAGGTCGCGTTCACGCCGGACGGGTCGAAGCTGGTCGTGACCACAAAGGCGGGGGGCCAAGCGATCGACGTCTTCAGAGTCCTCCCGTTCGGCGGCCTCTCCGCAGCGCCTGTCGTCACCGCGGACCCCACGGTCCCGTTCGCCGTGGCCTTCGACCAGCAGGGTCATCTCCTCGTGGCCGAGGCGGCCGGCGCGCTCGCGAGCTTCCGCATCAACAACGACGGATCGCTCGCGTCCCTGTCCTCCGTTGCGACCGAACAGGCCGCGACCTGCTGGCTGACGCCGGCGGCGGGCTACCTCTACACATCGAATGCGGGCAGCGCGACGCTCAGCGGGTTCAGCGAGGCGTTCGGCGGGCAGCTGACACTGCTCGGCGACACCCCGACCGACCCCGGCACGGTGGACGGCGCCTCGGCGGGGCGGAACCTCTACGTCCAGGCGGGCAAGGAAGGGATCGTCGATGAGTTCGCCGTGTCCGGGACGGGAGCGCTCGAATCCATCGGCTCGGTCGTGGTCCCGGGTGCGCTCGGCGGCGAGGGAATTGCCACCGGATGACCCGACGGCCCGTCCGGTGCCGCAGCCCTGCGGCTGGGCCGCTCGGTGACGGCGTCGGAGGCGCGCTCGCCGGAGCGGGCGCGCCGTCGGCCGTGTGCCACCGGCGAGACTGTGGCGATGGATGCTCGCGCATGGCGACCGACCTACCGGCGGCGGCGCGCGCCGGGCGCACCGGCGCGGATCTGATCGATGCCGCCGGACGACGAGCGGGCCGTGCTCGGCAGGCTGCGTGCGGGGGACGAGGAGGCATTCGAGGTGCTGGTGTCCACGTATGACGGCGCGATGCGCCGCGTTGCCACGACGTTCGTGCGAACGGCGTCCGCGGCGGACGACGTGGTTCAGGAAACCTGGCTCGCGGTGGTGCGCGGGCTCGGTGGCTTCGAGGAGCGCTCGTCGCTTCAGACCTGGATCTTCCGGATCCTCGTCAACCGCGCGAGGACGGCAGGGGTTCGCGAAGCTCGGAGCCTTCCGGTCTCCTCGCTGGAGGACGGCCCGTTGGACGCCGCAGTCTTCGAGCCAGGGTTCGGCTCGGATGGAAGGTGGGTCAGCGCGCCCGCCGCGCCTCGACGGCGATCCCGAGCGCAGGCTGCTCAGCGGCGAGCTGCGGAGGCACCTGTTGGATGCCGTCGACGGGCTCGCTCCCAGCCAGCGGCTCGTGATCATGCTTCGCGATGTCGTCGGAATGCCCCCGGAGGAGGTCTGCGATCTGCTCGAGATCAGCGACGCCAACCAGCGCGTGCTGCTCCACCGTGCCCGCGTGAGCGTGCGGGCCGCACTCGTCCCGCTCGTGGAGGTGCCCTCATGATCTCTCTCTTCCGCCGCCGGCGTCCCCGCGATCCGCTCGTGTGCCGCGAGTTCGTGCAGCTGATCAGCGACTACCTCGAAGGGTCCCTGCCCGATGCAGAGCGGCAGCGTTTCGAGGCGCATCTGGCGGAGTGCGACGGGTGTGCCGGCTACCTCGACGACGTGGCACGGGTGATCGGCTCGCTGAACCACGCGACGCTGCCTGCCCCTGACCCGCACACGCGCGAGACGCTGACGCGGGCCTTCCGTGAGTTGCGGGGAGGGTGAGCCGCGATATCCAGGGCCGCCGTGCCATCTCGCAAACCCGCATTCCAGAGCCAAACAGCGAGTGCCGGGAGGGACTCGAACCCGCTGCCGCGGACTATGATCGGAGGGGACGGCCGTTCC
This sequence comes from uncultured Solirubrobacteraceae bacterium, assembly GCA_963820745.1. Lineage (GTDB taxonomy): Bacteria > Actinomycetota > Thermoleophilia > Solirubrobacterales > Solirubrobacteraceae > Palsa-744. The sequence goes on along the minus strand of CAWGBB010000011.1, from coordinate 514 downwards.
TTCGGCCGTCGAGCCGGGCGGGGCCGACTCGCCGCGTGACCCAAGGCGAGGAGCGCTGAGTTGTGAACGGTGTGAAAGTCGTGGATCTGGACGGTGCGCGAGAGCTGATCCAGCGCGGGGCTCAACTCGTCGAGGTGCTGCCGGCTCGCGAGTACGGGGAACTGCACCTTCCCGGTGCGGTCAATCACCCGCTGAAGGAACTCGACGCTCTGCGCGCCCAGCAGCTCGACCGGGCGTCCCCGGTGGTCGTCTACTGCTGGGACGCGCTCTGCGACCTCAGCCCGCGCGCAGCTGCGTGGCTGGGGCAGTTGGGCTTCGAGGCCTACGACTACGCGCTCGGGAAGGTGGACTGGATGGCGCACGGCCTGCCGCTGGAGGGCTCAGCCGCCGACGAGCCGAGGGCGGCCTCGTTCCTGCGAGACGACGTGGCGACCTGCGCGCTCGACGACAGCGGCGTCGAGGTTGGCCGGCGGATCGAGCAGAGCCCGTACGGGTTCGCGCTGGTGCTTGCGGA
>CAWGBB010000010.1:0-208838 GCA_963820745.1 uncultured Solirubrobacteraceae bacterium | reverse complement strand
CTTCGACGTCTTCGGCTTCGAGCTCGACGACGCCGAGATGGACGCGATCCGCGCGCTGGACCGGGGCGAGCGCATCGGTCCGGATCCGGACACCTTCATCCGTCCCTGATTGAAGCTCCGCATTCACCGTCAAGCTTCTCGGCGCGGCGGCCGATGCATGGCACGTGAACGGCCCGAACGGACTGCTTGCGACCGCCGACCATGCGGCGAGCGCCGCCCTGCGCGAGCTTCCCGAGGCGCTGGTGATCGTCTTCGATCGCCAGCTGCGCTTCGTGCTGACCGCGGGGCAGGCGATCGAGCGCATGGGCGACCCGGACATCTGCCGCGCCGGCAACTACGTCGCCGATGCCTTCCCGGCCGAGTTCTGGGAACGCTTCGAGCCGCTCTTCAGCTCCGCGCTTGAAGGCGAGACGCGCACCCGCGAGATCTGGACCGCCGAAGAACGCCACTGCCTGATGGTCGACGCGGGCCCGCTGTGCGGCGACGGCGGCCCGGCGAGCACCGACTGCTCGAACGTCGACGGCGGCGTTGCCGTCGTGCTCGACATCACCGCTCGCCGCCGCGCCGACCTGACCACCCCCCGGCGCACCGAAGGGTTCGAGGAGGTGTTCGAGTTCGCACCCATCGGGACCGGGCTGATCGACACCGAAGGGCGCTGGCTGCTCGTGAACCGCGCGCTCTGCGAGATCACGGGCTACACCTCCGACGAGCTCGTCGGCAAGCGCTTCGACGGCATCATGCACCCGGAGGACGCGGTCAACGACACCGTCGAGCGGCGCCGCCTGCAGGATGGCGAGATCCCGGCCTACCAGGTCGAGAAGCGCTACTTCGACGCCGCCGGCGAGACCGTCTCGGCGATCCTCTCGATGTCGCTCGTTCGCGACCGCGAGGGCCAGCCGCTGCACTACATCGCCCAGCTCCAGGACATCTCGGCCCGCAAGGAGCTCGAGGAGCAGCTGATGGGCCTCGCCGACCACGACCCGCTCACGGGCCTTCGCAACCGTCGCCTGTTCGAGCACGACCTGCGTCTGCAGCTCGGCCGTTGCCACCGCTATGGGGAGACCGCAGGGCTGATGGTGATCGACCTCGACGGCTTTCGCGAGCTCAACCGGCAGTTCGGCAGCATCGTCGGCGACGAAGCGCTGAAGTCCGTCTCGCGCGCGCTGACCCGTCGCCTGCGCGAAACCGACCTCGTCGGGCGCATCGGCGGCGACGAGTTCGCCGTGCTGCTGCCGCACGCCGACGAGGAGGGCCTGGCGGTCGTCGCCGAGGGCCTCGGGCGCGTGATCCCTGCTTGCAGCGTCGACGCCGGCGTCGGCGTCGTGCACCCGAGCGCCAGCATCGGCTACACGCTGGTGCACCAGCGCAGCCCCGAGCTCCGTCAGGTGCTCGTCGAAGCCGAGCGGGCGCTGAACGCCGCCAAGCGCGCGAAGGTCTGACGCGCGGCCGGGCCGGTCGGCGGCCGGGCGGGCGGGCACCCGTCCCGGCACCCGATCCCCGCCGGGACGGCCAATACGCTGGAGGCAATGGCGCCAAGGACGAGGCTGGCCGTGATCGATCTCGGGTCGAACTCCTTCCGGCTCGTCGTGTTCGAGGCGGGGGAGGGCTGGTGGCGCCGCACGGACGAGATCTACGAGCCCGTGCGGATCGGCCAGGGGCTGATGGCCAGCGGCCTGCTCGGTGAGGAGCCGATGGAGCGGGCGCTCGCGACGCTCGACGTGTTCGCGCATTTCTGCCACGCGAGCGGGCTCGGCGCGGACGAGGTCGACGCCGTCGCGACCAGCGCGATCCGCGATGCCGAGAACGCCCCCGAGTTCCTTGCGCGGGCGGGCGATCACTTCCCGTTCCCGGTGCGCGTGCTGAGCCGGGAGGAGGAGGCGCGCTACGGCTACCTCGCTGCCGTCAACTCGACCACGCTCGCCGACGGCTGCGTGCTCGACCTCGGCGGCGGCTCGCTGCAGCTGGTGCGCGTCGCGGGCCGGCTGGAGCAGGACCCTGGCTCCTGGCCGCTCGGCACCGTGAGGATGAGCGAGCGCTTCCTGCCGCCCAACGGTCCTGCCAAGCGCCGGCAGCTGGGCGAGCTGCGCGAGCACATCCGCTCAGAGCTGTGCGAGGTCCCGTGGCTCGCGCGGATGCGCGAGCAGTCGCCGATCCGCCTCGTCGGCATCGGCGGCACGGTCCGCAACCTCGCGGCTGCCGCCCAGCGCGCGGCCGGGTTGCCGACGAACGGGGTCCAGGGCACCGTGATCGCGGTCGATGCGCTCGAGGAGCTGATCGAGCGGCTGGCCGGGCTGCCCGCGGCCGAGCGGGCGAGCGTCCCCGGCGTGAAGCCCGCCCGCGCCGACCTGATCCTCGGCGGGGCCGTGGTGGTGCGCGAGGCGCTCCGCGCCGCCGGCGCCGAGGCGATCGAGACGACGGAGGCCGGGCTGCGCGAGGGCGTGTTCTTCGAGCGGCTGCTCGGAGGGAGACGGCAACGGAGCCGCTGTTCGACGACGTCAGGCGCGCGAGCGTTCTGAACATGGCCGCGCAGTACCGCGTGGACGGCCCGCACACCCGGCACGTGGCGGCGCTCGCGCTCGGCATGTTCGACGAGCTCGCGCGGCTCGGGCTGCACGAAGGCGATCCGCGCGAGCGCGAGCTGCTGTGGGCCGCATCGATGCTGCACGACATCGGCATGTCGATCGACTACGACGACCACCACAAGCACTCCCGCTACCTGATCCTCAACGGCGGCCTGCCGGGCTTCACGCCGGTCGAGACCGCGATCATCGCTCAGTCCGCGCGCTACCACCGCAAGGGGATGCCGAGTCCGGGCCCGATGGCGGCGCTGTTCGGCCCCGGCGACGAGGAAAGGCTGGATCGCTGTGCGGCGCTCCTGCGCCTGGCGGAGGATCTCGAGCGCTCGCGCGACCAGCTCGTGCGCGACACCGACATCGCGCTCGACGACGGAGGCGTGCGCCTGCGCCTGATCGCCGAGGGCGATCCCGCGGTGCCGCGGTGGGCGGCGGGGCGCGAGCGCGAGCTGTTCGCGCGCGCGTTTCACCGCGAGCTGTCGGTGGCGGCCTAGCGGCCTCAGCCCTGCGCCGCGAGCTGCCGCTCGCGTCCGGCGCAATCGAACAGCGTGAGCCCGTTCGGGTACGGGTCCGGGCTGCGCCATTCGAACGGCGCCAGCTCACGGCACGCCGCGAGCACGGCCTTGGTCGCGCCGTTGCCGCCGCGCGTGGAGTACTCGCCGCCGAGCACCACGTAGCGGGCCTCGCCGCGTTCGATGAGCTTCGCGAGGCCCGGCCCGTCCAGTGCCGGATCGACGCCGCTGTAGCCCGCCATCCCGGAGACGTTCGCGCCCAGCAGCACGAACGACGCCGCGGTCGGTGCCGAGACCGTCATCAGCTCGAAGCGCTTCGTGGCGCCGTGGCCGCGCACGTAGGCGAGCAGCGCGCGGTCGATCGCGAGGGCACGCGCGTTGAGCCCGACGCCGCCCCAGCCTGCGTACTGCTTCGGACCCGCTGCCGGGAACGTGGACTGCACGGGAGCGAGCCAGGTCGTCGAGGCGTAGCCGGCGGGCACGACGAGCAGGAGGGCGATCGCTGCCACGCGCCGCGGCTGAGGCGGCGCGACCCCGGCCGAGCACCGTCGCCGCGAGCAGCGCCACGAGGCACGCGGCGGCGGCCACCGCGAGCACCGGTACGAACCAGTGCAGGTAGCCGAAGCGGTGCATGATCACGATCTCCGCCGTGACCGTGCCGATCACCGCAGCGGCGGCCAGCGCGAGCCCGGCGTAGCGCCCCAGGCCCGGCGGGCGCCGGCAGAGGCGGATCAGCGAGTACAGCCCGATGCCGGCCATCGCCCCGGCGCCCGGCGCGAGCGCGGAGGCGTAGTAGGGGTGCACGATCCCCTTCGAGAGGCTGAGGACGATGCACTCGATCGCGAACCAGCCGCCGAGCACGATCACTGCGGCCAGGCGCGGGTCGCGCCGCCAAGGGCGCGGCGCGGCGGTGTCCGTCACAGCGGCCTCCGGAGTGGCGTGCCCAGGCGTCTCGCCGGCCGCGCGGTCATCGCGTCCGCCGGGTCCCGGCGCCGGGTCCCGGCGCTCGAACCACAGCAGGACCAGCGCGGCGATCAGCCCGACGAACGCGAACGGCAGGAGCCACCCGGCCTGGTCGTCGAGCCCGGAGCCGAACAGCCGGAAGAGGCCCGGCGGGCCGCCGAACGGGACCGGTTTCGGGTAACGGCCCGCGTTGAAGTTCCGCCCGGCGGGCGGTTGGGGCGCAGGCGGCGGATGGTGCGGGTGTTCGCGCGCCCGCTGTGCGTCGACGTGACGGGCGACGTCGATCGGCACCCGTGCGCCGGGCTTCCCGTGCGTCCCGGCCGGGCCTCCGGACTGGCCTTCGACGCGGCCGAAGCCGTTGTAGTTGAACGTCAGGCCGAGCTCGGTGTTGTCGGTCGAGCTGCCGACGTAGGGGCGCTGCGAGGCCGGCGTCGCTTCGACGACGGCGATCCAGGCGAAGGACACGATGCCGGTGACGACGCCCGCGACGAGCAGCTGTGCGAGGCGCCGGCGCACGGGAACGGGCGCGCACACGAGGTAGGCGAGCGCGATCCCGGGCACGGCGAGGTAGGCGGCGAGCGTCTTGGTGTTGAACGCCAGGCCGACGAGCACGCCGGAGAGCAGCAGCGTCCGCCAGCGCCCCGATTCGCACGCGCGGATCGCCGCGACGCAGGCCAGCAGCATCAGCAGGATCAGCGGCGCGTCGACGTTGTTCGTGCGCGAGACCGCGACGAACGAGGGGAACACCGCGCAGACCAGCCCGGCGGTCAGCCCTGCGAGGGTGCCGAAGCGCCGTGCGACCGCGACGTAGAGCACGGCGGCGACCGCCACGCCCGCCAGGGCCTCGGGCAGCAGCACGCTCAGCGGGTGGAAGCCGAACAGCTCGGCGCTCGCCGCCTGCAGCCACAGCCCGAGCGGCGGCTTGTCGATCGAGACGAGCCCAGCCGGGTCGGAGGCGACGAAGAAGAAGTTGTGCCAGGAGCGCAGCATCGAGCGCACCCCGGCCGAGTAGAAGATGTTGCCGTAGCCGTTCTGGGAGAGACGGACCGTGTTCAGCACCGCGGCCGCCGCGATCACGACCGCGAGGCCCGCGAACCTCAGCGTGCCTTCGGGGCTGCGCAGTCGCGCGCTCAGCCGTCGCGTGCGCTCCTTGCCGGGCGTTGCGGCTGACGGCTGCGTGAGCGGCTCGGTGCTGGTCCCGCTCACGGGCGCAGCGCCCCGACCAGACGGTCGAGGTCGCCCTCGTCGTTCCATGCCCCCACAGACGCTCGCAGACACCCCCTGCCGGGGATGTTGCGGATCAGGACGCCCTGCTCGGCGAGCTCGGTGCGCTCCGCTTCGGCGTCGGGGCTGGGGAACGAGACGAGCGTGCTCTCGCCGCGCGGCAAGGGCTCGCGGCCGCGCTCGGCGAGCATCTCGGCGAGGTGCGCCGCGAGCGTTCGCGCGCGCTCCCAGACACGCTCCCAGCCGAACGCCTCCAGCACCTCCGCGGCGGCGAGCGAGCACGCAAGCGCCTCCGCGCTCAGCGCGGGGGCGTCGAAGCGCCGGCCGTCCGCGTGCACGACCGCGTCGAGCCCCAGGTTCCCGTCCTTGCAGATTGCCGTAGCCGCGCCGCGAGACAGCGAGCTGATCTCTGAAGTCGGAGGACACCCACAGGGCGCCCGAGCCGTCGGGGCCGCAGCACCACTTCTGACCGGCGCCCGCGTAGGCGTCGCATCCGAGCGCGGACACGTCGACGTCGACCGCGCCGAGCCCCTGCGCGCCGTCGAGCAGCACCGGCACGTCCAGCTCGGCCAGCTCCGCGGGAGCGAAGGCGCCGGTCGCCCAGCTCACGTGCGAGCAGGCGACCAGACGCGTCGCCGGGCCGACCTCCTGCGCGACGAGCGCGAACGGCACCTCCCGGATCGTCGCGCCCATGATGTCGCGTGCCGCCGCGAGCGCTCCCTGCAGGCCGGGGTGCTCCTCGTCGCTCGTGAGGATCTCATCGCCCGGGCGCAGGTCCATCCCGGTCACGACCTGGGCCATCCCTTCGGTCGTGCTGGTCGTCAGCGCCACATCCGCCGGGTCGGCGCGCAGGGCGCGCGCGTAGGCCTCGCGCAGCGCGTCCCCCAGCTCGCGGCGGCGTTCGAAGTGGGCGAGCGCCCGGCCCTCCGCGAGCTCGCGATCCAACTCGGCGCGGGCCGCCTCGACAGCGCGCGCGGGCAGCGGTCCGTCGGTGCCGGCGTTGAGGTACGCGAGCTCCGCGAGCACGGGGAACTCGCTGCGCAGTCCGGACGGGTCCACGATCGGCGAGAATAGCCTCATGACAAGCGTCGATCGCCGGCAGCCGCTGTGGACGCCGTCTCCGGAGCGCGCGCAGGCGACGGAGATGGCGCACTTCATGACGTGGGTCGGCGAACGCCACGGGCTCGACCTCGTCGACTACGAGCAGCTCTGGCGGTGGTCGGTGGACGAGCTCGAGACCTTCTGGGCGGACGTGTGGGAGTTCACCGGCGTGATCGCCTCCAAGCCGTACGAGCGCGTCCTCGCCTCCCACGAGATGCCGGGCACGGTCTGGTTCGAGGGCGCCGAGCTGAACTACGCCGAGAACCTCCTGAGCGGCCACGACGACGGCGAGCCGGCCATCGTGCACGCCTCCGAGCTGCGCGAGCGGGGCGAGCTGACGTGGGGCGAGCTGCGCGCGGGCGTCGCGGCGACGGCCGCCGGGCTGCGCGCGCTCGGGGTCGGGCGCGGCGATCGCGTCGTCGCCTACATGCCGAACATCCCCGAGACCCTGATCGCCTTCCTGGCGACGGCCTCGCTCGGCGCGATCTGGTCCAGCGCAGCCCCCGAGTTCGGCGCGCGCTCGGTGATCGATCGCTTCGCCCAGATCGAACCGAAGGTGTTCCTCACGGTCGACGGCTACCGCCACGGCGGCAAGGACTTCGATCGCCTCGACGTGGCGGGGAGCATCCTCGCCGAGCTGCCGACAGTGGAGCGGGCGGTGCTGCTGCCCTACCTCGACGAGGCCGCGCGAGCCGATGCGCTCGGCCCTGACGCGATCTCCTGGGCCGAGCTGCTCTCACTCGACGGCGAGCTGGCCGCAGCCGGTCCGCGCTTCGAGCAGGTGCCGTTCGACCACCCATTGTGGGTGCTGTACTCCTCGGGCACCACCGGCCTGCCGAAGGCGATCGTGCAGGGCCACGGCGGCATCCTGCTCGAGCAGCTGAAGAAGCGCATGCACCTGGATCTGCGCCCCGGCGACCGCATGTTCTGGTTCACGACGACGGGCTGGATGATGTGGAACTTCCTCGTCGGCTGCCTCCATTCCGAGGCCGCGATCGTGCTCTACGACGGCAGCCCCGCCTACCCCGACCTCGGCGCGCTCTGGCGGCTGGCCGCCGATGCGCGGATCACGTGCATGGGCGTGAGCGCCGGGCTGCTGGCGTCATGCGAGAAGGCTGGGATCGAACCCGCCCGCGAAGTCGATCTGGGCGCCCTGCGGGCGGTCGGCTCGACGGGCTCCCCGCTCTCGCCCGAGTCGTTCCGGTGGGTCTACGAGCACACGGGCGACGACATCTGGCTGTTCTCGACCAGCGGCGGCACCGACGTCTGCACCGCGTTCGTCGCAGGCTGCCCTCTTCTGCCCGTCTACGAAGGCGAACTGCAGTGCCGCGCGCTCGGCTGCAAGGTCGAGTCCTGGGACGAAGAGGGCAAGTCGCTGATCGACGAGGTCGGCGAGCTCGTCGTCACCGAGCCGATGCCCTCGATGCCGCTGTTCCTGTGGGGAGACGAGAGCGGCGAGCGCCTGCACGACAGCTACTTCGCGATGTACCCAGGCATCTGGCGCCACGGCGACTGGATCCGGATCACCCCGCGTGGGGGCGCCGTCATCTACGGCCGATCTGACTCGACGATCAACCGCCAGGGCGTGCGCATGGGCACGAGCGAGATCTACCGCGCCGCCGCGCGTCGTTCCGGAGGTGCTGGACGCGCTCGTGGTGGATATTCCCGGCGTGGATGGGAGTCTCACCCACCCCGAGCTGACGATGATGCTGTTCGTGGTGCTCGGCGACGGCGTCACGCTCGACGAGGCGCTCGAACGTCAGATCAAGTCCGCGATCCGCGAGGACTGCTCGCCGCGCCACGTCCCGAACGAGATCCGCCAGATCGAGCAGGTCCCGCGCACGCTCTCGGGCAAGGTGCTCGAGGTGCCGGTGAAGCGCATCCTCACCGGCACGCCGCCCGAGGAGGCGGCGAGCCGCGAATCGCTTGCCGATCCGGCGGCGCTCGACTACTTCGTGGCGCTTGCGCGGGAACTGAAGGCCCGCCCACCCGCTACGGCCGCCACGCCCGGCTGACTCTCGGTCCGGTGGCTCGGCGCCTGGGCGGGCCGGCTCGCCCTACAGCCCCAGCGAGCGCCCGACGATCTCCTTCATGATCTCGTTGGCGCCGCCGTAGATCCGCGTCACGCGCGCGTCCGCCCAGGCCCGTGCGATCGGGTACTCGACCATGTAGCCGTAGCCGCCGAAGAGCTGCAGGCAGCGGTCGGCGACACGCCCCTGAAGGTCGGTGCACCACCACTTCGCGCTGGCCGCCTCCTCGGGCGTGAGTTCGCCGGCGTCGAGCCCCTGCACGCAGCGGTCGATGAAGGTGCGCGCGATCTGGACTTCGCCATGCAGCTCAGCGAGCTCGAAGCGCGAGTTCTGGAACGACCCGATCGTCTGGCCGAAAGCGGTGCGCTCGCGCACGTAGTCCAGCGTCCAGCCGAGCATCGCCTCGCTGGCGGCGACGGCGCTGGCGGCGATCGACAGGCGCTCCTGGGGGAGATTGGAGACGAGATAGAGGAAGCCCTTGCCCTCCTCGCCCATCAGGTTCGCCGCCGGCACGTGCACGTCGTCGAAGGACAGCTCGGCGGTGTCCTGCGCGTGCTGGCCGACCTTCTCGAGGTTGCGCCCGCGCTCGAAGCCCTCCATGCCGCGCTCGATCACCATCAGCGAGATGCCGCGATGATCTCTTTGAGGCCCGCCCACCCCGGTCTTGACGGCCGTGATCACGAGGTCGGCGTTGATGCCGTTGGTGATGAACGTCTTCGAGCCGTTGACGAGGTAGTGGCCGTTCTCGCGCCTGGCCGTCGTGGACATGCCCGCGAGGTCCGAGCCGATGCCCGGCTCGGTCATCGCGATCGCGGTGATCAGCTCGCCGCTGACGATCCCCGGCAGCCAACGCTCGCGCTGCTCTCCTGTGCAGTAGGAGAGGAAGTAGGGGAGGCAGATGTCGTTGTGAAGCGTGATGCCGAGTCCGAACGAACCGACGCCCTCGCGCTGGCACTCTTCGCCGATCACGAGGTTCAGGCGGAAGTCATCCGCGCCGGCACCGCCGTCCGACTCCGGCACCGCCATCGCCAGGAAGCCGCCGCGCCCGGCGGCGGCGTAGAGCTCGCGCGGCACGATCCCCTCGCGCTCCCACTCCATGTAATGGGGGACGACCTCGCGCTCCAGGAAGGTGCGGAAGCTCGCCCGGAAGTCTTCGTGCAGGTCTTCGAAGAGCGCGCGCTTCATCGTCCGGCACCCTACTGGCGCCGCCGCGCAGCGCGCGTTGACGGCTGGGCTCGCGCCGCATAGCGTCTCGGCGTGGACCTCGCCCGCGCAGAGCGCCTGCACCTCAACCTGATGCGGTTCTATGGCTGGGTGGGGGAGGTGTCCGGCGACGCCGTCGAGCGCGGGCCGGGCACGCTGTTGGCCGCCTCACGCAGCGAGGTGCGGTTCCTGAACGGCGCCCTGCGCGAGCGCAGCGACGAGGATGCCGCGCCGTTCATCGCCCGGGCCCGGGAGTTCTTCGCGCAGCGTGGGCGCGGGTTCGTCGCCTACTGCTGGCCGGGGGACCCGGAGCTCGAGCGGGCGGCAGTCGCCGGGGGGCTGGGCGTCGTGCAGGAGCGCTATCCGGAGATGGCCTGCAGCGCGCCGGTGCCCGCGCTGCCGGGCGACGTGCGGCCGGTCGAGGCGGCGGCGGATGCGGAGCTCTACTGGGAGATATGCGAGCGCGCGTACTCGTCGCTCGGGTTCCCACCAGGGTTGTTCACGGAAGCGTTCGACCCCGAGCTGCTGCTGGAGTCCAAGGTTTGGGCCTGTATCGGCTTCGAGGACGGGCGGCCGCTCGCCTGCGGCTCTCTCTACCTCGTGGACGACGTCGGCTTCATCGGCTGGGTGGGCGCGGTGCCCGAGGCTCGCGGGCGCGGACTCGCGGCAGCGTGCACGGTTGCCGCGACCAACCAGGCGTTCGCCCGTGGGCTCGATCTGGTCTCGCTCCAGGCGTCGGCGATGGGTGCTGCGCTCTATCCGCGCATCGGCTACGAGTGGGTCTACGACTACCGGCTGCTCGGCTGGCCGCCGGACTAGCGCGGCGCGGCCTCGAACCCGGGCTTCGCCAGCAAGAGCTGCACGTCGCGGATGCGCCGCTCGGCGAAGCCGCCCTCGCACCACGAGAAGTAGAGCTCCCACAGCCGCCGGAAGCGCTCGTCGTAGCCGAGCTCGGACAGGCGGCCGCGCGCGCCGAGGAAGCGCTCGCGCCAAGCGGCGAGCGTGCGCGTGTAGTGAGTGGTGATGTCGTCGAGATGCGCGATCCGCATGTCGGTGACGCGCGAGACCTGGCGCGCGATCACTTCCAGCGACGGCAGGCAGCCGCCAGGGAAGATGTGCGTGTTGATGAAGCTGCGCGAGGCCTTCTCGACCTCGTAGGCGTCGTCGTCGATCACGATCGCCTGCAGCAGCATCGCCCCGTCGTCGCTCAGCAGGTGCGAGCAGCGGCGGAAGAACGTGGGGAGGTACTGCCAGCCGACCGCCTCGATCATCTCGATCGACACCAGCTTGTCGTAGCTGCCCCGCAGGTCGCGGTAGTCCTGCGCGAGCACCGTCACGCGGTCGGCGAGCCCCGCGGCCGCGATGCGCTCGCTCGCGTAGGCGTGCTGCTCCGGGGAGATCGTGGTCGTCGTGACGCGGCACCCATAACGCGCCGCGGCGTGCACGGCGAAGCCGCCCCAGCCCGTGCCGATCTCCAGCACGTGGTCGCCGGGGCCGAGCCGCAGCTGCCGGCAGATCCGCTCGAGCTTCGCCAGCGAGGCGTCGCGGAGCGTTGCCTCGGGGGTCTCGAAGACCGCGCAGGAGTACATCATCGTCTCGTCGAGGAACGTCTCGAACAGCTCGTTGCCGAGGTCGTAGTGCGCCGCGATCTGCCTGCGCGAGCGCCGCGGCGTATTGCGGGAGAGCCAGCGCGCCGCGCGCTGCGCCGGGCAGCAGCAGCGGCGCCGCCAGTCGCCGCAGGCGGTCGAGCTTTCCGGCGTTGCGCGCCGCGATCCGCGTCATCGCGACGAGGTCGCTGCACTCCCACATGCCCTCGACGTAGGACTCGCCGAGCCCGACGCTGCCGCGCAGCAGCTGGCGGTAGAAGCGCGGCGAGCGCACGTCGATCACCGTGCGCAGGGGGCTGGCCGTTTCGGGGCGGCCGAGCACGACGCTGCGCCCGCCCTCGCGGAGCTCGATCTCGCCGCCGTCGATCCCCCGCAGCGCGCGCAGGACGAGCCGCCGCGACAGGGTGGCCTCGCGGCGTGCTGTCGCGGGACGCCGGAGGGCCGCCCGCGCGACGCGCGAGCGCCCCGCGGGCTGTGCGCCGGGTCGCTCACTCGTGCCTCGCGATCGCCCTCTGTCACCGCTCCCCGGCGCGGGTGCGGATGGTAGGCGGCGCCGCGCAGGCGCAGTCTGCAGCGCATGGCCGTAGATGCGCGCCACGATCGCGACCGTCTGGAACGGGTAGCGCGCGAGCAGACCCGCCAGCACCGGGCGCGAGAGCTCGCGGCGCGCGAGCGAGAAGGTCGCGTCGAACAGCGTCCCGCCGTCGCCGGCGGTCGAGGTGATGTGCACCGAGATGCGCTCACCCGGCTCGGTCACATTCAGATCGTAGATCTGTTCCATCCCCATCAGCGGCGAGACGTGAAGAACCTTCTCGAAGCTGCCGCGTGCGACCCGCGCGCCGCTCTCCTGCGCGTCGAGCACGTAGGAGTGGCTCTCGCCCCACGGCGTGTTCGTCACGTGCGCGACCACCGCCTCCACGCGCTCGCCGTCGTCCTCGAAGCACCAGTAGAAGCTCACCGGGTTGAAGTTGTGCCCGAAGCAGCGCAGGTGTGTGAGCAGGCGGACCGGCCCTTGCGGACGGCGCCCCGTTCGCTCTGCCACCAGCCCGCGCACCGCCTCTGCCAGATCGCCGTCGCCGAGGTGGTCGGCGCGGCGGAACCACGCGAGCGCCGGGTGGCGCGCGGAGCACAGCAGGCCGCCGTCGAGCACGCGGGGCAGCTCGTCCAGGTCGAGGTAGGCCATGAAGAGGCGGTGGCGGAACTCGTCCCGGATCGGACCCCCGAGGCGGCGGTGCCGGACGGACCCCTCGTAGAGCGCGCTCCTCACAGCGTCACGCCGAACGGCTCGCACGCCGCGACGGCGCTGCGCACGCCGTCCTCGTGAAAGCCCCAGCCCCAGTAGGCGCCGCAGTAGTGGGTGCGCCGCTCGGTGCCGCTGATCTCGCGGTGGCGCGCCTGCGCGGCGACGCCGGCCGGGGTGAAGACGGGATGCGCGTAGGAGATCGTGCGGATCACGTGCTCGGGGTCGATCGCCTCGGTGCGGTTGAGCGTCACGCAGAAATCGCGGTCGGCCTCCAGGCGCTGCAGGTGGTTCATCCAGTAGGTGACGGTCGAGACCGGCTTGGGCTCGGCGAGCAGGTGGAAGTTCCAGGCCGAGCGCGCCCAGCGCCGCCGCGGGAGCATGCGCCGGTCGGTGTGCAGCACGGCCTCGTTGCGCTGGTAGGGGATCGAGCCGAGCAGCCGGTGCTCGCGCTCGCTGGGGTCGCTCAGCATCGCGAGCGCCTGGTCGGAGTGGGTGGCGAGCACGACATGGTCGAAGCGCTCGCCCTCGCCGCCCCGGCAGGCGACCGTGACGTGGTCGTCCGCGCGGGTGATGGAGCGCACCGGGGAGCTCAGGCGGATGCGCTCGCGGAAAGGCGCGGTGAGCGCCTCCACGTAGCGCGCAGAGCCGCCCGCGATCGTCGACCAGTGCGGACGGTCGCGGAAGCCGAGCATCCCGTGGTTGGCGAAGAACTCGGCGAGGAAGCGCACCGGGAAGCTCTGCATCTGGCGCGGGTCCGCCGACCACACCGCGGAGGCCTGCGGGACGATCAGCCGCTCGACGAAGTGCCGCGAGAAGCCGTGGCGCGCGAGGAAGTCCGCGAGCGAGTCGCTCTCGCCCGCGGCGCCGCCTTCCAGCACGCGTCGCAGCTCGCGGTTGAAGCGCAGCAGGTCGAGGATCATGCGCTGGAAGCGGGGGCTGAGGAGGTTGCGCGGCTGGCAGAGCAGCCCCTGCGGCGTGCCGGAGTACTCGAAGTCCTCCTGCTCGCCCTTCACCGAGAAGCTCATGTGCGTCGGCTGGCGCGCGACGCCGAGCCGGTCCAGCAGCCGTGTGAACGTCGGGTAGTTGCGGTCGTTCATGACGATGAAGCCCGTGTCGACGTGATGCGTCTCGTCCTCGGTGTCTACCCGGATCGTGTTGGTGTGCCCGCCCGCGTAGTCGCCCGCCTCGTACACGACGATCTCGTGGCGGGCGTGCAGCAGGTGCGCGGCGACCAGCCCCGAGACGCCCGCGCCGACGATCGCGATCCTCATCGAAGCCCCCTGTGTCTTGCCCGCATGACGCGCATCGGGGCCTTCTACGCGCCCCGGCGCGCGGCGGATCATCGCTCCCCCGGGGAGGAACGGGAGGCGCCGACGTCGAATCAGACCGCCGTGAAGCGCACTGCGACCAAGACACCCGAGGCGGCGCCCGTGAACGGCACCTCCGAGCACCAGAGTCTCTCCAAGTACATCCAGGCCCGCTTCGACGAGTGCTCGCGCTCCCAGAAGGACGTGGCCCAGTACATCGTCGACCACCTCGACGAGGCCGCGTTCCAGACCGCCGAGGAGCTGGCCCGTCGCGCCAACACGTCCAGCTCGACCGTCGTGCGCTTCTCACAGGCGCTCGGCTTCGAGGGCTTCCCCGAGCTGCAGGCGGCAGCGCGCGAGGAATACCGGCGCGTGCATGCGAAGACCGCCAAGGAGGCCGCCACGAACGGATCGACGCCGCTGTTCTCACTCGATCAGAACGAGTTCGAGTCGGCGCTGGCGGCCGACCACCTGAACGTCGAGGAGACCGCGCGCAAGGTCTCGCGCTCAGACGTGGAAGCGCTGATCACCGCGATCGTGGGCGCCGAGAAGGTGCTGGTCGCGGGGACCGACCAGATGGCTTTCTTCGCGAGCTACCTGCGCCACCTGCTGATGCTGCTCGATCTGCGCGTCGACGTCGTCGCGAGCCCCTCGCAGGAGGCGCTCAGCCGGCTCGGGCGCATCGACGACTCGACGCTCGTGATCGGGCTGTCGGCCGGACGCCCCCACCCGCTCGTCGTGCGCGCGATGAAGCTCGCCCGCCACCGCCAGGCCCGCACAGCAGCGATCACCGACGCGACGCTCTCGGAGATCGCGAAGCTCGCGCAGATCAAGCTCTACTACTCCTCCAACAGCCCCGCGTACGTGCGCTCGCACGCGGCGCTCCTCAGCATCATCCAGGCGCTCGCCTACGGGGTGTACGCGCAGGACACCGCGCAGTACGACGACCGCATCAAGGCGTTCCGGCTGAAGTAGCAGTAGCCTCGCTGTGTGGGCACTTCGTGGGACGCTGAGACCTACGACCGCACGAGCAAGCCGCAGCAGCGCTGGGCCAATGAGGTCATCTCCCGGCTGATCGGCATCGAGCGCGACGCGACCGTCCTCGACGTCGGCTGCGGCACCGGACGCGTGACCGAGCATCTGGCACGCCTCGTGCCCGCCGGGCGTGTGCTCGCCATCGACGCCTCGGAGGACATGGTTGAGCTGGCGCGCGAACGTCTGGGGGAGCGGGCGGAGGTACGCCGCTGCGATGTGCTCGATCTCGACCTCGACGCCGAGGTGGATGTGGTGTTCTCGACGGCGACGCTGCACTGGGTCACCGACCACGACGCGCTGTGGCCCGTGCTCGCCCGCGCGCTGAAGCCCGGCGGCAGGCTCGAGGTCCAGTGCGGCGGCGAGGGCAACATCGAGACCGTGCGCGAGGTGATCGACGAAGCCGCCGCGTCGGTCGGCGCCGACCTCGAAGGCTTCTCGCCCTGGACGTTCGCGAGCCCCGAGGACACGGAGACCAGGCTGCGGGCCGCCGGCTTCACCGAGATCAAGTGCTGGCTCGCCGAGGAGCCCGCCTTCCCGGAAGAAACGGAGGCGTTCGTGCGCACCTCGATCCTCGCCGCGCATCTGGAGCGTCTGGGAGAGGCCGACCGCGAGCCGTTCGTCGCCGCTGTCATGCAGCGCGTGCGGCTGCCGCTCGACTACGTGCGGCTGAACGTCTCGGCGGTGCGTGCCTCCTGAGGAGGCGTTCCGCGGGCGCCGTGTGGCAGGATCACGCCCGCGATGCACCGTACGTCCGTGGGTAGCGATGGCCCCGAGCGCCTGGGCCGGATGGAGTTCTTCGGGGGCCTCACGGAGGCGCAGCGGCGCATGCTCGCCCGCCACGTGGACGAGCTGACCGCCGATCCCGGCGACCCGTTGATGGACGAGGGCGACTACGGCTACGAGGCGATCTTCATCGAGGACGGCACGGCCGAGGTGAGCCAGCACGGCGAGCCGATCAACACCGTCGGCCCCGGCGAGATCGTCGGCGAGCTCGCGCTCGTCGACGCCGGCGGCAAGCGGACCGCCAGCGTGACCGTCGCGACGCCTCTGCGCGCGCTCAGCCTCACCTCGCACTCCTTCCACGAAATCCGCAAGGGCATGCCCGATCTCGCCGACGCGATCGACCGCGCGGCGCGAGAGCACCAGGAGCGCGACGAGCGCCGCGCCGAACAGGCACCGTGAGCGCCGGCGCCGGCGATTCTGAGCCGGCGCTGCGGACCGTCACGATCGCCGACCTGCGAGCGATCCTCGCCGAGCTCGCGGAGTTCTGGGGCTCCGATCGAGATATGGCGTTCCTGCATCAGGCGCTCTACGTGCACGAGTTCGGTGAGACCTCGGTGCTCGCCGAACGCGACGGGACGGACACTCGGCTACCTGCTCGGCTTCGTGAGCCAGGACGGCACCGGCTACATCCACGCCGTCGCCGTGCGCGCCGAGGCTCGCGCGGGGAGGGGCTTGCGCGGTCGATGTACGCGCGCTTCGAGGAGCTCGTCCGCGAGCGTGACGCGCACAGGCTGAAGGCGATCACCGCGCCCGAGAACGCGAGGCTCGCGGGCCTTCCACGAAGCGCTCGGCTTCGACGCCGAGGAGGTCGCCGAGTACTCGCCGAGCAGCGGCGCGCGGCTCGTCTTCACGCGGCGTCTGGCGAGCGCCGCCGGCCGGCGCCGGCGCCGAGGTCGACCTGGGCGACGGGGTGACGATGCGGCCGATGCGCCCAGAGGACGCGGACGAGCTGCACGCTGTGATCGAAGCGAACCGCCCGCACCTGCGCCCCTGGATGCCGTTCGCCGAACGGTCGTTCGAGCAGACCGCCGCCTACGTCCGGCAAACGGTGCGCGACCTGCAGACGGGCAGGGGGCTCGGCATGGTGTTGATCGATCGCGGCCGGTTGATCGGTGGCATCGCGTTCGTCGGCCTCTCGCGCAAGGACCGGTCCACCAAGATCGGCTACTGGCTCGCAGAGGCCGCGCAGGGGCGGGGGATCATGACCCGGGCGGTGAGCGCGATCGTCGACGAGGCGTTCGGCCCCTGGGGGCTCCGGCGCGTCGAGATCAGGGTCGCGGCGCAGAACGCTCGCAGCCGTGCGGTCGCGGAGCGGCTCGGCTTCCGCCAGGAAGGCGTCCTGCGTGCCGGCTACACGGTCGCAGCTGAGACCTACGACGAGATCGTCTACGGGCTCCTCGCCGAGGACGAGCGCACGAAGTAGGGGCGCCACCTCCGCGGCGAGCGGGGACGGCGCCCGCGCGCTTATAGACTGCGATCCATGCGCGACGAGGCGACATTCCGCGTCAAGAGCGGCCTGGCAGAGATGCTCAAGGGCGGCGTGATCATGGACGTCGTCACGCCCGAGCAGGCGAAGGTCGCCGAGGACGCCGGCGCCGCCGCCGTGATGGCGCTGGAGCGTGTGCCCGCCGACATCCGCCGCGACGGCGGGGTCGCGCGCATGTCCGACCCGGAGATGATCGCCGGCATCCAGCAGGCTGTGACGATCCCGGTGATGGCGAAGGCGCGCATCGGCCACTTCATGGAGGCGCGCGTGCTGGAGGCGCTCGAGGTCGACTACATCGACGAGTCGGAGGTCCTCACGCCGGCCGACGAGGCCAACCACATCGACAAGTGGGACTTCAAGGTGCCGTTCGTGTGCGGCGCGACCAACCTCGGCGAGGCACTGCGGAGAATCGGCGAGGGCGCGGCGATGATCCGCTCCAAGGGCGAGGCGGGGACCGGCGACATCGTCGAGGCGGTCCGCCACATGCGCAAGATCGGCGGCGAAATCCGTCGCCTGACGATGCTCGGCGACGACGAGCTCGCCGACCGCTGCGAAGGAGATCGCCGCGCCGCTCGACATCGTCCGGCGCGTCGCGCCGCGAAGGGCGCCTGCCGGTCGTCCTGTTCTGCGCGGGCGGCATCGCGACGCCCGCCGACGCGGCGCTCATGATGGCGCTCGGCGCCGAGGGCGTGTTCGTGGGCTCGGGGATCTTCAAGTCGGAGGACCCCGCCACCCGCGCCCGCGCGATCGTCGCGGCGACCACCCACTGGCAGGACGCGCAGCGGGTGACCGACGCCTCGCGCGGCCTCGGATCCCCGATGGTCTCGCTCGAGAGCTCCAAGCTCGGCGAGGAGCAGCTGCTCGCGCAGCGCGGCTGGTAGCCTCCGGCTCGATCGGATGACCGGCGTGATCGGCGTCCTCGCCCTGCAGGGCGGCTTCGAGGCGCACGAGCGCATGCTCGCCCGTCTCGGTGCGGACACCCGCCAGGTGCGCGTCCCCGCGGATCTGGCCGGCCTGGACGGGCTGATCGTCCCGGGCGGCGAGTCCACGACGATGACGCTCGGCGTCGAGCGCGAGGGCCTAGCGCGAGCCGCTGCGCGAGTTCGCCGCGTCCGGTCGTCCCGTGCTCGGCTCGTGCGCCGGGCTCATCATGCTCGACCGCGAGCACCTCGGCGTGATGGACATGCGCGCCGAGCGCAACGCCTTCGGGCGCCAGATCCGCAGCTTCGAGGCCGAGGTGGAGGTCGCGGGAATGGATGGCCCTCCCGTGCGCGCGATCTTCATCCGCGCACCCTGGATCGCCGAGCACGGGCCGGGGGTGCAGATCCTGGCGGAGGTGGACGGCCATCCGATCGCCGCCCGCCAGGGCGAGGTGCTGGCCGTCGCGTTCCACGCTGAGCTGGGCGAGGACGAGCGGCTGCACGCGCTGTTTCTCGACCGGTTTCGGGCTGGGCGAGGCGCGCGCTCCTCGAAGGCCGCCTGAGCCGCGCGCTGCGCTACAAAAGGGCATGGCCTCCCGGCCCCACGTCGCCGCCCTCTCCACGACCCCGGTCAAGTCGCTGCGCATCCAGCGCCGCGACCGCGTGACGCTGCAGCGCGACGGCGCGGCCGGCGACCGCGCCTTCTTCCTCGTCGACGAGCGCGGCACGATGGCGAACGCCAAGCGCCACCCGAAGCTCAACCAGGTGGTCGGCGAGCTCGACGGCGACGGGGTGCTGACGCTCGCGTTCCCGGACGGCTCGCGTGTGAGCGGCGAGCCGCGCCCCGGCGAGAGCGTCGACGCGCGCTTCTACCGGCTGACCCGGCCCGCGGTCGCGATCGAGGGCGATTTCTCCGCCGCGCTCTCCGCTCACGTCGGCAGCCCGCTGCGGCTGGTCGCGTTCGAGGGCGGGCGCGCCGCGGTCGACCGCGGCGCTCAGGGAGCGGCGACGCTGCTGTGCCGCTCGTCGGCGGACGCGCTCGCCGAGGCGGCCGGCCGCGAGAGCATCGACACGCGCCGCTTCCGGATGACGATCGAGCTGGAGGGGTGCGAGCCCTTCGAAGAGGACACGTGGATCGGCCGCACGCTCCGGATCGGGGGCGCGCGCGTGCGCCCGTTCGGGAACGTCGGCCGCTGCACGGTGACCACGCTCGACCCCGATACGGGCGAGGTCGACCTGCCGACGCTCGACCTCCTGCGCGAGCTGCGGGGAGACGCACAGACGAGCGAGCCGCTCGCGATCGGAGTGCACTGCGCGGTGGTCGAGGCGGGCGAGGTCGCGGTCGGCGACCCGGTCGAGGTGCTCGACTAGCGATGCGCGCCCGAGCAGGTGGTCGTGTGCTGCTGGACCGGGGGCGCTAGTCCGCTCCTGCAGCACGCGGCGAACCTCACCACCCCATCCCTCTCCTCTTCGATCGCACGTCCGTCCTCGAGCAAGAGGTCCACGTGCCCGAGCACCTCCGAGAGCGTCAGGTAGGCCTGCGTGACCGCGACGTTGCCCCACAGCTCCTGGGCGATCTCGTGGGCGCTGCGCGGCTGTGCGGAGATCAGCCGCAGGATCTTCTCGGCGCGGCGCTGGTGCATGCGGAAGCGCTCGTCGATCAGCGCCACGTGATCGGTGATCGGCGGGCCGTGGCCCGAGAGCACGAGGTCGAGGTCGAGCTCGCGCGTGGCTTCGAGCGAGCGCATGTACGTGATCAGCGCCTGCGGGCGCGGTCCTGTCGGATCGGGCTCGGCCCCGAGCGGCCGCGCGAGCAGCGGGTTGGAGGAGATGTGCGCGATCAGGTGGTCCGCCGCGAGCATCAGCTTGCGCTCTTCGTCGAGGAACACCGTGTCCGACGGGCTGTGCCCGGGCCGCTGCAGCACCCGCAGCGTGCGGTCGCGCAGCGCGAGCTGCTCGCCGTCGCCGAGCGGGCGCGTGACCTCGACCGCCGAGCCCCAGGCGCGGAAGCCGGCGGAGACAGCCCGGAGCGCCGTCACGATTTCGGGCGGGATCCCGTGGCGGAGCATGATGTTCTCGGCGAACGCGTCGTCGAGGTCGGTCTCGTGCCCGTACTTCGCCAGGTACGGCGCCAGCGGCCCGATCGCCGCGACCTCGGCGCCGGAGCGGCGGGCGAGGATCGAGGCCAGCCCGAAGTGGTCCATGTGCTGGTGGCTGATGACCAGCAGCTCGATGTCCTCCACGCGGTGCCCGTGTGCGGCGAGCGCCTGCTCGAGCTCGTCGAGCGCCTTGGCCGAGTTCGGGCCCGAGTCGATCAGCGTCAGCGGCGAGTCCTCGATCAGATAGGCGTTGACGCGCCCGACCATGAACGGTGTCGGGATCGCCAGGCGATGGATGCCGGCGCCGGCCGCCTTCGCGAGGTTCGCGCGCTCGGCCTCGGCCTTCCGCTCGGCGCGTTCCTGCTCGGACTCCGCCGGCTGCGAGGGCTCCGCGCCCGCGCTCACGAGCGGATCACGGCGAGCACCTCGTCGCGGCGCCGTTCCATGTCCTCGACGGACACCAGCGACTCGAGGCACAGGCGCAGCAGCGGCTCGGTGTTCGAGGGCCGCACGTTGAAGTGCCAGTCCTCGTAGTCGATCGAGATGCCGTCGAGCCGTTTCTGCTCGGCATCGCGAGTAGCGCTCGGCCAGCTCGTCCATCTTCGCCGCGGGGTCCGAGACCTCGGAGTTGATCTCGCCGGAGATGAAGTAGTGGTCCCGGTAGGGCGCGAGGCGCTGCGACATGCTCTGCCTGCCCGTCGCCAGCATCTCGAGCACGAGCAGGGCGGGGATCGTGCCCGAGTCGGCGCAGTAGAAGTCGCGGAAGTAGTAGTGGCCGGAGACCTCGCCGCCGAACAGCGAGCCCTCCTTGTGCATCCGCGTCTTGAAGAACGCGTGCCCGACGCGGTTGATGTAGGCGACGCCGCCGGCGCGCTCGACCGTGTCGGGGACCGCGCGCGATGCGCGCACGTCGTACAGGATCGCTTCGTGGCGCCTGGAGGCCTTGCCGAGCAGCGACTCGGCGAGCAGGGCGGTCAGGAAGTCGCCGTCGACGAAACGCCCGGTCTCGTCGATGAAGAAGCAGCGGTCGGCGTCGCCGTCCCAGGCGATCCCGAGGTCGGCGCCGCTCTCGCGGACCTTCTCGATGATGAAGCTCCGGTTCTCGGGCAGCAGCGGGTTCGGCTCGTGGCCGGGGAACTCGCCGTCGGGCCTCCAGTAGCTCTCGATCAGCTCCAGCTCGAGGCTCTCGAGCAGCGGCCCGACCATCGGCCCCGCCATGCCGTTGCCGCCGTCCACGACCACTTTCAACGGGCGCGCGGAGGAGCGCACCGCGTCGGCGTCGATGAACTTCATCGCCGCTTCCTGGAACGGGCCGTAGATGTTCACGTCCTCGACCGCGCCGGGCTGCTGCCCCTCGGGCACGCCCGCGTCTTCTTCCACCAGCCGCCGCACGTCCTGGATCCCCGAGTCGCCGGAGAGGGCGATCGCGCCTTCGCGCACGAGCTTGGCCCCGGTGTAGGCCTTCGGGTTGTGCGAGGCGGTGCACATCAGCCCGCCGTCGAGCTCGCGCGCGCCGACGAGCCAGTAGAGCATCTCCGAGCCGACCATGCCGGCGTCGATCACGTGCGCGCCCGCGGAGAGCATGCCCTCGCGGTAGCGGGCCGCCAGCTCCGGCGCGCTCAGCCGCATGTCGCGGCCGAGGCCGATGCGCAGCTCGCCCACCGGCTTGCCCGCGAGCCCCGAGAGCACCTGCGCGAAGGCGCGGCCGATGCGCTCGGCGAGGCCGCCGCCGATCTGCTCGCCGTAGATGCCGCGGATGTCGTAGGCCTTGAAGATGTCGGGCAGCTGGGCGGAGCTCATCCGGTACGCATCCTATGACTGCGAGTGCGACCGAGCCCGTCCGCCGCGCGGCGGGGCGCTCCGCGCCCGCGCCGGCTCGTAGACTGGAGGGCATGTCCGGTCATTCCAAGTGGGCCTCGATCAAGCACAAGAAGGCGATCGTCGACTCCCGTCGTGGCGCGCATTTCTCGAAGCTGACGCGCGCGATCACGGTCGCGGCGCGCGACGGCGGCGGCGACCCCGTCGGCAACCCCGCACTGGACCTCGCGATCCGCAAGGCCAGGGAAGCGTCGATGCCGAAGGACAACATCGAACGCGCGATCGCGAAGGGCACCGGCGAGGGCGGCGAGGCCGAGGCGATCGAATCGGTCCTCTACGAGGGCTACGGGCCGGGCGGCGTGGCGGTGCTGGTGGAGGCGCTGACAGACAACCGCAACCGCACGAGCGCCGAGATCAAACACGCCTTCTCCAAGCAGAACGTCAGCCTCGGCGAGCCGGGCTCCGTGGCCTACCTGTTCGACAAGAAGGGCACGATCGTCGTGGATGGCACGCGCTACTCCGAAGACGACCTGATGCCGGCGGTCGAGGCGGGCGCGGAGGACATCTCCACCGACGACGACGTGTTCGAGGTGATCACCTCGCTGACGGACTTCGCGGCCGTGCGCGCGGCGCTCGAAGAGGCCGGCGTCGAGATCGACAGCGCGGAGCTCTCCTACCGGGCGTCGAGCCTGGTGCCGGTCGAGGAGGCGGACGCGGCGAAGCTGATGAGGCTGATCGACGCGCTGGAAGAGCTCGACGACGTCAGCGCGGTGCACGCGAACTTCGACGTGTCCGCAGACGTGCTCGAACGTGTCGCAGGCTGAGAGACCCCACCGTCGCGATCCTCTGCGGCGGGCGCGGCACGCGGCTCCAGGAGCACACGCAGGAGATCCCCAAGCCGCTGGTCGAGATCGGCGGGCTGCCGATCGTGTGGCACGTCGTGCAGCTGTACGCCTCGCAGGGGTTCCGCCGCTTCGTGCTGGCGACCGGATACAGGGGCGAGCTGATCGCGCGCTTCGCGGCCGGTCACGCCTGGCCGGAGGGCGTCTCGGTGGAGTGCGTGGACACGGGCCTCGGGACCCAGACAGGCGGGCGGGTGGGCCGTCTCAGTTCTTTTTTTGAAGATGAGGAGATGTTCTGCGTCACCTACGCGGACGGGGTGGCCGACATCGACCTGTGCTCGCTGCTCGACTTCCACCGTGGCCACGGCGCGCAGGCGACCATGACGGTCGTGCGGCCCCAGCTCCAGTTCGGCGTCACCGAGCTCGACGGCGCGGGCCGGGTGACGGGCTTCCACGAGAAGCCGCGCTCGGAGCACTGGATCAACGGCGGCTTCTTCTGCTTCTCCGCGGAGGCGCTCGGCCGCATCGCGGCGGGCGGCGACGAGGAGCCGCTCGAGCGCGCACCGCTCGAAGCGCTCGCCCGCGACGGCGAGCTGCACGCGTACCGCCACGAGGGCTTCTGGGCGTGCATGGACACCTACAAGGACGCCGTCGCGCTCAACGACCTGTGGGCCTCCGGCGCGCCGCCGTGGCGGATCTGGAACGACGGGGCGCTCTCAGACGGCGTCCTGGCGGCGAGCGCGGAATAGCCGCACCGGCTCCCGCAGGCCCTTCAGGCGGCGCTGGCCCGCGAACGACCAGCGGTAGTCCTCCTGCGAGCTGTCGTGGAGCGCCTCGTCGGCCAAGAGGCTCCCGGGCCGGGCGACCGACGTGATCCGGCTCGCGAGGTTGACCGGGCGCCCGAACCAGTCTCCGGCGCGTGGCACCGCGACCCCGAGCGCGGCCCCGGCGCGGAGCTGCGGGAAGTCCTCGCCCTCGGCGTCCGCCGCTTCGACCAGCGTGAGGGTGGCGCCGAGCAGCGGCTCGGGATCCGGCGAGGCGAGCATGGCCGCGTCGCCGATCGTCTTGACCAGGCGCACGGGCCGCTGGGCGACCTCGCCCGCCAGCTCTTCCAGACGGGCGGCGAGCCGGCCGAGCTCGTCGGGCGGGACTTCCTCGCCGAGGCGCGTGAAGCCGACGAGGTCGGCGAACGCGACCGCGACCTCGCGTGAGCCCGGCAGCTCACCGCCGCTGCGCTCCAGGGCGTTGACGACCTCGGCCTGCGTCGCGTGGCGCAGGTGCAGCGTGAGGATCGAGCTGACGAGCGGATCGACGAGCGGGTACATCTGCTCGACGGCGGCCGCGTAGCGCTGCGCGAGCTCGGCCTCGCTCAACCCCGGCTCGAGGACCATTTTCAGAGGCATCGCGCGCAGGCTCTCGGCGACCTGGGAGAGGCTGCGGCCGATCACGCGCAGGAGCGCGAGCGTCTCCTCGTCTGCGATCCCGAGCGCGCGCCCGATCTTCAGCCGTTCGGCGGCCTCCAGCTCGACGTCCGTGTAGACCGGGTCGTCGAGCGTCGGCGATCGGCAGCCCCATCGCGCGGCTGAGCGAGTTCAGCATCTCCGGCTCGATGCCGGCCAGCTCGGCGATCTCGGCCCCCGTGTAGCGACGGTCGCTGACGATCAGCCGGTCGGCGGGCAGGAACATCACGGTGCCGGTGGCGGTGGTGCGCTTCAGTTCGCTCAGCGGCACGCCGTCGGCGGCGAGCTGGCGCAGCAGCGCCAGGCGCTCGGATCGCTGCTGTCCCTCGAGCCCGTCGAGCAGGCCCTCGGCCTCGAAGTCGATCTCGGGGGCGGGCGGGACCTGATCGGACATATGGCGGCCAGCCTACCCAGGCACCCCCATTCGGGAGCGCCGGTGGGGCGTGCCCCGGAACACAGGCAGGCGTCCGCCCCCACGCGGAGAATCCCGTGACTGTGATCGTGCTCGGCATCGACCCCGGCCTCGCCAACACCGGATACGGCGTCGTCGCCCGCCGCGACGGGCGTGCCGTGGCGCTGGACGGCGGTGTGATCGAGACCTCCGCGGCGCTCGCGCCCGAGCGGCGCCTCGCCGAGATCCACGAGGCGATCGACGCGCTGATCGCCGAGCACGAGCCCGACGCGATGGCCCTGGAGGAGCTGTACTTCGGCGCCAACGCGCGCAGCGCGTTCGCCGTCGGCCAGGCACGCGGCGTCGTGATGCTCGCCGCCGGTCGCAGAGGGGTGCCGTGCGAGGGCTACACCCCGCAGCAGGTGAAGGGCGCCGTGTGCGGCTCCGGCCGCGCCGGCAAGGAGCAGGTCGCGCGGATGGTCGCGGCGCTCCTGGCGCTGCCCGAGCCGCCCCGCCCCGACCACGCGGCCGACGCGCTCGCGGTGGCCGTGTGCCATCTGAACCGGGCGCCGCTCGCGGCGGCGCTGGCGCCGTGATCGCCCTGCTGCGAGGAGAGGTCGCCGTACGGCGCGCCGACCACATCGTCGTCCTCTGCGACGCGGTGGGTTACCGCGCGGGCGTCTCCGCCGAGACGCTGCGCCACGTGCCCCCGGTCGGCGAGGAGGTCACGCTCCACACCCACCTGATCGTGCGCGACGACGCGCTCACGCTCTACGGCTTCCACTCCGAGCAGGAGCGCGAGCTGTTCCTGATGCTGCTCTCGGTGCAGGCGGTGGGGCCGAAGGTGGCGCTGGCCGTGCTCTCGGCCGGCCACCCGCGCGACCTCGTGGCCGCGCTCGCCGCGGGCGACGCCGCCCGCTTCCAGGCCGTGCCGGGGATCGGCAAGCGGACCGCCGAGCGGATCATCGTGGAGCTGCGCGAGAAGGTCGTGGACGCCGACGGCGCGGCGGCGGCTGAGCCTGAGATCCTCGCGCGGCGCGGCGGCGCATCCGAGCCGCGGGCACTGGCCCGCGAAGGCCTGCTCGAGCTGGGCTACGCGCCCGCCGAGGCGGACGAGCTGCTGCGCGCGGCCGAAGGGGAGACGCCCGAGGAGCTGATCGCCGCGGCGCTGCGGCTGGCCCGGAGCGCAGGGTGAGCGACGCGGGGGTGGGCGGGCCCAGGAATCCAGACGCCCTATCTCGTCGCCGAGGACGAGCTCGACCGCTCGCTGCGCCCGCGCACGCTCGGCGAGTTCGTCGGCCAGGAGGTGCTGCGCGAGCAGCTCGCGGTCGCGATCGAGGCGAGCAGCGCGCGCGGCGAGGCGCTCGATCACCTGCTGCTGGCGGGACCGCCGGGGCTCGGCAAGACCTCGCTCGCGCAGATCGTCGCCTCCGAGCTCGACGTCCCGTTCGTCCAGACCGCCGGCCCGGCGCTCGAGCGCAAGGGCGACATCGCCGCGTTCCTGACCGCGCTCGAGCCGCGCAGCGTCTTCTTCGTGGATGAGATCCACCGCCTCGCCCGCACGCTGGAGGAGACCTTCTACCCGGCGATGGAGGACCGCCGGCTGCCGATCACGGTCGGCCAGGGGGCGGGCGCCCGCGTCGTCACGCTCGACCTGCCCCCGTTCACGCTCGTGGGAGCGACGACCCGCGCCGGGCTGCTGACGACGCCTCTGCGCGACCGCTTCGGCATCCAGGCGCGCCTCGAGCCCTACTCGACCGAGCAGCTCGCGGTGATCGTGCGCCGCTCGGCCGAGATCCTCGAAGTCGAGCTCGACGAGCGCGGCGGCGCGGCGATCGCGGCCCGGAGCCGGGGCACGCCGCGGGTGGCAAACCGGCTGCTGAAGCGGGTGCGCGACTACGCCGAGGTGCGCATGGAGGGCGTCGTCACGGCGGCCGCCGCGGAGGCGGCGCTCGAGCTCCTGGAGGTCGACGAGCTGGGACTGGATCGCCTCGACCGCGAGATCCTCGGCGCGATCTGCACGAAGTTCGGCGGCGGGCCCGTCGGTCTCTCGACGCTCGCGATCGCGGTCGGCGAGGAGCAGGACACGATCGAGGACGTGTACGAGCCGTACCTGCTCCAGCAGGGGCTGATCAAGCGCACCCCGCGCGGGCGCGCCGCCACGCCGGCGGCCTTCGAGCACCTCGGGCTGGCCGCACCGGAAGCGGCCGGATCGCTGTTCTGAGCACCTCGTACCATCGGGCGAGGTGATCCGGCTTGGCCTTTCCTTAAAGATGCTTTCGTAGTCTGTCCGCTCATGGCGCACCCGTTCATCTGCCCGAACTGCGGCCATCGCACGACCGAGGTCGACCGGAACATCGGCTTCACGCGCCAGCGCAAGGGCTGCGCGAAGTGCGGCTTCGCGTTCCTGTTCGAGCTCCTGGACGACTACTTCCCGGCGCCCGACGCGGCGTTCTTCGTCTGCGACGGCGAGGCCCGCGTGATCGGCTGCGGGCGCAACTCCTTCGCGTTCACCGGCCTCGAGGAGGAGGAGGTGATCGGCCAGCCGGTCCAGCAGGTGCTCGGCCTGAGCTTCAACAACGGCGACGATCCGCTCGGCACCGTGCTCGAGTGGGGGGTGCGCGCGCTCGAGGTGCCGGTCAGCGTGAGCGGCGAACGCGACGTCGCCGCCACGGCGAAAGCCGACATCTTTCCCGCCTACGACGACGACGGTGGGCTGTTGCTGGTGCTCACTCCGGACAAGTAATCTCCCTGGGGAATGACCGACCGCCGCCGAAACTCGATGATCCTGCTCCTCGTCGTGATCCTGATCGGGCTCGCGACGGTCACGATCATCGCCAAAAAGACCCGTCTGGGCCTCGATCTGAAGGGCGGGGTCCAGCTCGTCTACGAGGGCCGGCCGACCGCGCAGGCCAAGGTCGACGGCGAATCGCTGAACCGGGCGATCGACATCATGCGCAAACGCGTCGACCAGCTCGGCGTGGCCTCCCCGGAAATCCAGCGCTCCGGCGAAAAGGAAATCGTCGTGCAGCTGCCGGAAGTCACGAACATCGAAAAAGCCGAACGGCAGGTCGGCAAGACCGCCCAGCTGCAGTTCTACGACTGGGAGCCGAACGTGATCGGGCCCGACGGCCAGCCGGCGGCGAGCGAATCGACCGTCACCGGCGGCCGTGAAGCCGGCGGCTCGCTCTTCGGGCTGCCGCAGTACAAGGCGGTGCTGCGCGCGGAGAAACGGCCGTCCGAACTGCGCAAGAACGACACCACCTGGGAGCAGGGCTGCACGCCCCAGCAGGTCAACGGCTGCGTCTACGGCAGCTGGTATCTGATCGACGAAAAGAACGAAAAGATGCTCTGCCCGCTCGGGGCTCACGATGAAGTCCAGGCGACCTGCACCGGGGCCGAAAGCGAAAAAGCGCTTCGGGAAACCGAAAAACAGCTGATCGCCAAGGGCAAGATGCCCAAGGACGCGAAGCCGCGGGCGGTGCGCGTCAACCCCGGCACGGTGCTGATCCAGGCGCGCCCGACCGAATCGAGCTCGGGGAAGGTCATCAACCACAGCCCCAACTCCTTCTACGTCATCAAGGACAACCCGGTCCTGAACGGCGGCGACGTCACGCACCCGCAGCAGGGCTTCGACGAAGGGGCCGGCGGCAACGGGCAGCCGAACGTCAACTTCGGCTTCACCGGCCACGGCAAGAAAGTCTTCGAAAACGTCACCAAGGAAATCGCGCACCGCGGCCAGGAAGCGCAGCTGCCCGGGGTCACCAAGGAAGCGGCCCAGCAGCACTTCGCGGTCGGCCTCGACGGCCAGCTGATAACCGCGCCGTCGATCGACTACACCCGCTACCCGGAAGGGATCGACTCCTCCAACGGCTCTGAGATCTCCGGCGGCTTCACGATCGGATCCGCGCAGGAACTGGCCGAAGAGCTCCAGACCGGCGCACTGCCGATCAAGCTCAACCTGATCTCGCGCTCGCAGGTCTCGGCGACGCTGGGCAAACAGGCGCTGGACCAGGGCCTGGTCGCCCTGCTCGTCGGGTTCCTCGTCGTGTGCCTGTTCCTCGTCGCCTTCTACCGCGTGCTGGGGCTGATCGCGGTCGGTGGGCTGCTCATCTACGGCGTCTACTTCTTCGCCCTGATCAAGCTGATCCCGATCACGCTGACGCTGCCCGGCATCGCCGGCCTGATCCTCACGATCGGAGTCTGCGCCGACGCGAACATCGTGATCTTCGAGCGCGTCAAGGAGGAGATACGCGGCGGCAGATCGGTGGTCTCGGGCATCGCGACCGGCTACAAACGCGGCTTCGCGGCGATCGTGGACGCGAACGTCGTCACCTTCATGACCGCGTTCATCCTGTTCGCGCTCGCGACCGCAGAAGTCAAGGGCTTCGCGTTCACGCTGGGCATCGGCGTGCTGGTGTCGCTGTTCACCGCGGTCCTGGCCACCCAGGCGGCGCTCGGCCTGGCGGCGCGCTCGAAGGTCATCAACCACCCGTCGGCGCTCGGCGCCGAGGGCGAGGGGCGCAAATGGACGTTCGACTTCATGGGCGCGTCGCGGTGGTTCTTCTCGTTCTCCGGCGTGATCCTGCTGATCGGCGCGCTGTCGATCGGTGGCAAAGGGCTGAACTTCGGCATCGACTTCAAGTCGGGCACGCGCATCCAGACCGGCTTCGCCCAGCACGTCAGCGAGGGCCAGGTCGCCAACGAGATGACGAAGCTCGGTTTCCCCAACGCCGAGGTCCAGAAATACACGAACGCGAGCGTCGGCAAGAACGGCTTCCAGATCTCGACCAAGACCCTGAAGCCCGCGAGGGTCAACGACATCGAAAAAGGGCTCGCGCAGTTCCAGCCGCAGCACTTCTCCTCGACCTCGATCGGGCCCACGTTCGGGAAAACGATCGCCAAGAGCGCGGTGATCGCGATCATCGCCTCGCTGCTGGTGATCTCCGCCTACATCGCGTTGCGGTTCCAGTGGAAGTACTCGGTGCCGGTGCTGATCGCGCTGATGCACGACCTGCTGATCACGGCAGGCGTCTACTCGCTCACGGGGAGGGAAGTCACGACGGCCACGGTCGCCGCTCTGCTGACGATCCTGGGGTACTCCTTGTACGACACGATCATCGTCTTCGACCGTGTGCGCGAGAACGTGCCACGCATGCCGAGGGCGGCGTTCTCGCAGATCGTCAACCGCTCGATGTCCGAGGTGCTCACGCGGTCGCTCGCGACGACCTTCTGCACGCTGCTGCCGGTGCTCGCGCTGCTGCTGTTCGGCGGCGAGACGCTCAAGGACTTCGCGTTCGCGCTGATGATCGGCATCGCCTCGGGCGCCTACTCGTCGATCTTCATCGCCTCGCCGGTGCTGACGCACTGGAAGGAGCGCGAACCCGTCTACCGCGCGCGCCGCGCGCGCCTGGAGCGCGAATCCCCCGGCGGCGTCGTCCCGGCCTACGCGACGACGTCCACCGGCGCGCCCGAGGACGTCGAGCCCGAGCAGAGGAAGCGCCGCCGGCGCGGCAGCCTCACCGCACCTGAGCAACCGGGCCAGCAGGTCTCGCGGGATGAGTTCCAGGAGCTGGTCGCCGACATCCAGGAAGACGAGACCGGCAAGGGCCGCGCACCCGTCGCTACCAAGGCGCCCCCGGAGCCCCAGCCCGAGCCGCAGGCGGAGCGCGACCCCTCGGCCGACCTGACGCCCGAGGACCTGGTGCTCAAGGACAAGCCGAAACCGCGCCAGAAACGGCCCCGCAACAAACGCCATGGGAGGTCGCGCTAGATGGGCCTGCTCGGCTGGGTGATGATGGGGCTCGCCATCTGGCACTTCACGGTCTGGCTGCCCGACCGCTTCTGGGGCGGCATCGTGGGGGCTTTCGTCGGCTCTCTCTTCGGCTCGATCCTGATCGGGCTGATCATCTTCTCGATCAAAGTCTCCAGCCTCACGATCCCCGGCGAAAAGGCGACCGACATCGGCGTCGTCCTCTACGCGGTGCCCGGCGCGATCATCGGCATGGGGATCGTCTACCTGATCGGGATGCGCCGGGAATCGACCGGCCACCAG
The DNA here is from genome assembly GCA_963820745.1 of uncultured Solirubrobacteraceae bacterium. Classification (GTDB taxonomy): domain Bacteria; phylum Actinomycetota; class Thermoleophilia; order Solirubrobacterales; family Solirubrobacteraceae; genus Palsa-744. Next base: position 178,186 of record CAWGBB010000010.1, on the reverse strand, counting down.
GCTCCGCCCGAGCACATCTAGCCCGGGCCGTTCCGTCCCACCCCGCGCGTACCCTCGCTCAGTTGTGCAGAGCGTGCGCTTCGAGATCCCGCCGTGCCCGCCGTCCGCGCTCGACGCGCTGCGTCGCGAGCTCGGGGTGAGCGGCGCCATGGCCCAGGTGCTGGTGCGCCGCGGCCTGTGCGAGCCCGACGGCGCCCGCGCCTTCCTGGCCGCCGAGGAGGAGCACTCGCCGGAGCGCTTCGACGCGATCGGCCTGGCGGTCGCCACGATCCTCGCCCGGGTGCGGGCCGGCGGCCTCATCACCGTGCACGGCGACTACGACGTCGACGGCATCTGCTCGACGGCGGTGCTTGTCCGGGCCCTGCGTGTGCTGGGCGCCGACGTGGACAGCTACATCCCGGACCGCGCCGACGGCTACGGGCTGCAGAGCGAGACCGTGCGCCGGCTGGCGGCGCGCGGCACGCGCCTGCTCGTGACAGCCGACTGCGCGATCACGGCCGTCGAGGAGGTGCGCGAGGCGCGCGAGCTGGGCATCGAGGTCGTGGTGACCGATCATCACTCGCCGCGCGCCGACGGCGCGCTGCCGGCGGCGCCGATCGTGCATCCCGCCGTCTGCGGCTACCCCTGCGCGGAGCTGTGCGCGACCGCGGTCGCCTACAAGCTCGCGCAGGCGCTGTATGAAGCAGCGGGGCACGACGTCGCGCCCCTCACCCGCGACCTCGACCTCGTGGCGCTCGCGACCGTGGCCGACGTGGTCGCCCTGCGCGGGGAGAACCGCACGCTCGTGCGGCGCGGCCTGCGCGCGCTCGCGGCGACCGCCAAGCCCGGCCTGCGCGCGCTGATGGCGGTCGCGGGAGTCGACGCGCCGCGCATCGGCGAGCGCGCGATCGGCTTCGCGCTGGCGCCGCGGCTGAACGCCGCGGGGCGCCTGTACCGCGCCGATGCGGGCCTGGAGCTGCTGCTCACCGAGGACCCCGCGCGCGCCGAGCAGATCGCGCGCGAGCTCGACGAGGCCAACGCCGAGCGACGGCGGATCGAGCGCCGCATCCGCTTCGAGGCCGAAGCGCAGCTCGCCGAGCTCGGCGAGCGCGACGCGTACGTGCTCGCCGGCGAGAGCTGGCACCCCGGCGTGATCGGGATCGTCGCCTCGCGCATGGTCGAGCTGAGCGGCCGTCCCGTCGTGATGGTCGCCCTCGACGGCGAGCGCGCCCGCGGCTCCGGGCGCAGCATCGAGGGCTTCGACCTGCTCGGTGGCCTCGAGCGCTGCGGCGAGCACCTGCTCCGCTTCGGCGGCCACCGCGCCGCCGCCGGGGTCGAGCTCGAGCGCGGGCGCGTGGATGCGTTCGCCCAAGCGCTCGCCGCGCACGCCACCGGTGCGCTGGGCGGCGAGCAGCCGCACACCGTCGAGCGGATCGACGCGCTCGTCGAGTGCGGCGAGCTGGGGCTGGGGCTGGCGGAGGAGCTGCAGTCGCTCGCGCCGTTCGGGCGCGCGAACCCACCGGTGTGCCTGATGATCGAGCGCGCGCGGTTCCTCGACCCGCGCGGCATGGGGGAGGGCAAGCACCTCCGCTTCACGGTCGAGTCGGGCGGCGCCCGCGCGCGTTGCGTGCGCTTCGGCGAGGGTACGAAGCTGCCGGTCGCCGACGGCGAGCTCGCGCGCGCGAGCTTCGCCCTGGAGGTCAACGAGTGGAACGGCGTCGTCGAGCCGCGGCTGCGGCTGCGCCATGCCGAGGCGCTGGCGCCGAGCCTCCCGGCGCCTGCGAGCTACGCGCGCCGCCGATGCGCCGCGTGCCCCACGAGGGCGCAAGCCAGCAGCCACCCCACACGAGGGCGCAGGCGAGCAGCTCGCGCTGCTGTAGAGCGCGAGCCGCTTCAGTCCCGCCATTCCGTCCCCTACCCTTGAGGTCATGGCGACGACCGAGGATCCCCAGAACGGACAGGGTGTTCAGGTCTCCGAGCCGCCCGCACCGCCTTCGCGGCCGGCGGAGATCGCGCAGCCTGCGGGCCTGAGCGCCTCCGAGCGCCGGCTGCTCAGCGACCTGTTCGCGATCGTCTCCGAGCACGCCGCCGACTCGGCCGTGGACATCGACCGCGCGCGGGTCCAGGATGCGTTCGTCTTCGCCTGCGAGCACCACGCCGCGCAGCGGCGCAAGTCCGGCGAGGAGTTCATCGTGCACCCGGTCGGGGTGGCGCGGATCTGCGCGTCGATGCGCCTCGACACCGAGACGCTGTGCGCGGCGCTGCTGCACGACACGGTCGAGGACACCTCCGCGTCGATCGAGGAGGTGCACGAGCGCTTCGGCGAGGAGATCGCCGCCGTGGTCGACGGCGTCACGAAGCTGAAGGGCATCACCTTCCAGTCGCGCGACGAGGCGCAGGCCAGCAACTACCGCAAGATGATGGTGGCGATGGCCACCGACGTGCGGGTCATCCTGATCAAGCTCGCCGACCGCCTGCACAACATGCGCACGATCGAGGCGATGCCCAAGCAGAAGCAGATCGAGAAGGCGCGCGAGACGCTCGAGATCTACGCCCCGCTCGCGCACCGTCTCGGTATCCACGCGATCAAGTGGGAGCTCGAGGACCTCGCGTTCGCGACCCTGCACCCGCGCAAGTACCAGGAGATCAAGTCGCTGGTCGCCCAGCAGCGCGACGACCGCGAAGGCTACGTCGCCGAGGCGGGCGAGTACCTGCGCTCGGAGCTGCGCGAGGTCGGCATCGACGCGCAGATAGCCGGGCGCGCCAAGCACTTCTACTCGATCTACTCGAAGATGACGAAGAAGGGCCGGGAGTTCAACGAGATCTACGACCTGACCGCGATGCGCGTGATCGTGGACTCCGTGAAGGACTGCTACGGCACGGTCGGCGTGATCCACTCGCTGTGGAAGCCGCTGCCGGGCCGCTTCAAGGACTTCATCGCGATGCCCAAGTTCAACATGTACCAGTCGCTGCACACGACGGTGATCGGGCCCGAGGGACGGCCGCTGGAGATCCAGATCCGCACCCACGAGATGCACGAGATGGCCGAGTTCGGCGTCGCGGCGCACTGGGTCTACAAGGCGCAGGCCGAGAATCTGGACCCCGCCCGCCCCGGCTGGCCCGCCGGCAGCGAGGACGCGAAGCTGAAGTGGCTGCGCTCGATGCTCGACTGGCAGAAGGACATGTCGGACCCGCAGGAGTTCATGGAGACCCTGCGCACCGACCTCTTCGAGGAGGAGGTCTACGTCTTCACGCCCAAGGGCGAAGTCAAGTCGCTGGCCGCCGGGGCGACGCCGCTGGACTTCGCCTACGAGGTCCACACCGAGATCGGCCACCGCTGCGTCGGCGCGCGCGTGAACGGCAAAATCGTGCCGCTGCACTACGAGCTGCGCTCCGGCGACATCGTCGAGATCCTCACCGCCAAGCGCGACCGCGGGCCTTCGCGCGACTGGCTGGCGATGGTCAAGACCACCCGTGCGCGCAACAAGATCAAGGCCTGGTTCAAGGCCGAGACGCGCGTCGACTCCGAGCACGCCGGCCGCGAGCTGCTGCAGGAGCAGCTGCGCAAAGCCGGCCTGCCCGCCCAGAAGATCACCGGCTCGGCGCTGCTCGCCGACGTGATCCGCGAGGTCGGCTACCGCAAGGCCGACGACTTCTACATCGCGCTCGGCGCGGCGAAGATCTCGCCGAAGCTCGTCGTCAACAAGGTCATGCAGCGCCTGAAGCAGGGCGAGTCCGCCGACGGCGACGAAGGCGGCGGCGACCTGCTGCGCGTCGGGCGCCCCAAGCGCCGGCCCAACAAGTCATCGGAGCAGTACGGCATCCGCGTCGAAGGCGTCGAGGACGTGATGCTGCGCCTGGCCAAGTGCTGCCGTCCGGTGCCGGGCGATGAGATCGTCGGCTACATCTCGCTCGGCCGCGGGATCACGATCCATCGCGCTGACTGCCCGAACACGGCGCTGCTGCGCAAGAACCCCGACCGCTTCACCAACGTCACCTGGGACGGCGACCGTTCCACCGGCTTCATCGTCGAGATCCAGATCGACGCATGGGACCGTCACCGCCTGCTCGAGGACCTGTCGCGAGCCTTCTCGGAGTCCGGCGCGAACATCCTCGAAGCGCGTTGCCTGTCGATGGGGCCGATGGTCAAGAACCGCTTCGTCGTCGAGCTGGCCGACACGCACACCTTGAAAAGCGCGATCACGCGGATCCGCAACATCGAGTCCGTGTTCGACGCCTACCGCGTCACGCCCGGCGCCGCGGACTAGCGGGCCGCTGGCTAAGAGATGACGTTCAGCGCTGCCGGGAGGACCGAGAAGCGCGCCTCGCCGACCTCGCCGAGGTAGTCGCCGTCGACCTGCAGCGGCAGCGGGCGCCCGTCGGCGCTCGTGACGCTGACGTTGCTCGCGTCCGCGAGGCCCGTGATCTGCCGGTTGCCCGTGACGCGGGCATGCCGCGAAAGCGCCCGAAAGCCGATCGAGGCTCCGGCGAGAGGGGTCGCGCGGTGCAGCACGCCGCCGGCGAGCGTCCCGGACTGCAGCGTGGCGCCTTCGGCGATGTCGATCGGGCGGTTCTGGAAGTAGGTGAAGGGGGCGCCGTTCTGGATGATGGCGGTGACGCCTTCCAGCTCGGTGCCGTCCTCGGTGCGGAGCTTCAGGCGCGGCGGGCTGACGAGGTAGCGGCGCATGAACGTGCTGACCGCCACCCAGGTGAAGAACCAGGGCCCGAAGCGCGACTTCAGGCGCGGGTTGGCGTCGACGCGCTCGACGACGCTCGCGTCGAGGCCGAGCCCGGAGGCGAACGTGAAGCAGCGGCCGTTGACGACGCCGAGGTCGACCTTGCGCGGTTGCCAGTCGTCGGCCATCGCCAACAGGTGCTCGGTCGCGTCGACCGGGTCGCCCGGGATGCCGAGCATCTTGCCGAACACGTTGGCCGAGCCGCCGGGGAGGCAGGAGAGGGGCGTGGGGGAGCCCAGCAGCCCGTTCGCAGCTTCGTTGACGGTGCCGTCGCCGCCGAAGGCGACGACCACGTCGTAGCCCTCGTGCGCCGCCTCGCGGCAGAGCTCGGTGGCGTGGCCGCGGGCCTCGGTGTCGACGGCGTCGACCTCGAAGCGGCCCTGCAGCGCGTAGACGACGAGATGGCGCAGCCGGTCCGAGACCGTGCTCGCGTACGGGTTGACGATCACGAGCATCCGCCGCTTCGCTTTCTGGTTGGCGAACCGGAAGGGGGCAGGCGTCTCTGTTGTCCGCTCGCCGGTCTCCAGCCCGTGCTCGCCGGGGGCGCTCGTGGTGCCGCTCACGCTCTGGCCTACACCGCTCTTGCGGCCGCGTTACCCGCCCTGCGCTAATGATCGGCTGGCGTCCCTGCCGATGCTTTTGCTAAATTGCGGCACACATAGGACACATCCAGAGGGGTGGAGGGACTGGCCCAGCGAAACCCCGGCAACCACGCAGAAGCCACGCGCGGAAGGTGCCAATTCCAGAGAGATGTGTGGCGAGCCCCGGCTCATCGCACAGTGGCACAGCGATAGAGCGAAAGGGGTTCCAATGACCGCCAGTCATCTGCAATGCAGGGAGTGCAAGAGCGAGTACCCGCTCGAGGCCCTCTACGTATGCGAGCGCTGCTTCGGCCCGCTCGAGGTCGCCTACGAGCGTCGTGGCTCGCAGCTGAGCGTCGCCGAACGCCGCCGGCACATCCAGGCGGGGCCGCAGAACATCTGGCGCTACGCCGACTTCCTGCCGCTGAGCGCGCCCCCCGGGCCCTCCGGGCGGTTGAACTCCCGCGCCGGGCTGCCCGCCGGCTGCACGCCGCTGATCAAGGCCGACAGGCTGGCCGCACGGCTCGGGCTCAAGGAGGTCTGGGTCAAGAACGACGCGGCCAACCCGACGCACTCGTTCAAGGACCGCGTCGTCTCGGTCGCCGCCAGCCGCGCCCGCGAGCTGGGCTACGAGACGATCGCGTGCGCCTCGACCGGCAACCTCGCCAACTCCGTCGCCGCCCACGGCGCCGCGCTCGGCCTGGACTCCTACGTCTTCATCCCGTCCGACCTCGAGGAGCAGAAGGTGCTCGCGACGGGCGTCTACGGCACCCGTCTGGTCGGCGTGAAGGGCAACTACGACGACGTCAACCGTCTGTGCACCGAGCTGTGCGCCGAGCGCGAGTGGGCGTTCGTGAACATCAACCTGCGCCCGTACTACGCCGAGGGCTCGAAGACGCTCGCGTTCGAGATCGCCGAGCAGCTCGGCTGGGAGCTGCCCGACCGCTGCGTCGTGCCGATCGCCTCCGGCTCGCTGTTCACGAAAATCGCGCGCGGCTTCGACGAGTGGACGGGAGATCGGTCTGCTCGACGGCGAGCTGCCGAAGATGAGCGGCGCCCAGGCCGCGGGCTGCTCGCCGGTGGCGAGCGCGTTCGAGGCCGGCCACGAGGTCTGCCGCCCGGTCAAGCCGAGCACGATCGCCAAGTCGCTCGCGATCGGCAACCCCGCCGACGGCCCCTACGCGCTGGATCTGGCGCGCCGCACCGGCGGCTCGATCGACGCCGTCACCGACGAGGAGATCAAGGACGGGATCAGGCTGCTGGCCGAGACGACGGGCGTCTTCACCGAGACCGCAGGCGGCGTCACGACCGCCGTGCTCGCGAAGCTGGCCGAGCGCGGCGAGATCGACCCCGACGAGCGCGTCGTGCTCGTGATCACGGGCGAGGGCCTGAAGACGCTCGACGCCGTGCGCGGCAGCTTCGAGATGCACACGATCGAGCCGACCGTGGCGGACTTCGAGGCACGTGTCGGCGCGCCGCTGACAGTCTGATGAGCGTCGTCGTGAAGATCCCGACGCAGCTGCGCGCCGCGGCCGGCGGCGAGGCTGAGGCGGAGGTCGAGGGCGCGACCGTGCAGGAGGTCCTCGAGGGCCTCTACGCGCGCCACGGCGAGCTGCGCGACCGGCTCTCCGACGAGGACGGCTCGCTGCGGCGGTTCGTCAACGTCTACGTGGCGGGCGAAGACATCCGTTTTCTCGACGGGCTCGCGACGCCGGTCAGCGACGGCTCCGAGCTGACGATCCTGCCGGCTGTCGCCGGCGGCTAGGGCGGCCGAGCGAGCGCGACTGACTAGCGCGAGGCGACTGCCGCCACGTGCGCGTGCGCGGCCGCGGGAGCGGGCGTCGAGCCGCTGAAGCCCACCGTCGAGACGATCCCGGCCGCGCACATCGCGGCGATCGTGAGCCGCCGCATCCGCTTGGGCGTCGCCCACCCGGGTGCGTGGATCTGCATCCAGCTCCTGAAGCCCGTCGCCGCTGAAGCGGCCGCGATCGCGCAGCCGGCACACATGCGCTCAGGGTACCTCGCGCAGGGGCGCCGGCGCGCCGTTGCCGGCGGGCAGCTCCGCAGCGGGCGGCGCGTGCTCGGCGACCTGGGCTTCCAGGCGCTTGCGCAGCTCAGCGCCGCGGCCCGCCGAGACGGCGCGGGCGGCGCGCTCGTCGGTCAGCTCGAGGCCGTTCAGGCGGGCGTAGTCCATCAGCCCCTGGCGCTCCTCGCCCTCGCGCGCGGCGCGCAGGAACAGCCAGCAGAACAGCCCGAGCGTCAGCAGCGACTCCTCGACCATCATCACCGCCCCGGCGATGCTCTGGTCCGCGAGCGGCGAGACGTTGTAGACGGCGTCGCCGTGCAGGTAGTAGGAGTAGAAGACGGTCCCGGACCAGAGGAAGATGTTCCCGAGCACCGCGCCCGTGAGCCGCACCGCGACGATGTAGATCAGCTTGCCGAGGTTGCCGAACCACGAGGGCATCGGCAGCGGGCCGAACAGGCACATCCACATGTTGATGCCGAAGCCGAGGAACATCGCGTGCTGGAGCACGTGGATGCCGGGGTGGCGCAGCGCGGCCTGGTAGAGGACCGGCAGGTGCCAGACGTAGAGGTCGATCGCCCACAGCGGGAACGCGACGAGAGGGTGGGCGAGGATGCGCAGGCGGTCGAAGATGCGAACGCCGAAGACCCTGAAGGTCAGGATCGGCGCGATCAGGGGCCCGGTCAGGCCCAGCACGATCAGCAGCGCGCCGATTTCGCCGAGCAGCAGGTGCTCGATCATGTGCACGTAGAGCAGTTCCTGGCTCAGCGGGCCCAGCCCCGTGACGGCGGCTGCGATCACCAGGCCGCCGGCGTAGAAGCACGCCTGGCGCCAGCCGGGGACCGGGTGGCCGCTGCCGCCGAGGTGCCGCACCCTGCGCCCGTACGCGAGCGCGATCAGCGCCAGCGGGCCGACGACCAGGACAGCGGTAACGAGGTCGGAGGACTCTGCGAGCGGGGGCGGCGCCATCTCGCCTCAGCGTACGTCAGCCGGGGGCCCGGACGCCGCGGCGCAAGTGAGACGTCTTGTGCGATTCGTCGCAGAAGCGGAGGATCTTTAGGAACTTTTGACCAACGGCGGCCTGGGCGGGGGTAGCATGACTGGGGCGATGAGCACGAGCCCCCGAACCCTCATCAGCCGCCCGCCCTCCGAGGGCGCCACCGAACGCGTCGACCCGATCTCCTGCCTGGACGAGCGCACGCTCAGCCAGGCCAGTGACGCCGAGGCGCCCGGTCCCGGCCGTTACCTCGAGGTCCAGGGCGCGGGGCGCACGCTGCTGATCCCGATCGGCACCGAGGTGATCCACATCGGCCGCGGGCTCTCCGCGGAGCTGCACCTCGACGAGACCTCGGTCTCGCGCCGCCATGCGATCCTCGTGCCGCGCGTCTCGGGCGCTCGCATCCTCGACGACCGCAGCTCCAACGGCACGTTCGTGAACGGCCGCCGTGTGCAGCAGGCAGACCTCAGCGACGGCGACGTGATCGTCGTCGGGCGGGTGCTGCTGCGCTACCTCGAGCTCTGACCGCTTTCACGCCCGGTTCACCGGGGGCTTGACAGCAAGCTGATACGATCGCGCCGTCCGAGGGGTTCGATTGCCCATCGCGGTGAGGCGGCGGCGGGCAGCTGGGAGGGAGCATGAGGCGTATCGGAACAGGGATCGTTCGATCGCGGACGCGCGCGCTGAGGGCGCTCGTGGCCGCGGCTCTGGCGTGCATGGCGGCGCTCGTACTGGCGGCTGTGCCGGCAGGCGCGACCGAACTCGAAGACTTCTCCGGAGGGGCGTTCCAGATCCTCCCGCCGGGCGCGGAAGGTGGCCAGAACCACGGCAAGTTCGCCACCGACCAGATCAAGCTCTACGAAAAGCTGACTCCCAAAAAGGGCAACATCACCCAGGAAACGATCGAAAAGGACTACCTGCCGGAGAAATTCGGTGACAACACCGGCGGGGGCATCCTGCGGACAGAAAACCCGAAGGCCGGGCTTGAAATCGTGCGTGACAAGCACGACATCCCGCATGTCTACGGCTCGACCCGAGGCGACGTCATGTACGGCTCCGGCTGGATCGCTGCCAAGGACCGCGGTCTGCTCCTGGCCCTCGGCCTCGGGCCCGCGTACGTCGCAGCGACGGGCGCGCCCGGGATCAACCCGTTCGGCCTGCTGCTGCACACCCGCTCGTTCACGCCGAGCGCCCAGGCGATCGAATACGTCGGCAACCAGAAGAAAGTGCTCGAAGAAAAGGGCACCGAAGGCTTCCGCGTGATCGAAGACCTCGAAAACTGGGTCGACGGCGTCAACGGCTACGAGGCATCGCTGCCCCCCGCCGAAAGGACGCTGAAACCGCTCACGTTCGCTGACGCGATCGCGGGCTTCGCCTTCATCGGCTCGATCTTCGGCAACGGCGGCGGCCAGGAAGTGCTCGACAGCGAATACAAGGCGCAGCTCGAGAACAACTTCGGCGAAACCGCGGGCAAGGAAATCTTCAAGGACCTGCGGCGGGTCAACGACCCCGAAGCGCCGACGACGGGCAAAACCGCATTCCCGTACGACGGGGAACCGGCCGGCCCGACGCCGGGCGCGCTGACGGTCGAACCGGGCACCGTCAGCCCGGCTGCCAAAAAAGCGCAGAGCGCGCTGACCGCCTCACGCCGTCACATGTCGAACTTCCTGCTCGTCGGCGCCCAAGACGCCGCCAACGGGCACCCGAAGGCCGTCATGGGGCCGCAGCTCGGCTACTACTACCCGGAGATCGTCTTCCAGGCCGACCTGCACGGCCCCGGCATCGACGCGCAGGGCGTCGTGGCGCCGATCTCGCCGTACGTGTTCATCGGCCGCGGGAAGGACTTCGCGTGGTCGCTGACCTCCGAGGGCGCCGAGAACACGCAGACGTTCCTGGAGAAACTCTGCGAACCGAACGAAGAAAACCCCGTCACTCGGGAATCTGACTTCTACGAGTACAACGGCGAATGCATCCAGTTCAAAACGTTCGACGCCGGCAAACTCGGCGCGGGCGAAAGCGAACCGGCTCGTGAGGTCATCTTCAAAGAATCGGTCCATGGCCCGATCTCGGGCACCGTGCTCGTCGGTGGTCAGCCCTACGCGATCGCGACCGACCGCTCCACGCGCGGCCGCGAGCCGGCGGGCGAGGTCGCCTTCAGCAAGATGGACTCCAACCAGATCCACAGCCCGCAGCAGTTCTTCGAAGCGGCCAACGAACTGGAGACGACGTTCAACATGGCGTACGCCGATAACGAACATGTCGCCTTCTTCTCGACCGGCCGGCTTCCGATCACCGCCCCGGGCACCGACCCGAGCCTGCCGACGCTGGGCACGGGCGAATACGACTGGAAAGGGTTCCTCGGGCTGAACGAACACCCGCACGAAATCGACCCGTCCAGTGGCTACATCACCAACTGGAACAACAAGGCCGCTCCCGAATGGGGCGCCGCCTCGGACGAATGGGGCCAGGGCCCGATCCACCGGGTGCAGCTCTTCAAAGGGTTCAAAGAAGGCATGACCGAGGCCAGCGACGTGGCGATCATGAACAAGGCCGCCACACAGGACCTGCGCGCGGTCGAAATCTGGCCCACGATCGAACAGGTGCTGAACTCGCCCGGCTCGGAACCGAGCCCGCTTGCCAAGGAAGCGGAGAAGACGGTGCGCAACTGGGTCAAATCCGGTTCCAGCCGCTACGGCAAGGAAGGCCCGAAGAAGGCCGCCGCGGCGATCCTCGACCGGGCCTGGACGCCGATCGGGGAAGCTGTCCTGAAGCCGGTGCTGGGCGAATCGCTGACCGGGGAGCTGAAAGGCTTCTTCTCGCCGGACAACGGCGAGAACTCCGGCGGGTCGTCCTACGGCGGGGGCTGGTACGGCTACGTCTACAAGTCGCTGCGCGAAGTGCTCGGTGACTCGGTGATGCAGCCCAACAGCCGCGGCTACTGCGGGAACGGCAACCTCGAAACCTGCCGCAACTCGCTGTGGGCCGCCGTGCAGGGGGCAGCTGAAGAACTGTCCAGCGAACAGGGCCCGACGATGAAGAACTGGCGGGCGCAGAAAGTCCGCATCGTGTTCCAGCCCGGTCTCATCGGCGGCATCCCGACGATGAGCTGGACGAACCGCTCGACGTTCCAGCAGGTGATCGAATTCACCGGTCACGCGCCGGAATAGGCGTACAGCCGCAGCGCTGAGCGCATGACGGAGGGGCCGCGTTCCGGGGGGGACGCGGCCCTCCGCCTTTTTTGACGGCGGCTCAAGCTGCTGCGCGAAGGCGCCGATACGGTCGCGGTGAGCGACGAGCCGAACCCTCTGCCGTACCTGAACAAGCCCGAGCGCGTGCTGCTCGGACCCCTCGTCCGCCGTCTCTTCGCGACCGGCAACCCGCGCTTCCAGAAGGCGCTGGAGACCACGGGCGCCGAGGCGACGGCCCGCATGGCGTGCGTCAACGCGCTGCGGATCTACGCGATCCTGCTGTTCGTCCTCGGCGTCGCGGCGCGTCTGGCCGGCGTCACGCCCCTTGCCCTGTTCTTCTACGGCGTCGCCGTGGTGGCGATGGTGTGGTCGTTCTGGTGCCTGTACACGGTTGCGGGGCCCGAACGCGAGTTCAAGCGCGAGCACGAGGATGACGAGCCCGCACCGGCGCGCGAGGCGCTCGACGCGCTGCTGCGCAAGCTCGGCCGCGAGGGCGAGGCCGACGACCGCGCAGTCTGAACGGCCGAGACGGCGCGCACCGGGCCTTTCGGCCCGTACCCTTGTCTGATGCACCGCGGGCTCTTCAGCGCCATCCGTGCCCGGATGACCTACGCGAACGTCGTCGCGACGCTCGCGCTCCTGTTCGCGATGAGCGGCGGCGCGCTGGCGGCGCAGCACTACCTGATCAACTCGACCAAGCAGATCAACCCGAAGGTGCTCAAGAAGCTGCACGGCGCCCGTGGCACGCGCGGCGAGGTCGGCCCCAACGGGCTGGTCGGGCCGCAGGGGGTCCAGGGTCCGATCGGGCGCACCGGCGGCCGCGGCGAAAAGGGCGACGCCGGCTTCTCGGCGCTCTCGCTGATGCCGAAAGGCTCGACCGAGAGCGGTGAGTTCTCGGTCTCGGCGCCGTCCGCTGCGAAAGGCGACCTGCTCGAAGGCGTGGCGACGTTCCCGATCCCGCTGGCGACGCTGATCGAAGACCAGATCGAAGTCACCCCGATCGACGTGAAAACACCGAGCTGCCTCGGCCCCGGGCAGGCCGCGCGCGGCTGGCTGTGCATCTACACGAGGTCGGTCAGGAACCTGAATTCGTCCGCGCCTACAACCCCGAGTCCGAACTGGAAATGCCGCCGCCGGGCCGCACCGGGCGCTTCGGCTTCGGCACCGAGCTGGAAGGCCGAAGAAGAAGGGCTGGTCGAAGCGGCCGGCACCTGGTCGGTCACCGCTCCCTAGCCGAGCGGCGCGCCGAGCGCGCCGGCGAGCGCGCCGATCGCCCCGCAGCCGAGAAGCGTCGGCACGATCGGCCAGCGCAGCAGCAGCAACGCCACAGCGGCGCCGGCGAGCAGCGGCACCTGCCAGCCCTCTGCCGATCGCCAGCGCCAGCGGCAGTGCCGAGCCTACGATCGCGCCTGCCGCGGCCGGCGCGGCGCCCGCGAGGAACGCCTGCGCGCGACGGTCGCCGAGCAGCCGCTCGAAGCGCCGGGCGCCGATCAGCACGAACGAGAACGACGGCAGGAAGGCGAGGAGGGCGGCGAGCAGCCCCCAGCTCAGGCCGCCCGCGGCGTAGCCGACGGCCGCCACCGTGTGCACGACCGGCCCGGGCGTGATCTGTCCGAGCGCGACCGCGTTCAAGAACTGCTCGTGGGTCATCCAGTGGTAGGTGCCGACCGCGTCCGACTGCATCAGCGGGATGATCACGAAGCCGCCGCCGAAGGACAGGGCACCGACCTTCAGCGCCGTCCAGGCCAGCGCACCCAGGCCGCCGGGATCGGTCGTGGCGGCGAGCAGGGGCCACGCCTGCGCGCGCAGCGCGCGCACGCCGCCGTCGTGGAGCGCCAGCTCGATCAGCCCGGCGGCGATGATCACGACCACGAGCCACGGTCCCGTGAGCGCGGCCACGAGCGCTCCCGCGAGCCCGTAGGCCGCGATGCGCGTGCGCCGATCGGGCAGCGTCCGGGCCCACAGCGGCACGGCGATGTCGAGGCCGGCACGGACAGCGACGGCGGCGACCGCGGCGCCCGCCCCGAGCCCCGCGCCCAGCGCCCATGAGGGCGGCGAGCCGGCCAGGAACAGCGCCGAGAGCGCGAGGATCGCGACGAGCCCGGGGAGGATGAAGGAGGCGCCGCCGAGGATTCCGCCGCGCCAGCCGCGCAGGCGCCATGCGCAGTAGATCGAGAGCTGGGTGGAGGACGGTCCGGGGAGGATGTTGACCGCGGCGAGCGCGTGCTCGAACTGGACCGGCTCGAGCCAGTGCCGCCGGGTCACGCACAGCTCGCGCAACATCGCGATGTGCACCGGCGGCCCGCCGAAGCCGGTGCAGCCGATCCGGCCCCATTCGCGGACGATCTCGCGCAGCGATGGGGGCGCGGCGGTCACGGGCGGCATCATGCCACCGCGGCTGGGCGCAGCAGGGTTGACGAGCCGGACGCAGAAACCAGCCCCGTGGCCCGGCTCGATGCAACCGACCTGGCGGGCAGCTGGCTCGAGCAGTTCGAGCGCTGGCGGGCCGAGTTCGCCGGCGCCGGTGCCCACGAGCCGACCGCGATGGTGCTGGCCACCGCGGCGGCCGATGGCCAGCCGTCGGCGCGCACGGTGCTGCTCAAGGGCGTCGACGAGCGCGGCTTCGAGTTCTTCACGAACCTCGGCTCGCGCAAGGGGCGGGAGCTCGCCGAGAACCCGCGCGCTTCGCTGCTGTTCCCCTGGTACGAGCTGCAGCGCCAGGTCGTCGTCGTCGGCGCGGTCGAACCGGTCGAGGCGGCACGCGCCGATGCGTACTTCGCAAGCCGTCCGTACGGGTCGCGGATCGGGGCGCACGCGAGTCGCCAGTCGAGCGTGATCGCCGATCGCTCGGTGCTCGAAGACGCGCAAGCCGCGCTCGAAGCGCGCTACCCGCCAGATGGGCCGGTGCCGCGCCCGGAGGGGTGGAGCGGCTTTCGCGTGCGGCCGGAGACGGTCGAGTTCTGGCAGGGACGGCCGAACCGGCTTCACGACAGGCTGCGGTTCCGGCGCGAGGAGGAGGGTTGGCTCGTGGAGCGGCTCTCGCCCTAGCCCGTCGGAGGGTCCGGCCGAGGCTGCTTTCATGGCCGACCATAGGCCGCATCGCCGTCACCCACTTCACGGACCCCGGCTGTCCCTGGGCCTACTCGGCCTCACCCGCGCTCGCCGTGCTGCGGTGGCGCTACGAGGATCAGCTCGACTGGCGGATCGTCACGATCGGGCTCAGCGAGAGCCCGCAGCGCTACGTCGACGCCGGCTACACCCCGGCGGTGATGGCTGCGGGCAACCGCCTCCGCTTCAGCCGCTACGGAATGCCGCTGATCGCCGAGCCGCGCTCGCGCGTGGTCGCCAGCTCGCGGGCATGCCGCGCGATCGTCGCGGCCCGCCGCCGGCACCCGGGAAGCGAGGAACACGTGCTGCGTGCGCTCCAGTTCGGCTGGTTCACGACCACGCTGCTGATGGACGAGGACCGTGACATCGCCGCCGCCCTGGAGCGGGTGGAGGGGATCGACGCGGCAGCGGTGACAGCGGCGATCGACGACCCCGAGGTCGTTGCCGAGTACGAGCGCGACAAGAAGGAGACGCGCCAGGCGGAGGGGAGCCCCACCGAGCTGCAGGGCAAGGCGCGCCAGACGGACGGGCCGGTGCGCTACTCCGCGCCCTCGCTCGTCTTCGCGCGCAACGGGAGCCGTCTCGAGGCGGGCGGCTTTCAGCCGGTCGAGGCCTACGACGTGCTGATCGCCAACCTGGACGCCACGCTCGATCGTCGTGCGCCGGCGGAGGACGCGTTCGAGGTGCTGCGCGCGTTCCCGGGCGGGCTCGTCACGCAGGAGGTCGCCGCCGTGATGGCGCCGAACAACACGGCGCCCGACCCAGCCGCAGCCGAGCGCGAGCTGATCGAGCTGGCGGCCGCGGGGCGGGTGCGGCGCGAGCCGCTGGCGGACGACGCGCTCTGGCGCGCCGTCGCCTGAGCTCTCTGTGGTCGTAGAGGAGGAGGCAGGGGGTGGCTGGCGGCTGGGCTGCCGCGGCCGCGTTAGGCGCGGCCGGCGCGCCGCAGCCGCGTGCCGAGCATCGCGATCGCGCGAACCACCAGACCGAACAGGAGCCAGAACGTCACCCACATCGCGACCTGAGTCCCGATCGGCCGGACGGGTTCAGCCCGCTTGGGGGCGATCGGCAGGAAGACGAAGACCGTGACCGCTGCGCTCAGCGCGAGGATCACGAGGTCCTGCCGCGGCGACCAGCTCGGATCGCGCCGGCGTGCCCTCACGACGATGCCCACCCACGCGAGGCCGACGACCAACCGGAGGAATGAGCGCCCGCACCTTGCGGGTATCGACTGAGGTGCGGCCTTGCTTGACGCGCCCGGCAGGATTTGAACCTGCGACCTCTCGCTCCGGAGGCGAGCGCTCTATCCACTGAGCTACGGGCGCTGGGAGGGCTGAGTCTAGGGGCTCAGCGCAAGTGGAGCGGCGAGCACTCCGTGCCGATACACGCGTGTGCGGTGGACGTTGCTCGCGCTGCTCGGAGCTGTGCTGGTGGTGGCCGGAGTCGTCGGCTTCGTGCTCGAACTCGTGCACGGCAACGACATCTGGAGCCGGCACGCGTGGGGCTTCGCGCTGCTCGCCACTGGCCTGTACTGCATCTGGCGGGGGCTCTCGGAACGCGCGACCGGCGGCGTACGACAGAAGCCGATCTGGCCGGCTGTCGCACCATTCGTCATCCTCGCCGGGACCGCCGTGACCCTCTACGCGATCGCACCTGGAGCGGCCGTGCTGTTCACGATCGTCGTGCTGCCCTTCTGCTGGGGCGCCCGGGTCCAGGGCTGGTTCAGGTCCGAGTGAAGGGTCGGGTGCGGGGCCGGAGAGGGAGCCGGCCCCGCCTGGCGTAACTGCCCCGACGATGCGACGAGAGCCGTCTCCCTAGACGGCGCCGATTTTCGTTTTCGGCGGCGGCCCGATCAGTTTGTCGGTGCCTTTGATGTCGAGTTTGTTTTTGAACGCGTCTTCGAGCGTTCCGGACCCCGGCCCGAACTGGAGGTTGGAGCCTTTGACTTCGGGGGTCCACGTACCGGTGTAGGTCGACATCACCAGGCCGTTGCACTGCTCCTGGATTTCCACGCCTTTGATTTCGTCGCGGATCGGCGGACCCGCGAGCAGTTCCGAGGCCCACGGCAAGGCCGGTCGCCGGAAGGCGATCAGCGCCCCGGTCGAGCACGCGGCTTTGCCGGTGCAGCCGGAGATCACGAAGGCCGTCATGGTGTCGACGCCCGGTCCGCCGCCGATCGGGTTTTCGATCAGCTCACGGTCTTCGACTTTGCATTTGGTTTTCAGCGGTTTGCCGGAGATCGGCGTGACAACGAACGTCAGCGTCCCTTCGGTCGTGATCGGCACCGGCTTGCCGGCCGGGATTTCTTCCACTTTTTTCGGGCCCCAGATCCAGTGCGGCCCGGCGGCCTGCGCGGCCGCCGACGTGACGGCGAACGCCGCTACGAGGCAGGCCACGAAAACGATGCGTCTGAACATGTACTCCTCCTCTCATGGACCGAGAGAAGAAGCTCGGCGCTCCCGTCGAGCCCTGAACCCGCCCATCGGCGTCACCCCCCCCGGTGCTCGTCGGTCAGGGATCTGACCCTATCCGATCGCTCAGACCGCGTGAAGAAAATGTCAAGGCCACCCGTCTACGGCGCTCGCGGGAGATCAAGGCGCTCGCCGCGCGCCGGTACCGTAGCCCCATGGACCTCTCGGTCTTCTTCGCCGGTACTGCCGGCTCGACGCCCAGCGCGCGGCGCGGGCTGCCCGCGCTGCTCGTCCGCCGCGGCGGCGAGAAGCTGCTCTTCGACTGCGGCGAAGGCACGCAGCGCCAGCTGCTGCGCTCGATCGGGCTGCTCGACCTCGACGCGGTCTACATCACCCACTTCCACGCCGACCACTGGCTGGGGCTGCCGGGGATGCTGAAGTCGCTCGCGCTGCGCGAGCGCACCCAGCCGCTGACGGTCTACGGCCCGCCGGGGCTGGGCGAGCTGATGGGCAGCATGCGCGCCGCGTTCGGGCGCCTGCCGTACAAGCTCACGATCGCCGAGCTGCGCCCCGCCGAGGCCGTGCGCGGCGACGGCTACGTGATCGCCGCGATCCCGGTCCTCCACAAGGGCGTCTCCTCCTACGGCTACGCGCTCGTCGAGGATTCGCGACCCGGACACCTCGACCCGGAAGTCGCGCGGCAGCTGGGGGTCGCGCCGGGTCCCGACTTCGGACGCCTGCAGCGCGGCGAAGCGGTGGGGGGAGTCACCCCCGAGCAGGTCCTCGGGCCCGAGCGCGAGGGCCGCAAGGTCGTGATCTCCGGGGACACCGCGCCGTGCGAAGCGCTCGCGATCGCCGCGCACGAAGCCGACCTGCTGGTCCACGAGGCGACGTTCCTCGATGCCGAGGCCGAGCGCGCCCGCGAGACCAACCACAGCACCGCCCGCCAGGCCGCCGAGCTCGCGCGCCGGGCCGAGGTGCGGCTGCTCGCGCTCACCCACCTCTCCAGCCGCTACGGCGGCGGCGAGATCCGCGACGAGGCGCGCGCGATCTTCGCGAACACGGTCGCGCCGCGCGACTTCGACACGATCGAGATCCCGTTCCCCGAGCGCGGACCGGCGACGCTGCTGCGCTGGGCAGACCGGCAGGCCCGTGAGGCCCAGGCCGGACGGCAGCCCGGGGCGGAGGAGAGCGGCCCCGAGCGGGGCAAGGCCGCGGGCGCCGTCGCCGGTGGCGCCACACGCGACGGACAAGCGCAAGCCGAGGCAATCCCCTCCTCCTGATACGCTCACCGCGATCCTTTAACCCGGTCCCGCGAGGCCAGGAAGGAACGATTTGGAAGCCACTGAGAAGGCCGTCCTCGGCGAGGACGACGTGCGGCGGGCGCTGACCCGCATCGCACACGAGATCCTCGAGCGCAACGCCGGCGAGCCGGCTCCCGCTCTCGTTGGCATCCATCGGCGGGGCGCCTTCCTCGCCGAGCGGCTGCAGGCGCTCCTCTCCGAGCAGCTCGACCTCGAGGTCCAGCTCGGCGATCTCGACATCGGCTTCTACCGCGACGACGTCGCCACGCGGCCGGAGGCGCCGGTGCTGCACGCCTCGCACATCGACTTCGACATCTCCGGGACTCACCGTCGTGATCGTCGACGACGTCCTGTTCACCGGGCGCACCGTGCGCGCCGCGATCGAGGCGCTGTTCGACTACGGGCGCCCGGCGCGGGTGCAGCTCGCTGTGCTCGTCGACCGCGGCCATCGCGAGCTGCCGATCCGCCCGGACTACGTCGGCAAGAACCTGCCGACCGCGCGCGGCGAGCACGTGCACGTGCGCCTGCGCGAGCTCGACGGGGTGGACGAGGTCGCGATCGCGACGCGCGAGCCGCTGGAGGCCGGGACGTGAACCACCTGCTCTCGATCGAGGACCTCGACCGCGCCGCGATCGAACGGATCGTCGCGCAGGCCGAGCGCTTCTCCGAGGTGTCCGACAGGGAGATCAAGAAGGTGCCCGCGCTGCGCGGGCGCATGGTGCTGAACCTCTTCTACGAGGCCTCGACGCGCACCCGCAGCTCCTTCGAGCTGGCCGCCAAGCGCCTCTCCGCCGACGTCGTCAACTTCGTCGCCTCGCGGCTCGAGCGTCGAGAAGGGCGAGTCGCTGAAGGACACCGTGCTGACGCTGAGCGCGCACAAGCCCGACGCGATCGTGCTGCGCACGCCGTGGGCCGGCGCCGCCGAGCTGGTCTCGCGCTGGTGCTCGGCGGCGATCGTCAACGCCGGCGACGGCAAGCACGAGCACCCCACGCAGGCGCTGCTCGACGTCTACACGCTGCACCGCCGCCTCGGGCGCATCGACGGCGCCGAGATCTGGATCGTCGGCGACGTCGCGCACTCGCGCGTCGCGCGCTCGGACATCCTCGCCTTCCAGCGCATGGGCGCGAAGGTCACGGTCGCCGGGCCGCCGACGCTGATCCCCCGCGGCATCGAGCAGCTCGGCTGCGAGGTGCGCTACACGCTCGAGGACCTGCACCGCGCCGACATCGTCTACGCGCTGCGCATGCAGCACGAGCGGATGAGCGAGACGTGGGTGCCCTCGCTGCGCGAGTACGCGGCCTGGTATCAGATCAACGGGCGCCGGCTGACGCCCAAGCAGATCCTGATGCACCCCGGCCCGGTCAACCGCGGCGTCGAGCTCTCGGGCGAGGTGGTCGACTCGCCGCAGGCGGTGATCACCGCGCAGGTCGAGGCCGGGGTCGTGGTGCGGATGGCGGTGCTCTACGAGCTGCTGGCCGGTTCGGGCAGCGCGCGCGAGGCAGCGGCGCGTCGCGGGCGAGGAGACCGCCGAGCCGGCCGGACCGGGAGACACTCCCTTCGGTCGCATCCCCGAACCGGCCAGCCCACGAGGAAGGGACACATGAGCGCTCCCGAGCCGCTCGTCGGCGGGGCCGGAGACCCCGCCAACCTGCTCCTGCGCGACGTGCGCGCGCTCGATCCCCGCGAGGGGCTCGACGCCCGCCGCGACGTCAGCGTGCGCGACGGGCGCATCGCGGAGCTCGCCGAGCCGGGGACGCTCGAGCCGGCCGAGGGCCAGGAGACGATCGACGGCGGCGGGCGCCTTGTCGCGATGCCGGCCTTCTTCGACCCGCACGTGCACCTGCGCACGCCCGGCCAGGAGCACAAGGAGGACCTCGAAACGGGCACGCGCGCGGCCGCTGCCGGAGGCTACGCGGGCGTGATCGCGATGCCGAACACCGACCCGGTGCTCGACTCGGCGCCGCTGCTCGGCGCGGTGCGCGAGGCCGCTGCGCGCCAGGCGCGGGTCCCGGTCGGCTTCCTGGCGGCGATCACGCGCGGGCTCGAAGGCGAGGCGCTGACCGAGATGGCGGAGCTGGCCGGGCACGGCGCGCTCGGCTTCACCGACGACGGCAAGCCCGTGGCGAGCGCAGGCATGCTGCGCAAGGCGCTGCAGTACCAGCGGCTCTGCGGCGGCGTGCTCGCGCTGCACGAGGAGGACCCGACGCTCTCGCGCGGAGGCGCCATGCACGAGGGGGTGGTGAGCGCCGCGCTCGGCATCGCGGGCATCCCCTCGGTTGCCGAGTCCACGATGGTCGCGCGCGACGCGATGCTCGCCGGCTACGAGGACGGCCGCGTGCACTTCATGCACATCTCATGCGCCGGCTCGGTGCGGGGCGTCGCCGAGGCCAAGCGCCGCGGCGTGCGGGCGAGCGCCGAGGTCAGCCCGCATCACCTGCTGCTCACCCACGAGGACGTCCGGACCCTCGACACGCGTATGAAGATGCACCCACCGCTCACCGAGGACAGCGACCGCCAGGCGCTGATCGAGGGCCTTCGCGATGGCACGATCGACTGCGTCGCCACCGACCACGCGCCGCACGCTCGCGACGAGAAGGAGGTGCCGTTCGAGCAGGCACCGATGGGCACGACGGGCCTGGAGACCGCCTTCGCGGCGCTGCACACGGGACTCGTGATGCCCGGCGTTCTCAGCCTCGGCACGCTGGTGGAGCGGATGACGGCCGGCGCGGCGCTGTTCGGCCTGCCGCTCGCGCGACTGGCACCGGGCGAGCCCGCCTCGATCGCGCTCGCGAACCTCGACGAGCGCTGGGTGGCGGGCGAGCACGGATGGGAGAGCCGCTCCGAGAACTGCTGCTTCGCCGGCCGCGCCCTTCAGGGCCGCGTGCTGCTCACGCTCGCCGCCGGCGTCCTCGCCCACCGCGACCGCGCGCTGGCGCTCGTGGGGGCCTGATGGGGCTGCTCTCGCGCCAGCGCGCCGCCCTGGTCGTCGTCGATGTGCAGGAGGGGTTCCGCTCGTATGCGACCTTCGAGGACGTCGCGCGCGCCTGCGCCACGCTCGTCGAGGGGTCGCGGATCCTGGAGGTGCCGCGGATCGTCACCGAGCAGTACCCGAAGGGCCTCGGGCACAGCGCTCCGGAGCTCGGGCTGGACGACGAGCCGGTGATCGAGAAGACCGTCTTCTCCGCCGTGCGCGCTGAGGGGTTCGCGCTGAACGGATGCGACCAGGCGGTCGTCTGCGGGATCGAGACGCACGTCTGCGTCAGCCAGACCGCGCACGACCTGCTCCAGCGCGGGGTGGAGGTCCACGTGCCCGCCGACGCGGTCGGCTCGCGCCACGAGCGGGACTACCGGTGGGGGCTCGAGCGCCTCGACCGTGCGGGCGCCGTGGTGACGACGGTCGAGTCGGTGCTGTTCGAGCTGCTCGGCCGCGCCGGCACGCCGGAGTTCAAGCAAGTACAGGCATTGATCAAGTGAGCTTCGAGCCCGGCTACGTCCTGCTCGAGGACGGCACGCGCTTCGACGGCCACGTCTGCGGCGCCGATGGCCACGCTGTGGGGGAGGTCGTCTTCACGACCGGCATGTCCGGCTACCAGGAGTCGATGACCGACCCGTCCTTCGCCTCGCAGCTGATCACGTTCACCTATCCCCACATCGGCAACTACGGCGTGAGCGCGGAGGCGATGGAGTCCGAGCGGGTGTGGGCGCGCGCGGCGATCATGCGCGAGGCGCGCAACAGCGAGGACGCGCCGAGCGCCGAGCGCGGCTGGCTGGACTGGCTCGCCGACTGCGGCGTGCAGGCGATCACCGGCATCGACACCCGTGCGCTCGTGCGCCACATCCGCGAGGCCGGCGCGATGCGCGGCGGCGTCTTCCCCGGCTCGGTCGACGAGCCCCGCGCCCGCGAGCTGATCGACGCCGAGCCGCCGATGGCGGGCCAGGACCTCGCGCGTGTGGTGACGCCGGGCGAAGTCTCCACGCACGGCGGCGGCGACGGCCCGCTGATCGCGGTCGTCGACACCGGCATCAAGGCCTCGATGGTGCGCGAGCTCACCGAACGCGGCGCGCGCGTCGAGCTGCATCCCTGCACCAGCTCCGCCGAGGAGCTGCTTGCGTCCGACCCCGACGCCGTGTTCCTCGCGAACGGCCCCGGCGACCCCGCCGCGCTCGGCTACGTGGTGGAGACCGTGCGCGAGATCGTGGGCCGCAAGCCCGTGTGGGGGATCTGCCTCGGCCACCAGCTGCTCTGCCGGGCCGTCGGCCTCGAGACCTTCAAGCTGCCGTTCGGCCACCGCGGCGCCAACCATCCGGTGCGCGACCTCGCCACGGGCAAAGTCGAGATCACCTCCCAGAACCACGGCTTCGCCGCGCTCGGCCCCGGCGGCGGACGGACGATCGACACCGACGAGCCGGTGCGCTGGGACACGGACTTCGGCGCGGCAGCGCTCTCCCACGTGAACCTGTACGACCGCACCGTCGAGGGCCTGGAGCTGCTCGACGTGCCCGGCGGAACCGTCCAGTACCACCCGGAGGCGGGGCCGGGGCCGCACGACTCGCTGTACCTGTTCGACCGCTTCCTGAGCAGGATCGCGAGCGCGGCATGAGACACGGCGGAGGACCCTCCTCCTAGATGCCCAAGCGCACCGACATCCAGAAGATCCTGATCCTCGGCTCCGGCCCGATCGTGATCGGCCAGGCCGCGGAGTTCGACTACTCCGGCGTGCAGGCCTGCAAGGTGCTGCGCGAGGAGGGCTACGAGGTCGTGCTCGTCAACTCCAATCCGGCGACGATCATGACCGACCCGGAGTTCGCGGACGCGACCTACATCGAGCCGCTGCTGCCCGGGCCGGTGCGCAAGGTGATCGAACGGGAGCGCCCGGACGCTCTGCTCGGCACGCTCGGCGGGCAGACCGCGCTCAACCTGTCGAAGGCGCTGCACGACGACGGCACGCTCGCGCGATTCGGGGTCGAGCTGATCGGTGCCAACTACGAGGCGATCGCCTGCGCCGAGGACCGCGAGCTGTTCCGAGAGACGATGGAGAACGCGGGGCTGCGGATGCCACGCAGCGCGATCGCGCGCTCGGCCGAGGAGGCCCGCGCGGCGCTGCAAGACATGGAGCCCGCCCTCCCGTGCATCATCCGTCCGGCGTTCACGCTCGGCGGTCGCGGCGGCGGCATCGCCCGCACCGAGGAGGAGTTCGAGCGCATCGTCGCGCTGGGCCTGGACGCCTCGCCGATCTCCCAGGTGCTGCTCGACGAGTCGGTGATCGGCTGGGGGGAGTTCGAGCTCGAGGTGATGCGCGACCGCGCAGACAACGTCGTGATCGTCTGCTCGATCGAGAACATCGACCCCATGGGCGTGCACACGGGCGACTCGGTCACCGTGGCGCCGCAGCAGACGCTGACCGACCGCCTCTACCAGCGCCTGCGCGACCAGTCGATCGCCGTGATCCGCGCGGTCGGGGTCGAGACCGGCGGCTCGAACGTCCAGTTCGCGGTCAATCCCGAGACCGAGGAGATCCTCGTCATCGAGATGAACCCCCGTGTCTCGCGCTCCTCCGCGCTGGCGTCGAAGGCCACGGGCTTCCCGATCGCGAAGATCGCCGCGCGCCTGGCGGTCGGCTACACGCTCGACGAGATCGACAACGACATCACCGGCGTCACGCCCGCCTGCTTCGAGCCGACGATCGACTACGTGGTGGTGAAGTGGCCGCGCTTCGCCTTCGAGAAGTTCCCCGAGGCCTCCGCGACGCTCTCCACGCACATGAAGTCGGTCGGCGAGGCGATGGCGATCGGGCGCACCTTCGGCCAGGCGTTCGCCAAGGCGCTGCGCTCGCGCGAGCTGGACAAGCCGCCGAGCTTCGAGGGCGCGGAGACGCCCGAGCTGCTCGCGGGCCTGCGCGAACCCGGGGCGGCCCGCTTCGAGACGATCCTCGAGCTGCTCTCGCGCGGCACCTCGCTCGAGGAGATCCACGAGGCGACCTCGATCGACCCGTGGTTCCTGCGCGAGCTCTCGGCGCTGGCACGTCGATCCCGAGGGACCGTTCGCCGGCGAGCGCGCGTTCCGCTCGGTCGACACCTGCGCGGCCGAGTTCCCGGCGCGCACGCCGTACTACTACTCCGGGTGGGACGCGGACGGTCAGAGCGCGGGCGAGGTCGAGCGCGGCGAGCGCGAGTCGGTCGTGATCCTCGGCTCGGGGCCGAACCGCATCGGCCAGGGGATCGAGTTCGACTACTGCTGCGTGCACGCCGCGATGACCGTGCGCGAGTCCGGCCGGGACGCGGTGATGGTCAACTGCAACCCGGAGACGGTCTCGACCGACTACGACACCTCGGATCGCCTCTACTTCGAGCCGCTGACGCTCGACGACGTGCTCGCGGTGGTGCGGGCCGAGGCGGCAGACGCGCCGTTGAAGGGCGTGATCGTGCAGTTCGGAGGCCAGACGCCGCTGAAGCTCGCCGCGGGGCTGGCCGAGGCGGGCGTGCCACTGCTCGGCACGAGCGTGGAGTCGATCGATCTCGCCGAGGACCGCGGGCGCTTCGGCGCCCTGCTCGCGCGGCTCGGCTACAAAGCGCCCCCGTACGCGACCGCGCGCTCGGTCGAGCAGGCGCTGCGCTGCGCCGGCGAGGTCGGCTTCCCGCTGCTGGTGCGCCCCTCCTACGTGCTCGGCGGGCGCGCGATGGAGATCGTCTACTCCCACGAGGACCTCGCCGACTACCTGCGCCGCGAGGCGGGCGAAGGCGGCGAGATCTACCTCGACCGCTTCCTGGAGGACTCGCTGGAGGTGGACGTCGACGCCCTCTGCGACGGCAGCGACGTGTGGATCGGCGGGATCATGCAGCACGTCGAGGAGGCCGGCGTGCACTCGGGCGACAGCGCCTGCGTGCTGCCCCCGCACTCGCTCGGGGAGGAGATGCTCGAGCAGATCCGGCGCGCCACGCGCGACATCGCGCTGGAGATCGGCGTCGTCGGGCTGATCAACGTGCAGTACGCGATCCACGCCGGCGAGCTCTACGTGATCGAGGCCAACCCGCGCGCGTCGCGGACCGTCCCCTTCGTGTCGAAGGCGGTCGGGGTTCCCCTCGCCAAGCTGGCGTGCCGCGTGATGCTCGGCGAGCCGCTCGCCGGCCTCGGCCTGCCCGAGGGGCGCCAGGGGCTCGGCTACGGCGACCACATCTCGGTCAAGGAGGCCGTGCTGCCCTTCGATCGCTTCGAGAACTCCGATGCCGTGCTCGGCCCCGAGATGCGCTCGACGGGCGAGGTGATGGGCGTGGCGCGCGACTTCCCGACGGCGTTCGCGAAGGCCCAGGCGGCGGCCGGGGTGCCATTGCCGGTGAGCGGCACCGTGTTCATCACGGTCACCGACGAAGACAAGGCGGGCGGCGTGGGCATCGCCCAGTCGCTGCACGACGTCGGCTTTCGCATCGTCGCCACGCGCGGGACGGCCGAGGCGATCGGGCGCATGGGCGTCCCGGTCGAGCGCCTGAACAAGATCGGCGAGGGCTCCCCGCACGTCGTCGACTGGATCGAACGCGGGGACGTGGACCTCGTGATCAACACGCCCACGGGCGTGGGCGCGCGCACCGACGGCCACGAGATCCGCCGCGCCGCCGTGACCCACGGCGTGCCCTGCCTGACGACGCTCTCGGCCGGGATGTCGGCCGCGCGCGCGATCTCCCGGGCGCGGATCGACGGCGAGCCCGAGGTCATGTGCCTGCAGGACCTGCACGGCATCGGCCGCGCCGCGCCGAACGAGGCCGAGGGAACGGACGGCTCGCCCCGGCCGGCGGACGCGCGGCCGGACGAGACGCGCCGGGCGCCGAGCAGACGGCCGCCGAGCGCGGGCGCGCGTCACGCGCGGCGCCGCGGGGGCCGAGGCCGAGAGCGACGGCGAGGCGGCCGAGGCGAGCGACGGCGCCGGGGTCGCGTGAGCGAGCTGCCCGGCCGCGCCCAGGCGCCACTCGGGCGCCGCCTCGTCGAGGTCGTGGCGGTGCGCGAGCTCGGCGTCTACCGCGTCATCACCGTCGCCGACCCGGACGCTCCCGCACCGGCGCCCGGCCAGTTCGCGATGCTCGCGGCGGCCGAGCGGTGGGGGGGAGGCGAGGACGAGCGGCCCTTCCTCGCGCGCGCCTTCTCCGTCGCCCGGCACGAGGATGGGCGCGCGCAGTTCCTGCTCGAGGACGTCGGCCCGGGCACGCGTCGCCTCTGCCGAGCTCGGTGTGGGCGAGCGGCTCTGGAGCGCCGGGCCGTTCGGGCGCCCTTTCACGGCGCCGGCGCCCGGCGCGCGCGCGATCCTCGTCGGCGGTGGCGTCGGCATCGCGCCGCTGGCGATCCTCCAGGACGAGCTGCACGAAGGCGGGGATCGAGACGATCGTCCTGCTCGGCTTCCGCGACGGCGCGCGGGTGCCGGGCGGCGAGCTGCTGCGCGGCGCGCTCATCGCGACCGACGACGGCTCCGCGGGTCACCAGGGGCTCGTGACCGAGCTGCTGGATCGCGAGCTGGAGGGAGGAGGTCCGGCGACCGTGTACGCGTGCGGTCCCGCGGGCATGCTCGAGGGCGTGCGCCTGCTCTGCGCGAAGGGCGAAGTGCCCGCGCAACTCGCGCTCGAGTCGGGCATGGCGTGCGGCTACGGGGCGTGCTTCGGCTGCGTCGTCCCGGTCCGCGGCGGCGGCTACCTGCGCGTCTGCGTGGACGGTCCCGTGATCGACGCCGCGCTGCTCGAGCGCGTCGAGGCTCACGCCGGAGCGCCGGCGTGAGCCGGCGCCAGGGCCCCCCGTCGGGGGAGCCGGGCGCCCGCCCACTGCCGCCGACTAGCCCGCCGTCAGGCTTCGGGCGCCGGGTAGATCGCGACCAGCTTGAACTTGGTCAGTTTGTTGTTGACCTTGTAGCTGTAGTTGGTCGTCCTCAGGCCGCTGCCCGAGTCCGATTCCCATTCTTCGACGAACCCGCCTTCGGAGGTTTCGAAGGCTTTCTGTCCCTTCCCGGCTTTCATGTGGGCGAGGCATCGTGAGCATATGCGAGCAGGCTCCCCGGGTCCCATAGGAATTCGCACTGACAGAATGCGTTTTGCTATATGAACCAGATCAGTCGGCGGCGCTCGGTGCCCGCCGTCGGCGCGCCCGCGCGGCGCCTGCCCGCCCGCCGGGGGCGGCGATGAGCGTCGACTTCTGCGGGCTGCGCCTCGCGCACCCGATCATCAACGGCTCGGGGACCTTCGACGCGATCGCGGCGCGGCAGGCGTTCGGCGAGCGGACTCGTCGAGGCGTTCCCGTTCTCCGCCTACGTCTCGAAGACGATCACGCTGCGTCCGCGCGAGGGCAACCCGCCGCCGCGGCTCTGGGAGGCGCCCGCGGGCCTCATCAACTCGATCGGGCTGCCGAACAAGGGGCTCGACGGCTACCTCGCCGAGGACCTGCCACAGATCGCCGGCTTTCGCAGCGACCCCGCGGCCGGCGCCGAGTCGCTGCCCGTGCCCGTGATCACGAACGTGATGGGCGCGACCGCGGAGGAGCTGTCGATCCTGGTCGAGGCGTGTGACGACGCGGCCCGAGATCGCCGCGATCGAGCTCAATGTCTCCTGCCCGAACGTCGCCACGGGCCTCGACATCGGCGCCGATCCGGCCGAGCTCGAGCGCGTGGTCGCGGCCGTGCGCCCGCGCACGCAGAAGCCCCTGATCGTCAAGCTCACGCCCAACGCCGCGGACGTCGCGGCCTGCGCCGCTGGGCGCTCAGAGCGGCGGCGCGGACGCCGTCTCGCTCATCAACACGCTGCGCGCGGCGGCCCTCGACCCCGGCGCGCGCGAGCCGCGGATGTGGCTGGGAGGCGGCACCGGCGGGCTCTCCGGCCCGGCGGTGAGGCCGGTCGCACTGGCGCAGGTCGCCGCCGTCGCGGCGAAGGTGGAGATCCCGGTGGTCGGGATGGGCGGTGTCCAGCGCGCCGAGCACGCCCGCGAGCTGCTCGAAGTCGGCGCCTCGCTCGTCGCGGTCGGCACGGAGAGCTTCCGCGATCCGGCGGCAGGGACGCGAATCGCGGCAGGCTTGTCCTGAGGGGCTAAAAACCCCTGCAAACACGGCGCCGGACCGTCCACCAGCCTCGATCCCTCTCGATCTCAGCTTGAGGTCTAGGTGAATTCGGGCTTTTTTGTTGAACGAGGTCCCCGGGTGTGTAGACTCGCCGCCCATGGTGACGGCGACCGGCCCGACGTCCTCGAACACATCCACGGCACCCGAGCGCTCCCTCAACCAGAGGATGGACGCCCTGGCCAGGGCGAACGAGATCCGGATCAAGCGCGCGCAGCTGAAGCGCGACCTGAAGGCCGGCCGTCGTTCGATCCACTCGCTGCTGCTCGACCCGCCCGAGTACGTCGAGACGGCGAAGGTCTTCGACATGCTGCTGGCCGTCCCGAAGTACGGCCGCGTGAAGGTCAACAAGATCCTCGTGCACTGCCGGATCGCGCCCAGCAAGACCATCGGCGGGCTCTCCGAGCGCCAGCGTTCGGAGCTGATCTCGCCTGCTCCACCACTGACCTTGCGCCGTGGCGGCTCTGCGCCGCCCCGGCTCAGATAATCGCGCGGCGCGCGCGAAGTGCTGCGATCCCGAGCACGTCCGGCGGGCCCGGTGGGGCCCGGCCCGCGCCCTCCGCCGCGGCCACTACTCTCCCGGGGCCGTGGCGCGCGTCTTCGTCATCACAGGCCCCTCCGGCGTCGGCAAGGGAACGCTCATCAGGGGCTTGATGGAGCGGCTGCCCGCAGCTGGAGCTGTCGGTCTCGGCGACGACGCGCCGGCCGCGCCCCGGGGAGACGGAGGGCGTCGACTACCACTTCCTGAGCCCCGAGGAGTTCGACCGGCGCGCCGAGGAGGGGGACTTCGTCGAGCACGCCGACTACGCCGGCCGCCGCTACGGCACGCTGCGCTCCGAGCTCGACCGCCGCGTCGGCGCCGGGGTGCCGGTGGTGCTGGAGATCGAGGTCCAGGGCGCCCGCCAGGTCCGCGAGGCGATGCCCGAGGCGGTGCAGGTCTTCATCGCGCCGCCGTCGCTGGAGGCGCTGCGCACGCGGTTGATCGGCCGCGGCACCGACGACCAGGCCGAGGTCGAGCGGCGCCTGAAGGTCGCCGAGGAGGAGCTCGCTGCGCAGAGCGAGTTCGGCCACGTGGTCGTCAACGACCGGCTGGACGACGCGCTGGACCAGCTCGCCGGGATCGTCGGCGCGAACCTCGACTGAGCGGCCGGCGGCGGATCAGCGCCGAGCTCAGGCGTCGGCCGGCCCGGCGGCCCACGCGCTTCCTCGGGGTCCGGGAAGTACTCGGCTCGATATCCCCCGGCCGCGGCAACCCGAATCGGAGGGCGCGCGGGCTAGACTGTGCGTACACCATCCCCTAGAGAGAGGCCCACGACCACATGATCTCCCCCCGCATCGACCGACTTCTCGAGCAGGTCGACTCGAACTACGCGAGCGTGATCGTCGCCGCCAAGCGCGCGCGTCAGATCAACAGCTACTACCACAACCTCGGCGAGGGCACCTTCGACGAGTTTCCCGCCGCCGATGGTCGAAACGGCCTCGAAAAACTACCTCACGATTGCCCTCGAGGAGGTAGCTGCGGGGAAGATGAAGTACCACTACAGGTGACCGTGGACCTGCGCGCTTCGGCGTCCTTACCCCATTCGGGGCACTTCGCGGTCGCTCGTGTGCGAAGCACACTTCGCTCCCTGCGTCCTTGAATCGCTTGGTCCACGGCCCCCTGTAGCCCGCGCGTGGTCTGTCTCATCGGCGCCGGGCGCTGAGACTCACGCCCCACCGCTTGCGGGCGCAGCCCCCGCAGCCGACAATCCGTAGGCCATGTCACGCATCCTGCTGGGCGTGAGCGGCGGGATCGCCGCCTACAAGTCGCTCGAGTTCATCCGCCTCGCCGGCGCCGCGGGCCACGCCGTGCGTGTCGTCCAGACGCCGAACAGCCGCCGCTTCGTGGGCGAGGCGTCGTTCGCCGCGCTGAGCGGCGCCCCGGTGCTCGTCAGCGAGTTCGCCCGCGATCCGATGCGCGGCGCGTTCCCCGGCCAGTCCCTTCCCGGCCACGAGCCGATCGGTCATCTCGAGCTGGTTGCGAACGCCGACGTGTTCCTGATCGCGCCGGCGTCTGCGAACACGATCGCGAAGCTCGCCGCCGGGATGGCGGACAGCCTGCTGACGAGCTGCGCGCTCGCGGCGGACTGCCCGCTCGTGGTCGCGCCCGCGATGAACAACCGCATGTACGAGCACCCGGCCACGCAGGCGAACCTGGCGACGCTGCGCGCGCGGGGGGCGATCGTCGTGGAGCCCGGCACGGGGCGGCTGGCCTCGAAGGGCGAGGAGGGCGTGGGCCGGCTGGCCGAGCCCGCGGAGCTGCTGACCACGTGCGAGCGGGCGATCGGCGGGGATCTTCTTGAGGAGAGGAGGGTCGGCCGCAGCGATGCCGCGGGAGCGGGCTTCGCCCTGAGCGGGGTCCACGTGCTCGTCACCGCAGGCGGCACCCGCGAGCCGATCGACAGCGTGCGCTACGTCGGCAACAGCTCCTCCGGGCGGATGGGTCTCGCGCTCGCGGCCGCGGCGCACGAGCGCGGTGCGGAGGTGACGCTGATCGCCGCGAACGTGTCGCTGCCGGTGCCTGCCGGCGTGCGCGTCGTCGAGGTCGGCACGGCGGCCGAGCTCAAGGACGCCGCCGAGCGCGAGTTCGCCGCGCAGCGAGGTGCTGCTGATGGCCGCCGCTGTCGCCGATTTCGCGCCGGTTGCCGAGGAGGGCAAGATCAAGAAGGGCGGGCGCGAGCGCCTGGAGCTCGTGCTGGAGCCGACCGCCGACGTGCTGAGCGCGCTCTCGGCCGCGCGGCGCAAGGGCCAGACGCTCGTCGGTTTCGCCGCCGAGCACGGCGCCGAGGGGCTCGAGCACGCGCGCGGCAAGCTCGCCGCCAAGGGTCTCGACGCCGTCGTCTTCAACGACATCTCGCGCACCGACATCGGCTTCGACGCCGGCGAGAACGAGGTCACGATCCTCACCTCCGCCGACGGCAACGGCGCGGTGGCCGCCGAGCACGTCCCGCGCGCCTCCAAGGAGCAGGTCGCGGGGGCGATCCTCGACGCCGTCGAGCGGCTGCGCGAGGGCTTCTAGGGTAGAGCGATGGACAGCGTCTACGAGCTCTATCGCCGGGGCTGTGACCTGCTCGAGCACGGCGATCATCAGGCCGCGATCGTGCCCCTGAGCAGGGCCCGCGACCTCGAGCCCGACAAGGCTTCGATCCGCGAGGCGCTCGGGCGAGCGCTGTTCCACGCGCAGCACTACGAAGGCGCCGCCGAGGAGTTCCGCGCGATCGCCTCGAACGCGCCCACCAACGACTACGCGCTGTTCTGCCTCGGGCGCGCGATGCAGCAGCTCGGGCGTCACCGCGAGGCCTGCCAGCCGCTGGCGCTCGCGTGCTCGCTGCGTCCCGAGCGACAGGACTACCGCCTCTACCGCGACCGCGCCAGGCGCGAAGCGGAACGGGCCTGAGCACCGGCTCGCGTCGTGTAAACGGTGCACCGCCCGGTGCTATCCTCGACGCACAGCTTTCGTGTCGTCGCGCAAGCGCCGACAGCAGTACCGAGAGTGGGCGCCCGCCCGCTCTTTTTGCGTAAAGGCCAGGATC
The DNA here is from genome assembly GCA_963820745.1 of uncultured Solirubrobacteraceae bacterium. GTDB lineage: Bacteria > Actinomycetota > Thermoleophilia > Solirubrobacterales > Solirubrobacteraceae > Palsa-744. The sequence goes on along the minus strand of CAWGBB010000010.1, from coordinate 146,210 downwards.
GACAGAACAGATGAACGCGCTGCAGACAGAGATCGAGAAGCGGCTCGCACACGACGAGCCGGAGGTCGAGGTGCTCCTCGCCGAGGTGCTCGGCGGTCGCTGCCTGCGCGTCTTCATCGACCATCCCGAGGGCGTCGACCTGGCGACGTGCGAACGCGTGACGATGCTGCTGAACGACCTGCGCGAGCGGTACTCGCTCGAGGTCTCCTCTCCGGGCAACGACCGTCCGTTGACCAAGCCCGCGCACTTCCGGCGCTTCGTCGGCCGGCGCGCGCGGGTGCGCGTGCGCCATCCGCGGACCGTCGAGCACACACCGCACGGTGCGCCGCGCTCGGTGCGCAGCTTCACGGGAGAGCTGGTGGGGGCTTCCGAGGAGGAGGTGACGCTGGCCGCAGACGGCGGCGTCATCGCGATCCCGTACTCGGAGATTCGCCGTTCCAACCTGATCGAGGAGTAGGAAACCAGCCATGTCACGCGAGATCCTTGAGGCCATGCACGCGCTCGCGCGCGAGAAGGGCATCGAGCCCGAGAAGCTGATGATCGCGCTGGAGGATGCCCTCCTCTCCGCGTACAAGAAGCAGCCCGGCTCGGCCAAGTACGCGCGCGTCGAAATGGACCGCGACACCGCTGACTTCCGCGTCATCGAACTGAAAATCCCCGAGCGCCTGGAGGCGCACCTGATCGTCGAGACGATCGACGAGGAAACGACGGTCGACCCCGAGACGGGCGAGATGCGCGAACCGGAGGACCCGGAAATCGACCCGAAGAAGTTCGAGGAATACCGCGACCAGATCGACGAGGAAGACGTCACCCCCGACGACTTCGGGCGCATCGCCGCGCAGACCGCCAAGCAGGTGATCCTGCAGCGCATCCGCGAGGCCGAGCGCGACATGATGTACGAGGAATACCGCGACCGGGTCGGCGAGCTGATCACGGGCATCGTGCAGCAGTCCGATTCGCGCTACACGCTCGTGCAGCTGCGCGAACGCGTCGAGGCGCTGCTGCCGAAGTCCGAGCAGGTCGACGGCGAGCGCTACGACCACTCACAGCGCATCAAGGCCGTGATCAAGGAGGTCTCGCCCTCCACCAAGGGTCCCGCGATCATCGTCTCGCGCCGCGACCCCGAGCTGATCAAGAAGCTGTTCGAGCTCGAGGTGCCCGAGATCGCCGACGGCCTCGTCGAGATCGCCAACGTCGCCCGCGAGCCCGGCTACCGCTCGAAGATCGCCGTCGTCTCCCACACCGACGGCGTCGACCCGGTGGGCGCCTGCGTCGGCCCGCGCGGCTCGCGCGTGCGCATGGTCGTCTCCGAGCTGCGCGGCGAGAAGATCGACATCATCCCCTTCAACGACGAGCCCGCACGCTTCGTCGCCAAGGCTCTGTCGCCCGCGCGCGTGCGCGAGGTGCTCGTCGACGACGACGCCAAGCAGGCCACCGTGATCGTGCCCGACGACCAGCTGTCGCTGGCGATCGGCCGCGAGGGGCAGAACGCGCGCCTGGCCGCGCGCCTGACGGGCTGGCGCGTGGACATCCGCTCGGAGACCGAGTTCGCCGCCGAGGAGGCCGAGCACGGATACGAGGAGGAGGAGGTCGCAGGCCGCTGCGCCGCGATCCTCTCCAACGGCCGGCGCTGCCCGAACGCGGCGCTCGCCGGCTCGCGCTACTGCGGCCTTGAAACCCACCAGGCCCTGGCCGCGATCGGCAGCGACAACATCACCGACCTCGCCGCCGAGGGCTCGGAGGCCGAAGCCGTCGGCGAGACCGCGACGGCCGTCGCCGTCGCCGAGGCCCCGCAGGACAGCGGCCAGGAGCACGTCGAGATCGTCGACGTCTCAGAGGTCGCGGCGCCGCTGGGCGAAACGGAGGCCGCCGTGATCTCGCCCGACCCCGAGGAGACCGGCGAAGAGGCCGAAGCCGAGCTCGCCGAGAAGCTCGAGGAGGAAGAGGCCGGTGCCGGGCCCGAGGAAGCTCTGACCGAGGCGTCGCCGGACGCCGCCGAGGGGTCGGCGACATAGCCGGCCGGGCCAGGGGGAGCGAGAGTCGCAGAGCCGCGTCGCGCCGCGGTGGGTCCGGTCCGATCCGCCAGCGAAGCTGCGTCGGCTGTGGCCGCAGAGCCGGTCAGGACGAGCTCCTGAGGCTGGCGCTGGCCGACCTCGGCGAGCACGACGGCGCCGCCGGCCGGCGCGTCGCGGTCCTCGACAGCGAGGGCAGCCTCGGAGGGCGCGGCGCCTACCTGTGCCGTGACCGCGACGGGGAGCGCCCGCGGCCGGAGTGCCTGGAGCGCGCGATCCGCCGCGGCAGCGTCGGACGCACCCTGCACGCGAGCGTGTCGCTCGACCCCAAGCTCGTAGAATCGGTGGGCCCATGAGCAAGAAGCGCGTACACGAGATCGCAAAGGAGCACGGCCTCACGAGCAAGGAGCTGCTCGAGAAGCTCGCCGCCGCCGGCGTGCAGGCGAAGGCCGCCGCCTCCTCGGTCGACGAGTCCGCCGCGCTGCAGGCGCTGGGCCTCGACGGCGGCGGTGCCAACGGCTCGACCAACGGTGCCGCAGCGGCGGCGCCCGCGCAGCCCGCGAAAGCTGTCGCGGCGGCTCCCGCCGAAGCGCCCGCGAAGCCTGCGCCGAAGCCCCAGCAGCCGGCTCCCGCGCCGCCCCGGGCGGCTGCCGCTCCGGCCGCGCCCGCCGCGCCGCGCCCCGCCCAGGGCGCGCCGGCCCAGCCGCCGGCCGCGCAACAGCCGCCCCTCCGCCGGGCCCCGTACAGCCGCCCGCCGGCGCCGCCCCGCAAGGGCCCGCAGGGGAGCGCGTGCGCCCGACGCGCGACTCGCGCACCGGCGAGCGCACGCCCGGAGACGTCGGTCCCGGTGGGCGCAGGCGTGTGGTGATCGACTCGCAGGCCTCGCGCCGCCAGCAGGGCGGGCCCTCCAACCAGCCGCAGCGCCGTCCGCGCCGCGGCCGCCGCCGCCGCGGGACCTACGACGACACGATCGCCCCCATCGACAACTCGGCGATGGAGGCGACGGACACGATCCGCGTCAACTCGGGCTCCACGGTGAAGGACGTCGCGGAGTACCTGGGTGTTCCCGTCCCCGATGTGATCAAGAAGCTGATGTCCCTCGGTGAGATGGCGACGCTGACCCAGACGCTCTCCGACGACGCCATCCAGGTGCTGGCCGACGAGTTCGAGAAGCAGATCGAGATCGTCCACGCCGCGGACGACGTCGAGGTCGAGCCCGTCTACGAGGACACCGACGAGGACCTGATCGCCCGCCCGCCGGTCGTCACGATCATGGGGCACGTCGACCACGGCAAGACCTCGCTGCTGGACGCGATCCGCGAGACCGAGGTCGCGGCGGGTGAGGCCGGTGGCATCACCCAGCACATCGGTGCCTACCAGGTACGCCACGCCGGCAAAGAGATCACGTTCCTGGACACGCCCGGCCACGAGGCGTTCACGGCGATGCGCGCGCGCGGCGCCAGCGTGACCGACCTCGCCGTGATCGTCGTCGCCGCCGACGACGGCGTCAAACCGCAGACCGAGGAGGCGATCGACCACGCCAAGGCGGCGCAGGTGCCGATCGTCGTTGCGGTCAACAAGATCGACAAGGAGGGTGCGCAGCCCGAGCGCGTGCGGACCGAGATGACCCAGCACGGGCTGCAGCCCTCCGACTGGGGCGGGGAAACGGAGTTCGTGGACGTGAGCGCGAAGACCCACCAGGGCCTCGACTCGCTGCTCGACACGATCCAGATCGTCACCGACCTCGAGGAGCTGAAGGCGAACGCCGGCGCCGAGGCCTCGGGCGCGGTGATCGAGTCCAAGCTCGACCCGGGCCGCGGCCCCGTCGTCACCGTGCTGATCCAGCGCGGCACGCTGCGCGTCGGCGACGCGCTCGTGGCGGGCGCCCACTTCGGGCGCGTGCGCGCGATGCACGACTTCAACGGCACGAAGATGAAGCGCGGCACGCCCGGCGAGCCCGTCGAGGTCCTGGGCTTCGACGGCGTCCCCGAGGCGGGCGAGCACGTGCGCGTGGTCGAGAACGAGCGCCGTGCCCGTCAGCTGGCCGGCGAGCGGGCCAACCGCCTGAAGACCGAGGCGCTCGCGCGCCGCTCGGGCCGCAAGGTGTCTCTGGAAGACGTCTTCAAGCTCGCCCAGGAGGGCACCGTCCAGGAGCTGGCGCTGGTCGTCAAGGCCGACGTCGCGGGCTCGCTGGAGGCGCTCGAGGACGAGATCGCCAAGCTCCCGCAGGACGAGGTCGCCGTCAACGTCGTGCACCGCGGCGTCGGCGGGGTCAACGAGTCCGACGTGATGCTCGCCGCGGCCTCCGAGGGCGTGATCCTCGCCTTCAACGTGCGCCCGGTGGGCGACGCCAGGGCGGTCGCCGAGCGGGAGGGCGTCGAGATCCGCTCCTACTCGGTGATCTACCGCGCGATCGAGGAGCTCCGTGCCGCGATGCAAGGCATGCTCGCCCCCGAGGAGGTCGAGACGACGCTCGGTCAGGCCGAGGTCCGCCAGCTGTTCAAAGCGTCGCGGATCGGCACGATCGCCGGCTGCCAGGTCACGGAGGGCAAGATCGTCCGCGGCGCGCGGGTGCGCGTGGTCCGCGAGGGCACCGTGATCTACGACACGACGATCGAGAGCCTGCGACGGTTCAACGACGACGTGAAAGAAGTCACATCTGGGTTCGAGTGCGGGATCACGCTCACGAACTTCCAGGACGTCAAGGAGGGCGACCTGCTGGAGGCTTACGAGACGCGGCAGGTCGAGCGCGAGCTGAGCTGAGCGGTCAGCGGGAAGGGACGCCGGGTTCGGCGCGGAATTGGAGAGACAGGTGGCCACGGGACGCATGCGTCGGGTCGACGAGGCGGTTCGCCAGGTCATCGGAGACGCAGTCGCATCAGAACTGAAGGACCCGAGAGTGGGATTCGTGACCGTTACAGACGTGAGGACCAGCCCTGACCTTCGCCACGCGCGCGTGTACGTCAGCGTGCTCGGAGCCGATGGCGGCTCCTCCGAGCCGCAGGAGCGCGAGGAGAGCCTCGACGGTCTGCGCAGCGCTCACGGCTTCCTGCAGGGCCGGCTCGCAAGCGAGCTGCGGCTGAAGCGCACCCCGGAGCTCGAGTTCGTCTACGACGACACCACCGACCGCGCGATGCGTCTGGAGCAGCTGATCGAGCAGGAGACCGAGCGGTGAGCGACGGCGCCCCCGCCGATACAGCCGCCGTCCGCGAGCAGGTCATCGCATCCCTGCGCGGGGCCGACAGCTTCGTGCTCGCGACCCACGAAAACCCCGACGGCGACGCGCTCGGCTCGCTCGTGGCCATGCACGGCCTGCTGACCTCGCTGGGCAAGCGCTCGGAGATGTTCATCGCGCCGAGCGACCTGCCGCTGCCGCGCGAGTACCGCATGTTCCCGCTCGAGGGCCTCATCTCAGAGCCGCCGCCCGACATCGCGACGCGCACCGTCGTGTTCCTGGACTGCGGCAACATCGACCGCAACTCGGCGAGCGTGCTGCGCGACGGCGCCAACCTCATCAACATCGACCACCACCACGACAACACCGGTTTCGGCACGCTCAACCTCGTCGACCCGACGGCCTCGTGCACGGCCGAGATCGTCTGGTGCCTGATGGGCGGGCTGGGCCTCACGCCGAGCCCGGCGGTGGCCGAAGCCCTCTACGTCGGGCTGATCACGGACACCGGCCGCTTCATGTACGAGAACACGACGGCGCGCTCGCACCGGATGGCTGCCGAGCTGATCGAAGCGGGCGTCGAGCCGCCGCTCGTCTACCGCCGCCTGTACGAGGGCATGCCGGAAGGCAAGCTGACGCTCCTCGGGACCGCGCTGGCCTCGATGCGGCGCTTCGACGGCGGCGAGCTGACGATCGCGACGCTCACCGCCGAGGACTTCCGGTCCGCCGAGGCCGAAGACAGCTACTCGGAGGGCATCATCGACCAGCTGCGCGCGCTCGAAGGGACGAAGGTCGCGGCGCTCGTGCGCGAGCTGTCCAACGGCGAGCGCAAGGGCCAGCACAAAGTCTCCCTGCGCGCGACCGACGACGACGTCGACGTGTCGGTGATCGCCCGGGCCCAGGGCGGCGGCGGGCATCGCCGGGCGGCCGGCTTCACCACGCCGATGTCCGACGAGGAGCTGCTCGCGTTCCTGCGCGAGGCGATCGCGGCGCAGCTGCACCCCGACGGGCGCCCGGCCGCGACCGTCCTCTGAACGGCTGCACCGTTGGACGCGGTGCTCCTCATCGACAAGCCCGCCGGCGTCACCTCGCACGACGTCGTCGCGGCCGTGCGCCGAGCCTTGGGCGGCAAGCGCTCTGCGCCGCGCGTGGGGCACGCAGGCACGCTCGACCCTTTCGCCACCGGACTGCTGCTCGTGCTGCTCGGCCGTGCCACGAAATCCCAGCAGGAGCTGATGGGGCTGCGCAAGCGGTATGAGACCGTCGCGCAGCTCGGGGCGCGCTCCAGCACCGGCGATCCCGAGGGGGAGGTCGAGGTGACCGGGAGGTTCCCTCCGGAGGGGGTGGAGCTGCCGACCGGCGAGGTGCGCCAGCGCCCGCCGGCGCACTCGGCGGTCAAGATCGGCGGCGTGCGCGCCTACAAGCGCGCACGGCGGGGCGAGAGCTTCGAGATGCCCGAGCGGATCGTGACTGTCCACTCCTTCCACGAGCTCTGGCGCCGCGAGGACAGCGCCGCTTATGAGATCGAATGCGGCTCGGGGACCTACGTCCGCTCGCTGATCGCCGACCTCGGCGATGCCTACTGCCTGGAGCTCCGGCGCACGGCGATCGGGCCGTTCGAGGTCTCCGAAGCGATCGCGCCGCCCGCCCGCGGCGCCGACTGGGTCGCGACACCGCCCGCAGCTCCGGCGCTCGTCGATCTCGAGACCGCTCTCGAACGGGCACGTCAATAACCTGTGACGCCGTGAAGGTGACCCGCCTCCCCGACGTCGAGCGCGGAGCGCCCCGCAGCGTCGCCGTCGGCACCTTCGACGGCGTCCACCTCGGCCACCGCGAGGTCATCGCCGGCTCCGACAGCGTGCTGACCTTCGACCCGCACCCGGTCTCGGTCGTCGCCCCGCAGCACACGCCGAAGCTGCTGACGACGCCGGAGCGCAAGGCCGAGCTGATCGCCTCGCTCGGCGTGCAGGAGATGATCGTGATCCCCTTCGACGCGGAGTTCGCCCAGCGCACGGCCGAGCAGTTCATCGAGGAGGTGCTGGTCGAGAAGCTCGGCGCCAGCCAGGTGTCGGTGGGGGAGAACTTCCGCTTCGGTAACCGGGCGAAGGGCGACCCGGCGCTGCTGGAAGCCGACGGGCGCTTCGCCACCGTCGTGCACCCGCTGCTCGAACTCGACGGCGAGGTCGTCTCCTCGAGCCACATCCGCGGCCTGCTGCAGGCGGGCGACGTGGCCGAGGCCAACCGCATGCTCGGCTCCACGTTCCAGGTCTCAGGCGTCGTCGCCCACGGCGACGAGCGCGGGCGCCGGCTGGGCTTCCCGACCGCGAACCTCATCCCCGAGGAGGAGCTCGCCTACCCGGGGCACGGCGTCTACGCCTGCCTGGCAGACGGACGGCCGGCCGCCGTCTCGATCGGCGTGCGGCCGACCTTCGACACCGGCCGCGGCGAGCTGATCGAGGCCTACATCCTCGATTTCGACGGCGACCTCTACGACCGGACGCTCACGCTCGAGTTCCTCGAGCGGCTGCGCGGCGAGCGGCGCTTCGACAGCGCCGAGGCGCTCCAGGAGCAGATGCGCGCCGACGTCGAGCGCACGCGGGAGATCGCGGCGAGCGTCTGAGCGGGCCGCGCAGCCCTCTCCGAATGCGGCGGGCCGGCCAGGCCCGTCTGCTACCGTCCCACGGCGATGCCGGCACTCACCAGCGAGCGCAAGCGCGAGCTCACCGCCAAGTTCGGCGCGAGCGAGGCCGACACGGGCAACACCCGGGTCCAGGTCGCGCTGCTCACCGAGCGGATCAACCACCTCACCGAGCACCTGCGCGACGCGAGCAAAGACCACCACTCCCGCCGCGGGCTGCTGATGCTCGTCGGGCGCCGCCGGCGCTTCCTCGACTACCTCCAGCGCGAGGACCTCGAGGGCTACCGCGAGCTCATCCAAGAGCTCGGCCTCCGCAAGTAACGGCCGTGGCCGTCCTCGAGCCCGGAACCCCGGCGCCGGAGTTCAGCCTGGCGCGGGCCGACGGCGAGCGCTTCACGAAGGAGAGCCTGAAAGGCCACGGCTCGATCCTGGTCTTCTACCCGTTCGCTTTCAGCCCTGTCTGCACGGACCAGCTGCAGCTCTATGACCCGCTGCTCGAGGAGCTCAGCGGCCGCGACATCTACCTGTACGGCGTCTCCTGCGACGCGACCTGGTCGCAGAGCGCCTTCAGGCAGAAGCTCGGCGTCTCCAGCGAGCAGCTCTCGGACTTCGAGCCCAAGGGCGCGGCCAGCGAGGCGTTCGGCGTGCTTCACCCCGGCGGCTTCTCACAGCGGGCGCTCGTGATCCTCGACGCCGACGGGGTCGTGCGCTGGAGCTACGAGGCCGACTCGCCCGGGGAGCTGCCCGGCCCGGACCTGCTCGCGCAGGGCGTGGCCGCGGCATTCGGCGACGACGTCGCCGCCGCCTAGCCGCCTGCACAAACGCGCAGCCGAATCGCTGGCCACCTGGCCGATGCGAGCAGATGCCCGCTCGCCGAGGATCGCCCCATGACCAAGGTGATCATCTCCTACGACGGGACCGAGAACGACGACGACGCGCTCGCACTGGGCAAGCTGCTGGCCGGGCCCGACGAGCTGGCCCTCGCCTACATCCGCCATGCCAAGGAGCTCGACCCCGACCGCGAGAAGCTCGCCCAGCACGACGCCGAGCAGCGCCTGGAGCTGGGCGCGGGACTCCTCGAAAGGCCCGACATCCCCAGGCATGTCGTCTTCGGGGCCTCGACGGGTGCCGCCCTGGAAGAGCTCGCGGACAGAGAAGGCGCCGCGATCGTCGTATTCGGCTCGGACTACCGCACCCAGCCGGGTCACGCCGAGCCGCCGACATCCGCGCAGCGGCTGCTGGAGATCGGCGACACGGCGGTCGGCGTCGCCGCGTCGGGGCTGCGTGCCGACCCCGACAGCGCGATCGCCACGATCGCGGTCGTCCCGAGCGACGGCGACGACACCGCGGCCCGCTCGGCCGAGGCGCTGGCGGGGTCCGTCGGAGCGCAGGTGGTCCCGCTGGACGGCGCCGGAGCGGACCTGATCGTGGTCGGCTCCCAGCCCGGCGCGCCCGCGGGCCGGGTCGCTCTCAGCGGCGCCGCGCGGACCGCGCTCGACGCCTCCCGCGGCTCGGTGCTGGTGGTGCCGAGCGGCAAGCCCGCTCTCGCTCTGAGGCCTCGAGAACGCCGCAATACGCGGCCCGCACGCTCCGGTGCGACCAGGCGCTTTCGCTAAGCTGCCGGGGTTCGGATAATGAGATAAAAGAATCGCGCCGCCGACCGAAGGGCGGCCAGGAAGGCAGTGAATATGAGCAGTGACGCAGTTACGCGGGTCTCCGTGGAGATCGCGGGCGAGGAGATCTCGTTCGAGACCGGCAGGATGGCCAAGCAGGCATCCGGCGCTGTCGTCGTCAAGCAGGGGGACACGATGGTCCTCTGCACCGCGGTCGCGGGCGGCATCCGCGACACCGACTTCATGCCCCTGACGGTCGACGTCGAGGAGCGCATGTACTCCGCCGGGAAAATCCCCGGCTCCTTCTTCAAGCGCGAGGGCCGGCCCGGCGAGAAGGGCACGCTGACCGCGCGCATGATCGACCGCCCGATCCGCCCGCTGTTCCCGAAGGACTGGCGCTACGACACGCAGCTCGTGGCGATCCCGATCTCGATCGACCACGTCCACCCGTACGACATCCTCGCGATGAACGGCGCCTCCGCCGCGCTGATGCTCTCCGACATCCCGCTGCCGACGCCCGTCGGCGCGGTGCGGATCGGCAAGATCGAGGGCAACTTCGTCGTCAACCCGCCCGAGCCCGACCTGCTCGCGAACGCAGAGACCCCGTCGGAGCTCGACCTGATCGTGGCCGGCACCGAAGACGCGATCCTGATGGTCGAGGCCGGCGCCAACGAGATCCCCGAGGCGGAGATCCTCGACGCGCTCGACATCGCGCACGCCGAGATCAAGAAGCTCTGCGCCCTGCAGCGCGACCTCGCCGAGAAAGCCGGCAAGCCCAAGAAAGAGTTCGCGCCGATCCAGGTCGACTCCGCCCTGCTCGAGCAGGTGCGCTCCTCGCACGGCGCGAAGCTCGACGCGGCCACCCAGGTCGAGGACAAGCTCGAGCGCCAGGACGCGACCAAGGCCGTCGAGGAGGAAATCCTCGCCGAGTACGGCCCGGCCGCGCCCGAGGGTGCGAGCGAGGAGCAGCTGGTGGCCGCCAAGGAGCGCCGCCAGGCCGCACAGCTCGTCTTCGACAAGCTCGAGAAGTCGATCATCCGCGAGCGCATCGCCGTCCAGAAGAAGCGCCCGGACGGCCGCTCGGAGAACGAGATCCGCGACATCTCGATCGAAGTCGGCGTGCTGCCCCGGGCCCACGGCTCGGCGCTCTTCACGCGCGGCCAGACCCAGGCGCTCAGCGTCGTGGCGATGGGCACGCTCAAGGAGGAGATGCGGCTCGACACGCTCGGCCTGGAAACGAAAAAGTACTACTGGCACCACTACAACTTCCCGCCCTTCTCGGTCGGGGAGGCGGGCCGCATGGGCGGCGTCAAGCGCCGTGACATCGGCCACGGTGCGCTCGCCGAGCGCGCGCTCGCGCCGATGATCCCGTCGATCGAGGACTTCCCGTACTCGATCCGCGTGGTCTCGGACATCCTCGAGTCCAACGGCTCGTCCTCGATGGCCTCGGTCTGCGGCTCCTCGCTGTCGCTGATGGACGCCGGCGTGCCGATCAAGCGCCCGGTCGCGGGGATCGCGATGGGCCTGATCAAAGAGGGCGACGACTACGTCGTGCTGACCGACATCGCCGGCGTCGAGGACCACCTCGGCGACATGGACTTCAAGGTCGCCGGCACCGAGCACGGCATCACCGCGCTGCAGATGGACATCAAGATCACCGGCGTCACCTTCGAGATCCTGCGCGACGCGCTCGCCCAGGCGAAGGAGGCGCGCACGTTCATCCTCGGCAAGATGCACGACACGATCGCGGGGCCGCGCGAGCAGCTCTCGCAGTTCGCGCCGCGCATCCAGACGATCCAGATCGACCCCTCGCAGATCGGACTGCTGATCGGCAAGGGCGGCGAAACGATCCGCGGCCTCGCCGAGGAGTTCGAATCGCAGATCGACGTCAACGACGACGGCCAGGTGCTGATCTACAGCGCCAACGGCGAGCTCGGTGACGCGCTGGTCGAGCGGATCAGGATGATGATGAAGGAGGTCGAGGTCGGCGACGAGTACGACGGCAAGGTCGTCAAGACGACCACGTTCGGCGCGTTCATCGAGCTGGCCAAGGGCACCGATGGCCTCCTGCACATCTCCAACGTCTCGCCCGGCGAGCGCGTCGAGACCGTCGAGGACGTCCTGAACAAGGGCGATGAGGTCAAAGTCCGCGTGGTCGAGGTCGACCGCGAGCGCGGCCGCATCGGCCTGCGCCTCGCCGACGACCCGGACATCGCGGGCAAGACCGTCGAGGAGCTGGCGGGCGTCGGCACCGGCGGCGGTGGCGGCGGTGGCCGCGAGCGCGGCGGCAGGCCGTCCTCGAACGGGCGCGATCGCGATCGCGACCGCAGGCCCGGGGGCGGCGGGCGCCGGCGCGAGGGCGAGCGCGGCTCCGGCCGTCCGCGGCATGGCCGCGACCGCGACTGACGCAGGCGATCGGGCGCGCCGTCCGCGGCGCTCCGATCACAGCCTCACCACGCTGGACTCCGGCGTGAGAGTGATCACCGAGCGCGTGCCAGGCGTGCGCTCGGTGGCGCTCGGCTTCCTCGTCGACACCGGCTCGGTCGTCGAGCGTCCCGAGCAGGCGGGCATCTCACACCTGCTCGAGCACATGCTGTTCCGCGGCACCGAGCGCTACGGCTCCCAGGAGATCGACGAGCTGTTCGACGAGATGGGAGCCGAGATCAACGCCGGCACCGACAAGGAGTCGACGACGCTCTACACGCGCGTGCTCGACGGCCACCTCGACCGCGCCTTCGACGTGATGGCCGACATGATCTGGCGGCCGCGCTTCGGCGAGCTCGACGCCGAGAAGGACGTCGTGCTCGAGGAGATCGCGATGTACGAGGACGACCCGCAGGATCGCGTGTTCGATCTGATCGGCCGCGCGGTGTTCGGCACGCACCCGCTCGGGCGGCCCGTGATCGGGACCGCCGCTTCCGTCGCAGCCGTGGAGCGCGAGCAGCTCGCCGCCTTCCACGCCGAGCGCTACCGGCCCGGCTCGATCGTCGTCGCGGCGGCGGGCTCGGTCGAGCACGCGGCGCTCGTCGAGCTCGTCGAGCGCGCGCAGGGGGAGGGGGAGAGCGCCGCGGCGCCGCGGCCCGCGGAGGACAAGGTCGACTTCGAGCGCCGGCGCGAGTTCCTCCAGAAAGACACCGAGCAGTACCACGTGTGCGTGGGCGGACCGGGGCTCGCGCGCGACGACGAGCGGCGCTACGCGCTGCGGGTGCTCGAAGGCATCCTCGGTGGCACCTCATCCTCGCGCCTGTTCCAGGAGATCCGCGAGCGGCGCGGCCTCGCGTACTCGGTCTTCTGCTTCTCGAACATGTACGCGGGCACCGGCGAAGTCGGCATCTACCTCGGGACGCGGCCGGACAAGATCGACGAGGCGCTCGACGTCCTCGCCCGCGAGCTGCGCCGCTGCGTGGAGAACCCGGCGAGCGAGGAGGAGCTGGTGCGATCGCGTGAGAACCTGAAGGGCAGGATGGTGCTCGCGCTGGAGTCGACCTCCGCGCGCATGGGCCGGCTCGGAGGCTCGCTGATCGCGGGCATGCCGATCCTCACCGTGGATGAGGTGATCGAGCGGATCGACGCCGTGCGCGTCGAGGACCTGCGCGAGCTGGCCGAGGAGCTGTTCGTGGGAGAGCGCCTCTCGCTCGCGGGGGTCGGCGCCGACGCCGGCGCCTTCGAGCGCGCCGCGGCGTCGCTGATGGCGGGCTCGTGATCCGCGTGGCGGTCGCCGGCGCCGCCGGACGGATGGGGGAGACGGTCTGCCGGGCGGTGGAGGGCGCGCCGGACATGGAGCTGAGCGGCCGCGCGGACCCGGCGCTCGGCACGCCGCTCGCCGAGGTCCTTCCCGGCGCCGAGGTGCTCGTCGACTTCACCCAGCCCGACACGGCGCTCGAGAACGCGCTGGCGGCGCTGGCGGCGGGCGTCCACGTCGTGGTGGGGACGACCGGCTTCGACCCGGCGCCGCTCGCCGAGGCGGCACGAAGCGCGGGGCGCAACGTCCTGCTCGCGCCGAACTTCGCGATCGGCGCCGTGCTGATGATGCGCTTCGCCGCCCAGGCCGCCAAGCACATGCAGAAGGCGGAGATCATCGAGCTGCACCACGACGGCAAGATCGACGCGCCGTCGGGCACCGCGAAACGGACAGCCGAGCTGATGGCCGACGCGACCGGCGGCCCGCCGCCGCCGATCCACTCGGTGCGGCTGCCGGGCCTCGTGGCCCACCAGGAGGTCATCCTGGGCGACCTCGCACAGACGCTCAGCATCCGCCACGACACGATCGGGCGGGAGAGCTTCATGCCGGGCGTCCTGCTCGGCGTGCGGCGCGTGGGGGAGCTGCCCGAGCCGCTCACGGTCGGGCTCGAGAGTCTGCTGTTCTGAACTCGTCCGGATCTCGACCTTCCCGCTGAGCGGGCGCGGTAGCGGACGCTCCTCTCGCGGGCGGCTGGACGCCCGCCGGGCCGCGCCGGCGATCGGGCAGTCAGGCCCGCTTGCGCGAGGGGCCGATTGCGGGATACTGGATCGCGGTGAGCGAGGGAAGGGGAAGGAGATGCCCGATCAGAACAAGCAGGTCGTAGAGCGCGGGCACGAGGCACGCAGCACGGGCCGGATCGCAGACTGGATCGAGACGCTCGACCCGGACATCGAGTGGGACATCTCGGGCTACCCGGTCGCCGGCTTCCCGCAACGCGGTCACGGCCGGAACGAGTTCGTCGCCTACGTGTCCAAGTACTGGTCGCTCTGGAACGACTACTCGCAGGACGTCGCCGAGATGATCGAGGAGGGCGACGAGGTCATCGTCGTGTTCCGCGAGCATGCCCGGCTGCGCAACAGCGACGCGGGCCTCGAGCGCGAGCTGGCGGCCGTGTGGACGATCCGGGACGGCAAGCGCGCGCGCTTCCGCGCGTTCGCGAGCCGCGAGGCAGCGCTCGAAGCGGTCCGCGGCCAGGGCGCCTCCGTCTGACAGATCCAGATGCTCCGCGAAGCGTGAGATACTGAGCCCCATGCCAGACCTCGGGGCCGTCCTCACCGCGATCGTCACGCCGTTCGACGAGCGCAACCGCGTCAACGAGGAGTCCTTCGTGTCGCTGATGCGCCACCTCGCCGAGCACGGCTCGGACGGGTTCGTGGTGGCGGGAACGACCGGCGAGGCCTCGACGCTGACCGACGAGGAGCAACTCGGGCTGATCGGCCTCGCCGTCGCCGAACGCCCCGAGGGCATGACGGTCGTCGCCGGCACCGGCACCAACGACACCCGCCACGCGGTGCATCTGACAGAAGCGGCGACGGAGCTGGGCGCCGACGCGGTGCTCTCCGTCACGCCCTACTACAACCGCCCGAGCCCGGCCGGCCTGATCCGCCACTACCAGGCGGTCGCATCGGCCACCGACAAACCGATCCTCCTCTACAACATCCCCTCCCGCACGGGCACCAACATCCCGCCCGAGCTGCTTGCCGAGCTCGCGCAGATCGAGAACGTCGCGGGCGTAAAGCAGGCCAACCCCGACGAGCTGCAGCAGATCGACGGCCTCGACCTCTACGCGGGCGACGACGCGTCGTTCCTGCGCACGCTGGAGCTGGGCGGCGCGGGCGTGATCAGCGTCGCCAGCCACATCGTCGGTGAGGAGATGCGCCGGATGGTCGACGAGCCCGATCAGCGCGCGGAGATCGACGCCTCGCTTCAGGACGTCTACCGGACGCTGTTCCTGACGGCGAACCCGACCTGCACGAAGGCGGCGCTGAACCTCCTCGGTCACGAAGTGGGCGGGCTGCGCCTGCCGCTCGTCGAGGCGAGCGCCGAGGAGACGGCGGCGGTGCGGCAGATGCTCGAACGCCACGGCCTGCTGGCCGGCACGCCGGCGTGAGGAAGGCGCGGGCCCGGGGGGCGGGCGCCCAGCGGATCGGGGCGCCGCATGGCTGACCTGCGCGTGCTGCCGCTCGGCGGGCTCGGCGAGATCGGCAAGAACATGACCGTCGTCGAACACGACGGGCGGATCGTGCTCGTCGACGTCGGGCTGCGCTTCCCGACGCCCGAGATGGTCGGCATCGACCTCGTGCTGCCCGACTTCGCCTACCTGCGCGATCGCGTGCGCGACATCGAAGGGATCGTCGTCACGCACGGGCACGAGGACCACCTGGGGGCGCTGCCATGGCTGATCCGCGAGCTCGGCATCGAGCGCGAGGTCCCCGTCTACGGCGGCGCGCTGACCTGCGCGATGGCGCGCTCGAAGCTCGACGAGCACAAGCTGCGCGACGTGGACCTGCAGGACCTCGACCCCGGCGAGTCGCTCGAGCTGGGGCCGTTCTCGCTCGAGCTCATCCACATGACCCACTCGATCCCGGACTCGAGCTCCGTCGCGCTCGGCACCGACCTGGGCACCGTCCTGATCACGGGCGACTACAAGTTCGACCAGACTCCCGTCGACGGGCAGCCGGCGGACGTCTCGCGGCTCGCCGAGCTGGGACGCGAAGGGGTGCTGCTGCTCTGCGGCGACTCGACGAACGTCGACCGGGACGGCTTCTCGCCCTCCGAGTCGGTCGTGGGCCCCCATCTCGAGGAGGTGTTCGCGCGCTGTCGCGGGCGCATCGTCGTGACGAGCTTCGCCTCGAACATCCACCGCGTGCAGCAGGTCGTCGACGCCGCCGAGGCGCTCGGGCGCAAGGTCGCGCTCGTCGGGCGCTCGATGCGCAAGAACGTCGGCATCGGGCGCAGCCTCGGGCACCTCGAGATCCCCGACGGGATGCTCGTGGGGCCGCGCGAGATCACCGACCTGCCCGACGAGCGCGTCGTGGTGATCTCCACGGGGTCCCAGGGCGAGCCGCTCTCGGCGCTGCGCCGGATGGCCTACCGCGACCACCGCCAGGTCGAGCTGAAGGAGGGCGACACGGTCGTCTTCTCGGCCACGCCGATCCCCGGCAACGAGCGCGCCGTCAACGAGACGATCGACCGCCTCTACCACATCGGCTGCGAGGTGATCACCCCGCGCGACGCGCCGGTCCACGCCTCCGGCCACGGCTACGCCGAGGAGGTCAAGCTGATGCTCAACCTCGTCAAGCCGCGCTACGTGATGCCCTTCCACGGCGACTTCAAGCGGCTGCGCCTGCACGCCCAGCTGGCCGAAGCGGTCGGCATCCCGCCCGAGGACATCTTCCAGGGCGACAACGGGCTGCCGCTCGACATCAACGCGCGCGGCGCCCGCTTCGGGTCGCGCGAGCAGTCCGGGATGATCTTCGTCGACGGCGTCGAGCTGGGGGAGATGGCAGACGTCGCGCTGCGCGACCGGCGCATGCTCTCCGCGGACGGCATCTTCATCGTCGTGGTCACGATCGCCGAGCAGGACGGCACCTCCGTCGCCGACCCCGAGGTCATATTCCGCGGCGTGCCGTTCCTCGACGAGGCCGACGAGCTCGAGGGGGAGATCAGGCTGACCGTCGAGGAGACGCTCGCACGAGCGGCCGGCGAGAGCGTGCGCGAGGTCGACGTGCTGACGGAACTGCTCCACGACGACCTGGCGAAACTGGTCTACGACCGCCTCAAGCGGCGGCCGATGGTCCTACCCGTGGTCGTCGAGGTCTAGCGGCCGCTAGACCGCGCGGTCCGCGAGCACCGGCTCCTGCTCCTGCGGCGCGACGTCGGCGTCCGCGTCGGCGTTGCCGGGCAGGCGGACCACGAACGACGCGCCACGCGCGGGTTGCCCCGGGCCGAACGGCCGCGAGGTCTGGAGCGTCACGGTGCCGCCGTGGGAGCCGGCGACGGCCGTCACGATCGCGAGGCCGAGGCCGAAGGAGCCGCCGCGGTCGCCGGCTCCCCGCACGAAGCGCTCGAACAGCGTCGGCACGAGCTCCGGCGGGACGCCGGGCCCGTTGTCCGCCACGACGAGCTCGACGCGGCCGTCGGGAAGCGTCTCGGTGCGAACGCGGATCTCGGTGCCGGGAGGCGTGTGGCGGATCGCGTTCTCGATCAGGTTGATCGCGAGGCGGTGCAGCTCGTCGCGCGCGCCGAGCACGGGAGCGGATTGGACGTCCAGCACGATCTCGTGATCGGCGCTGACCGGGCCCAGCTCGCCCGCCGCCTCGACGACGATCCTGGCGAGGTCGACCGGCTCGCGCGGCTGCTCGCGCGCCGCGTCCGTGCGCGCCAGCAGCAGCAGGTCCGCGACCAGCCGGCGCATGCGCTGGGAGGAGCGCAGCGCAGAGCGGGCGGCGTCGCCCTGGTCGCCCTGCAGCGAGTCGGCCAGCAGCTCGAGGTTGGCGAGCACGCTCGTGAGAGGGGTGCGCAGCTCGTGCGAGGCGTCGGCGACGAACTGGCGCTGGCGGGCCAGCATCGACTCGGTCTCGCCCCGGGCCGCGTCCAGGCCCCTGAGCATGCTGTCGAGCGTGCGGGTGAGCTCGGCGACCTCGTCGTCGGCCAGCGGCTGGGGCATGCTCTGCGACGGGTCGCGGGTGCGCGCGATCTCTGCGGCGGTGCTCGTCAGCTGAGCGATGGGGCTCATCGCGCGGCGTGCGATCAGCCAGCCTGCCCAGGCGGCGAGGACGCTGCCGGCGATCACGCCGAGGAGCAGGAACAGCTCGACGCGCTTGACGGTTTTCTCGGTCGGCCCGACCGGGCGCGCGTACTGGATCAGCATCCGCCCGACGGGCTGCCCGGTCGAGTTCAGCGTGACCGTCGCGACCTGGCTGACGACGCGGTAGCCGTGGATCGTGTGCGGGCCGGCCGACGGTGGGCCGAGGTACGGCGCGTTCCCGGGTTCCTCGGCGATCAGCTTCTGGCCGAGGCTCATCACCTTCACGACGGCGCCGTTGGACGTGAAGTCCGCGAGGGGAGTGAGGATCCGCAGCGGCTCGATCGTGATGTGCAGCTGAGAGGGCAGCTCGCGCGCCGACTCGGCCACCTGCCGGTTGAAGTCCGAACGGATGCGATGCACGGTCAGCGAGCCGATCGCGACCGCGAAGGCGCAGAGGATCACGAACGTGAGCAGCGCCGAGACGCCGGCCAGGCGCACCCTGATCGGCAGCGCGTCGAAGGCGGTCGACAGCCGCGACGGTACGCCCGGAAGCGAGCGCCGGGCGCTACGCGCGAAGGACGTAGCCCGCCCCTCGGATCGTGTGCAGCAGCCTCGGCTCGCCGCCGGACTCGAGCTTGCGGCGCAGGTTGGACACGAACACCTCGATCGTGTTCGTGGTCGAGAACGGGTCGTACCC
Organism: uncultured Solirubrobacteraceae bacterium; assembly: GCA_963820745.1. Classification (GTDB taxonomy): domain Bacteria; phylum Actinomycetota; class Thermoleophilia; order Solirubrobacterales; family Solirubrobacteraceae; genus Palsa-744. The sequence continues at coordinate 127,586 of CAWGBB010000010.1, read as the reverse complement.
CCAGACCTCGTCGAGCAGGCGCTGGCGCGAGATCACGATGCGCTCGTTGCGCATCATGTACTCCAGCAGCTCGAACTCGCGCTGGGTCAGCTCGACCGATCGCTCGCCGCGCTGCACCTCGTGTGTGTCGGCGTTGAGCGTGAGGTCGGCGACGCGCAGCGGCGCCGAGCCGCGCGGCGGACGCCGGCGCAGCAGCGCCCGCATCCGCGCCAGCAGCTCCTGGCGCTCGAACGGCTTGACGAGGTAGTCGTCGGCCCCGGAGTCGAGCCCCTCGACGCGCGACTCAAGCGCGTCGCGCGCGGTCAGGATCAGGATCGGAACGTCATCGCTCGAGCGCAGCGAGCGCGCGACCTCGATGCCGTCGATCTTCGGCAGCCCGAGGTCCAGGATGACCAGATCGGGTGCGAAAGCGCGTCCCTGCTCCAGCGCGGCCTCGCCGTCGGCCGCCGTGCGAACCTCGTACCCCTCCATGCGCAGCGACCGCTGCAGGGCGAGGGCGATGTCTTCGTCGTCCTCGACGACCAAGACGCGTGCGCTGCGATTGAAGTCGTTCATGTCTTTATCTAAACGGTCCGCGCTTAAGCGATGGTAAGACGCGCGGGCAGGTTACGGCGGCTCGGCGTCGAAGTTGCGCGGGATGGCACCGGCCTCCAAACGCGCTCCCGCGCGCCGCAAAGCATCCGCGCGCAAACGCGCGAGCGCGCGTAAACCCGCGCGGCGCTCCTCGATCTTCAGCGGCGGGATGCCGCGTCTGCCGGTGCTGGACCAGCGCGAGCGCGACGTGCTCGGTCTCGCGATCATCGCGCTCGGCGTCTTCATGGGGTTCGTCCTCTACGGCTCCGGCTCGCCGGCGCCCGGCGGGCGCGCCGGGCACGCGCTCGCCGTCTCCTGTGGCTGGGCGCTCGGGCGCGCGCGGGTGCTGGCGCCCGTGACGCTGGTCGTGGGCGGCGGCGCGCTGCTGCTGCGTCCGGTGCTGCCCGCCGTCCGCCCCCTGCGGACAGGCGCCCTCTGCGTGTTCGCCGGAGTCACCCTCGCGCTCGCCGCCGGCGCCGTCGGCCTCGCACCTGCCGCCGGGAGCGCCGGGCGGCCCTGGAGCTCCCAGCACATGCAGGCGCACGGCGGGCTGCTCGGCGAAGCGCTCTACCGGCTGCTCCACCCGCTGGCCCAGGGCGTCGGTGTCGGCATCATCGTCGTCTTCCTGCTCGTCGCAGGCATCCTGCTGCTGACGGGTGCCTCGCTCGCCGCGGTGCTCCGCGCGACGGGGCACGGGCTGCGCGACACCACGCGGATCGTCCGCCGCATGGGCGCAGCGGGCGGGCGGGCATCCGGTCTCCCCGACCCCCGTCGCGAGCTGCTGCGCGACCTCGACGCCGAGCCGGCGCTGCAGCCGCCCGACCCCGACCCGGCCGAGCTGGTCGTCCGCGCCACGCACGTCGAGGCCCCTTCGCGCGACTGGATGGACGAGCAGCCCGAGCCGCACGAGCTCGACGCCGCGCGCCAGCTGCTCGCCGGCGAGCGGGAGGAGGCGCCGTCCGCCGCGAAGGCGCCCGAGAACGACAGCGAAGACGAGAATGAGAATGAGGAGGAGGAGATCGCGGGCGTCGCGCAGGCCGACCCGGCGGACCTCACGCCTCAGGGCCGGCTGCGCGGGGCCGTCACCGACGACCCCGACTTCCAGTGGAACCTGCCCGACGCCAGCCGCCTTCTCACGCGCTCGACCGGCGAGCAGACGCGTCCCGACACGGCCGGTCAGGAGCGAACCGCGACAGCCCTCGTCGAGGCGCTCGGCCACTTCGGCGTCCAGGCGAAGCTGATCGGCACGGTCGCGGGGCCGCACATCACCCGCTACGAGCTCCGCCTGGCGCCGGGCATCAAGGTCGGCAAGGTCGCCCAGCTCAAGGACGACCTCGCTTACGCGCTCGCCGCGACCGACGTCCGCATCCTCGCCCCGATCCCGGGCAAGCAGGCGGTCGGCGTCGAGGTCCCGAACGCGCACCGGCGCATGGTCCGGCTCGGCGACGTCTTCCAGCAGCCGCCGAAGGACTGGTCGCCGCTGACGGTCTGGCTCGGCAAGGACGTCGCGGGCAAGGCGATCGGCGCGGACCTGGCGAAGATGCCGCACATCCTCGTGGCCGGGACCACCGGCGCCGGGAAGTCCGGAGCCATCAACGCGATGCTCTCGAGCATCCTGCTGCGCGCGAGCCCGCACGAGGTGCGCCTGGTGCTGGTCGACCCCAAGCAGGTCGAGCTCAACCACTACGAGTCGATCCCGCACCTGCTCACGCCGGTCATCACGAGCCCGCGGATGGCCGCCAACGCGCTGCAGAACCTCGTCAAGGAGATGGAGCAGCGCTACGGGATCATGTCGCTGGCGCGCACGCGCGGCCTCGTGGAGCTGAACGCGGCACGTGCCAAGCGCGGCGAACCGTCGCTGCCCTACATCCTCTGCGTGATCGACGAGCTCGCGGACCTGATGATGGTCGCGCCCGCAGACGTCGAGGACTCGATCATCCGCCTCGCGCAGAAGGCGCGCGCCGTGGGGATCCATCTCGTTCTGGCCACCCAATCCCCGCGCGTGGACGTGATCACCGGGATGATCAAGGCCAACGTGCCCTCGCGGATCGCGTTCGCCGTCTCCTCGCAGACGGACTCGCGCGTGATCCTCGACCAGAACGGCGCGGAGTCGCTGCTCGGCCAGGGCGACATGCTGTTCAGCCCCGTCGGCAGCTCGCGGCTGCAGCGGATCCAGGGCGCCTACATCGACGAGGCCCAGATCGCCAAGCTGACCGAGCTGTGGCGCAAGCAGGGCGAACCCGAGCTGCGCGAGGAGCTGCTCGAGGAGGTCGCGCCCGAGGAGCCCGAGGGGGGCTCTGCGGAGGGAGACCTCGACCCCGACGAGGACCCGCTGCTCTCCGACGCGATCCGGCTCGTCGCCGAAATGCAGACCGCCTCGACTTCGATGCTCCAGCGCCGCCTGCGCCTCGGCTACACACGCGCGGGACGGATGATCGACATGCTCGAGCGCCGCGGCGTGATCTCCGGCTACGAAGGTTCGAAGCCGCGCCAGGTGCTGATCACCGAGGCCGACCTTCCCCGCGTGCTGGTCGCGCTGGAGGCGGCGCCATCGGAGTCGCCGGCGCCCGTCGGCGACTGACCCTCCTGACAGACACCGTTCGGCAACGGTTCCTCGCAATTTGCGACGTTAGAATCGGCGCCCGTGCGATCGACGAGGCGCTCCCCGGCGCCCTCTAGCCTCTGACCATGCCCGAGATCGGCTCAACGCTGCGCGAGGCTCGCATGCGCGAGCGCATCGACGTATCCGAGATCGAGGCGCAGACGAAGATCCGGGCCAAGTACCTGCGCGCGCTCGAGAACGAAGAGTGGGGCCTCCTGCCCGGGCCCACGTTCGTCAAGAGCTTCCTGCGCACCTACGCGACCGCGCTCGGGCTCGACGGCAAGGCGCTGGTCGAGGAGTACCGCCTTCACCACGAGAGCCCCAGCGAGGGGGCGCTCGAGCCGATCGTCTCCGCGCCGCAGCGCAACCGCAGCCGGAGCCGGGGGGCCGGGCCTCCGTCGGACCGCGGCTCGCGCGGGTACGCGATCGCAGTCGGCACGATCCTCCTCATCATCATCATCCTCATCGTGCTGCTGATCGCCGGTGGTAAATCGAACAAACCGAGCGGGGCCGGCACCGCCTCGACCTCGGCGAAATCCGGCGCGCCCAAGCACCACAAGGCCACGGGCTCGGGCACCACGCACGCCACGAGCGACGTGCTGACCCTGTCGCTGACGCCGACCGCGAACGTGTACGTCTGCCTGCTGGGCGACGGCGGGCGCAAGCTGATCCCCGGCGTCGAACTGAAGCCGGGGCAGCGCACCGCCACCTACCACGCCAAGCACTTCGAAGTCACGCTCGGCAACAACTCCGTCGAACTCGTCCTCGACGGCAAAGCGCGCACCGTGCCCGCGTCGAGCACGGCGATCGGCTACTCGATCACCAAGGCGCACGGACGCCGGACGCTCCCGCCCTCCCAGCAGCCGACCTGCAAGTGAGCGCCCGAGCGGGCATCGTGGTGACGGGCACCGAGGTGCTGAGCGGGCGCGTCAGCGACCGCAACGGCCCCTGGCTGTCCGAACGGCTGGCCGAGCTCGGCATCGACCTCGCGCACATCGCGATCGTCGGCGACCGCGTCGAGGACATGCGCGCGCAGCTCGCCTTCATGGCCGCCGAGGGCCTCGATCTCGTGATCACGAGCGGCGGCCTCGGGCCCACGGCCGACGATCTGACGGCCGAGGTGGTCGGCGTCTTCCAGGGCCGCGAGATGGTCCTCGACGAGGCGTTGTCCGAGCGCATCGCGCAGATCGTCGCGCCGCTGATGAAACGTTGGCCGCACATCGACCCGGAGGCGGTCGCCGAGGCCAACCGCAAGCAGGCCACCGTCCCGCTCGGGGCGGAGGTGCTCGAGCCGGTCGGCACGGCGCCCGGCCTGGTCGTGAGCCCCGCGCACGGCGTGACGCCGGTCATCGTCGTGCTGCCCGGCCCGCCCCGAGAGCTACAACCGATGTGGGCCACCGCGCTCGAGACCGAGGGGATGCGGGAGGTGCTGGCACGCGCGGACGACTACCGCCTGCAGACGCTGCGGCTGTTCGGCATCCCCGAGTCGGAGATCGCCGAGACGATCCGCATCGCCGAACGCGACGGCGTCGACATGTCCGCCCTGGAGGTGACGACCTGCCTGAAACGCGGCGAGATCGAGATCGTCACGCGCTATGGGCCGCCCGGCGAGGGCGCCTACCGCGATTTCGAGGAGATCGTGCGCGAGCGCCACGCCGAGATGCTGTTCTCAGACGACGGGCGCACGATCGACCAGATCGTCGCCGGGCTGCTGCGGGGCGAGTCCGCCCGCACGATCGCCACGGCCGAGTCGTGCACCGGCGGGCTGCTCGCGGCACGCCTGACCGACCTGCCCGGCTCCTCGGACTACGTGCGCGGGGGGATCGTCGCTTACGCCAACGACGTGAAGGTCTCCGCCGCCGGCGTGCCCGCAGAGCTGATCGAGCGTCACGGCGCTGTCTCCCAGGAGGTCGCAGAGGCCCTCGCCCGCGGCGCGCGGGAGCGCCTCGGGGCGGATGTCGGGGTGGGGATCACCGGCGTGGCCGGTCCGGGCGGGGGGACGCCCGAGAAGCCTGTCGGGCTCGTGTGGCTCACCGTCGCGTGCGGCGCCCCGGGCGACGGCGCCGAGCTGCTGACCCGCTCGGTGAACCTGCCCGGCGGGCGCGCGGACATCCGCGACCGCGCGACCACGGTGGCGATGCACCTGGTGCGGCGCGCGCTGCTCGCCTCAGCCTCGGCCTGAGCCGTCCCCGACTAGCATCGCGGGCATGTCGCGCGGCGCGAGCGTCCGTCTGTTCGCCGCCGTGGATCCGCCGCCCGAGGTCGCCGCGGCGCTGTCCCGGTGGGCGCGCACGGCCGCGCGGGATGGCCGCGATCACCAGGCGCCGGCGCTGCGCGTGCTCGATCCCGCCTCGCTGCACCTCACGCTGCTGTTCCTCGGCGAGCGCCCGGCCGGCGAGATCGACGCGCTGTCCGGCGCCCTGGGCGACGCGGTGCAGCGCGCGCAGCCCTGCGAGCTCGAGACCGGCGCCACCGGTCTGGCTGCCGACGCGGCGCCCGCGCGCGCTGGCGGTCGAGGTGCACGATCCGAGCGGCGAGCTGGCGAGCCTCCAGCGCGAGCTCGCGCACGCGCTGTGCGCGGTCACCGGCGAGCAGCCGCCGCGCCGCTTTCGCGCGCACGTGACGGTTGCGCGCAGTCGCGCCGTGCCGCGCCCGCAGGCGCCGCTGCCGGCGACGCCGCAGCTGCGCTTCGAGGTGGCCGAGGCCGTGCTCTACCGCTCGCGGCTCGAGCCCGATGGCGCCCGCTACGAGTCGCTCGCGGCCGCGCCCCTCGGCGGCTGGGTCGCCTAGACGACTTCGCCGGGTTCTTCTTCGAAGGCCGAGCCGTGTTCGCAGCCCTGCGGGCCGGCGAACGTTTCTTCAGCCGATTCGCAGGCGAGTTCCGGGCCGCATTCGGCTTCGGTGCTGCATTCGGCCGAGAACTTCGGGTCCCGGCAGACCGGAGCCGAGCCGGAGCTGGGTTCGATCGGTTCCGAGCCGTCTTCGCAGAACGGTGCGGAGCCGTCTTCGCAGAGGTATTCGCCGCCTTCGGCGGGGCGCGCGGGCGCCGAGTCGTCATCGCACTGCGCGGGCGTGAGCTTCGGTGCGGCGACTGCAGGTTTCGAGGCCGGCTTCTTGGCCTTGTGCGAGCGCTTGTGCGAGTGGTGCCTGGCGCAGTGCTTCCCGCCGGCGTGCCGGTGGTGGGAGCTCGGGCAGCTGCCGCGGTGGCGGGCGCTCGGGCGCGCCGAGGCGGCCGCGGCGAGCGCCGTCGGCATCAGCAGAGCGGCGAGCATCGCCAGGCAGGCGAAAGCCCGGCGTGGGCGGCGTGTGTGGGCGTGGATCCTCATCGTGTGGTCCGATCCGACGCGGCCCTATCGTCGCGCCGGCCCCGGCAGAAGACCCCGCCGCTGGCCGGATGGACGAAACGACGGGCGGGTGGGGCGGTGGGGTGGACGGGCACCACCACAAGCGGTTCTGCGCGGCTGCGTGCGTTCCTGCTCGCCCGCGCCCTTTTGCGCCTTCCGCGGCTCGCGCGAGCCGCCAATACGAACAGCTGTTCCGTCCGATCGCGTGCGTAGTTTGTCTCGCTCACCCGACCCGAGGAGCCAGCACCATGTCCGTGACCGAGCAGGAGAAGGCCGCGAAGGCGCGCGACGCCGCGCTGCAAGGCGCGCTGACGCAGATCGAGCGCGAGTTCGGCAAGGGCACGGTCATGCGCATGGGCGACGAGGGCGCGCAGGTGCGCTGCGAGGTGATCCCCACGGGAGCGCTGTCGCTCGACCTCGCGCTCGGGATCGGCGGCGTGCCGCGCGGGCGGATCGTCGAGCTGTACGGCCCCGAGTCCTCGGGGAAGACGACGCTGATCTACCACGTGCTCGCCGAGGCGCAGAAACTGGGCGGCGTCTGCGCGTTCATCGACGCCGAGCACGCGATGGACCCGCTCTACGCGAAGGAGATCGGGGTCGACATCGACGAGCTGCTCGTCTCGCAGCCGGACTACGGCGAGCAGGCGCTCGAGATCGCCGACATGCTCGTGCGCTCGGGCGCGGTCGACGTGGTCGCGGTCGACTCCGTCGCGGCGCTGACGCCGCGCGTCGAGCTGGAGGGTCAGATGGGCGATCAGACGGTCGGCGCCCAGGCGCGGATGATGTCGCAGGCGATGCGCAAGCTGGCGGGGAACCTGAACCGCACGAACACGCTGTGCATCCTCACCAATCAGATCCGCGAAAAGGTCGGGGTGATGTTCGGCTCGCCGGAGACGCAGCCCGGCGGCCGCGCGCTGAAGTTCTACGCCTCGCAGCGCCTGGACATCCGCCGCATCGAGACGCTCAAGGACGGCACCGAGGCGGTCGGGAACCGGGTGCGCGTGAAGGTCGTCAAGAACAAGGTCGCGGCGCCGTTCCGCCAGGCCGAGTTCGACATCGAGTTCGGCAAGGGGATCTCGACCTCGGGATGCCTGATCGACTCTGGGGCTCGAGCACAACATCGTCTCCAAGTCGGGCTCGTTCTTCTCCTACGGCAACGACCGGCTCGGCCAGGGGCGCGGCAACGCGAAGGCGCACCTGGATGCGAACCCCGAAGTCGCCAAGGAGATCGAAGTCAAGATCTACGAGGCGCTCGGGCTCGGCCGCGAGGCCGTGACGCCGATCGACCGCGACACGGACGCGCCGGCTCCGATCGAGTCAGAACCGGCCGTCGCCGCGGCGTAGCCCCCTGCGGGGCACAGGCGGCCGCTGACCGGCGCGGGACTTTGTCCTTACCCCATCCGGGGTACTTCGCGTTCGCTCGCGTGCCGGCACGCCACGCTCGCTGCGTCCGCGTTCCGCTTGATCAGCGAGCCGCTACGCAAACTGGTGAGCCCGCTGCGGGGTGCCGGCGACGTACAGATGACGAGTGGTGGCGCTGCGGTCCGGTCGTCCGTGTAGGCTGCCGCGACCGGTGTCGCCGCGGGCGGTGTCGACTTGAGGGTGTCTCACACGTGATGAGCTTCGATTCGCTTGCCGACAACCAAACCTGCCAAGCCTCGGGACCGATGCGCGCCGGGACTCGATGAGCGCCGCAGTCGGCGCTCGCGCCCCGGACGGCAGTGAGGAGGAGGGCGGCGAGCACTTGCTCGCCACGACGACGCCCCCGGCGGGGCGTTCGGCGGACGCGCGCACCTGGCGTGCACAGCTCGCCCCTTACGCGCGTCCTGACTCACGCCGGGCGGCGTGGTGCCTGGCCACATCGGTCGTGCCGTATGTCGCGCTGACCGTCGGGCTCTACTTCGCGCTCGGCCACTCGCTGCTCGCGCTGCTGCTCGTGATCCCTGCGGCCGCCTTCCTGGTCCGCTCGTTCATCGTCTTCCACGACTGCACCCACAGCTCGTTCTTCGCCTCGAGGCGCGCGAACCTGTGGGTTGGGCGCACGATCGGGCTGATGATCTACTCGCCCTTTCACCGCTGGCGCCACGACCACGCCGTGCACCACGCGACCTCGGGCAACCTCGACCGTCGCGGCACCGGCGATCTCCACACGCTGACCGTTGCGGAGTACAACGCGCTGGAGCCACGAGCGCGCCTCGGCTACCGGCTGACGCGCAACCCGCTGATCATGTTCGGGATCGGCCCGATCGTCGCGATGATGATCGGGCCGCGGATCGTCGCGAAGAACGCGCGCGCATCGATGCGCCGCAGCGTCCTGCCGACGGATCTCGCGCTCGCGGTCATCGTCGGGCTGCTCGTCTGGCTGATCGGCTGGCGCGACTACCTGCTGGTGCTCGGCCTGCCCGCTCTGCTCGCGGGATCGGTCGGGATCTGGCTGTTCTACGTGCAGCACCAGTTCGAGGACAGCTACTGGAACGACGACGAGAACTGGAACTTCGCCGCCGCCGCGCTGCGCGGAAGCTCATACCTGAAGCTGGCCGCCCCGCTGCGCTTCGTCACCGGCAACATCGGCTACCACCACATCCACCACCTCAACGCGCTGATCCCGAACTACAACCTGCGGCGGGCCCACGACCAGACGCCCGAACTACACGACGTGCCGACCCTCACGCTCGCCGACGGCCTGCGCGCGACGAAACTGAAGCTCTACGACGAGCGCTCCGGGCGGCTCGTCAGCTTCCGCCAGGCCCGCGAGGCCGACGCGGCGGCCACGGCTTAGCGGCGCCGTCCGAAGCGCAGGTAGGCGATCGCGCCGAGTGCGTTCAGGCACACGACGCGCCAGAGCGCCCGGTTGCCCCGGACTTCGTCCTCGTCGCGGGCCTGGATGTCGCGCTGCGCCGTCCCGATGATCACGAGGCTGATCGCCGTGACGACGAGCACCGCCGCTTTGCCGGCGCCTCCGAGTTCTGAGTAGCGCTTCTTCGGCATGTCCCGATCGTAGCTCCCGCCCGCGGGCGCCTACTCCCGCTTGGCGATCGTCATCGCGAGACCGATCGCGAGGAACAGCACGACGAGCCCGACGATGGCCAGCAGCACGCCGAAGAGGCTGTGGCTGATCGACCAGGCGGCGGCCACGACGAGCAGCCCGACCATCCCCGGCACGCCGAGCCAGACGGGCCCGGGACGCTCCTCGGGTGGGCGCTCGCTCTCGACGCGCTCGCCGAGGTCGGTCGGGTCCTCGAAGGCGGTCGGCTCCTCGGTGCCGAAGGGGTTCGGTCCGGCTGCCCGTCCACTCGCTCAGGCTCCGGCGAACGCCGGCGCGCGGTCGGCTCCGCCTCGCGCAGCACGCGCTCGACCGTCACCTCGACGCCGTGCTTCGGCGCGAGCGTGATCCCGCGCATGACGATCGGGTCGGGCTCGCCGCGGACCGGGCGAAGCTCGACCGCCGGTACCGCGATCCGCAGCACCTCGGCCATCTCCGCCTGCGCCAGGGCCGCGCCGAGGCAGCGCCGGATGCCGCCGCCGAAGGGCAGCCATGCGTATGACTCGGCGCCTTCGTCGAGGAAGCGCTCCGGGCGAAAGCGCTCGGGCTCCGGGTACAGGTCGGGGCGCATCTGGGTGAGCAGGATGCCCGGGTAGATCTTCACGCCCGGCGGCAGCCGCCACCCGCCGAGCGTGCGCGGCTTCGTCAGCGTCCGCTCGGCGCCGTCGATCACGGGCCGCAGCCGCAGCGACTCCTTGACCACGGCGTCGAGGTAGGCGTCGTCCTCGCCGCGCTCGATCTCCTCGCGCAGGCGTTCGAGCACGGGCGGGTTGCGGAGCAGCAGCTCGAAGGCGAAGGCGAGACCGGTCGAGGTCGTCTCGTGGCCCGCGCCGAGCATCGTGAACAGCTCGTCGCGCAGTTCCCCGTCGCTCATCGCGTTGCCGTCCTCGTCCCGTGCGCGGAGCAGCAGCGAGAGGACGTCGGTGCGCTCCTCGAGGTCCGGAACGCGCCGGCGGCGCTCGATCTCGCCCAGAAGCAGCTCGTCGGCGGCCCGCAGACGCCGCGCGAAGCGCCCGCCGGGGCTCAGGGGGCCGAGGTCGGTGCGCGCGGCCGAGGAGATCATGAAGATCGGGCTGCTGTCGATGACGGCGGCCATCGTGGTGCGCAGCCGCTCCTGCAACGCGCGGTCGGTGACGCCGAAGACGGCGCGGCAGATGACCTCGAAGGTGAGAGCGCGCATCCGCTCCCGGAGCGTGAGCCGGCGGCCGGGACGCCACGCGGCGACCTCCTGCTCGGCCACCTCGCGGATCACCTCGCGGAAGCTCGCCACGCGCGAGCCCTGGAACGGCGGCAGCAGGAGCTTGCGCTGGCGCAGATGCTCGCGACCGTCGAGCACGAGCACGGAGTGCGGTCCGAGCACCGGCTCCATGAACGAGTTGGCCTCGCCCGCGAGCAGGTCGGACTGATCGCCCGTGAACAGCTCACGGATCGCCTCGGGCTCCGCGACGTAGACGCCGGTGCCGAAGCCCGTGTAGCGGACGGTGAAGACGTTGCCGTAGCGCGCCTGCCAGCCGAGCAGCGTCTCGAACGGCCGCGTCATGAAGCGCAGCATGTTCAGCGGGGCGGGGCTGCGGGGGCCGGGCGGGAGCCCGTCCCTGCGCGCGGGATCGCCCGATGACACACTGCTGAGCTCCGCGCGGACCGTAGTGCAGCAGGCGGTCCGCGCAGCTGGCAACCGAGAGGAGCGGTCGAGATGAGGCACCGGCCGACGAGGAACGCAGGCGCCACCGTCGCCGACTGGGAGCGCGAGGAAATCGACGCCGCCAACGCCGCCGGCGGCCAGCCGGCTCGTGTTCGTGCATCGGGCTGTGGCTGCGTCGCGTCGAGCTGGGACGACTGGGCCGAGGTGTTCCGCGGCGCCGGGTACAGGACGCTCCAGCCGGGCTGGCCCGACGACCCGGCGACGGTCGAGGAGGGCAAGGCCGATCCCGACGTCTTCGCGAACAAGCAGGTCGGGCAGGTCGCCGATCACTACGCGGCGATCATCGCCGGCCTGAACACGAAGCCGGCGCTGGTCGGGCACGGTGGTTGCGTATCGGCCGGCGAAGGACGGCGGGCGTCTGGCTCTAGCCGGACTCCAGCGAGCGCCTCAGGGAATCGACGGTTCGGACTCGCTCGCTTCTCGCCAACAAGGCCGCAAGCGGCTTCATCAACCGCATCATCCCGAAGAGCTCACCCTCCGCGACGTGATGAACTGCCGTCTTGTCTCCGTCCGCCGCGAGGGTGTACGTCGGGCGCGCCTCCATCAGGTCGGAGCCGAACCAGCGAAGGGTCTCTCGGAAAGCGAGACGTTCCGGTGGCTCGTAGTCGGTCACCTCACCGTGGAACGTTCCCATCCTCGTGGCGTCGAAGAAGTCGCTCCCAGGCGGACGGTGGCCGTCCGAGGTCTTCCCGGACCGGCGGAACATGCCCGTACGGCGCATCCATGCCCCGTAGCCGTCGAAGTCGGCCAGACGCGCGAACACGTCGCCGACAGGTCGATCGATCGTTGTGTGTAGCTCGTACCGAACGGTGCTGCTGCTTCTGTTCCTCACCTGCTCGCCCCCTCGCGCGTGGTCATCGTAGTATCGGCCCTGAGCCGGGGTATGCGCCCAACCGAGTGGAGGTGGCAGGTGGCGGAGGTGAGACTCCCGTCAGAGGAAATCGTGGTGACCCACTTCATCGTCGCGACCGACATAGAGCGGTCCCGGCGCTTCTATACCGACGTGCTCGGTGGCGAGGTGGTCTTCGCCGGTCCGGGCGGAGAACCGACCAATGTCGCGCTCGCGAACAGTTGGATCGTGATCAGCGTTGGCGGGGGCCCGACCGACGACAAGCCAGCGGTCACTCTGGAGACGCCAGGCGACCTCGGCCGGGTCAGCAGCTTCCTCAATATCCGGGTCAGAGACATCGAGGCCGCGTACGCCGAATGGTGCTCTCGTGGTCGCTGAGTTCCTGACGCCGCCGAAGCAGCACCTGTACGAGACCCGTTGCTACATTCGCGATCCCGACGGGCATCTGATCGAGGTGGGGCAGACCACCGATCCTGGGGACTGGACCCCGCCTCAGTGGCTGTCGGATACGCCAGGCGGGTGAATTGCGTGATGCCGACGCGCGTGCCAGACAGGAGTCACAAGCTCTACCACCTCACCACGTTCGGCTGCCAGATGAACGAGCACGACTCCGAGCGCATGAAGGGGATGCTCGAGGCCCTCGGCTACGCCGAGGCGCCGGAACGCGCGGACGCGGACCTCATCCTCTTCAACACCTGCTCCATCCGCGAGACCGCGGACAGCCGGTTCATCACCCATCTCGGCGAGGCCAAGCGGCTGAAGCGCGAACAGCCCGAGCGCGTCGTGGGCGTCGGCGGCTGCTGGGCGCAGTCGGTCAAGGAGGAGGTGTTCGAGCGCTTCCCGTTCGTGGACGTCGCATTCGGGCCCGGCCAGGTGCACAAGCTCGCCGAGTTCCTCACGAGCGACTCGCTCACAGCGCAGGGCTACTTCGAGTTCGAGGGCTTCACGGGGCACCTGCCGGCGCGCCGCGCGCGTCCCTTTCAGGGCTGGCTTCAGATCAGCGTCGGCTGCAACTGCCGCTGCTCCTACTGCATCGTGCCCTCGACGCGCGGGCGCGAGGTCAGCCGGCCGGTGCGGGAGCTGGTCGAGGAGGTCGCGGCGATGGCGGCCGACGGCGTCAAGGAGGTGACGCTGCTCGGGCAGAACGTCAACTCCTACGGCCGCGATCTCGCAGCCGTCCGCGGGCCAGAAGCCGACGTTCGCGCGCCTGCTCGGGCTGCTCGACGGGATCGAGGGGATCGAGCGCATCCGCTACACGAGCCCGCACCCCAAGGACATGCGCGAGGACGTGATCCGCGCGCACGCTGAGCTTCCGAGCGTCTGCGAGCACATCCACCTGCCGCTGCAGTCGGGGTCGAGCCGGATGCTGAAGGCGATGCGGCGCACGTACGACCGCACGCGCTACGAGGATCGCGTCGCGATGATCCGCGAGCACCTGCCCGACGTGGCGCTCAGCACCGACGTGATCGTCGGCTTCCCGGGGGAGAGCGAGGAGGACTTCGCGCAGACGCTGGAGGTGGTCGAGCGCGTCGGCTACGACAGCGCCTTCACGTTCATCTTCTCGCCCCGGCGGGGGACGGAGGCGGCGACGTTCAGCGAGGGCGTCGTGCCGCACCCGGTCAAGGTCGAGCGCATGGAGCGGCTCGTGGAGGTCGTACAGCGCCGGGCGCGGGAGCGCTCGCAGCGCTTCGTCGGCCGCACGCTCGACGTGCTGGTCGAAGGCCCGTCGCGCAACGACCCGGACCGGCTGCGCGGGCGCACGTCCCACAACAAAGTCGTGAACTTCACGGGCCTTGCGTCGCCCGGCGAGATCACCCCCGTTCGTATCACCGCGGCGACGAGCCAGACGCTGAGCGGCGAGGAGGAGCTGCTGGATCGGTTGACGCCCGCTTCGCGCCCCAACGCAGCCGGCCCGTGCGCTGGGGGAGCGCGCATGAAGATCAAGGCGGCGGTGCTCGAGGAGTTCGGCAAGCCGCTGAGCGTGCGCGAGGTCGACCTCGCCGAGCCCGGGCCGGGCGAGGTGCTCGTGCGCCTGTCCGCATGCGGCGTCTGCCACACCGACATGTACACGGCCTCGGGCGTCGATCCCTCGGGCTACGCGCCGACGGTCCTGGGCCACGAGGGCGCGGGCGTGGTCGAGCGGGTCGGGCCTGATGTCAGCCTCGTCGGCGAGGGCGACCACGTCGTGACGCTGTTCTCGCCGCAGTGCGGGGAGTGCATTCACTGCGTCAGCCCGCTGACGAACCTGTGCCTGGCGATCCGCGAGCAGCAGAACAAGGGCTACCTGCCGGACGGCACGACGCGGCTGTCGATCGACGGCGAGCCGCTGCGCCACTTCATGGGCACCTCGACGTTCGCGGAGTACACCGTGATGCCGGAGATCGCGCTGGCGAAGATCGACCCGGAGGCGCCGCTGGACCGGGCGTGCCTGTTCGCGTGCGGCCTATCGACGGGACTCGGGGCGGCGATGCGGACCGCGGACGTCAGGCCGGGATCGACGTGCGTGGTGTTCGGGGCGGGCATGGTCGGCCTCGGCGCGGTGGCCGGGTGCCGGCTGCAGGGCGCGGAGCGGATCGTGTGCGTCGACCTGTCGCCCGAGCGCCTGGAGCTGGCGCGCGGGCAGGGCGCGACGGATCTGATGCAAGGCGGCGAGGAGACCGTCGAGGCGATCCTCGCCATGACCGGCGGCTTCGGCGCCGACTACACCTTCGAGGCGACGGGCAGCGTCGCGGTGATGCGCCAGGCGGTCGAAGCGGCGCGCATGGGCTGGGGCCTGTGCACGGTCTGCGGCGTGGCGGGCAAGGGGGAGACGCTCGACGTCGTCCCGCGACTGCTGATCACGGGACGACGCGTCTGCGGCTCCTCGTTCGGCGGCCTGAAGGGCCGCGAAGACGTACCGGCCCTGATCTCGCGCTACATGGCGGGCGAGATCGACGTGGACCCGTTCATCTCCCACCGGATGCCGCTGGCCGAGGTCAACCGCGGCTTCGAGCTGATGGAGGCTCAGGACGGCATCCGCTCCGTGCTCGAGCTCTGAGCGCTCCCACCGGGCCCTGCGGCGGGCGGTCGCAGATTTTTTTGAGGAGGAGGGGTTCGCGTTGTGGGATCCCCCGCGACCATCGTGGCCGCAAGGAGCTTCGAGATGAGCATGACCGAGACCTCCGTCGGGTTGGCTTGATTGCTGTCACACATGCTCGGACGGAGGCCTGAGCCGAGCCTCAGCCGGTGCCGAGTCTTCGCCGAGCGGTAGCTGGGGATCGGCTGAGCAGGGGGCCGTCCCGCGCGTATGCGAACATATGTTCGTGCGCTGGGACAACCTGACGATCGAGGAGGACACGCAGAGCGCGCCTGCCGGGATACCGCGATCCCGCATCGGTACGCCGATTCGACGCCCCCGAGGCGCTCGACACGCGCTTCTACGAGGTGCGGGCCAAGTCGGTGCTCAACAAAGTGCCGGCGGCGTCGCAGATGCCGTTTCGGTGGACGGTCAATCCGTACAGGGGATGTAGCCATGCCTGTACTTATTGCCAAGCCGGCGAGACGCTCGTGCTGATGGCAGACGGGCGCAACCGAAAGCTCGAAGACTTGGCAGTTGGCGATCGGATCGTCGGCACGCGGCGCGAGGGCAAGTACCGGCGCTTCGTGGAGACCGAGGTGCTCGACAAGTGGTCGAGCATCAAGCCGGCGTGGGAGGTCGAGCTGGAGGACGGCACGAAGCTGATCGCCAGCGGTGACCACCGGTTTCTGAGCGACCGCGGGTGGAAGCATGTCGACGGGGCGGAATACGGGTCCGATGCAGCGGCCTCATCTCACGAGAGAACAACCGCTGCTGGGGCCCGGTGGATGCGTCGACGGCGCCGACCGAGGACTTCGACTACAAGCGCGGATACCTGACCGGGATGATCCGCGGTGACGGCACGCTCGGTGCCTACCGCTACGACGAGACCCGACGGGGCTCAGACGGCGTTATCACTTTCGTCTCGCGCTCTGGCAGACGACGAGGCGCTGGTCCGATCGCAGCGTTACCTCGATCGACATCGAGGTCGTCACCGAGCGCTTTCTGTTCGCTGCGGCCTCGCTCGCGACATCGGGAGATCACTGCCGTTCGCACGCAGCGACGCCCGAGCGTCGAGCGGATCGGAGAACTGACCGAGTGGCCGATGACGCCGTCGTCGTCTTGGGTCAAGGGCTTCCTCGCCGGGATCTTCGACGCTGAGGGCTCGGCGGGTGAGGTCATCCGGATCGCGAACTACGACTCCAGAGATCATCGACTTGGATCACCGTCTGCCTCGAGCGGCTTGGATTCGACTACGAGGTCGAGTACGCTGATGCGCCAACGGCGTCACGAACGTCCGCATTCGCGGCGGCCTCCCCGAGAAGATGCGCTTCTTCCTCGGCACCGACCCGGCCATCACCCGAAAGCGCACGATCACTCGGCAAAGCCCTGAAGTGCAAATCGAGCCTGCGCGTCGTCTCAGTCCGCCCGCTCGGGATGGTGATGCGCATGTATGACATCACCACGGGCACCGAAGACTTCATCGCCAACGGCGTCGTCAGCCACAACTGCTTCGCCCGCCCGACCCACACCTACCTCGGCTTCGACGCCGGCCGCGACTTCGAGCGCGAGATCGTCGTCAAGGTCAACGCGCCCGGAGCTCCTGCGCGCAGAGCTGGCCCGCCCCTCGTGGAAGGGCGAGCACGTCGCCCTCGGCACGAACACCGACCCCTATCAGTGGGTCGAGGGCCGCTACCGGCTGATGGAGGGGATCTGGCAGGCCCTGCTCGACGCCCGCAACCCGTGCTCGATCCTCACCAAGTCTCCGCTCCTGCTGCGCGACATCGCGCTGCTTCGCGAGCTGGCAGAGACGGTAGGGCCTCACGGCCTGCCTGTCGATCCCGACGCTCGACCAGAAGGTGTGGCGCGAAACCGAGCCGAAAAGCCCGAACCCGCGCGCCCGCCTGGAGGCCGTGGCCGAGCTGAACCGCGCCGGGATCCCGACGGGTGTCCTGATCGCGCCGCTGATGCCGGGGATCAACGACGCGCCCGAGCAGGTCGAGCCGCTCCTGGAGGCGATCGCCGACGCCGGCGCGACGAACGTCGCCGGGATCGCGCTGCACCTGCGCGGCGAGGTCAAAGACGTGTTCATGGGCTGGATGAGCGACGCGAGGCCGGAGCTGGTGCCGCGCTACGAAGCGCTCTACGGCCGTCGCGCCTACGCGCCGCAGCAGGAGCGCGAGCGTCTGGCGGCGATGGTGAGACGCGGCAAGCGGCCCGGCGCGTTCTGGCGCAACAGGGCACTCGAAGGTCTCGACATGAGCGACACGGGGCACCCGACCGCGCGCTCCGCCGCGGAGAAGGCGGCGGCAAGGGAGGGTCAGCAGGCGCTCTTCTGAGTGCTCAGCTCAGCGCTTGTCGCGCTGGCCGGCTGCCATCTGGCTCGAGATCTCGTCCGAGCCGATGCGGCGCGCGACGCGCCGGCCGTCTCCGGCGCAAGGCTCGCGAACACCGTGCTCAGTCGCATCGGCAACGGCGCCACGTCGACCTCGCCCTTGTTGCGCTCGATCCCGGTCACGACGGCGGCCGCGACCTCCTCCGGAGTGCTGGTGCCGACGCCGGCGGGAAGCTTCACTTCGGCGTCCGCGAACATGCCGGCGTCGCGGATGAAGCCCGGGAAACACCGTCGTCACGCCGACGCCGCTCTCGCGCAGATCGGCGCGCACAGCGGAGGCGAAGCCGCGCAACCCGAACTTGGTGGCGTTGTAGAGGGCCGTGTTCGGAGTCGCCGCCTTGCCGGAGAGCGAGGAGATGAAGACGAGGTGGCCGCGGCGGCGCTCGATCATCGCGCGGCAGCAGGCCCCTGGGCGAGCACGATCGGCGCACGCAGGTTGACGTCGAGCGCACGGTCGATCTCCTGCGACGGAGAAGTCGTCGAGCGTTCCCGTGGCCGGGAAGCGCGGCGTTGGCGACGAGAATGTCCACGTCGCCGGCTTCGCCGATCAGCCGTGCCACCTCGGCGCGCTCGGCGAGGTCGACCGCCAGCGCACGGCCGCCGAGCTCGGCAGCGAGCGGGTCGAGCACGTCCGCGCGCCGACCCGTCAGGATCAGCTTCGCGCCGCGCCCCGCGAGGGCGCGTGCGATCGCCTGGCCGATACCCCCGGTGGCGCCGGTCAGCAGAACTGTCGAGCCCGAGATCTGCACCAGCTGTGAGCCTATCCGCATGAGGATCATCGCGCTGTTCGGCCCGACCGGGGTCGGCAAGACCGCCGTGGCGATCGCGCTCGCCCAGGCTCTGCGCGCGCGCGGCGAGGACCCGGTGGCGGTGTCCGCCGACGCGCTGCAGGTCTACGCGGGCCTGGAGACGCTGACCGGCGTGGCGAGCCCCGCCGAGCAGGCCCAGCTCGAGCACCGCCTCGTCTCCTTCCTCCCGGTCGACGCGTCGTTCAGCGTCGGCGAGTACTCGCAGCTCGCGCACGCCCAGATCGACGAGCTGCTCGCCCAGCGCCGGCGCCCGATCGTCGTCGGCGGAACCGGGCTCTACCTGCGCGCCGCGCTGACCGAGCTCGATCTGCGCCCGGCGCCGCCGGAGGGCGTGCGCGAGCGGTGGACCGCCGAGCTCGAACGCGTGGGGCCGCAGGCCCTGCACGCCCGGCTCGCCGAGCGCGCGCCGTGGGCCGCCGCGGGAATCGAGCCGAACGACCGCCAGCGCGTCGTGCGCGCGCTGGAGCTGCTGGAGCTCGGCGAGCTGGAGCCGCCCGAGGGGCCGTCGCAGCTGTGGAGCGAGGACCTTCGCCACCCGACGCTGCTGGCCGGGCTGACGATGGAGCGCGAGCAGCTCTACGCGGCGATCGACCGCCGGGTGGACGAGATGGTCGCGGCCGGTGCGCGGGAGGAGGTGCTCCGGGCGGCCGCTGCGGGTGTCTCCGAGACCGCCTCGAAGGCGCTCGGCTTCGAGGACCTTCTCGCCGGCGACGTCGAGCGGATGAAGCGGCGCACGCGCAACTACGCACGGCGTCAGCTCACGTGGATGCGCAAGCTCGCCGGCGTGCAGATGTTCGACGTCACCGACAGCGACCCGGCGGCCGTGGCGGGCGAGATCCTAGACTCCGACGCCCGATGACGATGCGCTTCGAGAAGTGGCAGGCCCTCGGCAACGACTACCTGATCGTCGAGCACGACGAGCTGCCGTTCGAGCTGACCCCGGCGCGGGTGCGGAGGCTCTGCGAAGGGCACTTCGGTGTGTTCGCCGACGGCGTGCTGCTGCTCTCCGCGCCGGCCGAGCCGCGCCACGTGGCCGACCTGCGCATCTTCAACCCCGACGGCTCGGAGGCCGAGCTGTCGGGCAACGGCGCGCGCGAGGCGATCCTCTACCTGCGCCATCGCGGCTGGACCGACCGCGACCAGTTCGCGATCGCCACCGCCGCGGGAACGATCCGCCCGACGATCACCGGCGCTGACAGCTGCCGCGTGGACATGGGGCACGCGGCGCTCACCTCGGCCGATTTCCCGGACGGACCGCCCGACGGGCGCGGCACGGTGACGAGCGCCGGGCGCGAGTGGGCCTTCCGCCACGTCTCGATCGGCAACCCGCAATGCGCGATCGGCGTTCCGAGCGTCGAGGAGCTCGACGCCATCGACCTGCAGTCGGCCGGACCGCCGATCGAAGCCTCCGACCTGTTCCCGAACAGGACGAACGTCTCCTGGTACGCGGAGCTCGCGCCCGCGAAGATCCGCGCGCGGATCTTCGAGCGCGGGGTGGGGGAGACGCTCTCCTCCGGAACGGGCGCCACCGGCGCCGCCGTCGCCTACGTCCAGGAGAAGGCGGCGGCCGAGCGTCCACAGGCGGTGAGCGTGGTCCTCGACGGGGGGGAGCTCGAGGTCGAGGTCGCGCCCGACCTGCAAGTCCACCTGACAGGCTGGGCGCGCCCGGTGTTCGCCGGCACGATCAGCGACGAGTTCGAAAAGGAGCTGCATGAAACCGAGTAGTCGCCTCGAGAAGATCCCGCCGTACGCGTTCGCCCAGCTCGAGCGCAAGATCGCCGACAAGCGCGCCGCCGGCGTCGACGTGATCAGCCTCGGCATCGGCGACCCCGATCGTCCCACGCCGCCGCTGATCGTCGAGGCGATGCAGGAGGCCGTCAGCGAGGCCGAAACGCACCAGTACCCGTCCAACCGCGGCCGCCAGGACTTCCGCGAGGCGGTGCACGACTTCTACCTGCGCCGCTTCGACGTCGACCTCGACCCCGACAGCGAGGTGATCCCCGCGATCGGCGCCAAGGAGGCGATCTTCAACCTCAACCTCGCCTTCCTCGACCCCGGCGACTACGCGCTCGCCGCCGATCCCGGATACCCGGTCTACACGGGCGGCCCGTGGCTCGCGGGCGCCGAGCCCGTGCTGATGGCGCTCGACCCCGAGCGCGGCTTCGTGCCCGACCTCGGCGCCTTCGACGCCGACATCGTCCGCAGGGCGAAGCTCATGTACCTCAACTACCCCAACAACCCGACCGGCGCAGTGGTGCCCGAAGGCTTCTTCGAGGAGGTCGTCGACTTCGCCCGCGCCAACGACATCCTCGTCGTCCACGACATGGCCTACTCGGAGATCGTCTTCGACGGCTACGAGGCGCCGTCGTTCCTGGCCACCCCCGGCGCCAAGGACGTCGGGATCGAGGTCTACTCGTTCTCCAAGGGCTTCAACATGACGGGCTGGCGCTGCGCGATGGTGCTCGGCAACGCGGAGGCGCTCCAGACCTACTGGCGGCTGAAGACGAACATCGACTCGGGGCTGTTCGAGGCGACCCAGCTCGCAGCGGTGGCCGCGATGTCGCCCGAGGCGGACGAGGAGGTCGCCTCGATGGTCGAGCTCTACAGGCGCCGCCGCGACCTCGTCTGCGACGCGCTCGAAGAGATCGGGGTGCGGGTACGCCGCCCGCACGCCACGATCTACGTGTGGGCACCCGTGCCGGACGGCTTCGCGAGCTCCGCGGCCTACGCCGAGCACGTGCTCGAGGAGGCCGGTGTCGTGATCTCGCCCGGCGCGATCTACGGGCCGGCCGGCGAGGGCTGGTTCCGGATCTCGCTGACGACGCCCGACGAGCGGCTCGTCGAGGCGGTGCAGCGGCTGGGCAAGCTGCGGGCCTGAATGCTCGCGTGGGCGTACTCAGAATCGTCACGGAGCGGCCAAAGGAGGCCCTAGACTGATTGGTGGATGGACAGGAGCCGTAGCGGCCGTAACAAGCAGAGCAGCGCATCAAGGAACGGATCGGGGCCGGCGCAGCGCGCCGCACAGCGCGCCTTGTGCGTCGGAGCGCTCGAGCAGGGCGACGACCTCGCCGAGCTCGGCGAGCTGCTGCGCACGGCAGGAGTGGCCGTCGTCGGCGAGCTCGCCCAGCGGCGTGAGCGCCCGCATCCGAACACCTACCTCGGCCCCGGAAAGGTCACCGAGGCCAAGGCGCTGGCGCGCGAGTGCGATGCGAACCTGATCGCCTGCGACGACGAGCTGACGCCGCGCCAGGAGCGCAACCTGGAGGAGGCGATCGGGCTGCCGGTGATCGACCGCACGAGCGTGATCCTCGACATCTTCGCGTCACACGCGGGCAGCGCCGAGGGCAAGCTCCAGGTCGAGCTGGCGCAGCTCGAATACAACATGGCCCGCATGCGTGGTCTCTGGAGCCACCTCGAACGCCTCGGCGGCGGGATCGGCACGAGGGGCCCCGGCGAGACCCAGATCGAGACCGACCGGCGGCTGGCCCGCAACCGCATCGCGATGCTGCGCAAGCGCCTCGAGCACGTCAAGGGCACGCGCGCGGTGCAGCGCGCCGAGCGCGAGCGCGCCGCGATCCCCACCGTCTCTCTCGTCGGCTACACGAACGCCGGCAAGTCGACGCTCTTGAACGCCCTCACGGGCGCCGAGGTCGGTGTCCGCGACCGGCTCTTCCACACGCTCGACCCGACCACCCGCACGCTGCGCATTGCCGGGCGCACGTACCTGGTCACCGACACGGTCGGGTTCATCAAGAAGCTCCCGCACCAACTCGTCGACTCCTTCGCCGCGACGCTCGAGGAGACGCGCCGGGCGGATCTGCTGCTCCACGTCCTCGACGCCTCTGCCGGCGAGGAGCACGCCGTCGTCAACCGACGGGCCGTCGAGGAGACGCTCGAGGAGATCGGCGCCGGCGAGCAGCCACGCCTGCTCGTGCTCAACAAGGCCGACCTGCTCGACACGAGGAGCGCCAGCAGCTCCGACACGCCTACCCGCGCGCCACGCTCGTCAGCGCCGAGACGGGGGAGGGGCTCGACGTGCTCGCCGAGCGGATCGAGGAGGCGCTCGCGCACACGCTGCGACCGCTGGAGCTGCTCGTGCCCTACTGCCGACGGCGGCAGCCTCGCCGAGCTGCACGAGCTGGCCGGACGAGGTCAGCCGCGAGGACACCGCGGAGGGGGTGCGCGTGCGCGCGCTCGTCCCGGCGCGGTTGGCGGAGCGCTTCGAGCGCTTCGCGGTCGCTCCGGCGCGGTGAAGCTCGAGTTCGTAGCGAGCATCGCGGTGATCACGCCCGATCCGGGCGCGAGCCGCCGCCCTCTACGCCGAGGCGCTCGGTCTGCCGCTGCAGGGAGCCGAGCCCTGACGGCTACCAGCACAGCGAGTCGATCGACGGCTGCCGCTCGTTCGGCGTGCTGGCCGCTCTCGCAGGCCGCCGAGGCGTGCTTCGCCTCGCCGGAGTGGCCCGCCGGCCGCGCCGGTGCCGCACGCGAGCATCGAGTTCGACGTCGCCGACCCCGGAAGCGGTCGAGCGAGGCGGCGCGCGAGCTCGAGCGGGAGGGGTTCGAGCTGCTCCACGACGCCAGGGAGGAGCCGTGGGGACAGACGGTCGCACGGCTCCAGGGCCCCGAAGGCGTGATCGTCGGCGTCTCCCACACGCCCGCGCTCCGCGGCGGCGGCTGACCGACCTGGCTCAGACGCCGGCGGCCTGCAGCGCGCTGCGGTGGGTCTGTTCCTCGATGCCGTCCGCGAGCGGGGCGAGCTCTGCGACGGCGATGCCCAGCGCCGTGGCGATCAGCCAGTCGGCGAACCAGACGTTCTTCGGCAGCAGCGGTCCGTGCAGGTAGGTGCCGATCGTGTTGCCGCTGCGCGCGCCCTCCTGCCCGCTCGCACCGTCGTTGCCGTGACCGCGCAGGACCCGGCCCAGCGGCGCCTGCCCGGCGCCGAGCGCCGTGCGCCCGCCGTGGTTCTCGAACCCGGCCAGCACCGCACCGTCCGGAGCGCCGGAAAGCCCGGCCGGTGCGATCGCGACGTTGCCGATCAGCCGCGGCCCGGCGACGCGCACCGTCTCGACGTCGAGCAGGCCGACGCCCTCGATGCGCTCGTCGTCGAGCGTGTAGGAGCTGCCGAGCAGCTGGTAGCCGCCGCAGACTCCGAGCACGATCGCCTCGCGCGCCGCGGCCCGGCGCAGCGCGTCCGCCTTCAGCGCCAGCAGGTCCTCCGCGCAGAGGCGCTGGTCGCGGTCCTGGCCGCCGCCGATGTAGTAGAGGTCGTGACGCTCGCCGTCGAGCGGCTCGCCGAGGCTCGACGCGTCGAGCTCGAAGCCGATGCCGCGCCACGCGCAGCGCTGCTCGAGCACGATCAGGTTGCCGCGGTCGGCGTAGATGTTCATCAGGTCGGGGTAGAGCGCGCACACGCGCAGGGTGCGGTCAGGCACGGAGCACCACGACCTCGCTGGCGGTGTGCTCGTCGGTCTCGGCGATCAGCAGCGTCGGCTCGGCGACCAGCCCGGCCGTGGCCGCCTCGCGCCACAGCTGCTCCTCGGTGACGCACGCGAGCTCGACGACGTCGCGCTCGCCCGTGCCGCGCCAGCGCTGTGAGCCCTCCTCGTCACCGGGCAGCGCCACGCGCTCGCGTTCGATCCTGATCCTCCCGTCGAGGACGCGCACGCTGAGCGGGCGCGAGAAGTACACGCGCTCGCCGACGGCCAGGCGATCCGGGGAGGGCCCGAGCTGTCCGGCCATCGCGTCGAACTCGTCGGCGGCGGTCACGATCGCGCACGCCATCAGTGCGCCCGGGCGCAGGTGTGCGGCGGCGTTCTCGAACATGGCCCGGCGCTCACCGTCGTCGCGAAGCAGCTGCAACGTCTGCATCGGCACGAGGCAGAGGTCGAACCGTTGCTCGTCGAGACGGAAGTCGCGCGCGTCGCCCACCACCGTCCGCACGGGCAGGCCCTCGGCTCGCCGCGCGAGCTCCCCGAGCAGGGCGGGCGAGACGTCCAGCGCCGTGACGCTGTGGCCGGCGGCCGCGAGGTCGAGGGAGACCCGCCCGATCCCCGCGCCGAGGTCGAGCACGCGCGCCTCCCCGCCCTGGGCGCTCGCGGCAGCGAGCTCGCGCCAGAGCGGCAGGTCGGCGCCGTAGCTGCCGCACTCGACCTCGTGCCAGATCACCTCGGGCGCCGGCGCGGTCATCACGACCAGCTGCTCGCTGCAGCTCCGCGGGCGACGAGCAGCTCCCGCAGCGAGAGCATCGCGGTGTAGGTGGGCAGCGCGTACAGCGGCGCATCGGCCGGTCCGCTCTCGAGCGCCTGATCGAGCGCCCGCGGCAGGTCCGGCTCGATCCGGATCCGCTCGGCCTCGACGCCCGCGTACTTCAGCCGCGCGGCGAGGTCGGCTGCGCGGGTGCCGCTGCAAACCGCGCAGCCGACGCGCTCGGCCAGCAGCTCGAAGTCGGCGTCCCAGATCCAGGACACGTCACGGCCGTCGGCGATCTGGTCGTTGAGGACGCCGAGCAGGTCGTGGCGGCCGGGCTCGAGCGCGAGCGTGCGCAGCACCTCGTTCGCGCCCGCCGGGTTCTTCACCAGCAGGATGCGCAGCTCGCGCTCGCCGCGCGTCGTTGCGAGACGCATCGTCTCGGCGCGCCCGAACGCCGGGCGCGTCGCCTGCAGCCCGGCGACGATCTGCTCGAGCGGCACCGCGAGCGCGTATCCGAGAGCGGCGGCGGCGAGCGCGTTGTAGACGTTGTACAGGCCGGGCAGCGCCAGCTCCACGCGTGCCGTCCCGGCCGGCGTGGAGAGCGTGAAGGCAGCGCTCTGCACCCCCCGCAACGCGACGTCCCCGGCGAGGATCGCAGGCGCCGGTCGCGTCGCCCCGCAGGTCGGGCAGTGGTAGTGACCGAGGTGGCCGAGGTAGACCGCGTCGAAGACGTAGGGGCTGCCGCAGCGGCGGCAGTGCTTGGCGTCGGCGGCGTGCCCGAGTCCGGGGAGCGCGAGCGTGTCGTCGTCGACCCCGAAGTACAGGACGTCCTCCGGGCGGCGCTCGCGGCCGAGGTCGGCGAGCAGGGGGTCGTCGGCGTTGAGGATCGCCCGCGCCGGGCTCCTCGCGAGCAGCTCCGCCCAGCTGTCGGCGATCGACTCCAGCTCCCCGAAGCGGTCCAGCTGGTCACGGAACAGGTTGCCGAGCACGATCGCCCGCGGGTCGAGCGCCTCGGCGACGGAGGACAGCCAGAGCTCGTCGACCTCGAACAGCCCGAGCTCGCCGCTCATGTCACCGCCGCGCGAGGCGTCCAGCAGCGTGGTCGCGACGCCTCCCGCCATGTTCGCCCCCGCCCGGTTGTGAACCAGCGGGATGCCGGCCTCCGCGAGCACGCCCGCGGCCATCGCCGTGGTCGTGGTCTTGCCGTTCGTCGCCGAGATCACCGCGCTGCCCCGGGACAGGCGTCCGCCGAGCGCGCCGATCGCCTGCGGTTCGATCGCCAGGAGCACGCGCCCGGGCAGGCTGGTCGCGCCGCTGCCGCCGAGCCTGGCCAGCGCTCCCGCGCTGCGCGCGACGGCGAGCTTCGCGCCGAGAAGCGCCGGCATCAGGCCTCGCGCTGTCCGGCCGGCGCCGCGGGTACGGAGGAGAGCGCGGCCGAGCCGCTCACCGGCGTCACGACCGTCACGGCGCCGCGCAGCGCGCTCACGCGGACCGGCAGCGCCCCGACGGGATCGCCGTCGGCGTACATCTCGAACGGCCGGTCCGAGGCGACGGAGACCGTCGCGCAGCGGAAGACGCGGACGTTCGGAAGCTCGACGTGCGTGCCTTTGAAGACCCGCGGCAGGTTGGCGAGGAAGCGCCGGCGGCTCTCCCGTCCGATCGCGATCACGTCGAGCAGACCGTCGTCGAGCATCGCGTCGGGGGCTGCGTACATGCCACCGCCGTACGCGCGCGAGTTGGCGACGGCCACGGAGTAGCCGCTGAAGGAGTGGCGCTCGCGCCCGTCGAGCTCGAGCTCGAAGCGCGCAGGGCGCCAGGACAGGAGCGCGCGCAGCGCGCCGTAGGCGTAGACGAGGCCGCCGAGCCACGCCGGCGCTTCGTTGGCGATGCGGTTGGCGTCGCTGTCGAAACCCACCGAGGCGATCCCGACGAAGGCGCGCGCGGGCCCGCCCCCGAGCGGTTCGACGAGCCCCAGGTCGAGCGGACGCGCCGTCCCGCGGGCGAGCACGCGGCAGGCTTGGGCGGGGTCCGACGGGATCTCGAGCACGCGCGCGAGGTCGTTTCCGCGGCCGCCCGGGAGCACCCCGAGCACCGCGCCGGGGGAGCCACGCAGCTCGTCGGCGAGCACCCCGACGAGCCCGTCGCCGCTCAGCGCCGCGACGGTCTCACCGGCCGCGGCGGCTTCGCGCGCCAGCTCGCGGGCGTGGGCGAGCCCGGCCGTGTGGACGGCGCGTACCGAGAGCCCTTCCGCGCGCAGGGCGCGCTCGACCTCGGGCGCGATGCGCGCTGCGCGTCCGCCGCCGGCGGACGGGTTGACGATCAGGCAGATCGGAGCGGGCACCGGGCAAGCCTAGTGCCAGGCGCCGGCGATCCGGGGTCGCGGTGGCTCAGCCCGACCGGTGCCCGCGCGCGGTCCCGGCGGCGGCGTCCGATCGCGGCAGCGATCGCGAGTGCGGCGATCATCACGAACAGCCCGAGCAGGATCGCCGGTGCCAGCCCGATGCCGCCGAACGGCAGCGAGACGAGCTCGACGATGCCCGCGCCGATCGCGAGCAGCACGATGATGAGAAGGATGATCAGCAGGACGCCGCGCACGCGCGCGAGGATGCCGGCGGAGCTCGGAGGGAGCAGCAGGCCCATCGCGCGCAGCGCGAACAGCTGGCGCCCGCTCGGAGCCTCCTGGCCGAGCCGCTCGACGGCCTCCTTGAGGTCGCCGGCGCGCCGTTCGGCGAGGGCCAGGGAGGCGTCGGCCATGCGCCGCAGCTGCATCCGTTCCTGTGGACGCGCGGCCGCGATCGCGCGCTGGAAGTAACCGCGCGCGGCGTCTGCGTCGAAGCGCTCCGAAGCACGCGCGCCGAGGATGGCCAGCGCTGCCGACTTGTATTTCGTCTCGGCCTCGAGCTCCTCGTCCGAACGGGACTCGAGCGCCTGGATCGCCTCCAGCGTGCCGCGCTGTTCGATTCTCACCTGTCGTTGTTTCGGAGCCATCGGCGGGCATTCTAGGCGCTGCCGCGGGGTCCCGAGCGCCGGCCCGCCCGCGCTCCGGTGACCCGGGCCGCACCGCCGGCGGTCAGCCGGTATGCTCGCCGCGTGTTCGCCGTCCGTCGATTCAGCGGCAGGGTTCCGCGCCCCGGAGCGACGCTGCTGGCCGTGCTCGCGCTGATGTCCTTCTCGGCCGTGATGCCGGTTGCCGCCGGCGCCGCGGGGGTGGAAGGCGGTAACGCCTTCAACGAACTCTCCCAAAAGGCGGGGGAAGAAACGACGCCGACGGAAACGACGGCCACGACGAAAACCGCCGAAAACGAACCGCGCAACTCGAACAAAACGATCCTGATCGGGATCGGCGCCGCGGTCGTGCTGCTGCTCGTGATCGGCTACGTGATCGTGCGCGACGCCCGCCGCGTCGCTCCAGCCGGGCCTGACGACGTCGGCGAAGGCAAACGCGGGCATGACCCCGCTGTCCGGCACGCCAACCGGCGCACGAAAGCCAAAGCGGCGCGCCAGGCGCGCCGCAAGAACCGCTAGGCGCTCAGCGGTGGCCGATCCGTGCCGGCGCGGCGACGCGCAGCGGCTTGCGCACGCGCGGCGGCGGCGAGGGGGACGGAGAGCCGTGGGGCCCCCGGCGCGGGTGGCGCGGCAGCGGGCTGCGCGGATGGGGGTTGAGCGGCCCTGCGGGCAGCGCCTTGGAGCCGCCGTCCTCTTCGCTGGAGTCCGATACGTCCGGGGCCTGCGTCGCCTCGTCGTAGCGGAAGGGGATCCAGAACATCAGCGCGGCGATTGGGAGCTTGATCAGCCCTGCGAGCAGCACGATCCACATCCACGTCTGCATCCTCCAAACGATGGTACTACTGCCTCGTGCGAGCTGAGCAGATGAAGTCGATCCCGGAGCTGGACGGGGCGGTGAGCCGATGCCGGCGTTGCCCGCGGCTGGTGGCGTGGCGCGAGGAGGTCGCGCGTGAGCGGCGCGCCGCCTTCGCCCACGAGACCTACTGGGGACGGCCCCTGCCGGGGTTCGGTGACGAGCATGCGCGCATCGCGCTGCTCGGCCTCGCGCCCGCGGCTCACGGCGCGAACCGGACGGGACGCATGTTCACGGGCGACCGCTCAGGCGACTTCCTCTACGCGGCCCTGTTCCGGGTCGGGCTTGCCAGCGCGCCCGAGTCCCACCACCTCGGCGACGGCCTCGAGCTCTACGGCGTGAGGATCACCGCCCCGGTGCGCTGCGCGCCGCCGGCGAACAAGCCGACGCCGCAGGAGCGCGACAACTGCCTGCCGTGGACCGTCCGCGAAATGGAGCTGCTCGAACGCGTAGCCGTGGTCGTCTGCCTCGGCGCCTTCGCGTGGGATGCGGCGCTGCGGCTGCGCCGCGCGCTCGGCGGCGGTCCGCAGCGGCCGCGCCCGCGGTTCGGGCACGGGGCCGAGGCCGCCGGCGAGCCCTGGCCGCTGCTCGGCTGCTTTCACCCGAGCCAGCAGAACACGTTCACGGGGAAGCTGACGCCGGCGATGCTCGACGATGTCCTCACGCGCGCGAGGGAGCTGGCGGGCGATCGCGTGCAACCGGCGGGTAGGGCTGCCCGCGCGGGGTAGCTTTCGCATCGTGACCCAATCCACGACCGACGCGCGCCGCCAGATGCTCGACGTGCTCGCCGGCGCCGCGGAACGCCTGAACGCCGCGCTGGGGCTCCTGGGCGCGGCCTACGAGCAGCTCGACGAGCGAACAGGCGAACAGCTGGAGGAAGGGCTGTTCGGACCGGTGCAGCGCGCCTACGGCCGCCTGCGGCGCACCCACACCGAGTTCGCGGCGCGCCACGGGCTCTCCCCGCGAGACTTCCCGCCGGCTCCTCAGGCGGCGCCCGGACACAGCGTTCACGAGCTGCTCGAGGACGCAAGCGTCGAGACGGCCGAGGCCGACCACGAACTGGGCACGCTCCAGGACACGATGCTGCCTGTCGAGGTGGGGGACAGGGAGCTGCGCGACGGGATCGCCGAGACCCGCTCGCGGATCGCGCCGGTGCCCGACGCCACACGCCGGCTGCTGCGCACCTTCGGACGCTGAGCGCTCAGCCGTCCAGTGCGGCCAGCAACGGAGGATGATCGGACAGCTCTACGCGGACGCCTCCCACCGTGGCGCAGCGGTCGAGCACCTCGCTCTCCAGCAGGCGCAGGCCGGCGGCGAAGAGGTGGTCGACGTCGCGGGCCGCCACGTGTTCCATGCCGGTGACCTGGGGGGCGCGGAGGTTCAGATCGCCGCCCAGCACGAGCGGCGTCGCCGGGCCGGCGAAGGCGCGCGCGATCGAGCCGAGGCGCTCGAGCTCCTGCTCGGCGAGCGGCACACGTGTGCTGCCGTGGAAGTTGGCCACCGCGATCCCGCGGTCCAGCCGCGCGAGCTGGGCGATGCGACGCTCCGGCCAGGTACGCAGCCGCACCGTGCGGTGCTCGGAGACCGGCACCCGCGCGAGCAGCGCGTTGGCGCCGCCGCCGTTCGACTTCATCAGCTCCGGGTCGCGACGGGCGAGCGCACGCCGGAGCGGCAGCCCCAGGTTGCGGGAGGTCAGCGCGGTCCGCTGCTCGGCGCGGCTCGCCGCCGCCAGCGTGGGCGGCCACCAGGGCGGCACCTCCTGAAGGAGCGCGACGTCCCAGCTCCACGCACGCAGGGCGGCCGCGAACTCCTCGATCAGCTCGCGCCGCAAAGGGGGCAGCGAGCGCCCGTGGAAGAGGTTCCAGGTGAGCACCCGCACGGCTGCGCCGCGGCGTCAGTCGATCGGCTCTCCGTTGGCCGTGATCGCGACGTCGATGTTGCCCCGCGTCGCGTTCGAGTACGGGCACACCTTGTGCGCGAGCCGCACGATCTCCTTCGCCGTGTCGGCGTCCTCCACGCTGGGCAGCGACACGTCGAGCACCACGCCGAGGTCGAAGCCGCCGCTCGTGTTCGGCGTCAGCGAGACCTTCGAGTCGATGGCGACGTCGCCGGTCTCGACCTTCGAGCGCCGTCCGGCCACGCCGAGCGCGCCCTCGAAGCAGGCCGCGTAGCCGACGGCGAAGAGCTCCTCCGGGTTGGTCCCGTCGCCCTGGCCGCCCATCTCCTTCGGCAGGCGCAGGTCGACCTCGAGCATCCCGTCGCTGGTACGGCCGTGGCCGTTCGCGCGCCCGCCGGTCACGTGTGCCTCGGCCGTGTAGATCGTGTTCGCCATCCGGGTCGCCTCCTGGTCTCGGGTTCGCCCGGATGCTATGAGCTGCAGGAAGCCGGGCGGAAGGTGGTGGAGTAAGGTCCACGTATCCGAATCCGCCGTGCGCGGGAACGAAAGGGGGAGGCGGTGCAAGGGGGCGACAATCGCCGGCCTGTCGACAGGACGATCCTGGCGATCGACGGTGGGGGCATCCGCGGAGCGATCCCGGCCGTCATGCTCAAAGCGATCGAAGACGGGGTCAAAAGGCCGTTGCACGAGGTCTTCGACGTGATCGCAGGAACCTCGACCGGCGGCATCCTCGCGCTGGGCCTGGCGTGGCCCGGAGCGCCGGGGCAGCATCCCTACACGGCCTCCGGACTGCTCCAGCTCTACCGCAAGGACGGGAAGACGATCTTCCCGCACGAGCTCCTCGGAAGGGTGCGCCAGCTCTTCGGTCCGAAGTACGCGGCTCGCGGCCGCAGGAAGGTTCTGGAGGAGCACTTCGGCCAGGCTCGGCTCAAGGACGCGCTGACCGAGGTGATCGTCACCTCCTACGACATCGAGTCGCGACGTCCGGTGTTCTTCCGCACCGTCGATGCGAAGGACACGGCCGTCTACGACTTCGCGATGAGCGATGTGGCGATGGCGACCTCAGCTGCACCGACGTATTTCCCGCCCGTGCGCCTGCCCGACCCGCGGGACACCGACAAGCAGATGGCGCTCGTCGACGGCGGCGTGTTCGCGAACGACCCGGGCATGTGCGGCTTCGTCGATCGCACGACGGCCCAGGGCCGAGCCGGGACGACGCTGGTGGTCTCGCTGGGTACGGGCCGGCTCACGAAGCCGCTGCACTGGTGGCGCGCGCGTCAGTGGGGCCTACTCGGATGGGGAGCGCACATCATCGACGTCGTGTTCGACGGCGTCACCGAATCCGTGGACTTCGAGCTCCGGCAGGTGCTGGGCGACGACTACTACCACCGCCTGCAGGTGACGCTCAGCAAGAGCGAGGAGCCGATGGACAAGGCTGACGAGCGGAACGTCGACGCGCTCATCGGGCTCGCTGAAGGCTACGTCGCCGAGAACGGGGATCAGATCGAGACGATCGTGAACGCTTTGCGAGACCGCGAAGTCGTCATCACGTCCGCGCCCGGCCAGACGAGCTCGTAGATGCAGCCGCGAACGCCGGCGCCGTGATTGACATAAGACGGAGCGGGACCGACGAGCCGTCGGGGAGGAGGTGCGGCTTCGGCGCGAGGCCGTCGTCGGCGAACCCCGCGCGCCGGTAGAGGCGCGTCGCGCGGACGTTGTCCGCAAGCACGTCCAACCAGACCCGGCCGGCACCGCGGACCTCGAACGCGTAACCGAGCGCCAGCTCGATCGCGCCTGCGCCCAGGCCCGTGCCGCGGCGGCTCAGAGCGATCCTGCGCAGCTCGATCGTGTCCCCGGGAGAGCCGAGGCCGGCGAGCAACAGGAACCCGACGGTCTCCTCGCGCTCGCAGAACACCAGGTGCGCCTCGTCGTCGTTGGAGATCGCCTCCAGATGGCGCTCGCGCGTCCAGGAGCCGATCCACGGCGCGACGTCTGGGTCAGCCTCGGTGGCAAGCACGAACGGGAGATCCTGAACGACGCGTCTCACGCAGCCGGAGCGGGGGCATGCGCCGAGCTTGTCAGAGCTGCATGCTCGTCTCTGCTCCAACTTCACATAACATCGATTATCGAGCAGCCAACGGGCGCGATCAATCCAGATAGCCGACCCGGACGCCGCGGGAGACCTCATACGCCTCGCTCGCGGCGACGGTAGCCACTATCAGCGCAGCAACCCCATCGGCCCACCACCAGCCGAGCACCTGGAATAGTGCGAGTCCGACGAGCGCGATAAGTGCCGTCCCGGCTCCGATAGCCGTGATCGAGCTGTCCCCCCGGAGCGCGTGACTGCCGAGTAGCGTCGCGGTCCTACGCTTCGCCAGGGCAAGTGGTGGAAGGGCCACGAGCGGGACCGCCACCGCTACGAGCGAAAGCCACGACCCCTTCGGGGGCTTGTGGTCCAGGAGCGCCTTGAGCGCGTCGGCCGCCACTACGATGGCCACGAGTGCGAGCGCGATCGCAACGACTGTTCCGGCTCGTCGCTCGGCACGCTGTGCGTGAACTGGATGCCTTCGCTCGTTCTCGAAGCGCCAGACCAGGACCACGGATCCCGCAAGATCAGCCAGCAGACCGAGTCCCGACCCCAGCACGCTGACGCTGCCCTCGGCGATTCCCACCGCGACGGCAAGCGTGCCGATCAGCGCGCTGGCGCAGACCGACGCAACGCTGAGCTTCAGCGCTCGCGCGAGAAGCTCGCCGTGGACATGCTCCCGCGGTCCTCGTGGCGAGGACGAGCGAAGAAGTGCGATTACTCCAGAGACTCGGGAAGCCGACACGGTGCTCCTAACTTGGAACGGATGCCGACCAGGCTTCCCGGCGCGCCAAGCCTGAGCTTAGCGAGGGCACCGAGTCATCCCTCTGCCGCTGCTCTGAGGTGGACGCCGACCATCGATTATCGAACGGGTGCGGTGCGACTGAGTTGGAGTCAGAGGCCAAGCGCCTCGGCTCGCGCCACTCCTGCGTCGCTGAAGGCCCAATGGGAGACGCCGTTGGGAAACGTCCCGTTGATGACGTACCCGGCGTTGATGAGGATCGGCAGGTATCGCTCCGCCTCGTCTTCTACGGCCTCGGTCCAGCCATTCGTTCCCATTCCTAACGCCCGGGCGCGACGAAGTGCTTCGTCAGCATTCATATCGCCAGGCTAGACGCCGACCATCGATTATCGAGCGCGGTCTGAGGCCGCCTAGCTACCAGCCTCGGGATCCCGAGATGATCCACTCAATCGCCCCGGATTCATCGAGGTACTGGAACCGGTTGGGGTCGCCTCCGCTCTCAGGGTCAACGAACGGCTCCAGCAGCCACCAGATGTGGCGCCAACCTTCCGGGTCGCGCACGCACCTGAACGCGCGGTCGGCGTCCTGCACGCGCTCCACGCCAAGGTTCGCCTCACCAACCTGCGCCACGAGCGAGCAGCCCGCGACCCCATCAAATCCGGGCAGATCCTCCACTCGAAAAGCTGTCTCTCTCCCGTCACCGAGGGCCTTGACCGCTGCACGCAAGCGCAGCGTCTCCTCAGCATCACTGCCATGGAGGAGCAACACGGGATGCGGCGACTCGTCGTCGAAGTACTCAAGCAACATGGGTCCTACCTCCAGACCTCGACCGACCATCGATTACCGGGCGTCGGGATGCTCACGATCGCCTGCGCGTCTGCTCGATGCTTCGCGTTCGATTTTTTCGTAGTAACGATCCAGGCCCGTCTTGCGGAGGAACCATCGTGCCAGCGTGACGCTCATCAACGCGCCCACCAGACAAACGACGAGGTACGCCACGTTGCCGAAGGCGACTGAGGCCGCGATGCCACCGCCCACCGCAATGGCGACCAGTAACCCTGCCGAGGTTCGAAACGAACGAGGCACCGTCCATCGATTATCGAGCGCGATAGGGCGAATGCGGACCCGGGGTGTACGGCTCCACCGCGATCACCGCCACCCCCTCGCACCGGAAGCCGCCCCCAAGGCCCCAGTTTGAGGGCAATTCGATCTGTATCCGCGCGGGCCCGGCGTATACGAGCCCAGCTCGCGAAGCCTGCGGTCGAGGATGCCGCGATCCTCTCGGCCGCGCTACGTAGCGATTCCGAAGACGCAGACGCCGTTCGGGCCACAGTTGGCTCAGTCCCTCAACAGACCGGCGGTGAGTTCCGATAGTTAGATGATGACTCGCAAAGGGCGGCGCATGCGTGTTCTGGCGGCACTGGTGGTGCCGATCCTCCTTGCATTCCTGGCGATCAAACTCGCCCCCTCGCACCACCACCACGGGAACCCGCCAATCGTGATTCGCTCCGAAGGAAGCGATCAGCGTCTGACCCGGAGCGTGCTGACGAGCGCGCTGGAAAAGCTGTTCCCCAAAGGCAACGGCACCTGGAAGCTCCAGAACGCCACTTACGATCCGTCCGCGGCCTGCGCCAGACGGAGCCCGGGATATCTGAACGCCACGGGCCGCGCGGTGACCGCGGGATACGTCTTCGCGGGGTGGCTCGGAGTTCGGCTCGCAGACTACGTGTACCCGAACGCCGCCGACGCTGCTGCGGCGCGGAGCACGCCCCCGCAGTCGAAGGCGCGCGGAGCCGTCGTCTGCGAGGCGCACGTCATTGCAGAATTGCTTCGCCGCGCGAAATACGAGGTCGGCGCGCCGCATATCTTCCCTGTGACGAGCGTAGACAGTGAAGGCGGACGGTCCGTCCGTGTCGTGCTCCCAGCCCGATACAGGGGCCACCGCCGAGACTGGGACTACGACTCGACCTCGCTGCGCCGTGGGCGCCTAGTGCTCGTCGTCTTGACGGCCACCGCCAAGCCCTTTCAGCAAATGAACAAGGCGTTTGCGCGCGAACTCCTGCCTGGGCACGTGTGAGCGCCCTGGGCCGTGGTCCCGAACTGGGCCGATTCGGGCGTAACTGAGCGCAACCGAGCACCACTGAAACGGCTCTGTAGAGCCAAGCCGCGCAGGACTGCGGAGCCTGTTGTTGGGCGCCCAAGAACCGTCGTGATTTCCGCCAGCGTCAGAAGCTCGCTGATGACCATCAGCTGCGATCTCTGCGGGGAGGAGCTGACCGCGCGCGATGTCTCGCCCGAGCCGGGGCCGGGCCTGCGCCCGGCGCTGGCTGCGGCGGGCTTCGAGTCGAACGAGGACGGCGCCCCGGCCTGAGCCGCCGGCTCGCGTCAGAGGTGGTTGGCGGCCACGCCGTTCGGCTCGAGGGCTCATCGGGGCGGCCGGCAGCACGCCGCACCGCCCCGGATGAGCGTCAGGCAGCCGCAGCCGCGCGTGGCTCCCGACTCTCGACGGCGGAGCTCACGCACGCATACGTGAGCTGCACAAGGTCGTCGCCGAGGCTGCGCGCCCCATCGTCCTCACGCTGGACGGCGAGCGCATCTCGGCGATCACGTGGTTCGGCGGCGCCGACGTGTTCCCGAGCTTCGGGTTGCCACGGACCCTGCGGTAGCCGGGGGCTGAGTAGCCTCACGGCCATGCATGCGCCGAGCACCTCCGCCGAGAGGATCTACGCCCGCGTCCGCCGCGTCCCCCCTGGCTTCGTCACGACTTATGGAGACCTCTGCCCCGGCGCCCCACGCCAGGCGGGCCGTGCGCTCTCGCAGACCACCGCCGAGGTACCGTGGTGGCGCGTCGTGCGCAGCGACGGCACCTGGCCGAAGGGCGAGAAGCAGAAGCGGCTGCTCCGCTCCGAGGACGTGCCGATCCGCGGCAGCCGCGTGGTGATGTCCGAGGCGCGAATCGATCCCGAGGTCATCCGCTAGCGTTCTTATCTGCTGCTGACCCGGGCTTTAGGGCCTTCTGGCAGATTTCGGAGCATGGGACGGATCCTCAGACGACGCATCGCCCTCGTGATCGCCTTCTCAGCGATCCTCGCCGGCGGCACTGCCGTGGCGCTCGGCGCCACAGCGACGCCCGAGCACGCCCGTCCGTCGCGCCACACGCGCCTGCACGGCGGAGGCGCGCGCACACGCCCCGGCCTCGTCAGCGCTGCTGCCTCCTACCTCGGTCTGACCACGGCACAGCTGCAGGAACAGCTCCACAGCGGCAAGAGCCTGGCGCAGATCGCGGCTGCCACGCCCGGCAAGTCCGAAGCCGGCCTGATCGCAGCGATGCTCGCGGCCGTGAAGGCGAAGATCCCCTCCCCTTCGCCTGCCCTCGAAGCGCGCATCAAGGCGCTCGTGAACCGCACGCCCGCGACCGAGCTGAAGCGGCACGCCGCGCTCGGCGCCGCGCGTCACGGCGCGCTGCGCGCCGCCGTCCTCTCCTACCTCGGCCTGAACCGCCACCAGCTGATCACCGAGATGAAGTCGGGCAAGACGCTCGCGCAGATCGCCGACGCCACGCCCGGGAAGTCGGCCGCCGGCCTCACCGAAGCGATCGTGAACGCGGTCAAGCCGCGGCTGGACGCCGCCGTCGCCGCCCATCGGCTGAACAAGACCGAGGAGGCTGCGCACGTGGCGCGGCTGAAGACCCGGATCGCACGGCTGCTCAACCACACGCACCTCGGCGATCACCGCTCGCACGCGCCTGCCGGCACCGGCACGGCACCGCGGCGACCCCCGCTCCCGCCGCCTGAGCTCAGCCCTCACGAGGTGAGCGCCGCGAGCACGCGCTCGAGCGCCGCGCCGACCTGCCTGCGCGTCGCGCCGTCGTCGTCGGCCCGCGCGATCAGCAGCGCCCCCTCGTCGATCGCGCCGAGGAGCAGGTGCGCGAGCGGCTCGGCCGGCTGAGGCTCGATCTCGCCCGCCTCGATCGCCGCCTCGATCGTGCCCTGCACCAGCCCGAGCCCGTAGCGCATGCCGATCTCGCGCCAGCGCTCCCAGCCGAGCACCGAGGGCGCGTCCAGCAGCGCGATCCGCTGGACGGCGGGATCGCTCTCGCAGGCGTCGAGGAAGGCCTGGGCGCCCCCGTGCAGCACCGCCAGCGGCGAGCTGCCGGGGGTGTCGACGGCCGCGGCGATCCCCTGGACCAGCTCGGCCTCGACCTGCTCGTACACGGCCGCGAACAGCTCGAGCTTGCCGTCGAAGTGGTGGTAGAGCGCGCCGCGCGTGACACCGGCCGCCCGCACGATCTCCTCGGTGCCGACGCCCGCGTAGCCGCGCTCCGCGAACAGCCCCCGTGCTGTCTCCAGCAGCGCCGTGCGCGTCGCCAGCGAGCGCTCGGCCTGCAGGCTCGGGCGCTCGACCGCTGCGGATTGATCTTGGTCAAGCATCATTGACTTCCATACTCTCTGTATGCTAGATACATACAGTCTGTATGTCACCTGCATCGGACATGACGACGCCGAGTGTAAGCGCGGGCCCAGCGCTTGCAGAGGCCGCCGAGCGCTGGCTCGACGCCTTCCGCTCGGGCTGGGCCGCGGGCGCCGGCGCCGACGCCTTCATCGCTCATTTCCGGCCGATGCTCGCCGAGGACGTGGTGCTCCTCGGTCCGCAGCTGCCGCCGTTGCGAGGGATCGAGGCGTTCGAAAACGAGTTCGTCAGGCCGCTGTTCGCGCTGATGCCCGACATCCGAGCGGAGGTCGGGCGCGCCGCGATCGACGGCGAGACGATCCTCGCGGAGCTCACGATCACCGGCACGCTCCGCGGCGGGCGCCGCGTGCGCCTGCGCGCGTGCGACCGCATCGAGCTGCGCGACGGGCTCGCGGTCGAACGTGAGACGTACCTGGACCCCTCCCCCCTGCTGGCCGCGCTGGCGCGGAGCCCGCGCAGCTGGCCGCTGTTCCTCGGTCTGCGGCTGCGCCCGCTCGCACGCCGCTTCCCCCCAACGAGAAGAAGGAGAAGACGATGACGATCCAGGCCAGGCACCTCGACCTCCCCCAGGGGCGGATCCGTTACACCGACACCGGCACCGGCGAACCGATCGTGTTCGTCCACGGCCTGCTCGTCGACGGGCAGCTGTGGCGCGACGTCGCCGCGCCCCTGGAGGGCGACTTCCGGGTGATCGTGCCCGACCTGCCACTCGGCTCCCAGCAGGAACCGGCGGCACCCGGCGCCGACCTCTCCCCTCCCGGCCTCGCCCGCCTGGTCGCGGACTTCCTCGCGGCGCTCGAGCTGGAGCGCGTGACGCTCGTCGGCAACGACACCGGCGGCGCGATCTGCCAGCTCGTGGCGACGAAACACCCCGAGCGCCTCGCGCGCCTCGTGCTCACGCCGTGCGACGCCTACGAGCACTTCCCGCCGCCCGCGTTCAAGCCGCTCGCCGTCCTCGGCCGCTCCAAGGCGGTGCTCGCGGGGATCGGGTTCTCGATGCGCTTCGCCGCGATGCGCCGTTCGCCGCTGGCCTACGGGTGGCTGATGCGTCATTTCGACGACGAGCGCTGCCGTGCCTGGGTGGCGCCCGTGCGCCGCGACCCTGCGATCCGCGCCCAGGTCGCCCAGATCCTCGCCGGCATGGACCCGAAGCACACGCTCGAGGCGGCCTCGCACTTCCCGCAGCTGCAGATCCCGGTGCTGATCGCCTGGGCCCCCGCTGACCGCTTCTTCAAGCTCGCGAACGCCGAACGGATGGCCCGCGAGATCCCGAACGCGCGCCTGGAGCGGATCGAGGACAGCTACACGTTCGTCTCGATCGACCAGCCGGCGCGCACCGCCGAGCTGATCGCTTCGTTCGCGCGCGAGCCGGTCGCGGCTCTCTGAGCGCGCCGCCGGGCTCAAGAGAACGCCCCGGCGGGGCGATGCATGCCATGTACAGGCTGTACCTTGAAGACAAGTTTGGCATGCCATATAATTTTCCCATGGCGACCAACGAGGCAGTGCGCACGCCGGCCGTCGAGGACTACACGAAGGCGATCTTCGCGCTCGAATCGCGCCGCCAGAGCCGGTCTCGACGAAGACGCTCGGCCGCTCGCCTCGGCATCACCCCAGGCTCCGTCTCGGCGATGCTCAAGCGCCTCGACGAGCTCGGGCTGATCACCCACGTTCCCTACCGCGGCGTGCGCCTGACCGGAGCCGGGCGGCGCATCGCGCTCGAGGTGATCCGCCACCACCGCCTGCTCGAGAGCTACCTCGCCGAGGTGCTCGGCATGCCCTGGGACCGCGTGCACGACGAGGCCGAGGTGCTCGAGCACGTTCTCTCCGACGATCTGGAGGAGCTGATCGCGGCCAAGCTCGGCCACCCCACCGTCGACCCGCACGGCGATCCCGATCCCGACCGTCGAGTTCGACCTCGACGAGGCCGAGACGATCGGGCTCGTCGAGCTGCCGATCGGCGCGGTCGGGCGTTTCGTGCGCGTCTCCGACTCCGACCCCGAGATGCTGCGCTACCTGGCCGAGCAGGGCGTCTCGCTCGGCGAGACGCTCGAAGTCGTCGAGCGCCAGCCCTTCGGCGGGCCGCTGTTCGTGCGCTTCGGTGAGCGCACACTCGCGTTGGGCGACGCCCTCGCAAGCGCGATGCGCGTCGAGGTGGCCTCGTGACCCCTCCCCCGCGTCCGCTCGTCCTCGAGGGAACCGACGGCGCGACCGTCGCCGTCGACGCTCCGAGCGCGCTCGAACAGCTGCTGGCGAAGGGCAGGCTCAGGGCGACGCTCGCGATGCTCGGGCCCGCGTTCGTGGCCTCGGTCGCCTACGTGGACCCGGGCAACTTCGCGACCAACTTCCAGGGTGGCGCCCAGTTCGGGTTCCTGCTGCTGTGGGTCGTGGTGCTCGCGAACCTGATGGCGATGCTGATCCAGTACCTGTCGGCCAAGCTCGGGATCGTCACCGGCACCAACCTCCCCGAGAGCTTCCGCGAGCACTACCCGCGCGCCGTCTCCTGGGCGATGTGGGTCCAGGCGGAGATCATCTCGATGTCGACCGACATCGCCGAGTTCCTGGGCGCGGCGCTCGCGCTCAACCTGCTCTTCCACGTGCCGCTCGTGGTGGCGGGGCTGATGACCGGGGTGCTCGCGTTCGGCATCCTCGAGCTACGGGTCAAGGGCTACCGGCGCTTCGAGGTCGCGATCACAGGCCTCCTGGGGCTGATCTTCGTCGGCTTCCTGTACGAGACGCTGAAGATCGGGCCGTCCGCCTCGGAAGCCGCCCACGGGCTGATACCGCACCTCTCGGGCTCGGAGTCGCTCTACCTCGCCGTCGGCATCATCGGCGCGACCGTGATGCCCCACGCCATCTACCTGCACTCGGCCCTTACCCAGGGGCGCATGCCCACCCGCGATGACCAGGAGCGCGGTCGCGTGCTGCGCTTCGAGCGCATCGACGTGATCGTCGCCCTCGGCCTGGCGGGGATCATCAACGTGTCGATGCTGGCGGTCGCGGCTCAGCTCTTCCACGCGAGCGGGCACACGGGCGTCGACACGATCCAGGGCGTGCACGCCGGCTTCGAACAGCTGGTGGGCGGCGGCGCCGCGGTCGCCTTCGCGGTCGCGCTGCTCGCCTCCGGTGCCTCCTCCTCGAGCGTGGGCACCTTTGCCGGTCAGGTCGTGATGGCCGGTTTCATCAAGGTCCGCGTCTCGCTCTACGTGCGACGCCTGGTCACGATGCTCCCCGCGATCGCCGTCCTCGCCGCCGGCGTGAGCCCCACCAGCGCGCTCGTCCTCAGCCAGGTCGTGCTCTCCTTCGGGATCCCGTTCGCTCTGATCCCACTCGTCATGCTCACGAGCCGCCGCGACGTCATGGGCG
Source organism: uncultured Solirubrobacteraceae bacterium (assembly GCA_963820745.1). GTDB lineage: Bacteria > Actinomycetota > Thermoleophilia > Solirubrobacterales > Solirubrobacteraceae > Palsa-744. Next base: position 86,607 of record CAWGBB010000010.1, on the reverse strand, counting down.
TCCACGTGAACCGGCGCCTGACCACTGCGGCCGCCTGGGCGATGGCCGCACTCATCACCTCTCTCAATCTCTTCCTCATCTCCCAGCAGCTCTTCTAGGAGGGGACGGCCGGCGCTCCATGCCGGCCTCAGAGCACCAGCTGGAGGATCGCCGAGATCCCCACCACCACGATCAGCGCGCGCAGGGCGTCCGGGGACAGCCGCCGGCCGTAGCGCGCGCCCAGCTGCGCGCCGAGGATCGCCGCCACCGCGATCACCGCGGCCGGGCCCCATGCGACGTGTGGAGCGGCGAAGATGAAGTAGACCCCCGCGACGCCGTTGACGAGCCCGGCGAGCACGTTCTTGAGCGCGTTCGTCCGCTGGAGGGACTGCTCCAGCGCGACGCCGAGGATCGCCAGCAGCATGATCCCCTGGGCAGCGCCGAAGTAGCCGCCGTAGACGCCGGTCAGGTAGACGGCGAGAGCGGTCAGCACGCGGTGGGCGTGGTGGCGGCGGATCTCCCGGCGCGCCAGCGCCGCCTGCAGCCGCGGCTGCAGCAGCGTCAGCACCAGGGCCAGCGCGATGAACACCGGCACGATCTCCTTGAACGCGGAGGACGGAAGCACGAGCAGCAGCGCCGCCCCCGTGATGCCGCCGAGCACCGACATCGTCCCCAGGCGCAGCGCGCGCCCGCGCTGGCCGGCGAGCTCGGCCCGGTAGCCGATCGCGCCTGAGACCGAGCCCGGGACGAGCCCGATCGTGTTCGAGACATTGGCGGTCACCGGCGCGTAGCCGAACGCGAGCAGCACCGGGAACGTGATCAGCGTGCCGCTGCCGACGACCGTGTTGATCGTGCCCGCGGCCATCCCCGCGAGCGCGATGCAGACGACTTCCGCGAAGCTCAAATCTGCACGGCGGTAGTGCGCGGGACGCGGATGGCGGTCGAAATCGGCTTGCCTCTAGGCTGACGGGCGTGGACGTCGAGAAGGCTATCCGCACGCGCCGCACCCACAAGGCGTACGGCCCCGAGCCCGTCGACCCGGAGCTGCTGCGCGAGCTGCTGGAGCTGGCGCGCTGGGCGCCCAACCACCACCTGACCAACCCGTGGCGGTTTCGTGTGCTCGGTCCCGTCACGCGCGAGGCGCTGATGGCGCTCGCCGAGAGCGAGGTTCCGGGCGCCGCCGTGAAGCTGCGGCGCGCCCCCACGCTCGTCGCGGTCACCGCGCTGGGCAGCGGCGATGAGGATCAGGATCGCGAGGACCTGCTCGCGACGGCGGTCGCGGCGTACATCGTCCTGCTCGGCGCCCACGCGCGCGGGCTCGCCGCCTACTGGCGCACCGTGCCGCTGCTCGACGGCGCCCGCGCCCGGGCGCTGCTGCGGATCGCGCCGGAGGAGACGCCGGTCGGCCTGCTGTACCTCGGCGAGGCCATCCAGGACGAGCGGGTGCCCGAACGCGCCCCGGTCGAGGACTACGTGGTCGAACTCGACTGATGGCGCGCCCGGCAGTCATCGCAGTGCTGTTCCCGCCTGCCGGCGACCGGCATGGTCCGCTCGTGCCGATGATGGTCGCGCTGACGCTGCTGACGGGCGTGGTCGACGCCGCCAGCTACCTCGAGCTCGGCCACGTGTTCGTCGCCAACATGACCGGCAACGTCGTGTTCGTCGGCTTTGCGCTCGCCGGCGCGCCCGGTCTGTCGGTCGTCAGCTCGCTGATCGCGCTCGTCGCGTTCCTGCTCGGCGCCCGCACGGGCGGCGCGATCGGCAGGCGGCTCCGCGCGCACCGCGGCCACCTGGTGCGAGGCGCGGGCTCGGTGCAGTCCGTGTTGATCGCGCTCGCGCTCGTGATCGCGCTGGTCGCAGGCACGTCGCTGAGCGCGGGCGCCCGCTACGCGATCACGGCGGTGCTCGCCGTGGCGATGGGGATCCAGAACGCCGCCGCGCAGCGGCTCGCGGTGCCCGAGCTGACGACGACCGTGCTGACGCGCACGCTGGCGGGGCTCGCCGGCGACGGCGGCAAGGACGCGGTCACGTGGGTGCGGCGCGTCCTCTCGGTGCTGGCGATGCTGCTCGGCGCCCTGGCCGGCGCGCTGCTCGCGCTGAAAGTCTCGGTCGCCGCGGCGATCGGCCTGGCGCTGGCGATCGCGCTCGCGACCGTGCTCAGTGCGCACAGGCTCTCGCACGCCGCCGGCGCGTGGACGTCGCCCTGAACGCCACGCGCGGCTCGGGCCGCGCTCCAGCTCGCCGCGGCCCGAGCGCTGCCGCGGCGTCACTGCACCGTCAGAGTTCCTTCCATGCCGGCCTGCCGGTGGCCCGGCACCGTGCAGAAGAACTTGTAGGTCCCCGGTTTCAGTTCGAGGCTGAGCGACTTGGTGCCGCCGCTGAAGATCGGCGTCGCGCCGAGCGTCTGGCCCGAGGACGATTCGACCGAGACGTCGTGGCTCAGCGGCGCCATGTTCGTGAAGGCGATCGTGACCTTGCCCGCCTTGGCGCTCAGCGTCTTGGTGTTGTATTCGAGCTGGCCGCTGGGGTTCGCGGACAGGCTCAGTTTGCTGCCGGCGCCGGCCGCCGGCGCGCGCTGCTGCTCGTCGTGGCGGGGGTGGTCGCCGGCGTGGCGGGCGTCGTTTCTTTGTTCGTCGTCGAGGACGAGCTGCTGCTGCTCCCGCAGCCCGCGAGCGCCACCAGGGCGATCAGCGTCGGAAGCGCGAGTCGCCATCCGCGCCCGGAGCGTCGCCCGGCGTCGGCTGCTGCGTGGTTCCTCACTTGTGTCCTCCAGTCTCGGGGCTGTCGCTGTGCAAGACACCGCCGTACCGCGAAACTTCCCGCGCCCGTCGGCGCCGCATCGCGCATCCTACGCCCGCGGCGGACGCCCCCGTAGCTCGGGCCCGGCGCGCCCGCCGCGCGCACCTCAGTAGCCGTACGGCGACGGTGCGGGCGTGGGGGTCATCGGCGTCGTTGTCGTCGGCGTCGGGCTCGTGGGGGCGGCGCTCGCGGAGGCCGTGACCGCGTGCCAGGTGCCTCCGAACGTTTCCAGCCCTTCCCCATGCGCTTCGCCGGCCTTGTGGTCTTCGTTGAAGCGGTAGAGCGGTTTGCCCCGCAGCGTCACCTGCATCCGCCCACCGGAGCGGCGCAGGAGCCCCAGTTTGCCCTGCACGCCTTTGCCGGCACGCAGTTTCGCGCCGTGCGGGAGGATCAGCGGCGGCCACACTTCAAGGCAATACGATTCGTTGCAGAGCAGATGGTGGGTCGTCTCGGGGCTGAGCGCGTAGAGCGTCCGCCCCGCCGGGTTGACCACGAGCGTCACGCCCAGCTTCTTGTTCGCCGTCGTCTTCACCGTCGGCGCCGGGGTCGCGGCGAGCGCGACCGTCGTCGCCAGCCACCGCCGCGAGCATCACGGCGGCCGCACAGACGAGCGCGAGGCGCCTGGTCGATCTGCTGCTAGGAGGAGCTGCTGCTGTCATGACTTGACCCCTCGTCGTTGTCGATCTTGTTGCCGCTGGGCGCCACCACGTACCAGTTGGCGCCGAAGCCCTTGACGCCCTGTCCGTAGGCGTCGCCCGCGTCGCCGTCCTTCTCGAAGAAGTAAAGCGGGTGCCCGTTGTAGGTGACCTGCTTGGTGCCGTCGGAGCGGCTGATCGTGCCGAGCTTGGCTGAGCTGGCCGAGCCGCCGGTCTGCGGTTCCCCACCGGTCGTGACCGGTGGCCACGCCGATACGCAGGCGCCGGTGCAGGCGGACTGCCCGCCCTTGTCGGCCTCGAACAGGTAGACCGTGAGGTGTTTCGGCCCGGCGGCGAGGATCGTGCCGTCCTTCGAGTGCTTGACCGAGATCATCACGCCGCCGGCCGAGCTCGACGCGCCGGTCGCCGACGTGCTCGCGGCCGGAGCGGTCGCTGCGCCGTCGGGGTGCCGAGGCCGTGGTCGTGCCTGTCGTCGAGCTGCTGCTGCCACAGCCGGCTGCCAGAGCGACAGCGGCGGCGACGCAGCCGAGAATGAACGGGTTCCTCACCATGACCTCCTGGGGCTGGTTTTGCGGGCAGCCAGTAGATGCCGCTCCGTGCGGAAACCTTCCCCCGGCCTCAGGGCTCGGTATGAATCACCACATCGGCGAGCTCGCCGACGCGCGCTCTCAACTCGTCCTCGAGCTCGCTCGCGAGCCTGTGGGCGTCGGCCAGAGACTCGCCCTGGCGTCCGGCGAGCGTGAGGAACAGAACGGGTCCTGCGTCCGTCGACAGAAGCCGGGCCCGCTCGGCGATCCGTCCGGTCCGCTCCCGGACGAGCTCCTGCGCTGTCAGCAACGCCGCATCGGCGGCGCCGGGGCTCGACGGCTGGGCGTGCAGCGGGCGCTCCAGCGGCTCCAGGTGGGTCTGGACGTCCTCCACGTCGGGGCGTTCGCGGATCGCGCGCTCGACGCGCTCGGCGATCTCGTGTGCTGTCGCCAGGTCGAGGTCGCCGGGGAACTTCAGATGAAGGGAGACGCTCGCGCGGTCGCCGTTCTCGAAGATCGTGATGTCGTGCGCCTCCTTGACGAGGGGCTCGGAGAGGGCGATCGCCAGCACGCGTTCGCGCAGGTCCAGGCCGCTGCGGCGGGGCTCGACGTGCACGACCACGTCGCTGCCGGGGAGCGCGCGCTCGACCGCCTGCTCGACACGGTCGGCGGCCTCGTGGCCTTCGGCCACCGGCTGTCCGGCGGGAACGCTCACGACGACGTCGGCGAAGAACCGGCCCGCCGACTCGCGCAGGCGCAGGCGGCTCAGCTCGACGTCGCCCCCGACCGCGCCGATCGCGCGCTCGGCCGCGGCGCGGGCCTCGTCGGGCGTGCGGTCCATCAGCACGTTGGCGTTGACGGTCACGAGGCGCGCGGCGGCCATCAGGATGATCGCGGCGACCACCAGCGCGGCGACCGAGTCGCCCTGGTCGAAGCCCGCTTTGGTGGCGAGCAGGCCGACGAGCACCGCCGCCGAGCCGAGGCCGTCCGCCGCGAAGTGCCAGGCGTTCGAGCGCAGCGCGGGGCTCTCGTAGCGGCGGGCGGCGAGGAGCGAGACCGTGGTGCGGCTCGCGTCGAGCACCAGCGCCACCCCGATCACGGCGAACTGGAACCAGTGGATGCTCGGCGGCGCGCCGCTTTCGATCAGATGGCTGATCGCTTCGACAGAGACGATCACCGCGCCGGCGACGAGGATGGCTGCCTCGCCGAGCGCGCCGAGGTTCTCCGCGCGGCGGTGGCCGTAGGGGTGGCCGCGGTCGGCGGGGCGCCCCGCGAGCCGCACCGCGAAGAACGTGAGCACCGCGGCGAGCACGTCGCCGCTCGACTCGATCCCGGCCGAGATCAGCCCGAGGCTGTGGGTCGCGAGGCCGGTGCCGAGCTTCAGCGCGACGAGCAGCGCCGCGACGGCGATCGAGACGAGGGTCGTGCGCTGTGCGCCGTCGAGCATGCCTTTGAAGTCAGCCATCTGGGGGAGCCTAGAGCGGGTGGGCTTCCCGTATCTTGGGGCCGTGTCCCACGATCACGGCCTCCACGCGCACGGAGCGCCGCAGGACGCCACGCGGTTGTGGCGGGCGCTGGCGCTGATCCTGATCGTGATGGCGGGCGAGATCGCCGCCGGGGTGGTCGCGCATTCGCTGGCGCTGCTCTCCGACGCCGGCCACATGCTCACCGACGCGGGCGCCCTGGGCTTTTCGCTGCTGGCGCTGCGCCTGGCCGCCCGCCCGGCGGAGGGGGCGCTGACGTTCGGGTTCCGGCGGCTGGAGATCCTCTCCGCGCAGGCCAATGGGGTCACGCTGCTCGTGGTCGCGGGCTTCATCGTCTTCGAGGCCATCAACCGCCTCGTCAACCCTCCGCACGTGCGGGCGGGTCTCGTGCTGGTCGTGGCCTGCGCCGGCGCCGTGCTGAACGTCGTGGCGGCCTGGCAGCTCGCCCGCGCCGACCGCTCGAACCTGAACATCGAGGGCAGCTTCCAGCACGTCGTGACCGACCTCTACGGGTTCCTCGGCACGGCGCTGGCGGCGGGCGTGATCCTGATCTTCGGTTTCCAGCGGGCGGACCCGATCGCCTCGCTCGCGATCGCCGCCCTGATGATCCGCGCGGGCTGGGGGCTGGTGTGGGCGACAGGGCGCATCTTCCTCGAGGCCGCGCCGGCCGAGCTCGACCCGGACCAGGTCGGCCGGGCGCTCGTGGCGCTGCCGGATGTCGCCGAGGTCCACGACCTCCACGTCTGGGAGGTCGCGAGCGGCTTCCCGGCGCTCTCAGCGCACGTGCTCGTCGGCCGCGAGTCCGACTGTCACCGCGCGCGGCGCGAGATGGAGGCGCTGCTGCACGAGCGCTTCGGGCTCGACCACACGACGCTGCAGGTGGACCACATCGGCGGCGAGCTGCTGGAGATCGCGCCCGCGGCGCCGCTCGATCACGGCTGAGTCGCGCGGCTGGGGGCCGGCACGCGCCGGCGCGTGACGCTCGCCGGCTCGCAGCTCACGGACGGGTACGCCCCGAAGAGCCCGCCGGCCTCAGCGAACCTGGCGCGCCGGGCGGATCAGCAGCTCGTTGACGGCGACGTTCGCAGGCGCGGCGATCGCGTAGAGGATGCCGGCGGCGATGTCCTCCGCGCGCAGCGGCTCGACGTCCTTGAATATGCCGCGAATCGCCTCTCGGATCTCGGGGCGGTTGTGTTCGGAGAGCTCGGTGGCGACCGCGCCCGGCTCGATCAGCGTGACGCGCAAGCCGAGCGGGGCGATCTCCTGGCGCAGGGACTCGGAGAAGGCGCCGACGCCGAACTTCGTGAGGTTGTAGACCCCCGAGCCCGCGCGCGCGAAGCGCCCGGCGACGGAGCTGACGTTGACGATGTGCCCCGAGCCCTGCTCGATCATCAACGGCAGCGCCGCGTGTGTGCAGTAGAGGACGCCGAAGACGTTGACGTGGACCATCTGGCGCCATTCCTCGGTCGGCGCGCCGGCGATCGGCCCGAGCAGCATCATGCCCGCGTTGTTGACGAGCGCGTCTATCCGCCCCAGCTCGGCCGCCGTGCGCTCGACGAACACCCTCGCCTGGTCCTCGTCTCCCACGTCTGCGGTAGTCGCGAGCGCCCTGCCGCCGCCGTCCTCGATCCTCTTCGCGAGCTCCTCGATGCGCTCGGTACGGCGTGCCGCCAGGGAGACCGCTGCGCCGGCCTCGGCGCAGGCCAGTGCTGTAGCCTCCCCGATCCCCGAGGAGGCGCCGGTCACGGCGACGACGCGTCCAGAGAGGTCGGGGTCCATGCGCCGAGCTTATCGGCGTTGGCTCACCGCCCGCACGAGCCACTCCGATGAGTCCTCAGCGCGCTCCCACGGAGCGGTATTTTCGGCTCCCTTGCGGGTTTTATCCCCGGTTTGGGTGGGCATCCTAAGGTTCGCCGTCCAGGCAGGGGACGCTGTGCTCGGCGTCGAACGAGCAACGACAACCGGTCCATCGAGGATAATTGACAAGACAACTACTTGGGCGTATAATTCCGACTCCAAGTATCGGATTAGAAGGAACGCCTCATGCCTAACTCCCCCAGCAACACCAAACTGGAGCTCGCTGCTCCGCCCGCCGACGAGGCCGCACAGGCCGACGTCGAGACGGTTACGCCTGCCGCCGGGCGGCTCGACAGCCCGATCGAGCGGGTAGACACGGCAGGGACGCCCGACACGTTCATTCCCGAGTCCGTTGACCAGCTGCTGGCGCATTCGCGCCGCTACCCGCTGCTCACGCCCGCCCAGGAGATCGACCTGGCCAAGCGGATCGAGCGCGGTGACCTGCACGCCAAGGAACTGCTCGTGAACTCGAATCTGCGTCTCGTGGCTTCGAACGCCCGCCGGTACCAGAACCAGGGGCTGCCCCTGGCCGACCTGGTGCAGGAGGGCATGCTCGGCCTGATCAGGGCCAGCGAGAAGTTCGACTGGCGCAAGGGCTTCCGCTTCTCGACCTACGCGACGCTCTGGATCCGTCAGGCGATCCAGCGCGGCCTGGAGAACTCCGGCCGCACGATCCGCCTGCCCGTCCACGTGGCTCAGCGCTCCCGCAAGGTCGGGCGCGTCGAGCGCGAGCTGTCCGTGCGCCTCGGCCGCGAGCCGACGCTCGAGGAGCTCGCCACCGAGACGGGCCTGCCGGTCGAGCAGGTCGAGGAGGTGCGCCACCAGCGGGCGGCGCTCGTCAGCCTCGACCAGCAGATCGGCGAGGACGGCGACACCGCCCTGGGCGATCTGCTCCCCTCCGACGCCGAGGCGCCGGAGGAGACGGCCTGGGAGCACGAGCGCGAGCAGATCGTGCACCGTGCGATCTCCCAGCTGCCCGAAACCGAGCGGAAGGTGCTCACCCTCCGCTTCGGCACGGGCCGCGAGGAGCCCCAGACGCTCACCGCGATCGGCAAGCGGCTCGGCTTCTCCGCCGAGCGCGCCTCCCAGCTCGAGCAGCGCGCGCTGAAGAAGCTCGCGGAGAGCCCCGAGCTGGCGGCACTGCGCGAGGCCGCGTAAAGACTCCCTCCTGATTGGCGATGAGGCCCCGGCGACGCGAGAGCGCGCCGGGGCTTCGTCGTTCTCCTAGCTGTCGTGCTTCTCGACGATCGTGAAGTTCGGGCTGCTGTTGCTCAGGCCGCGACGGGCTCGATCCCGTGCTCGCGCAGCGCCTGCTCGAACGCCGGAATGCGCTCGCTGTCCTCGTAGAAGTCCTGCTGCTCGACGATCCGCCCCCAGCGCGTGCGGATCACCATCGCCACGCGGTTGGCGTAGAGCCGCCGGCCGCCGGCCGTCGCTTCGTCGTCGAAGCGGACCGCCATCGTCATCGCCCATGGCGGCCCGCCGGTCCACAGCGCACGGATCTCGCCTTCCAGGCCCGCCCCAACGAACTCCTGCAGGAAGCGCTCGATCGCGGCCTTGCCCCGGTGCTCGCCGGCCCATCGGTGCGGGCCGTCGTTGAAGTGCAGCACGGCGTCGTCGGCGTAGTTGGCGAGCAGCGGCCGGTAATCGCCCGCGTTGAGCGCCGCCAGGTTGCGGGCGAACTGCCACAGCAACACGCGGTGCATCAGCGCACGAGCGCCGAACGCTGCGGCGATGCCGAACAGGAACCCACGTCTCATCGAGCCTCCTTCTGTCGAGATGAGCGAGCCTACTCCCCCTGGACGAGGTCGGTCCGTCCCGCGACTAAGCTGGAGCGGTCAACCCTCGGGGGGGATGGGAGGTGCGCAACATGGAGCACAAGACGCTGTGGGACCGGACGGTAGATCTGACGATCCGGGTCGGAGAGCGGATCCTCGCGCCGATCGAGCGCTTCATCGGCAAACGCTCGCTGGTCGGCGACGCCACGTTCTTCCCCCTCGAGCGCTTCCCGTGGGTCGAGCACATCGAGGCCAACTGGGAGGTGATCCGCGACGAGGCGGCCGCGCTGCTCGCCGACCGTGACGCGCTCGCCAACTTCCAGGACATCTCCAAGGACCAGATGGAGATCACCGACGACGACCGCTGGAAGACGTTCTTCCTCTACGGCTACGGCTTCGAAGCGAAGCTCGGCGTCGAGATGTGCCCGCGCACGGCCGCGCTCATGCGCGAGATCCCGGGCATGAAGACGGCGATGATCTCCATTCTCTCCCCTCGCAAGCACATCCTCGACCACCGCGGCCCCTACAAGGGCGTCCTGCGCTACCACCTGGGGCTGATCGTCCCGGAGGACGCCGAGAGCTGCCGCATCCGCGTCGGCGACGACTACCGCCACTGGGAAGAGGGCAAGTCGATGATCTTCGACGACACCTTCAACCACGAGGTCTGGAACGACACCGACGACACGCGCGTGGTGCTGTTCGTCGACGTCATGCGACCCCTTCCCTCCCCCGACTCCGCGATCAACGAGGGGATCGTCAAAGCCATCGGCTACTCGCCTTTCGTGCTCGACGCCAAGCGCAACCAGGAGGCCTGGGAAGCGCGGTACCGCGCGGAACGCCCCGCGCCCCAGCCGGCGTCGTCGCCCCGCTGACGGGATCGGCGTTACCTCGCGGGCATCCGTCCCCGGCCGGACCGCCGCGGCCTGAACCGGGCCGCCCGTCCGGCGGGTTGAAGTACCCTCTCCGGCCAGGCTATGACCCCGGCGCGGTTCGCACTCGTCCTGATCGTCCTCGCCGCGCTCGCGGGTTGCGGTGGCGGTGGCGGCTCCTCAACAGCCGGGACCCAGACCGAGACGAGCCGGGCGGCCTCCGCCACGAGCTGTCCGGGCGGCCTGAAGACGAGCGAGACCTGCTGGTTCGCGGAGCAGACGGCGCGGGCCCACGCTGCCGACATCGAAACCTTCCTCGTCGCCGGCGAACGCATGAAGTGCCTCGGGAGCCCGCAGCACTGGTTCTGCTGGAACACCAATCGCCGAGCCTGGGTCCGCCAGCCCTGAGCGTCACCTAGCCGCTCGCGTGGCCGATGCGGACGGCCCGGGCGCGCGTGAGGCGCTAGACGTTCGTGCTCGGCAGCCCGAGTTCGCTCGTGAGCTGCTGGGCTTTGTTGTTGAGGATCGTGAACTCACCGGTCACGATCAGCACGCCGAGCACGATCATCACGAGCCCGCCGATGCCGATGATCACCGGGAAGTGGCGCTTGACGATCGCGAGCGCGTTCGTCATTCGATCGAACGCCACGGCGATCAGCAGGAACGGGATCGCCAGTCCGAGCGAGTAGAAGGCCAGCAGCAGCGCGCCGTGAGCCGCCGAGGTAGAGATCGCTGCCTGCGTGAGGATCGCGCCGAGCGTGATGCTCGTGCAGGGCGTCCACGCGATCGCGAAGGCGGCGCCGGCGATGAGCGGCCCGCCCCTGCCGGCGTGCCTGAGGAGGGTCTCGGAGTGCCACTCGCGGTTCAACATCGAGACGAACGGCGTCGCGAGGAAGAAGACTCCCATCGCGATGATCAGATAACCCCCGATCTGCTCGAGCGCGTGTTTGTGCGAGTTCAGTGAGTGGCCGATCACCGTCGCGCTCAGCCCCAGCAGGATGAAGATCGCCGAGAAGCTCGCGATGAACAGGAGGCTCGGCACGAGCACCCTCCTGATGCCCACCCCCTCCTGCAGGTCGTGGGGCGTGACCCCGATCACGGTCGAGAGGTAGCCGGGGACGAGCGGCAGCACGCACGGCGAGAGGAAGGAGACGAGGCCGGCCGCGACGGCGACCGGGATGCCGACGCCGGTCGCCGTGTCCGACGAGGCCGCCAGCACGGTGAGCGTCGCGCCGCCCATGCGTCACGCCCCGCCGTTCGCGGGCGCGGACGTGCACCGGCCCGCCGGCCCCCGCCTGCGCACGCAGCTCGGCGACCTCGCGTTCGAACCGCTCGATGCGCGCCTCGAGGCTCGCGAAACCGTCGCCGGCCGGCGCCTCATCTGCTCGGGGCGCCGGCGGCGCCGGCGCGGCGGCGGCCGGCTCCGCTGCCGTCGCCGAGCAGCTGGCGGTAGCGCTCCTCCTTCTGACCGGGACGGCGCGTGAGTCGCTCCACCAGCCCGCGCTCGATCAGGCGTTCGATCGTCTCGTGCAGCTCGGCGAGCGAGGCGAAGGGATGCGTCCGCTCGCTGCGCTGCTTGAGCTCGCCCGGGGTCTGCGCGCCGCGGAGCATCAGCACGTCGCATCACGGCCTCCTCGCCGCGGTCCATCGGCAGGGCTTCGGCGAGCAGATGCCGGTACTTGGCGGCCCGGCTCCCCGCGCCGCTGGCGAGCCGGGTCAGGCCTCGCCGTTCCAGCCGGTGCAGGGCATCGCGGATCGTGGCCTCGTCGTACTCGACGACCGGCTCGCGGTTCGTCGACTGGTTGCACGCGAGGCGCAGCGCGTTCAGCGACAGCGGGTAGGCGTCCGGCGTCGTGCGCTGCTTCTCCAGCAGGCACCCGAGCACGCGGATCTGCTCCTCGGAGAGGTCGTAAGGTACCGGCGACCGGCATGCCCTGAGCGTAGAGCCTGGGAGCGGCTCGGGTGCGCCGTGAGCCTCCGGGCGTTCCTCGCGCGCGCTCGCTGCTGCGGGAAAACCCCCTGCGTATAGCGGCATTTGCCGCAGTCATCGTGGTGCACGGCGCGGATGCTCTGCGCGTGGGGCGGCAGGAGACTCGATCCAGTCAGCAAACGAGAGGCGGAGGAGGAACGTCATGAGAAGGGCATTGGAGATCGGCGGCATGCTCGCAGCGGTCGTGCTGGTCGCGTTCGGCGATCGGCGCGATCGTGATGGGCGCCGAAGGGCGCAGCACTGTTCACAACAGCCTGGCCGAACAGAAGATCGTCGGCACCCCGGACATGACGCCGACGGCGATCAAGGCCGAGGTCGTCAAGTCCGGGCTCAACGTCAACACGCTGTCGATCCCGACCTGCTCGTGGCCGGACAGCGCATCGAAAGTGGCTCGCAGGCCCGCTGCTTCGCGCAGTACATGACGATCCACGCCCTCGAGGCGACCGGCGGCCTGTACTACGCGCAGATGCCGCGCTACGCGACGGCTGACGGCAAGGGAACCGACGTCGAATCGCAGGCCCTGAAGACGCCGAAGGGGGCGCCGGTGAACAACCCCGCCCGCGAAGTGTGGGTCCAGGAGACGGCGCTCGCAGGCGCGCTGAACTCGAGCTACATGGCCACCCAGGTCGGGCTGTTCGGCATCGTCGTCGGTATCGCCCTGCTGCTCAGCGGCCTCGGCTTCGCGATCCTCTCGATCGCCGGTGCCCTGCGCAACCCCGAGAGCGTGATGCACTCGCTTGGCTCGTCCGGCGCGAGCACCACGGCGGCGGAGCCACCGCGGCTCCGACCGGCGCCTAGTCCTCCCAGACGTGTCGGCCGCGGATGCCCCTCCGCGGCCGGCTCATGTGCTCGCGATCGCGCCGGCCGTGGTGCCTCTCTCCCGCGGCCGGCGCGATCCCACGCGGTCCGGCCGTCCGCGGCGCTCAGCGATGGCGCCGGCGCGTGACCCGCGCGAGGAGCACGGTGGGTCGCCCCCTCGTCGCGCCGCGCAGCGCGACGACCTCGACGGCGGTGAGGCGTGAGCGGTCGATGCCCGCCGGGATCGTCAGCGCCCCCCGGCCGTGGGGCGCGTCGAAGAGCATCTGCGCGCCGTCTGCGAACCGGACCGTCACCAGGTGCTCGGTCGCGTTGGCGCCCGGCACGAACGTGATCCGCCACCCTGCGCGCAGGCGGCGCGCCCTCAGGTGCCGCGCGCGCCCAGGCGCGATCCGCCCGGGAGCGAAGCGGCCCACGACTTTGCTTTCGGCGAGCTGGCCGTTACGGAACACCTCCGCGACCACGGTCCGCTGCCCCGCCGACCCCAGCGACGGGCTGAAGACGATGCGCCCGCGCGCCCCTTTCGCGTCCCCGATCGGGGTGATGCCGCGGTCGACGCCTTCCACGAAGCGCACGCTCATCCCCGGCTGCGGGCGCAGCGAGTAGGAGAGGACGCGGCGGACCCCACGGCCCGCGACACGCGCACGGATCCTGGGCGCGGGCAGCGGGTGCGCGAGCGCGACCGACTTCAGTGGCGCCGAGCCGGGTGCGGGCTGCACCGTCCACGCGCCGGGCGCCGCGTGCGCAAGCTCGATCACCGTCTGCCCACTCGACGGCTGTCGCACGTAGACGCCGTGGGGCGTCACGTTGATGCCTTCTTCCTTCGCGTCGATGTGGACGCCGCCGGGGCCGCTGAGGAGGACCTGCGGTCGATCTGGGTGCGCGAGGCCGAGCCGGCGATGTTCGCCTTCGTCCACGCTGCGCCGCCGCCTGTCGGATCAGTCGAGGTCACGACATCACCGGAGCCGTCCTGCGCGACGCAGAGGGTGCTCGTCGGGCACGAGACCGACTCGAGGCCGACGACGCCGGGAACCTGCGACGCGGTCCACGTCCCGGACCCGCCGGCCGGGTCGGTCGACGTGACGATCTGGCCTTCGCCGTCGACCGCCACGCACAGGGTCGCCGACGGGCACGAGATCCCGTTGAGGTGGTTGGTGCCGTCGATCGACACCGGAGCCGACCAGCCGACCGCGCCCGCGACGGCCGGCGAGGCACCGGCGCGGGAGGAACGGCCGGAGGACGCCGCCGCCCCTCCGCCCCACGCCAGGGCGGCCGCAGCGAGGAGGCAAGCGGTCGCGAGGGCGAGGCGGAGGGGCCGGCGTGTGGCTGGCCCGGCGGTGGCGGCGGTACGGCGGCTCATGCCCCGGCTCCCACCTCTCCACCGGCCGGCTTGGCGCCGTCCCCCCCAAGCGTGTCGAGCTCACGTTCGATCGTGGAGATCAGCTCGAGCCAGCCGTGGAAGCTGCTCGCCGGGCCGCCCTCGACCGCCAGGCGTCCGGAGATCGTTCCGTTCCCGCGATCGATCGAGAGCACGATCCGCACGGCCTACGGGTTCTCGCTCGTGACGGCGCTCGATCCCACCCGGCGACCCTCGCAAAGGAACGGCTGCCGCGGCAAGAGGGAGCGCCCTACTCTTTTTGCGGCGCGACCCCCACGCTTTGTCCGGCGAGCGCCTCAGCGAGCTCGCGGCGACCGGCGATGCCGAGCTTGAGGTAGGCCTGCGAGAGCTGCTTCTCGACGGTCTTGGTCGAGAGGAAGAGCGTCTGCGCGATCGCGCGGTTCGTCAGCCCGCCGGCGGCCAGCCGCGCCGTGCGGGACTCCGCCGGCGTGAGGGCGTCGATGCCGCTGAGCGCCTCGCGCCGGGGACGTGCGCCGCTCGCGACGAGCTCCTGCCTCGCGCGAGAAGCGAGCACCGCTCCCCCGCACCGGTGCGCGATGTCCAGGCCGAGCGAGAGCGGCGCGCGCGCCCGCTCGCGCTCGCCTGTCCTCAACATCGCGGTGCCCAGGCCGATGAGCGCCCGGGCATGCTCGAGCCTCGCGCCCGAGCCCTCGAGCGCCGAAACCGCTTCGGCCAGCATCGACAGTCCCCCTTCGCGCGGCTCGAGGCTCCCGCGCATGGTGAGCGCGGCGCCGAGCCGCCGCGGCGCCCCGAACACGCGCGCCTCCGCGAGCTCGCGGTCGGCAAGCTCGAGTGCCTCGTCGAGGCGCCCCAGCCCTGCGAGCGCCCGGCTCGCGTCGCTCGCCCAGTCGACGATCACGCTCAGCTGCAGACCGGCGTAAGCCATCCTGCCTGCGGCGTCGAGCATCTCGGTCACCCCTCGCTCCGGCGCGCCGGCCGCGGCGTGCGCACGCCCGCGCAACGCAAGCGCGGCCACCGCCGGCCAAGTCGCCGTCTCGCGCCCGCCCTGCTCCAGCAGCGCGAGCGCCTGCGCAGCGTCGCCGCGCTCGAGCGCCGCGCCGGCCAGTGGCAACGAGGCGAACTCGGCCGCCCCGAGCTCCGACGCGAGCTCGCGCGCGGGCTGCCCGTGCTCCTCGGCCAGACGCAGGTCGCCGGCCCGCAGCGCCGTCTCGGCGCGCAACGCCTCCAGCTGCATCCACATCGAGCTCCACCCGTGCCGGCGCGCCTCGGCGATCCCGGCCTCCTGGGCAGCCGCCGACTCCTCCAGCTGATCGGCCCAGGTCAGGGCGACCGTTGCGGTCACGTAGCCGTCGTCGAGCCACTGCGTGAACAGGCGTTCGTCGGCGAGCGCCTGCCGGGCCATCGCGGTGACGCGATCGGACGGGATCCCAGCCGCGGCGCCCGCCATCGCGAGCGCAGTCAACATCCGCGGCTCTGACACCTCCCCGCGCTCGGCGCGCTCCAGCAGCGGGAGGGCGCGGGCGAGCACCGACCGCGCGCCGCCCAGATCCACGATCCCGCCGCCGATCAGGGCCTGCTCCAGCTCCGCGGCCGCGCGCTGTGGCAATCGCGGTTCGGCGTCGAGGACGCCTTCGATCACCCGGCGGCCCTCGTCGCTGCGGATCGCGCCGAACAGCGCGAGCGCGAGCTTCAGCGCGATCTCGGCGCGCTGCTCGGGATCCGTCGCGAGCTCGAGCGCCTCGCGCAGCGCCGCGTGCTCCTGCGCGACCGGCAGCTTCGCCTCGGCGTCGCCGAGCTCGATCAGGACCCCGAGCCGCTCCCCCGGCGCGGGCGGCTCCGCCAGCGCCCGGCGCAGATACGGGACCGCGACATCCGGGGCGCCCTGGCGCAGCGCCCCTCGCGCGGCGCGGCGCAGCGCCTCCACGACCCACCCCTCGGCGTACGGCTCGGCGGACATCAGATGCGCGGCAACCACGTCGGGCGCGGCTCCCTCCTCGGCGAGCATCTCGGCCGCCGCGGCATGCAGCTCGCCGCGGCGCGAGGGCAGCAACTCCCCCGCGACGGCTTCGCGCACGAGCGGATGCACGAACGACAGCTCGACGGGCGGCGCGAGCAGATCGGCCGAGCGCAGGCGGTCGGCGGCGGCGGCCGCGCGCTCGCGATCGAGTCCGGCCAGCGTCGCCGCGTGGCGCAACGGCGAGCCGGGCGCGAGGATCGAGGCAGCCTGCGCGAGCTGCTCGCAATCGCCCCCCAGCCGTGCGAGCCGGACGAGCACGGTCCGCCCGATCGCTCCACCGGCGATGCTGCCGCTGCGCAGGGCCGCGGCCGCGGATGGGCCGTCAGGCTCCAGGGCGAGCGCGTCCAGCAGCTCGCGCAGGTAGAACGGGTTGCCGTTCGTCGCGTGATGGCAGGCACGTGACAGCTCCCGGTCCGCCAGCGGCCCGAGGCGGGCTCTGACGACGGTCTCGGCCGCGTCGGGGCTGAGCGCCCGCAGTCTGAGGAACGGGTCGGCGATCTCCGCGAGGCCGGACGCGTCAGCCCCCTCCCCGCTCCGCCTCGCGAGGACCACCAGCACGGCCATCGATCGCGCGCGCCGGCCCAGGGAGGCGGCGAAGCGCGCGGAGGCGACGTCGAGCCAGTGTGCGTCGTCGATGCAGATCAGCAGCGGCGCTTGTTCCGCGAGATCGGCGACGAGCCAGTGCAGGCCGTGCATCACGCTCGCGAGCCGGTCGCCTCCCTCCGGTTCGGCCTCGGCTTCGGCGAACACCGGCGCCGCCAGCCGCGCGGGCCCCTCGAGCGGGGCCGTGTGCGCCGGTGCGAGCAGTTCCCGCGCCGCGGCGAACGGCGAACCCATCGTCACGGGGTCGCCGCGGGCGTCCAGCACGCGCATCCCCGCCGCCCCGCCCTCGCGTTCGCACGCGCTCAGCAGGCACGTCTTGCCGATGCCGGCCGGGCCTTCGATCAGCGCCACTCCCCCGTCGCCGGCGACCGCGCGGGCGACCGCGTCCGCGAGCGCCGCGAGCTCGGCCCCTCGCTCGAGCAGCTCAGTCACCCCGAAAACGTACCGGGCGGCGATCGGGCGGCCCGCTACAGTCAAAACGGTGAGCGCCCAGCCTTTCTCGCCGGGGCGTTCGGGGGACGGCCACCGGCCAAGGCCAGAGCAACGCCCCGAGGACGTCCCCGCTGCCCCAGTGTCGCTGCGCCGTATCGCCCGGCTGTTCACCCCGTACCGGCAACGCCTCGGCCTGCTGCTGAGCCTGATCTTCCTGGCGGCCGGGCTCGGCGTGATCAGCCCGTTCCTGCTGCGGGAAATCATCAACACGGCCTACCCGCAGCACGACACAGAACTGCTGGTCGAGCTGGTTGCGGGCATGATCGCCCTGTCGGTGATCACGAGCGTGATCGGCGTCGCGCAGACGTGGATCTCCAACCAGGTCGGCCAGCGCGTGATGCACGACCTGCGGGCGGCGGTGTACGCGCACCTGCAGCGGATGTCGCTGGCGTTCTTCACGCGCACGCGGACGGGCGAGGTGCAGTCGCGCATCGCCAACGACATCGGCGGGATCGACAGCGTGGTGACATCGACCGCCACCTCGATCGTCCAGAACGTCACGACCGTCGTCGCGACGATCGTCGCGATGTTCCTGCTCGACTGGCGCCTGGCGGTCTTCTCGCTGATCCTCTTGCCGTTCTTCGTCTGGCTGACGCGCCGCGTGGGCGAGGAGAGGCGAAGGATCCAATCCGTCCGCCAGAGCCGCCTGGCAGACATGTCGAGCCTCGTCGAGGAGTCGCTTTCGGTCTCGGGCATCCTGCTGGGCAAGACGATGGGCCGCTCGCCGGAGCTGGTGAGGCGCTTCAGCGACGAGTCCGGGGAACTCGCCGACCTGGAGGTCCGGGCCCGCATGGCCGGGCGCTGGCGGATGGCCACGGTGCAGATGAGCTTCGCGATCATGCCGGCGCTCGTCTACCTGTTCGGCGGCATCGAATTCGCCGGCGGCCCGCGATCTCGGTCGGCACCGTCGTCGCTTTCACCACGCTTGCAGACCCGGCTGCTGTTCCCGATCCAGTCGCTGCTCTCGGTCGGCTTGGAAGTGCAGACCTCGCTGGCGCTGTTCGGCCGCATCTTCGAGTACCTGGACCTGCCGGTGGACATCGTCGAACGTCCCGACGCGCGTGAGCTCACCGACGTCCGTGGCGACGTCCGCCTGCAGCACGTGTGGTTCCGCTACGCGCCGGACGGGCCCTGGACGCTCTCGGACATCGACGCCGAGGTCCCTGCCGGGCACGCGCACCGCGCTTGTCGGCGAGACCGGCTCCGGCAAGACCACCCTCGCCTACCTGGTCGCCCGCCTCTATGAGCCCCAGCGCGGGTGCGTCAGCATCGACGGCGTCGACATCCGCGACATGACGCTGGGGTCGCTGGCGAAAACCGTCGGCCTGGTCTCGCAGGAGACCTATCTGTTCCACGCCTCGATCCGCGAGAACCTCCGCTTCGCCTGTCCCGAGGCGAGCGACGAGGAGATCGAAGAGGCCGCCCGTGCGGCGCAGATCCACGACCTGATCTCGTCCCTGCCCGACGGCTACGACACACCCGTCGGCGAGCGCGGCTATCGCTTCTCGGGCGGCGAGAAGCAGCGCATCGCGATCGCGCGCACGGTGCTGCGCAACCCGCCGGTGCTGATCCTCGACGAGGCCACGTCTGCGCTCGACACCGAGACCGAGCGCGCGGTCCAGCAGGCGCTCGACGAGCTCGCGCGCGGACGCACGACGATCGCGATCGCCCACCGCCTCTCGACGGTCCGCGACGCCGACCAGATCCTCGTGCTCGACGAGGGACGGATCATCGAACGCGGCACGCACGATGAGTTGCTCGCCGCGGGCGGCCGCTACGCCGCGCTGGCCGCCGGCGTCGAGGGCGAGACGCTCTCTGCCGTGTAGCTCAGCGTCCGCGCACGAGCGTCACCGTCAGCAGCGCGCGCCGGGGCGGCGCGAGGCCCGTCGAGAGCAGTAGCCTCACGCGCGCCCGGCGATGGGGCCGGAGCAGCTTCCGCGCCCGCTTCGGCAAGGGGATCGCGACGGTCACGGTGCGCCCGGCGCCGACGGTCGAGGACGCGCCGGCGAGCCGCTTGGCGGCGTGCACGCCGTGTGCCGCGATCGGCCCGTGCAGGCCGTAGAGCACGAGCGCGGTCGTGCACGGAATCCGGGCGCCGACGCAGCGCAGCCGCGCCAGCGCGTTCCACTGGCGGTCGATGTGCAGCGTGCGCGAGACCAGCACGGCGGCCGGGCGCAAGGGGCTGGCGGCGATCACCGGCAGCGCAAGCGAGGCGCCGTCGTCGCCCGGCGCGTAGTCGGCCTGGTCGGCCTGGACGCTCGCCGCGAGCCCAAGCGTTCCGGGTTCGAGCGGTCGGACGTTCACGACCAGCTGGCGCGAGCTGCCCGCCGCGAGTGCTCCCACGCTGCACGTCAGCACCGTCGCCGGCAGGTAGCTCGCCGTGCAGCCCGCGGGTGAGGAGGCGAGGTTCGCGAGGGGCGGCAACGCGATCGTCGCGGTGAGGCCGCTCAGCGCGTCCGCGCCCGCCGCGCTGACGGTCGCGGTCAGCGAGAACTGGCTGCCGGCGCTCGGCGGGTCGGGGGTGGCCATGAGCGAGACCGTCGCGTCGGCGGCGCTCTCGAAGGCGCCGAGGTCGCAACCGGCGCCGAGCGGGCGCGGGACACCGCGCTCGTCCACGGCGGCACCTTCGACCGCGCTGCCGGGGCAGGAGGCGCCGCCGGCGTTCACCGCCGCGCTGCCGCGCAGCAGCGGCAGAACCGTGACGAGGCCGGTCTGCGTGGGCGCGCCGAGCACCGGGTCGGCTTCGCTCGGCGGGACGCCGGCCGTCGTGCATCCCGCGGCGCCGCCGCGAAGGATCCCGGGCGCGCTCGAGCTCACCACGACCCCCGGCGCGCAGAAGATCCCGGGCGCGCCGCTCACGATCGAGCCTTCGACCTCCGCGCTCGTCGCCGCGCCGAGCCCGAGTGCGGCGCCGGCGCCGGCGGCGAGCGTCGCGTCGCGGACGGCCACGTCGCTGCCGGTCCCGGCCACGATCGCGCCTTCGGCCCCGGCACCGTTGGCTGCCACCGTCGTGTCCACGAGCGTGAGATGGGAGCCTTCGAGCGCTCCGATCGCCGCCGCCTGGAGCGGCGCTTCGTTGCCGGTCACGCTCGAGCGTTCGAGCGCGAGGGTGCCCTGTTCGAGGAGGATCGCGCCGTCGGCGCGCGCGCGGTTGCCCTCGATCGCACTGCGCGCGATCCGCATCGTCGCCTTTTCGAGCTGGACCGCGGCGCCGGCGCCCGAGGGGGCCGAGTTCCCGCTCAGCCGGCTGTCGAGGACCGCCACCGGCGGCCCTTCCCGGTCCTCGAGCGCGCCGCCGCTCGAGGACGCGCCCGTCAGCGTGAGCCCGGAGATCGTCACGGCGCCCGCGCCTTTGGCGATCCCGATCAGCCCGGTCGCCCCTTCGCCGTCGATCGCCGTCGCGTCAGCGCCGGCGCCGGCAAGCGTGAGCGGGCACGCCGTTTCGCTGCCGCCGGCCCCGCGGCACTGCGCGGTGTCGCCGAGGCGCAGCGGTTCGCGCCTGCTGAGCGTGAAGTGGCCCGAGGGCACCGAGACGACGACTTCCGAGGCGCCTTTGGCGATCCCGGAGAGCGTCGCCGCGGCTTCGCTCGCCGCACGCAGGGTGCACACGCTCTGCAGCGGTCCTTTGGCCTGGTCGCACAGCTCGGGGTGATCGGCGAGCGACATGTCCGCCGTGGTGTTCACGAACAGCGTCGCGGCCGCCGACGCGCCGGCGGGTGCCCAGAGCGCGACCGCGCCCACTGACACGGCGATGACGCTTCGCAGCCTCACGCCCTGCGAGTCTAGGGTCTCGATGCGCGTGCGGCGTCAGGCGCGGGCGTCGATGTTCAGGCGCACGTAGTCGACGACGACGGGCTCCCCCAGCTCCCGCAGCACGGCGTCCATGAAAGGCTCGCGGAGCTCCTCGGGAAGCGCCTGCACGTATGGCTGCAGGACGATCGTCTCGAGGAACTCGCGCGGATGCTCGGGCTGCTGCGGCGCGGGCGTGAGCCAGCACTCGGCGTCGGCGAACCCCGCCGCCAGCAGCCGTTCGCGTGTCTGCTCGGGGCCGGCGTAGTTCCACGGCGGCTCGAAGCGCTCCAGGTGCTCGGCGAAGGGCGCGCGACCGCCGGCCGCCATCGCGCGCGCGCGCAGGCCGGTGATGTTGCCCTCTCCCCCGCACTGCGCGAGCAGCCGGCCGCCGGGTCCCAGGCATCCGCGCAGCTGCGCGAACAGCCGCTCGTGATCTCCGATCCAGTGGAAGGTCGCGGTCGAGAGGATCGCGTCGACCGGCTCGGCCACCTCCAGCTCGAGCAGGTCGGCTACCCGCAGCTCGACGTCCGGCCCGAGCCGCTCGCGCGCCGCCTCGATCATCGACGGCGAGCCGTCGACGCCGATCACGCGGCCGTGCGGAAGGCGGGCGAGCAGCGCCTCGGTGACGCGCCCCGAGCCGCAGCCGGCGTCGATCACGGTCTCGTCGCCCGCCAGCTCCAGCCGCGAGAGCACCTCCATGCCCATCGATTGCATGACCCCGGAGATGCGGTCGTAGCTCGATCCGTCCCATTCACGTACTGGCATACGTGTGTACGTTATCACGAACGCGCGGCCTCGGCGATGAGCAGGGAGAGCTGCCCTCCCTGCCAGGCGATCGGGGAGCGCTCAGGCTCCTCGACGACGAGTCGCGCGCCGGGCAGCCACTCCGCCCAGCGCTGTGCGACCGCCAGTGGATGGCCGGGGTCGAACTCGTCGCGGCTGCCGACGACCAGCGCGGGGACCTCGATGCGGGCCAGCTCCGCCGGGTCCTCGAACGGCGCTGAGCGCGGCACCGCTTCGAGCGCGTCCGCGACCGCTGAAGGATGCTCGTGCGCGGCGAGCCGCTGGCGCAGCACGGTCTCGACGGTGTCCCTGATCGCCGGCGCCACGCTGTCGAGGTCGTATGCCGCGATGAAGCCCTCCACCCCACCCTCGCGCAGCCCGTGGGCCAAGGCGTCCCAGCGCGCGAGCTCCGCCGGGCTGCGTGCGGAGGCGGGATCGAACGCGGGCGTGACGAGCACCAGCGCGGCGACGCGCTGCGGGTGCTCCAGCGCGAACCGGACGGCGGTGTGCGCACCCATCGAGGCGCCGGCGAGCACCGCGCGCTCGAACCCCGCCCGGTCCAGGGCCGCGGCGAGGTCGCCGGCGAGCCGCGGGTAGCCGTAGTCGCCGTCGGCCGCCGGGTCCGAGGCGCCGTGACCGCGGGCGTCGTAGGCCAGCACGCGATGCCCCGATCGCTGCAGGGTGCGCGAGCCCATCACGACGTAGCGTCGCGTCGCGGTGAGGCCGTGGAGCAGTGCTACCGGTGTGCCCTCGCCGCTCAGCTCACCGCTCAACCGCGTCCCGCCGGCGAGGATCTCCAGCGGCTCGGGCTGCTCGGCCGCCACCGCGCCGCCCGGGCTCAGGCGTGCACGGCCGCGTGGGCGCGGAGGAGCTCGGCGCTCTGCTGCGGGCGCTCCCAGAAGAAGAGGTGGCCGACGTCCTCGAAGATCTCGAGCTGAGAGCCGTCGATCAGCTCCGCGATCGTGCGCCCGTTGCCCACCGGCAGCAGCTCGTCGGCCGTGCCGTGGACGACGAGCGTGGGCGTGTCGATCGTGCCGAGCCGCGCGCTCGTGTCGTGGGCCGCGCACGCCTGCAGCTGGGCGAGCACGACCGGCAGCGCCACGGCGCGGCGCTCGGCGATCGCGCGGAACCGGCTCCATTGCTCCTCGTCGGCCGCGAACGCGGGCGAGACGTTGATCTCCCAGCCGGTGCGGATCGCCCGCTCCCGGTCGCCTGAGCTCATCGCCGCGCTGAGCCGTTCGATCACGCTGGGCGGCGCGAGCTCGCTGTCAGGGCCGCCGCAGTAGGTGCAGCCGAGGGTCAGCGTGCGCACGAGCTCGGGCCGTGCGAGCACCAGCTCCTGGGCGACCATGCCGCCCATCGAGATGCCCATCACGTGAGCGGACTCGATCTCGAGCGCGTCGAGCAGCGCCGCCGCGTCGGCCGCCATCTGCGGAGTCGTGATCCCGCCGTCCAGGCGCGTGCTGGCGCCGACGCCGCGATGGTCGAACGCGATCACGTCGAAGTCGCGGCGAAGCTCCTCCAGGAACGGCTCCCCCCAGTGCAGGGCGGTCCCGCTCATCCCCATGATGAGGAGAAGAGGAGGGCCGGAGCCGCTGCGTTCGACGTCCAGCTCGGCCTCGCCGATGCGCACGAGCGTCATGGATCGATCCTATACGGGCAGCGCGAGCTGATCGCTCGCCTGCGCGGATGCGTCCGGCGCGTCGTCGCCGTGGAGCCCGGCAACCCGCACGCCGAGCAGGCGCACGGGGCGCGGCGGCGCGTACTCGTCGAGCAGCCTGAGCGCTTCGGCTGCGACGAGCTCGGGGTCGCGCGTGGCGCTTGCAACCGTGTGCGCGCGCGTGACGGTCGTCCAGTCGTCGAGGCGGACCTTGATGCCGATCGTGCGGCCGCTGCGCGCGTTGCGCTCGAGGCTCGCACACAGCTGGACGGCCATCTCTCCGAGCACGGCGCGCAGCTCGCCGGCGTCGCTGATGTCGACGTCGAAGGTGCGCTCGCGGGACTCCGAGACGACCTTGCGCGCGCTGGAGATGCGTCCGGAGTGCTCGAAGCGGGCGCGCCGCTGGAGATCGCGACCGAGGTTCGGCCCGAACCGGTCGACGAGCACGCTCTCCTCGGCGGCGGCGACCGCGCCGAGCGTGGTCAGCCCCATCGCCGCGAGCTTCTCGACCGTCTTCGGGCCGATGCCCGGGATCAGGCCCGGCGCCGCGCCCGCGAAGCGCGCGCATGCCTCCTCGCGCGTCAGCACGACGAAGCCCGCGGGCTTCTCCGCATCCGAGGCGACCTTCGCGACGAGCTTGTTGGGACCGATGCCGACCGAGCACGTGATCCCCACCTCCGCCGAGATCTCGGCGACCAGGCGCCGCATCGCGGCGCGCGGCGAGAACAGCCCGGAGAGGTCGAGGTAGGCCTCGTCGAGGCCGACGACCTCGACGCGCTCGACCTGGCTGCGGACGATCGCCATCATGCGCTTCGAGACGTCGCGGTAGGAGGTGAAGTCCGGCGGCAGGAAGACGGCCTGCGGGCACAGCCGCCGCGCGCGGGCCGCGGGCATCGCCGAGCCGATGCCGTAGCGCCGGGCCTCGTAGCTCGCCGTCGTGACGACCGCGCGGGGGCCGCTCCCGGCCACCACGACCGGCCTGCCGCGCAGCTCCGGATGCCGTCCCAGCTCGATCGAGACGTAGAAGGCGTCGGCGTCCAGATGAGCGACGCGCAGAGACGGCTCGCTCGCCACGCGATGAATCTAGCGACGCTGACGGCCGTCGCCGCCGAGCGTGCTCGGCGCGAGCAGCTCGCGGCGCGATGCGACGCCGAGCTTGCGGTAGATGTGGCGCGCGTGGGTGCGCACCGTCTCGACGCTGACGTGCAGCTCCGCGGCGATCTGCGCGTTCGAGCGCCGGCGCTGCAAGCCGCTCAGCACGTCGACCTCCCGCGCCGTCAGAAGCCCCGACCCGCGTGTCAGCTCGTGGGCGTCGCGCGGCGTCAGCTGCAGCCCGCGCGAGGCGAGATGGATGGCGTTCAGCACGTCGCGTGACTGCGTGGACTTCGCCAGGCACGCGGCGGCCCCGAACGCGAGCAGCTGTGCGGACTCGACGCTGCTCGGGCGGTCTGCGAGCAGCAGCAGGTGGGTCGCCGAGTGACGCGTGGACAGGGTGCGCACCTCGGCGGGGCTGCGCAGCGATGCGGCGTCGACGATCGCCACGTTGGGGCGGCGCCCCCGCAGCAGCGTCGGCAGCCGCGCGGTCGCGACGTCCTCGGCGACCAGCTCGAGCTGCTCGTCCTCGTCGATGAGGGCGCGCAGCCCGCGCGCGATCAGATCGTCGAAACGACCCACCGCCACCGTGATCGTCCCCTGCTCGGACACGCCCGGATCATATCGGTCCCGAGCGTCATCGGGTGAGGCCTGCATCACCCGTTGCCTCACCCCTCTTCTCACTCAAAGATCCCCCTGCCAAGGGGATCAATACGTGCGGTGCTAGCGGGACACTGAAGCGGCGCTAGCCGCATCTCCTGGAGGGGGAAGCTGCGGGACGGAGAGCAACAGGTGAATGTGGCAAAGCCGAAGGGAGCAAACTACCCATGGAGCGGGACCGGATAGGCGAAACGGAATGAGATCGGGTTCCGCACGCGACCCCGAGCGCTCGGGGCGCCGGCCCGACCGTCGAAGCCCCCGAAAAGTCGCAAAGAGGGTGCGCCGGAACCGGCTGCTCGCACTCGCGATCCTCGCGATCCTCGGACTCGTCGTGCTCGCGCCCGCGGGCCTCGCCAGCGACGGCGAACCCACGCCGGAAACGGAAAGCTCGCCGCGCGCCCAGCGCGAGGCCAAGGGCCAGGCGCGCGCGCAGCACATCGCCGAAGCCCGGGCGCACCGCAACCAGCGAGCCGCCGAACGCGACACGCGACGCAGGGCGCGCGAAGCCGAAAAAAAGGTGCGCGCCGAAGAACGCCAGATCCAGGCGGTCGGCCACAAAACCGACACCAACGCCGAAGTCGAAATCAACTGCACGAGCATCACGGTGCACTACCACGACTTCCCCGTCTCGCCCGGCAGCCCGAACGTCGTGAACCAGTACGTGGTGATCCGCAGGCAGTCCCCGCCCGTGATCCGCATCCCCTTCCCGGCCAAAACGTTCACCTTCGAAGGCAGCGAAGCGACGAGCGTGATCCCGATCGCGGCGCCCGTCGGCCCCACGACCGTCGACATCCGCTCCAACTGGAACACGAACGGGCTCAGAGGAGGCTTCGACATCCACCAGTCGGTGCGCTGCGAACCGTTCGCCGCCTTCGCGATCGAAAAGCTCCAGTCCCTGGGCGGGCCGTTCACCGCGGAAACGCTCACCGGCGCGGTCGGGCAGACGATCCTCTACGAGATGATCGTCACCAACACCGGCAACACGCCGCTCACGTTCAGCAAATTCACCGACGCCGTCTGCGATCTCGGCACGATCGCCGGGCTCCCGAGCACGCCGGTCGAACCGATGGGCGTGTTCACGATCGTCTGCGCCCACAAAATCACGGCCGCCGATGTCACGGGCGGGTCGGTCGTCAACGTCGCGGGCATCACGGGCACGCCCGAAGAAGGCGAAGGCGAACCGATCAGCCACGAAACCAACAGAGTCGTGGTGACTCCCACCGCCGAAGAAAAGGGCGGCGGCGGCGGCGGAAGAACCGAAAAACGAAGAACCGAAAACACCGACGACCCCGACCACGACCCCGACGCCGAAATCCGGCGTGCTCGGCACCTCCGGCGCCAGCTCGACGACGAGCAGCAAATCGGGCGTCCTGGGGTTCGCCTCGGCGACCGTGCCGTCGTTGCGCGGGCCGCAGGGCTGCGTGCGCAGCAGCTTCACCGCCAGCGTCAAGTCGGCGGGTGTCAGCAGCGTGATCTTCTACCTGGACGGGCGCCGGCTGAAGCGCATGACGGCGAGCAACGCGCGCAAAGGTCTGCTCTCGATCAGGATCGACGTGTCAAAGCTGAAGGTCGGCCCGCACCGCGTCAAGGCGACGATCACGATGAAACCGGCCACCTCCGGCGGGAAAGCTGCCAAAGGCTCCCGCGGCCTGACCGTCGTGCACTGCCACTCCGCTGTCATCACCCCGCACTTCACGGGGTAATTGGGGCGACATGGACGCTGCGAGAAAGCCCGGCTGCGCCGGCCGCTCGGCAGCCTGCTCGCAATCCTGCTCGCCTGCGCTCTGGCCGGCGCCCCGGCGAGCGCGGCCGCGCCGCCGCTGGTCGTGAAGAAGCTCTCGAACCTGCGCTCGCTCTCGCGCTGGGCCTACCCCACGAGCAGCTCGGTGATCCGCGCCACGCCCTCGGCGCACGGGCGCCCGCTCGGGCGCTTGCGCTTCCTCACGGTCGACGACCAGGCCGAGCTGTACGTCGTGCTGGCGTCGGCGCACAGCCACTCGGGCGGGACCTGGCTTCAGATCGAGGTACCGGCGCGGCCGAACGGCCGCCGCGGCTGGGTGCCGCGCTCCGCGCTCGGCTCGCTGCACGTCGTCAAGAGCTACCTGCGCGTCGACCAGAGCTCGCTCACCGCGACCCTCTACCGGGAAGGCAAGGCGGTCTTCAGCGCGCGCGTCGGGGTCGGCAAGCCGAGCACGGTCACGCCCGCCGGGGAGTTCTACGTGCTCGAGAAGCTGCGCGCGGTCGGCTCTCCGGTCTACGGGCCGTTCGCGCTCGGCACGAGCGCCTACGCGCCCACCCTGAGCGAATGGCCCGGCGGCGGCGTCGTCGGCATCCACGGCACGAACGAACCGCAGCTGATCCCCGGCCGGCCCTCCCACGGCTGCATCCGCATGCGCGACGCCGACGTCGCACGGCTGTGGTCGCTGATCGGACTCGGGACGCCGATCCAGATCACCTAGCCGGATTCCGGTCACGGCGCGCCGGATGTCTCACCTGGGTAGGCTTTTGCACCCCGATGGACCTCACCTTCAGCCCACAGGAGATCGCCTTCCGCGACGAGCTGCGCGGATGGCTCGCCGACAACCGCCCCGAGGCCGAGCCCACGGACGGCGGCGAGGACGCCCACTACGCCTGGCGGCGTGACTGGCAGCGCCGGCTCTACGACGCCGGCTGGGCGGCCCCCGCGTGGCCGACCGAGTACGGCGGCCGCGGCGCGTCGCTGACGGAGTCGGCGATCTACTTCGAGGAGATCGGCCGCGCCCGCGTGCCGCTCCCGGCGAACGTGCTCGGGCTTCTGCTCGGCGGCCCGACGCTGATGGTCTGGGGCACAGACGAGCAGAAGGAGCGCTACCTCTCCCCCATCCTCAGCGCCGAGGAGATCTGGTGCCAGGGCTTCTCCGAGCCCGAGGCCGGCTCGGACCTCGCCGCGCTGAAGACGCGCGCCGTCAAGGACGGCGACGAATGGGTGATCAACGGCCAGAAGGTGTGGACCAGCGGCGCCCAGTACTCGAAGTGGTGCATGCTCGTCGCCCGCACCGACAGCGAGGTCCCCAAGCACAAGGGCCTCACCTACTTCCTGATGGACATGGAGCAGGACGCCGTGCAGGTCCGCCCGCTGCGCCAGATCACCGGCGAGGCGGAGTTCAACGAGCTCTTCATCGAGGACGCGCGGATCCCCGACGAGAACGTCGTCGGTGGCGTCGGCAACGGCTGGAAGGTCGCGCTCACCACGCTGATGAACGAGCGCGCCGGCCTCGGCTTCGCGCTGCAGATCCGCCTGCGCCAGCTGCTCGACGACACGATCGCCGTCGCGGCCGAGCGCGGGCTGCTCGAGGACCCGCTCTACGCCGACGAGCTGGCCGAGCTGCACATGCGCTGCGAGTCGATCCGCCTGCTCGCGTGGAAGGGCCTGACCGACGTCGAGCGCTACGGCCAGCCCGGCCCGGAGGGCTCGCTCGTCAAGTGGCTGTGGTCCGACACCAACCAGCGCCTCACCCAGCTCGCTGTGGACATCGTCGGCCCCGCCGCGCTGACCTCCGGAACCAGCTGGAGCTACGAGTTCCTGCGCGCCCGCGGCAACACGATCGAGGGCGGCACGACCGAGGTGCTCAAGAACATCGTCGCCGAGCGCGTGCTCGGCCTGCCGCGGCTGAAGGTGGCCGCCTAGTCATGGACTTCGGCCTCACCGACGACCAGCGCGAGATCCAGCGCACCGCCCGCGAGCTGCTGGCCGACCGCGCCCGTCCCGAGCGCGTCCGCGAGCACGCCGAGCTGAGCACCACGGACGAGGCCCTCTGGGGCGAGCTGCGGGAGCTCGGCTGGCCCGGCATCGCGATCGCCGAGGAGCACGGCGGCCAGGGTCTGGGCCAGGTCGAGCTGTCGATCCTCTGCGAGGAGCTGGGCCGCTCGCTCGCGCCCGTGCCGTTCCTGCCGAGCACGATGGCGGCGACCGTGATCCAGCAGGACGGCACCGCCGAGCAGCGCGAGCGCTGGCTGCCCGGCCTCGCCTCGGGCGAGACCGTCGGCGCCCTGGGCGAGCTGCGCGACGGCGTCGCCGAGCTCGTGATCGGCGGTAACGAGGCGGGTGTCTTCGTCCTGGTCGAGGACGACGGAAGCGGACGCATCGTCAGCGCCGAGGAAGCCGAGGTGACCCTCGTGCAGTCGGTCGACCCCACGCGCTCGACTGCGCGTGTGAGCGCCGGCGCCGGCGAGACGATCGGCGACGGCAGCGCCTGCGCCGGTCTCGGTCGCGCGCTCGTCTCGGTCAGCTCCGAGCTCGTCGGCGTCTGCGACCGGGCCGTGCACATGACCGTCGAGTACGTCAAGGACCGCAAGCAGTTCGGCGTCCCGGTCGGCTCCTACCAGGCCGTCTCGCATCGCTGCGCGCAGATGCTGCTCGAAACCGAGCGGGCGCGCTCGACCGCGGCCTTCGCGGGCTGGACGGCCGACGCCGACCCCGAGGCGCTCGCCGAGGCCGCCGCGATGGCGAAGGCCACCGCGTCCGCTGCCGGTCGCGAGGTGACGGCCTCGGCGATCCAGATGCACGGCGGCATCGGCTTCACCTGGGAGGCCGACGTGCACTGGCTCTACAAGCGCGCGCAGATGGACGCCGCGCTGCTCGGAGGCGGCAAGCGCCACCGCGCTCGCCTCGCCGCGATCCTCGCGGATCGCGTCGGCGCCTCCGCAACCGCCTGACCGGACCCGGCGCCGAGCTCCGTCCCGACCGAGGGACACGCCTGCGGGTAACTTCCCGGCGTGCCCACTCACGCCGCCTTCCTGAAAGGCATGAACCTCGGCAGGCGCCGGCTCACCAACGAGGAGCTGCGCGGCCACTTCGAGGCGATCGGGCTGGCCGACGTCGCGACCTTCCGCGCGAGCGGGAACGTCGTCTTCTCGGCGCCGAAGCGCGCCGGCGAGCAGGCGCTCGCGGAACGGATCGAAGCCGAGCTGGCCTCGCTGCTCGGCTATCCGGTGGCGACCTTCCTGCGCGCGGGGCCCGAGCTGCTCGAGATCGCGTCCGCGGAGCCGTTCGACGCGGCGACGAGCGCGCGGCTGCACGGCAAGCCTCAGGTGATGCTGCTCGGGAGCGCGCCGGACGGCGGCGCGCGTCGCGAGGCGCTGTCGCTGGCGGGCGATGAAGACGCGCTCGCGTTCGCAGAGCGCGAGCTGTTCTGGCTGCCGGCCGCCGGCATCAGCGAATCGGCGCTCGACATGAAGGCGCTCGAGCGGGCGCTCGGGCCGATGACGATCCGCACCATGGGCACCGTCGAGCAGATCGCGTCGAGACACTTCGGCGCGTGAGCCTCATTCCGATGTAGGCTCACAGCGCAAATCGAGGAGGAGAGAGCCGTGCCTGAGCCACTGCCACGGGGCCGCAACCCGTTCGACGAGTCCGGAGTGGAGCGCGACGAGCAGGGCCGCGCCCGGTACACAGGGCGGCCGGAGTCGCTGGTCGCGATGCTCGCGGCGAGCGTGGAACGCGACGCGGCTGCGACCGCCGTCCTCGAGGTGGGCGGCGAATCGCTCTCCTACGGCGAGCTGTGGGAGCGCTCCGCACGCGTCGCCGGCGGCCTGCGCAATGAGGGCGTTCAACGGGGCGACCGTGTTGCGACCCGCCTCGCCAACGGCATCGACTGGGTGCTCGCGTTCTTCGGCACGCAGATGCTCGGCGCCGTCGTGGTGCCGGTCAACACCCGCTTCACCGAGGACGAGGTCGCCTACGTGGTCGGGGACTCGGGGGCGAAGTACACGTTCGAGCCCGGCGCGACGCTGCCCGCCGGTCATGCGATCGAGCCCGAGCGGCTCTCGCACGACGACCTGGCGGCGATCTTCTACACGAGCGGCACGACCGGCTTCCCGAAGGGCGCGATGACCTCCCACGGGAACTTCCTGACGAACAGCGAGAACGCGCTGCGCTGCAACCCGATCGACCGCTCCGAAGGCCCGGAGATCTCGACGCTGGTGTCGGTGCCGCTGTTCCACGTCACCGGCTGCAACAGCCAGCTGATCCCGCTGCTCGAGCTCGGCGGCCGCGTCGAGATCCTGTCGGGCCCGCTGGACTTCGACGGCTTCTTCACCGCCGTCGGCGAGCACCACGTCAACCAGCTCGTCTCGGTGCCGGCGATCTACCACGCCGTCGTCAACCACCCCCGCTTCGCCGAGCTCGACGTGAGCCACGTGCGCTGGATCTCCTACGGCGGCGCGCCGATCGCCGAGAGCCTCGTGCATCGCATCAAGGAGGCGTTCCCCGGTGCCCGCGTCGGCAACGGCTTCGGGCTCACGGAGACCTCCTCGCTCACCTCGTTCCTGCCCGACGAGGAGGCCGAACAGCACGCGGACTCCGTCGGCTTCGCGATGCCGGTCGTCGACCTCGCCGTGGACGAGCCGGACCCGGAGACCGGCGTGGGCGAGCTGCTCGTGCGCGCGCCGAACGTCGTCGAGGGCTACTGGAACAAGCCGGAGGCGACGGCCGAGACGTTCGTGGACGGCTGGCTCCACACCGGCGATCTCGCGCGCGTGGACGGCGACGGTCTGCTCTACATCGTCGACCGCAAGAAGGACATGATCAACCGCGGCGGCGAGAACGTGTACTCGATCGAGGTCGAAAACGCCTTGGCGGGCGCGCCGGGCGTGGGCGAGGCCGCCGTCGTCGCGGTGCCCGACGAGATGATGGGCGAGAAGGTCGGCGCGGTGATCGTGCCGGCGGGCGGGTCCGAACTCGACGTGGATGCCGTGATCGCGTACTGCCGCGATCACCTGGCCGACTTCAAGGTGCCCCAGTACGTCGCCACCCGCGGCGAGCCGCTCCCGCGCAACCCGGGCGGCAAGCTGCTCAAGAAGCAGCTGCGCGACGAAACCGAGTGGGGCGCGCCGCTGCGCTGAGAGAGACAGCGCGGCTCGGACACCAACGACAGAGGAGGCAGCGGTGGCGCAGGTGCAGACGGTGCAGGGCCCGGTCGATGCGGGTGAGCTGGGGATCGTGCTGGGACACGAGCACGTGCGCTTCCGCGACGAGGCCGTGCACGAGCAGTGGCCCGGGCGCTACGACGACGCGCTGGAGCTCGACGCAGCCCTGGTGGCGGTCCGTGGCGCTGCCGAGCACGGGGTTCGCACGATCGTCGACGCCACAGCCATGTTCGGCGGCCGCGACGTGCGCTTCATGAAGCGGGTCGCCGACGAGACCGGCGTGCGGATCGTCGCCTGCACCGGCATCTACAGCTACGACTACCTCCCCCACTACTTCGAGAACCGCGACGTGGACGTGATGGCCGACCACTTCGTCGAGGACATCGAACGCGGCTGCCAGGGGACCGACATCCGCGCTGCCTTCCTGAAGTGCGCCGCCGACGCCGCGGGCGTGACCGAGCACGTGGAGAAGATCCACCGTGCCTGCGCGCGCGCGAGCCTGCAGACGGGCGCGCCGATCATGGCCCACTCGATGCCGGCTGTGGGCACCGGCCCGCGGCAGGTCGAGATCTTCGAGGAGGAGGGCGTCCCGCTCGACCGCGTGCAGATCGCGCACTGCGGCGACAGCGAGGACATCGGCTACATCGAGGGCCTGCTGGCCAAGGGCGTCTACGTGGGCCTCGACCGCTACGGCCTGGAGATGTACCTGCCGATCGACAAGCGCAACGCCGTGGCCGCCGAGCTGCTGCGCCGCGGGCACGCGGAGCGGCTGATCGTCTCGCAGGACTTCTGCGCCTCGATCGACTGGTTCCCGCCCGAGGCGGCCGAGGTGTTCGAGAGCCAGGGCGCGATCCGCAACTGGTCGATGGCCCTGGTCTTCGAGGAGGTCGTCCCCGCCCTGCGCGAGATGGGCGTGATGGACGACGCGGTGTTCGACACGATCTTCGTGGCGAACCCGCGGCGGTGGCTGACGGGCGAGTAGGGCGCGGCTCAGGCCGGCGCCACCAGCAGCTCCGGCCCTTCCGGCACGTCGTCCCCGACCTTGTTGACGGCCGGATTGGCCGGGTGCGCCGACAGCCGCTGTTCCGGCAGCGGCCCGCACAATGCGAGCGCTTCCTCGGCGCCGACCGACGGATCGAGCCACGCGTTCTGCGCGTCCTCATCGGCCAGGATCACCGGCATGCGGTCGTGGATCGCGGCCGCGACGCGGTTGGACGCCGAGTCGCAGGTGAGCAGCGTGATGCTGTGCAGCCACTCCCCTTCGACCTTCGCCGGCGTCCACAGCGAGGCGAACGCGAACGGCGCGCCGCCGTCGACCCTGAAGTGGAACGGCTGCTTGAGCTCGCCGCGCCGCTCCGGTTTGAGCCACTCGTAGTAGCCGTCGGCGAGCTGGAGCGCGCGGCGCGCGGCGCGCGGGATCAGACGGCGGTAGGCCGGCTTCTCGGCGACGGTCTCCATGCGCGCGTTGATCAGCAGCGGGCCCTTGATCTCGGTCGACCACGAGGGCACGAGCCCCCAGCGCATCAGCTCAGCGCGCCGGTGCGACGGCGCTGAGGGATCCAGCACCACCGCCAGCACCTCTTCGGTCGGCGCGACGTTGTAGCGGTGCGTGCCCTCGGCGCTCTCGATCGGGACGTGGAAGCGATCGTTGAGTTCTTCGGGGCCCGCGGTGTTCGTGTAACGCCCGCACATCGACCGTCACGATACGCGCCGGAGGCCGACCCCTCCTACAGCGTGCCCGTGATCGCGGCGAGCATGCGCGGCTCGACCGGCAGGTCCGCGAGGGAGGCGGCGAGGACCGCGGCCTGCTCGATCGTGGCGGTGCCCGTCTCGGCGACCCAGCGCCCCAGCCAGCGCAGCGCGTAGGCGTCGTACTCGCCCGGGCTCGCCGCCGCGATGAGCGGCAGGAAGCGGGCCGCCGTCGCCAGCTCGATCGGTCTCCCCCGCTCCAGGCGCAGTTCCTCGGCGAGGGCGACCGCGTGGCGCAGGTCTCCCCGCTCCAGGGCCTTCTCGAGCTCCCCCGCCGGTCTCCAGGGCCTTGGTCCCATGCGAACGTATGTTCGCATGGGTGTCAAGCCGGGGCAGCCGCGCTCAGAGCGTCGTGTCCTCCCCCGCCGCAGCGTCTGGACGCCCCGCGGTCGAGACCCTCCGCGTCCAGAAAACGCTGGCCGAACGTCCGATTGCGCGCGCCGGCGCCGTGGCTGATCCTTCCTGGTCCATCAACAGGGGGTTCAAGAGGATGCAGGGACGCAATTCATCTCGCTCGCGCCTGGCGCGAGCCTTGGCGCTCGTGGCGGCGACCGTCGGCGCGGCGCTCGCGCTGGCCGCTCCGGCGGGCGCGGCGGAAAACTTCGTCGTCGGCGACGAAAACGCCACTGTCGGGACGCACGTGGAGTTCTGGGGCGCGCAGTGGTGGAAGCTCAACTCGCTCTCCGGTGGCACCGCCCCGGCCTCGTTCAAGGGCTTCGCCAACGAAGTCTCGGGCAGCTGCGGAGGCACGTGGACGACGGACCCGGGCAACAGCTCGGACCCGCCGGAAGGGCCGCTGCCGCCGGTGATCGAAGCGATCTCCTCGCACTCGATCACGAAGAAGGGCAAAGTCATCTCCGGGGACATCGTCTCGGTCGTGCTGATCGCGACCGAAGCGGGCTACGGCCCGAGTCCGGGCCACGCCGGTACAGGCACCGTGGTCGGGGTGCTGTGCGGTCCCGGCTCCGAAGAAGGAGGTGGGCCGACCTGATCGGCCACGGCCTGCGAGCGGGCCGGGAGCTCTCCCGGCTCGCTCCTCAGCCCGGGCGAGCGAGCCGGTACACCACGTGCGCCGCGAGCGGGCTCTCGCTGCGGACGCGCGGATGGTCGAAGCCGGCGGCGGCGTCGTAGCTCATGCCGAGCCGCTCCATCAGGCGCCGCGAGCGCTCGTTGCCGGTC
Organism: uncultured Solirubrobacteraceae bacterium; assembly: GCA_963820745.1. Taxonomy (GTDB): domain Bacteria; phylum Actinomycetota; class Thermoleophilia; order Solirubrobacterales; family Solirubrobacteraceae; genus Palsa-744. The sequence continues at coordinate 51,559 of CAWGBB010000010.1, read as the reverse complement.
GCGGTGTAGGCGACGATCTCCTCCAGATCGAGCGTTCCGAAGCCGTATGACAGCGCGGCCTCGGCGGCCTCGCGGGCGATCCCCTTCCCCCAGTGCTCGCGGCCGAGCCGCCAGCCGACCTCGACGCCTGGGGCCAGCGGGATGTCCTCCGGCACCGGGGAGAGGCCGACGAAGCCCGCAAGCGGGCACTCGCCGCGGATCTCGACCGCCCAGAACCCGTAGCCGTCGCGCTCGAAGCCGGCCTCCAGGCGCGCGAGCAGCAGCGCCGCCTCGGTGCGCGAGAGCGTCGCCGGGAAGTGCTCCATCACCTCCGCGTCCGCGTTCAGCTCGGCCAGCGGGTCGAGGTCCTCGGCGCGCCAGCGCCGCAGCAGCAGGCGCCGGGTCTCGAGGACCGGGCCCCGGTCGCTCCCGGGCACCCGCGGCTCAGCCGTCGAGCCTGACCGGCAGCGTCTTCAGCTGGTTGATGAAGGGCGATTCGACGAACTCCGGCGCGCCGTCGATCGCGACGTTCGGGTAGCGCTTCAGCGTCTCCTCGATCAGGATCCGCAGCTCCAGGCGCGCGAGCGCGGTGCCGAGGCAGAAGTGCCGCCCGCCCGCGCCGAACGCCTGGTGCTCGGCTTTGCGCCGCAGGTCGAACCGGTCCGGATCCTCGTAGCGCGACTCGTCGCGGTTGGACGACACGTACCACATGACGACCTTCTCGCCCTCCTTGATCTGCTGGCCGTGCAGCTCGGTGTCGTGGCTCGCGGTGCGCCTGAAGTGGGCGAACGCCGGGAACATGCGCAGCGACTCCTCGACGGCGTCGGCCACGAGCGACGGGTCCTCCAGCAGCAGCGCACGCTGCTCGGGGTCTTCCATGATCGCGCGCATGCCGCTGCAGTAGGTGGCCTTCGTCGAGTCGTTGCCGGCCGCCATCAGCAGGAAGAAGCCCATCACGATCTCGTGCTCCTCGAGTTTCTCGCCGTCGAGGACGGCGTGCACGAGCACGCTCGTCAGGTCGTCCGTGGGCGACTCGCGCCGCTCGGCGATCAGCCGGTTGCAGCGCGCGAACACCTCGGGCACGAGCTTGCCCATGATCGCGTCGAGGCCCTCGGGGTTGAGGTCTTCGTCGCCGCCGCCGAGCGTGGCGTTCATCAGCTCGGCCCAGATCGCGTCTTCCTCGGGCGCGATGCCCATGAAGCTCCCGATCACACGCGCGACGACCGGCTGCGCGACCTCATTGACCAGGTCGCACGTCTCCCGGCCGTCGAGCCGGTCGAGCACTTCGAGCGTGATGGCGCGGATACGCTCCTCGTGGTCGGCGATCCGCTTGGGGGTGAAGCCGCGCTGGAACAGCGCCTTGACGCGATCGTGCTTCGGCGGGTCCATGCCGATGAACATCGCCTGCGAGAGCTCCAGCGGCAGCACGCCGGCTGCCGTGATGCCGCCGCGTTCTGAGGAGTAGGTCTGCCAGTCGCGGCTGACCTCGTGGACGTCGTCGGCCAGCGTGACCGACCAGAAGCCCGCCTCGTGCGGGAACTCGGGGATCTTCTCGGTCCAGTGGACCGGGCACTCGCCGCGCAGCCGCTTGAAGGTCTCGTGCGGCGGACCGTCCTCCCACAGCTCGTCGTCGGTGATTTCAACGCTGCGGATGTCGCTGCCCACCGTCGCCATCGGGACCTCCGAGATCGTTTCGCCGAACGCTCCGACGATGTTACTGGCTGCGCAGCCAGTCGGCGCCGCGGTCGTTCTCGACGCGGTCGAGAACGAGGGTGCCGACCTTCAGCCGCCCGACCTCCAGCGAGTCGAGCACGACCTCCCCGCCGCGGGCCCGGGAGAACGCGATCCGGCGCACGGCCAGCCGGCCGATCGCGAGGCGACCGATCGCCACCGCGCCGAGCGCGACCGAGCCGCCGGCGAGGGCGCCGAACGCGAACGCTCCCACGGCGCCGGCGCCCAGGGCTCCGGCCGGATGCGCCTGCGCGTGGCGGCGGATCTCAAGGCGTGCCATGGGCGGCGTCCTTCGCGAGCGCGCGGCCGGCGAACGTGAGCATCGAGGGCAGGTGGACCTGCACCGTTTCCATGTTGTGTTCGCCGGGGTACACGGCGCTGTGCGCGTCGGCCCCGGCGGCGCGCAGGGCGGCTGCGAACGGCGCGTCCTCGCTGGGGTCGGCGATCTTGTCCTCCGTGCCGCCGTAGAGGAACGCCGACAGGCCTTGCGCGCGGATCGCGTGCGCATCGAGCCGCAGCTGCTCTTCCAGGCCGTCGAAGAAGCCGAGCCAGCTCTCGACGACGCCGAAGCGCGAGGGGTTGTTCGAGCGCGAGCTCCATGGCGCCGTAGCCGCCCATCGAGACGCCGGCGATCGCGCGGGCGCCGCGCGAGGCCACGGTCGGAAGCGTCCCGTCGACGATCTCCTGTGCTTCCAGCACGTAGCTTTCGTAGTACTGGTCGTGGAGGTTGCGCCAGTTGTTGGCGCCGCCGCCGCCCTGGATCATCACGGCGATCAGCGGCGGGATCTCGTGCGAGGAGATCAGGCGGTCGAGCTCTTCCTGCAGCCCGATTTCCAGGAACGCCGTCGCCTTCTGGCTGTTGCCGTGCAGCAGGTAGAGCACCGGGTAGCGCGCTGCGGCGCTCGCTCGATGGAAGCCGGGGGGCTCGTAGATGTAGAAGGAGCCCTGGCGGCGCAGCGCCGCCGACGGGTAGAGGGCGTGGACGATCGAGCTGCCCGCGGCGTCGGTGCTCACCGGCCGCAGCTCCGGGCGCGCCAGCAGGTCGGGCGGTGTCGTGGCGGCGACGCGCGCCGGCGCGACGCCTTCATGGCCGCCGAAGCCGAGGCGGCCCTGCAGCGCGAGCGCCAGGCACACCACGGCGAGCGCGCTGAGCAGCGTGCCGACGACGAGCCGCCGGGCGCGCTGCCAGGGAGCCGGGAGTGCCGCGGCGCCGCCCGCATCCTGACGCGAGGAGGCGGGTGGCCTCGAGGGGACCCACGGCGGCGGGAGCACCTCGGCGGCGCCTGCGGAACCGTGTCCGGGCCAGGTCCACTCGCCGAGGCTCTCCAGCCACGTAGGGCTGCTTGCACCGGGGGACATTCAGGTGATTGAACGGTCCCCGGTGCGGAAACCCAACCCCTGCACGAAGCCTCTCAGGGGCTGCGCAGGCTCGGGACCCTCGCCCGGCGCTCGGAGCCGGGCTCTCAGCTCGTCAGTTCGTGCTCCACACGTCCCCGGTGTCGCCGAAGCCGAGCGCACGCTTGGTGGCTTCGGTGAGGTCGAATTCGCGACCCGCCACATATGGGCCACGGTCCACGACCGGGACGCGGATGGTGCGGCTGCCGTAGTGCAGCGTCACCAGCGTGCCGCACGGCAGCGTCTTGTTGGCGACGCCGAGTGTCGAGCTGGTCAGCTCGCCGCCGCAGGCCAGCCCACCGCCACCGCCGTACCAGGAGGCGCCGGCGAGGTGGTAGACGTTCAGCCGGCCGACCCGGCGGCGTGAGGAGCGCGCCGTCGAGTCGCCCTGGAAGCGCAGCCGCAGCATGCGTGTGCCGAGGCGCTGAGGGCGGAAGCTGAAACGGAACCGCCCGCGCGTCCCGGTGTGGGCCAGCGCCATCGTGTGCCAGCCGTGCCGGATCAGCACCTGCAGGGAGACGAGGCGTCCCTTGCGGGCGGGCCTGTGCGCTTCCATCAGGGTGCCGGCGATCGAGCCGGGGTGTCCGGCGAGCACGTTCAGCTGCTCGCGACGGACCTTCAGTGACGTGGGAGCCGGCGCGGGAAAGACGACAGGTGCCACGGCTGCGACGTCCACCGGCGCCAGGGCAGGCGCAGGCTGAGTCGCGGGGACGAACAATGGGATTTTGAGACCTCCTTGTAAGGTCCGCCTACGGGGTTAGCTGTCGGGCTCACGACGGTCCGCGTGCGAAACAGACGCATGCGAATCCGGGCCGTTACCGCCGCATCAGCGGCGGATTCGCCCCGTCCGGCGCCCTGAGGGGGCGGCGCCGGCAGTGGTTCCCCCGTTCGCCCTCATCCAGAGGGCGACTCGGCGAGTCGAACAGTTGTTCGGCGATGCTAGGTGCGCGAACAACGATCTTCTGTGAGCACCGTCACACAACGGGCAAGTGGCAGGCGGCACGAAAGCGCCGATTTGCAGGGCTTTCTCTCGCCGCCGTCGGCCGTTTCGCGATCGCGCGACGGTGCGAGCGGGTGCGCGGGAAGCACGCTCTTCGAGGGCTCGTTGCCGCCGTCGCCCGAATCAGCGACAATCGCGTGAGATGGCCAATCCGGACCGCCTGACCGCGCTGGACACGACGTTCCTGCACCTCGAGGATCACTCCACCGCGCACATGCACGTCGCCTCGGTGATGGTCTTCGCGGGCTCGGCGCCCACCCACTCGGAGTTCGTCGACCACGTCGAGTCGCGCCTGCACCTCGTGCCGCGCTACCGGCAGCGGCTCGCCTACGTCCCGCTCGACCAGGGGCGCCCGGTGTGGACCGACGACCCCCACTTCAACCCCTACTACCACATCCGCCACACCGCGCTGCCGAAGCCGGCCGACGACGCCGCGCTGAAGCGGCTCGCCGGGAGGCTGTTCTCCCAGCGCCTGGACCGGCACAAGCCGCTGTGGGAGATCTGGCTCGTGCAGAGCCTGTCCGGGAACCGCTTCGCGGTGATCGCCAAGACCCACCACGCGCTCGTCGACGGGATCTCGGGAGTGGACATCACGACCGTGCTGTTCGACACCTCGCGCGACCCCGCCCCCGTCGCCCCGGGCGAGCAGTGGAGCGCCAAGCCGCTGCCGGGCCGCGCCAAGCTGCTGGGCGAGGCTCTGATCGAGCGCGGGACCGTTCCCAGCGAGATGATGCGCGGAGCGCGCGCGCTGATGCGAGCGCCGCGCCGCGCGGTCGCGCAGGTGCGCGAGGGGCTCGTGAACGTCGGCGCCACGACGATCGCGGGCGTGCGCTCGCCGGCGCCCCCGAGCCCGTTCAACGTGGACATCGGCCCGCACCGCCGCTACACGTTCGTCGACGCCGACCTCGGCCGCTTCAAAGCGATCAAGGACTCGCTCGGCGGCACGCTCAACGACGCCGTGCTGACCTCGGTCACGCTCGCGCTGGGGCGCTACCTGCGCCGCCAGGGCGAGGACACCGACGGCCTCGTGCTGAAGGCGATGGTGCCCGTGTCCGTGCGCACGAAGGCGCAGCGGGGCGCGCTCGGCAACCAGGTCGCTGCGATGTGGGCGCCGCTGCCGGTCGGGATCACCTCGCCGGCGGAGGCGCTCACCACGGTCTCCGCGTCGATGGAGGACCTGAAGAGATCCGGGCAGGCGGTCGGCGCCCAGGTGCTGACAGAGCTCGCGGGCTTCGCCCCGCCGACCATCCTCAGCCAGGCCGCGCGGCTCCAGGCGCGCCAGCAGTTCTTCAACCTCGTGGTGACGAACGTGCCCGGCCCGCAGTTCCCCCTCTACCTGCTCGGCCGCGAGCTCAAGGGCCTCTACCCCGTCGTGCCGCTCGCCGCCCGCCAGGCGCTCGGGATCGCGGTCATGAGCTACAACGGCCACCTCGGCTTCGGGTTGCTCGGCGACTACGACGCGCTGCCCGAGCTGGAAGCGATCGCCGACGACCTGAAATGGGCGATCGCCTCGCTCTACCGCGCCGCGGGCCTGGCCCCGACCGGGGCCACCGGCAAGCGCAAAGCCGCCGCCAAGAAGCGCTCGCAGACGGGGCCGCGAGGCGCCTCCGCGCCGAAGCCCGCCAGCGCAGGCTGAGCCGGGCTGCCGCAGGGCCTCGGCCCCGCTTGCTGCGAGGATACGCGCGTGAAAGCACTGCTCATCTCGGGCGGCGTCTAGCTTGCGGCTCGCCCTTGCCCAGATCAACGCGACCGTCGGCGACATCGCGGGCAACGCGCGGAAGATCGCGCAGAACATCGAGGACGCCCGCGCGGCCGGCGCCGAGCTCGTGCTGTTTCCGGAGCTCGCGCTCACCGGCTACCCGCCCGAGGACCTCCTGCTGAAGGAGCACTTCCTGGCCGACGCCCGCCGGGCGCTCGAAGAGCTCGCCTCGGACGTCCGCGACGTCGTCGCGGTGGTCGGCTTCCCGGAGCGCGCCGAGGACGTCTACAACGCCGCCGCCGTGCTCGCCGACGGTGCCGTCCACGCCATCTACCGCAAGGTCTACCTGCCGAACTACGGCGTCTTCGACGAGCAGCGCTACTTCCGCTCGGGCGCGGGCGGCGCGGTGATGGGGTTCGAGAGCCAGACGCTCGGGCTGACCGTGTGCGAGGACATCTGGGAGCCGGGCCCGCCCGCGAGCGAAGAGGCACAGGCCGGGGCGACGCTGATCGTCAACATCTCCGCCTCCCCCTACCACGCGGGCAAGGGCATCGAGCGCGAGCGGATGCTGGCCCAGCGCGCCCGCGACAACATCGCCTGCGTGGCGTTCTGCGCGCTCGTGGGCGGACAGGACGAGCTCGTCTTCGACGGGCACTCGGTCGTCATCGACCACCGCGGCGAGACGATCGCGCGCGCTGTCCAGTTCCGCGAGGAGCTGCTCGTCTGCGACGTGGATCTCGCTGCCGCGGGCGCGGCGCGCCTGCGCGACCCCAGCATGCGGGCGGCAGCCAGGCGCTCGCCCGGATCGGTCGCGCACCTCGCCACCGCCCCCGGCGCCTCGGTCGCAGACGGTCTCCAACAGCGCCGGTGGGCTCCTCGCGCCGCTGCTCGAGCCGGTCGAGGCCGAGGTGCACGCCGCGCTCTGTCTCGGGCTGCGCGACTACGTCGAGAAGAACGGTTTCTCGCACGTGGTCCTCGGCCTCTCCGGTGGCATCGACTCGGCCCTGGTCGCGTGTGTGGCGGCCGACGCGCTGGGCCCGGAGCGAGTGTCGGTGACGATCATGCCCTCCCCCTACTCCTCTCAATCCACGCAGCAGGACGCGCGCGCGCTCGCGGAGGCACTCGGCGTCGAACGCCTCGAGCTGCCGATCGCGGACATCATGGAGGCCTACCGGCAGGATCTCGCCGGCTCGTTCGCCGGGCGCCCGCCCGACATCACCGAGGAGAACCTGCAGGCGCGGATCCGCGGCAACCTGCTGATGGCCCTCTCCAACAAGTTCGGCTGGCTCGTGCTGGCGACCGGCAACAAGTCGGAGATGTCGGTGGGCTACACGACCCTCTACGGCGACCTGGCGGGCGGGTTCGCCGTGATCAAGGACGTTCCGAAGACGCTCGTCTACCGGCTGTGCGAGTGGCGCAACTCGCCCGCCGGCGCTCAGAGCGCTCCCGGCGAGCCGCCGCGCGCGCCGGCGCCGATCCCGCCCTCGATCATCGCCCGCGCCCCGTCGGCGGAGCTGCGCCCCGACCAGCGCGACGAGGACTCGCTGCCGGTCTACGGGATGCTCGACCGGATCCTCGAGGGCTACGTCGAGCTCGACCGCAGCCGCGAGCAGCTGATCGCCGAGGGCCTGCCGGAGGCCGACGTCGACCGCGTCATCCGCCTCGTCGACCTGGCCGAGTACAAGCGTCGCCAGGCGCCGCCCGGCATCAAGATCTCCGCGCGCGCGTTCGGGCGCGACCGCCGCATGCCGATCACGAACGCCTACCGCGGCTGATGCTCGGAACACCTCCTCTCGGCGCCTGGCGGCGCGTGGCGGCTGCCGTCGCAGCCGCGCTCGTCGCGCTCGCGCTCGCCTCGTGCGGCGACACGCTGCAGGACAAGCCCGTCCCCCACAACGAGCTCGAGAAGATGGTCGTCTCGCCGTTCGCGGTGTACTGGGTCGGGGCCGCCTTCGCAGGCATGCAGCTGACCGATGCCGGCCCTGACCCCAGCGGCGCCTTCACCGTCCAGTACGGCAACTGCGTGCAGGGCGGTCAGGGCACGTGCACGCCCCCCCTGCGCATCGTCACGAACCCCGACAACAGCTTCCTGCCGGGGGGCGACACCCCCGCCTCGGTCGACGACGCTGCGCGGCGTGCCGGCGAAGCTCACCGAAGCCGGACGGGCGCTGGCGATCCCCACGGGGCCGGTCGTCGTCGACGTCTACGCGCGCGACGCGACGCTCGCGAAGGCGGCCGCGCGCGCGATGGTCGCGATCAACCGTCCCAGCAACCCCGGCGAACCGCTGCCCACGCCGCAGCCGGACACCGGCTTCGGCGCCGAACCGCTGCCGTCCCAGAAGCCCGTCGGCGGCAAGCTGCCCAGCTAGGAGGCGGGCGCCGGGCGCACCGCGATCGTCATGCGCGTGATCGCGCAGACGCGCCCCTCGTCGTCGCTGATCTGCACGTCCCAGACCCACGTCGTGCGCCCGCGGTGAAGGCGCGTCGCGCGGGCGTGGATCGTGCCCGCGGTGATCGGGCGCAGGAAGCTCGTGGCGTTCGAGAGTCCCATCGCCATCTCGCCCTGCCCGGCGACGGCGACGTGGGTCGCAATCGACGCGAGAGACTCGGCGATCGAGGCGTACACGCCACCGTGCACGAGCCCCGCCGGCTGCTTGATCTCCTCGCGAACCGGCACCGTGGCGGTCACCTCGGTGTCCGAGACGCTCAGCAGCTCCAGCCCGTACAGACGGTCAAAGCCCCTGATCGCCTGCTTGAGCTCTGCAGCGCCCGGCGTGGCCATCGCGCCGCCACGATAGCCTACGCTGCAGCCGCCGGGCCGCCCCACTGCAGCACGCCGCGGCGCCCGACAGATGAGCAGCATCGACGAGCTTCCCCCCGACCAGCGCGCGGCGCTCTCACTCCTGCTGGGCCAGCAGAAGCGATACGACGACGTCGCCGGGATGCTCGGCATCGAAGCGCAGGCCGTGCACGACCGCGCGCACGCGGCGCTGGCGGTGCTCGCGCCCGCACAGGCGCGCCTGCTCGACGCCGCCCAGCGCGAGGAGATCGGGGAGTACCTGCTGGGCCAGCAGGCCGACGCCGGCGAGCGGCTGCGCACCCGCACGCTGATCGCGAGCTCGCCCGCGGCCGGCGACTGGGCCCGCGCGGTCGCTCTCGCGCTCATGCCGATCGCGCCGTTCGGGCTGCCCGAGATACCGCCGCCGCCCGCGAGCGCGCAGACCGGCGGCGGCGCCGGCTCGACCGCTCCGGAGGCTGCGCCCGGCGCAGGGGCGCCTGCCGGCGATGAGCACGCCTCGGCGGCGTTCGGAGCGAGCGCGCAGCACGCACGCCCGAGCTCGCGCGTCGGCGGCGCCCTGCTGCTCGCGGCGATCATCGCGGCCGTGGTCGTCGTGATCGTGGTGGTCACCGATGGCAGCTCCTCGCACAAGAGATCCTCCACGACGACGAAAACCTCCTCCGCGCAGGCGAAAGCGCAGGCACGCATCACGATGCACCCGCAGAACCCGGCGAGCCCGAGCACGGGGACGGTCCAGATCCTCACCGAAGGCGAAAAGAAAGCCTTCTTCATCCAGGCCGAACACATCCCCTCGACGAGCGGCAAAACGTTCTACGCGGTATGGCTCTACAACTCGCCCAGCAACGCGCTCGCGTTGAGCAAGAGCCCGCCCGTCGGCGCCAGCCACAAACTGGCCGGCGCGGCGCTGCTGCCGAGCAACGCCTCCGACTACAAAGAAATCCTGCTGACGCGCGAGACGAGCGTGCGCCCGAGCAGGCCCGGGCCGGTCGTCCTGCGGGGGCACCTCAACCTGTGAGCAGGAGCTTGCCGGGGTTCATGATCCCGGCCGGGTCCAGGCGCTCCTTCACCGCCGCGAGCGCCTGAAGGCTGTCGGCGCCGATCTCGCGCTCCATCCACGGCACGTGGTCGACGCCCACCGCGTGGTGGTGGGTGATCGTCCCGCCTGCGTCCTCGATCGCGTCGCCGGCGGCGCGCTTGACGAGGCGCCACTGCTCGATCTCCGCGCCCTCGATCTGGCGCGCGATGAACGTGAAGTAGAGCGACGCGCCCGTCTCGTACAGGTGCGAGACGTGGCACATCACGATCCCCGGTGTCCCCTGCGCGTCCAGTGCGGCGGCGATGGCGTCGCGCACGGCGCCGTGCAGCCGCTGGACGTTGGACCAGGGGGTGGCCGTCTCGAGCGTCTCCACCATCACGCCCGCGTCGAGCAACTCGTCGCGCAGGTACGGCGCCGCGAAGCGGCCGTGCTGCCACGCCTCGCCGGGCGATGAGCCGAGCGCGAGCCCGCCGGCGCGGCGCAGCAGGCGCATCGCGCGGCGCCGCCGTGCCGGGACCTCGTGGCTGTCGCCCTCGAAGCCGAGGATCGCGATGCAGCCGTCCGCGTAGCCCCGCGCGCCGATGTACGCGCGCCCGATGCGCCCCTTGACGCCGCCGTCGCCCGCGAGCGCCAGCGAGACTTCGGTCTCGGCGCGATCGGACAGGCGCGCGACGTCGGGCAGCGCATGCGCACGCGCCAGCTCGCGCAGCGCCTCGCAGCCCGTCGCGAAGTCGCGGAAGAACATGCCGTCGTATGCCTTTGCGACGGGTGCCGCGCGCACGCGCAGCGCGAGCTCGGTGATCACGCCGAGCGTCCCCTCCGAGCCGACGAGCAGCCCTCGCACGCTCGGCCCGGCGGCGGTGGCAGGAAGCGCCTTCAGCGCGATCTCGCCCGCCGGAGCCGCGAGGCGCAGGCCGAGCACCATCTTCTCGATCGCGCCATATCCGGTCGAGGCCTGCCCGGCGGAGCGCGTGGCGGCGCAGCCTCCGAGCGACACGTACTCATACGACTGGGGGAAGTGGCCCAAGGTCAGCCCGTGCGGCGCCAGCGCCCGCTCGAGCGCGGGCGCGCGCATCCCTGCGCCGACCGTCGCGGTCGCCGAGGTGTCGTCGAGCGCCACCAGCTCGCCGAGGCCGCGCATGTCGAGCGCGATGACGGCCGCGTGCCGCCCGCGCAGCGGCGCGACGCCGCCGACGACGCTCGTGCCGCCGCCGAAGGGGACGACCGCCACCGATTCCTGCGCGCAGCACTCGAGCAGCGCACGCACCTGCTCGTGGCCGTGCGGGTACAGCACCGCGTCGGGTGCCCCGTCGGGGGTGCCCGCCCGCAGCCTGACCAGGTCCGGGTAGCCCTTGCCGGCCGCGTGCAGCACGCGTTCGGCGTGATCCTCGCGCACGCCCCCCTCCCCCACGATCGCCGCCAAGGCGGCCCGCGCGCGCTCCGGGAGGGCCGAGGGCTCCAGCTTCACCTCCCCGAGCGGCACGTGCTCGCGGGGGCGCGCGCCGGCGCCGATGCGCTCCTGGAGGAACGCCCGCGCGTCGGCCGGGAGCCCCGCGCCGGCACCTTCCGCGCCCCAGCCCCACCAGCGCATGTCGGGCGCCTGCTCAGACACTGATCTCCTCCAGGCCGTCGAGAGCCTCCTTGATCGTCCTCTGGGCGGCGCGGCGCAGCAGCCAGCCGCCGAAGCTGGGTCTCCTTCGCTTCGCGGGAGCCTCGCCCCGGTCCGGCGACGGCGCCTGGCCCGACAGCTCCTGGCGCATCTGGATCGTCACGTCGCTGGCCTCGGCGGCTCCGACGACGCGCAGCTCGGTCTCGGAGAAGGAGAGCACGCCGGCGAAGGGGGTGCCGGCGAGCCGCTGCTCCCACACGACCGTGCCCGCCGGCTCATCCGCACGAACGAGATCGAAGTCGGCGCGCACCGTGCGGCCCTTCTTCGTGCGCATCACCTCGGTGAAGGCGCCCGCGTGCACGTCCTCGACACGCTCCACGCGCGGCCACCAGCGCGGCAGGTGGTAGGGGTCGCTGACGATCCGCCACAGCTGCTCGGCCGGCGCGGCGATGCGACGGCTGGCCTGTGCGGTCGGCATCGCGCGAAGCTTACGACCGCGCGCTCACGCGGCGTACTCCAGCAGCGCGTGCACGTGGCGGCCCTCGAGCCGGCGGCGTCCGTCGAGGAACGACAGCTCGATCAGGAAGCTGCAGCCGACGACCTCGCCGCCGAGCTGCTCGACGAGCTCGCACAGCGCCCGAGCGGTGCCACCGGTGGCAAGCAGGTCGTCGTGCACGAGCACGCGCGCGCCGCTCGCGAGCGCGTCGCTGTGGAGCTCCAGCTGTCCGGCGCCGTACTCCAGCTCGTACTCGGCGCTCACGGTCTCATACGGCAGCTTCCCCGGCTTGCGGGCGAGCACGAAGCCCGCGCCGAGCGCGAGCGCGAGCGCCGGCCCGAGCAGGAAGCCGCGCGCCTCGGCCGCGACCACGAAGTCCGGGCGCAGCGGCTGGGCGAGCGCGGCCAGCTCCTGCACGGCGATGCGGAGAGCGTCCGCGTCGGCCATCAGCGGCGTCAGGTCCTTGAAGAGGATCCCCGCGGTCGGGAAGTCGGGGATGTCGCGGATCAGCGGCCGCAGGCGCTCGGCCGAGCCGGGCGCCGCTCGTGCGGTGGGCGGCTCGCTCACCGCACGATCTTGCGCAGGTCCCTGATCAGCAGCAGGTGCTTGAGGTGGGTGGCGACCGCCGCCAGGTTCTCCAGCGCGTCGACCGCCTCCTTGCGCCGCTCGGGGTTCCGTGAGCGCAGGGCCGGCGCGAGGATCTGCTGCAGCAGGTTCGCCTCGCGGTCCGCCGAGGAGCGGAACACGCGCAGGTTGCGGCCGCCGACGCCGTAGCGGGCGAGCTCGGCGACCGCGGCGATGATCTCCCGCTCGGTCTCGTCGAAGTAGCGCACGCCGCCGCGGACCTCGCCCTTCACCACGCCGAACTCTTCGAGCTCCTTCACCAGCTTGGCCTCCGCCTTCGTCTCCTCGAGCACGTCGTCGAGCGAGTACAGCGCGCCGGTCGACTCGCGGACGCTGACGCTCGGGCGCCACGCGCGGGCGCCGTCGCGGCCCGAGCGTGCCGGTGGGGAGCCCTTGCCCAGTGCCGCGTCGGGCGAGCGCCCGGCCGCGAGCTCCTGACGGATCACGCGCAGCGGCAGGAACTCGTCGCGCTGCATGCGCAGGATCGTGCGCAGCCGCGCGACGTCGCCGGGGGTGTAGAGCCGGTACCCGCCGGGCGTGCGGCGCGGGTTGAGCAGCTTCTGGTCCTCGAGGTAGCGGATCTTGGAGATCGAGATGTCCGGGAACTCCTGCGCCAGCGCCTTGCAGACAGCGCCGATCGTCAGCGACTTCTGGCGCTTGCTCGGGTCCGGGGACGCTGCGGCCAGCTCGGCTTCGAGCTGCTCGGCTTCGCTGCTGCGGGTCTGGGAGGCCATCAGCGCGCGTGGAAGGTCAGCTTGTACTTGCCGATTTGCAGCTCGTCGCCCTCCTCGAGCCGCTGGGAGTCGATCCGCGAACGGTTCACGTAGGTGCCGTTCAGCGAGCCCATGTCGTCGAGGTACCAGTCGCCGCCGCGCTGGATCAGCAGCGCGTGGTCGCGCGAGACGGTCACGTCGTCGAGGAACACGGCCGAGTCGGGGCGGCGGCCGATCGACATCCGCTCGCCTTCGACGGGGAAGCTCTCGCCGACGCGCCCGCCCCCGGCGCGGATCACGAGCGCGGGGCCGTGCGCGGTCACCTCCCCGATCTCGACCGGGACGAGCTCGCCCGTGTCGTCGATCCGGTAGGTCGCCGTGTTCGCTTCGCCGCCGCCGGACGCTGACGCGGGCGTCTCGCCGGAGAGCAGCGCGCCACAGCGCTGGCAGTAGTTGGCCCCCTCGCTGTTGAGGAAGCCGCACTCCGTGCAGTGCAGCGCCATCGGGCTCTGCCTACGCCGCCCGGCGGAGAGCGGTCCGCCGCCTGGCTATCGCTGCAGTCGCGGGCACCGGCGATCCCTCACTCCGCGCCCTCGGGCTGGCGCGCGGCGAGGATGTCCGTGAGCCGCTGGACGTCCTCGCCGGTGATCGCGATGTCGCCGTCGTCGTGCTTGTTGCGCAGCCGGTTGACGAGCTCCGCGCGGAGGATGTCGATCTTCCCGTGCAGGATGCGCCGCCGGTAGGAGATCTCGGTCTCCTCCTCGGTCAGCTGGCGGATCACGTCTTTGAGTTCGACGTCCGACAGCGAGCCGAGGTCGGGGAAGGTCTCGTCCATGTCGTGGTGTCTCCTTCTGCGTTGGGCCGCTCCCGGTGCGGCGGAGCGAGGAGTATAGACCAGAACGCTGAGGCTGAGCTTGAGAGTCGGGGCGCTCCCGGCGCCGAGCCCGTCAGTCCCCCGCCATGGCTCGCAACTGCCGACGGCCGTCCCGGACGTACAGCCCGGTCGCCACGAGCGCCAGCGCAAGGCCGACGAACAACAGCACTTCGCCGAGCGTCTGGAGCCCGGTCATCGGGAAGAACAACCCGCCCATCACGGGCGCGACCGCGAGCCTCCCCGGCCAGTTGATGCGCAGCTCCACGCCATGCTTCTGCGCGTAGCGGCCGAGCACCAGCATCAGCAGCTCGCGTGCCGCCAGCACCGCCAGCGCCCAGCGCGGGAGCAGCTCGAACTTCCAGCACACGATCACGCCCGAGACGACGAGCAGGCGGTCGGTGACCGGGTCCATCAGCGCGCCGAGCCGGCTGTACTGGCGCGTCACGCGCGCGGCGATCCCGTCGGCGTAGTCGCCCCAGCCGATCACGGCGAAGAGCACCGCGGCGAGGGCGTCCTGGCCGTCGTCGCTCGAGAGCGCGACGACGAGGAACACGGGGATCAGCGCGAGGCGTACGAAGCCGATCGCGTTGGGGACCGTCCATGGGTTCAGCGGCGCGCCCGCCTCCGTCTGTGGCGGCGGCGGGCCGGAGCGGTCCAGGCCGGAGAGGCGGCGGAACGTGAGGCGCGCGGGCGCGCTCGCCCTTCCTGCGGCGCCGCGGTCTCGCCCGGCACGGCCGGCGGCTCTAGGGGAGGCTCTGCCACAGCGCCTCGACGGCGGCGCGCAGCGCCTCGGGCTCGGCGTCGAGCGCCAGCGGCGGCGCCTGCTCGCGGCCGCGACGGATCTGAACCTCGATCTCGCCCGACTCCAGCGACTTGCGCCCCACGGTCAGCCGCAGCGGGCAGCCGAGCAGCTCGGCGTCGGCGAACTTCTCGCCGGGGCCGAGGTCGCGGTCGTCGTAGACCACTTCCAGGACGCTCGCGTCGAGGATCTCGTACACCCGGTCGGCGGCCTCGCGCTCCGGCGTGCCCGGCTTGCCCAGCGTGACGAGATGGACGTCGAAGGGCGCGAGCGCGCGCGGCCAGGAGATGCCGTGCTCGTCGGCGTACTGCTCGACGGCCGCGGCGACGATGCGCGCGGGGCCGATGCCGTAGGAGCCCATCCAGATCGGCTGCTCGGCGCCGTTCTCGTCGAGGTAGGTCGCGCCCAGCGGCACGGAGTAGCGCGTGCCGAGCTTGAAGATGTTGCCGATCTCGATCGCCGGCTCGATCGTGACCGCGGCGCCGCCGATCGTGTCCCCGGGCTCGACCGTGCGAACGTCCGCCTCGCGGAAGGAGAAGTCGCGTCCGGGGACGACTCCGCGCAGGTGCTCGTCCGGCCTGTTCGCGCCTGTGACATACGCGCCGGTGGCACCGCTCGCGACGGCGCTGTCGAGCAGGATCTCGGCGTCGTCCAGCCCGACGGGGCCGATGAAGCCCGGCGGGCCGATGCGGGCCTCGATCTCCTCGGCCCGCGCAGGGCGGGTGCTCGCCCCCAGCGCCGTGGCGAGCTTGATCTCGTTGACGCGGTGGTCGCCGCGCAGCATCACGAGCACGAGCCGCTCCTCGCCGCCGTCGGCCGGCGTGGCGATCACCGGGTATGCCTTGAGCAGCGCGCCGTCGGCCAAGCCGAGCTGGGCCGCCACGTCACGGACCGTCGTGAGCCCTGGTGTGCTGACGGGTTCGGGCGCTTCCGGCGCCTCGGGCAGCGTGACCGGCGCCGGCTCGGCACTGGCGACCTCGATGTTGGCCGCGTAGCCCTCGGCGAGCACGACGTCGTTCTCGCCGGCCGGACACGGCGCCATGTACTCGTGGGCGCCGGAGCCGCCCATCATCCCCACGTCGGCCTCGACGCGGTACCAGCGCAGCCCGCTGCGGGCCATGATGCGGTCGTAGGCGCCGACGTGCAGCTCGTAGCGTTCGTCGAGCCCCGCGGCGTCGCGGTCGAAGGTGTAGGAGTCCTTCATGATGAACTCGCGCGTGCGCAGGACGCCGGCGCGCGGCCGCGGCTCGTCGCGCTCCTTGACCTGGGCGTGGTAGAGGATCAGCGGCAGGTCGCGGTAGGAGCGCACGATCTGCGCGACGTGCGTCGTGACGGCCTCCTCGTGGGTCATCGCGAGCACCAGGTCCGCGCCTTTGCGGTCCTGCAGCTTGAACAGGGCGTCGATCTCGTAGCGGCCCGTCTTGCGCCACGCCTCGGCCGGTTGCAGCACCGGCATCAGCATCTCCTGGCCGCCGATCGCGTCGATCTCCTCGCGGATGATCTGCACGGCGCGCTGATGCGAGCGCCAGCCGGCTGGGAGCCAGGTCCAGATGCCCGTGCCGAGCTGGCGGATCAGCCCGGCGCGGACCATCAGCTTGTGCGAGATCGCCTCGGCGTCGGCCGGGGCCTCCTTCTCGGTCGGCAGCAGATATGCGCTCAGGCGGGTCATCGCCCGCGAGCGTATATGACGGCACCTCGCACGCGGCCAGCCCTGAGCCGCCCGGGGAGGGTCCGGGCGGCTCCAGGGTTGGCCCTACTCAGACCTGCTCTGAACGGGCTATTTCTCGAACCCGTAGGCCTGAGTCTGGATCGCGACCGTGTTGACCAGGTTGCCGAGCGCGATGTTCACGTCGTAGAGGTGCAGGCCCCATTCGGGCCCGATCAGTTCCAACGGAACTTCGTTGTGCGCGGCGAGGTCTTCCTGGACGGTCTGGCTGATGCCTTCTTTGAAGGCGATGTTCAGCCAGGTCGCGCCGTTTTCGTGCTTGCACTGCGCCGTCGCGGTGCCCGTCGTCTGCACCCACGGCGTCGAGGCGGTCGGGGTCGGCGAGCCCGCTCCGATCACGCCCGGGAACGGCGTCGTCGGCGCCTCGGGGATCAGCGTTCCCAGCGATCCGTTCTGCTGAAGGATCGTCGGGTTCACGCACGCCACTTCCAGGCCGGGGGGCAGCGTCCCGCCGAAGAGCGGGCTGTTCGGCGCGTCCGAAGAACGAGTTTTCGGGCGGTTCTTTGAGGAACGACGAGTACGCGATCACGCACTGCGTGTCGGTCGCGGCGGTGCACAGCGGCACGTGTTTGAAGGTCGCACCCACGAGCTGGCCTTCGGGCACGAGCACCTGACCGCCGAGCAGGATCGCCGCGATCATCTTTTCGCGCACCGCCGGCGCGTTGTCGATCTGCTGCTGGATCAGCGCCTCCAGCATCGCGGAGCCCTGCGAGTGGCCGATCAGGACGAACGGACGGCCTTTGTTGTACTTGTGCAGGTATTCGACGAACGCCACGGCGACGCCTTCGAAGGCCGTCAGCTGATTCTGAGGCGTGACGCCCCCGGGCGTGTTGATCGCTTTCAACGTGAGCTGCCGGTACATCGGCGCGAAGACGCGGCAGTCCTGCGAGAAGCGCGAGGCCTGGTCGATCGCGATCTGTTTCTCCTGCGGTTCGATCGTCAGGTCGGCGTTCGGGCCTTCCTGTTCGGAGACCGTCGGGTAGACGTAGAAGCAGTCGATCGACGGTTTGTGGGTCTTGGGCTGCGCCTGGACCGTTTCCTGGCGCGTTTCGCCGTTGTAGCTGACGATGGTCGTCGCCCTGCTCGTCAGACAGGGATTGGACTTGTTGCTCGGCTTGCACAGCCAGACGGTGCTGCTCTTCGCTTGAGCGACCCCGGCGAGCGATGCGGCCACAGCCAGCGCGGCCACCAGCGCCACGACGAAGGTCGCGGGGCGCAGCGCGCACGCGACGCCCATCCTCTTCTCTCCCATCCTCTATCCCTCTCCTCTTGACTCGACACGGCCCTCGCCATCCCGCCGCGGTTCCGCCGTATTCTAGTCAGAACGGCGGAAAAGACTCAAATAGAGAATCGACCGGATCTCAGGCTGGATCGAGCCCGAGCAGCGCCGCCTCGATCAGGCGCAGCCGCTCGTTGTCGCCGGTGACCCCCGCGACCGCGTCGTTGTAGAGGAAGGCCTCGGCGAGACGCACGATCGCGTAAGCGAGCAGGTCCGGGGCGAGCTTGGTCTGAAAGCCCGCGCGCTGCTCGGCTTCGATCATCCCCTGCACCGCGGCCACCATGCGCGGCTGCACGACGCTCGAGCTCGAGGTGAGCACGCGCAACGCCAACTCGTGCTCGGAGGTCAGCAGCGCGCGCAGCCCCTCCGCCGCCGCCAGCTCGCGGTTGAACGCGTCGAAGCTGTCGAGCAGCGCCTTCGCGCCGTGGCCGCCGACCCGGTCGCGGAGCACCGTCAGGCGCTCCTCCCCGAGCTCGGCCATAGCCTCCCCCATCAGCAGCTCCCGCGTCCGGAACCAGCGGTGCATGGTCGCACGCGCGAGGCCCAGCTCACGCGCGATCGCCTGCACGTCGATCCGTTCACCGGCGAGGAACCGCGCTCGCGCCAGCGCGAGGGCATCCTCTCGGGAAGCCGCCGCAGGCCGCCCCGGACGGCCACCGGCGACGCTCGGGCGTGCTGCGGTCATTGCCGAAGCCTAGACGTCGGCTGGGCGGCCCTGCGGTGCGGCCCGGCGGCGCCCCGCAACCGTGCTCTGCACCTCTGATAGAACAGCGCCAGCGAGGTGAACCCCCGAGGAACGGAGCCCCCATGGCTTACACAGTCCCACCGCTTCCCTACGCCTACGACGCGCTCGAACCGCACATCGACAAGGCGACGATGGAATTCCACCACGACAAGCATCACCAGGCCTACGTGGACAAGGTCAACGCGGCGCTCGAGGGCACGGAGTGGGCCGACAAGCCGATCGAGGAGGTGCTGCAGAACCTCGACGGCCTCGGCGACAAGAAGGGGCCGGTCAAAAACAACGGCGGCGGCCACTACAACCACAGCCTGTTCTGGGAGAGCATGGGGCCGGATGGCGGCGGCGAGCCTTCGGGGGCGCTGGCGGACGCGATCGCCTCGACCTTCGGCTCGTTCTCGGACTTCCAGGCGAAGGTGAAGGAAACCGGCGTCAACCAGTTCGGCTCCGGCTGGGCCTGGCTCGTCAAAGACGGCTCCGGCCTCGCGATCGTGGGCTCGGCCAACCAGGACAGCCCCATCTCCAACGGCTCGACGCCGCTGCTCGGCGTCGACGTCTGGGAGCACTCCTACTACCTGAAGTACCAGAACCGCCGACCTGACTACATCGACGCTTGGTGGAACGTGGTGGACTGGAACCGGGTCGCCGAGCGGTTCTCCACGGCCGGGTGATCCTTCCGTTCGACGCGGTCGGCGAGGGACCCGTCGTCGTGCTGCTGCACGCCGGGATCGCCGACCGCACGATGTGGCGCGAGCACCTCGCGCCGATCGCCGACTCGGGGCGGCGCGCGGTGGCGCTCGACCTGCCCGGCTTCGGGGAGGCCGGGCTCGAGCCCGGTCCGCAGTCGCCGTGGGAGGACGTGCTGCAGACGCTCCGCGTCATCGCCGGCGAGCCGGTCGCGCTGGCGGGCAACTCCTACGGCGGCGCGATCGCGCTGCGCGCCGCGGCGCTCGCGCCCTCGGCCGTCTCGGCGCTCGCGCTGATCTCCGCGCCGGCGCCCGGCGCCGACGAGGAACCCTCCGAGGAGCTGGCCGCCGTGTGGGAGGCCGAGGAGATGGCGCTCGAAGACGGCGACATCGAGCAGGCGGTCACGGCTGTGGTCGAGGGGTGGACGCTGCCCGGCGCCACCGAGGCGCTGCGCGAGCGGATCGCCGCGATGCAGCGGCGCGCGTTCCTGCTGCAGCAGGCCACGCCGGACGCCGATCTCGCGCCCGACCCGCTGGAGGACCGCCTCGACCGTCTCGGGGAGATACGCATGCCGGCCCTGTGTACGGCCGGTACGCGCGACAAGCCCGACTTCGTGGCGGGCGCGCTGCAGATGGCCGAGGTGCTGCCCGGGGGGCGCCACGCGACGATCCCCCGCGCGGGGCACCTCGCGCCGCTGGAGCAGCCGCGCGTGTTCAGGCGCCAGCTGCTCGGGTTCCTGGACGAGGTCGTGCCGCTCGGCTGAGCGCGCCTGGTGGGAGCTGATCACGGCCGGGGCCCCTCGCGGTGGCCCGTCAGCCGCGGGAGAAGCGGCGTCCGGCGACGGGCGAGGCGTCTTCGTCGAGCACGACGCCGGAGCCGTTGCCCGGTGTGGCCCCAGCCGGCTCCGCGTGCGGGGAGGACGCGAGCATCTCGTCGAGCACCTGCGCCGCCGCTTCGTCGTTCTCGGCGGCCGCGGCCTCCATGGCGGCGATGCGCTCGGGTGTCATCTGCGAGTCGTCCTCGTTCTCTTCGAGCCACGCACGTGCCTCGGCGGCCGCGTCGTCGTCGCGCTGCACGGTCTTGCCGGCCGCGTACCAGCGGTCGATCTCCTTGAAGAGCTCGTCGACGAGCTGCGCGGTCGGGACCTTCTTCAGCGGCTCGCCCTTGGAGTAGATCATCCCCATGTCCTTGGCGCCCGTGATGCCGAAGTCGGCGTGACGCGCCTCGCCGATCCCGTTTACGGCGCAGCCGAGCACCGAGACCTCGATCGGGTCCTCGTAGGCTTCCAGGCGCTGCTCGACTTCGGCCACGACCGTGTCCATGTCGAACTGCAGGCGCCCGCAGGTCGGGCACGCGATCAGGACGGGGCCCTTCTCGCGCAGCTTCAGCGCCTTCAGGATCTCCCAGGCGACCTTCACCTCTTCCTCGGCGTGGAAGGTGGAGAGCGAGATACGGATCGTGTCGCCGATGCCGTCGGCGAGCAGCGTGCCGAGACCGACGGCGGACTTCAGCGAGCCCGACCACTTCGTGCCCGCCTCCGTGACGCCGAGGTGGAGCGGGTAAGGGATTTTTTGCGAGAGGAGACGGTTCGACGCGATCGTGTTCGGAACCGACGTCGACTTCATCGAGACCTTGAAGTTCTGGAACTCGAGGCGCTCCATCAGCTCGACGGTCTCGACGGCGGCGGTCACGAGCGCCTCCACCGGGTTGTCGTACTCGAGCTGGCGCAGGTGCTTGGGCAGCGAGCCCGAGTTGACGCCCACCCGCAGCGGCGTGCCGTGCTGCTTGGCCAGCGCGATCACCTCGGCGACCTTCTCGGGGCCGCCGATGTTCCCGGGGTTCAGCCGCACGCAGTGCGCGCCGGCTTCGATCGCCTTCAACGCGAGCGTGTGGTTGAAGTGGATGTCAGCGATCACCGGGATCGGCGATTCGGCGACGATCGTCTTCAGCGCCTCGGCGTCCGGCTCGCGTGGCACCGCGACGCGCACGATGTCGGCGCCGGCCTCCGCAACGGTGCGGATCTGGCGCATGGTCGCGTCGAGGTTGGCGGTCTCGGTCTTGGTCATCGTCTGCACGGCGACGGGCGCGCCGCCGCCGACAGGCACCGATCCGACCTGGATCTGGCGTTCTGAGGCCACGAACGGATTGTATTGCGGCCCGCCCACCCGCCGCTCAGGCGGCGGGTCCGTGGAACACGCTCTCGATGTTGTTGCCGTCGGGATCGAGCGCGAAGGCCGCGTAGTAGCCGGGGTGGTACTGGGGCCGCTCGCCGGGCTCGCCGTTGCTCTCATAGCCGCCGGCGAGCGCCGCCGCGTGGAACCCCTGCACCGTCTGCTGATCGGGGGCCGGGAACGCGAGGTGGAGGTTCTCCGTCGGCTCGCGGCCGTCGGCAACGAGCGAGAACGTCGCCCAGGCGCCGCGGAACTGGACGCCCTGCTCCCAGCGGCGCCCGACGCGCAGGCCCGTGTAGCGGGCGATGGTCGCGTAGAACGCCTCCGCGGCCGCCAGGTCGCGCACGCCGATCCACAGGTGGTCGATGCAGCCCCCCCGGCGCGTGTCGCCGTGGTGGACGGCCTCGACGCTGTTGCCGTCCGGGTCCAGCAGGAACGCGCCGTGGTAGTCCTCGCGGTACTGAGAACGCGCTCCCGGCGCGCCGGCGTCCTCGTAGCCCGCGTCCCTGCCCGCCTGCCAGAAGGCGTCGACGAGATCGGCGTTGGGCGCGACGAAGCCGATGTGCACGTTGCGCGTCGGCGAGCGGTCCTCGCGGGCGCCGGAGAGGATGAACTCCTTCCAGCGCAAGAAGCCGTCGCGGTCCACGTCCGGCTCGATGCCGACGGGCGTGAGCACCGTGCGGTAGAAGCGCGCCGAGGCGGACCAGTCAGAAGCGCGGATCGCCACGTGGTCGAACACCGCCGCCGAATGTACAGGTGCCCGGCCGCCCCGTCTATCCTCGCGCGGCGTGTCCGACGTCTACGCCACCGCGCGCGGGCCGCTCGCGCGCCTCGCGAGCCCGCTGGCCACGAGGGCGCGGCGCCGGCGCCACGCGGCCTTCTTCCCGGTCCTGCCCGCCGGTGCGCGCGTGCTCGACCTCGGGTGTGGGGCGCTCGGCCTGCGCGCGCTCGAGCCCGCGCTCGACATCACCGGTGTGGACATCTCCCCCGAGCCCTCCTACCCCGGCCCGTTCGTGCAGGCGGATGCCGCCGAGGGCCTGCCGTTCGGAGACGGCGAGTTCGACTTCGTCTACTGCTCGAGCGTGATCGAGCACGTGGAGCCGCTTCGGCGCGAGGCCTTCGCCGCCGAGCTGCGCCGTGTCGGACGTGGCTGGATGGTGCAGACGCCGGCGCGGTCGTTCCCGATCGAGCCGCACTCGCTGCTGCCCTTCGCCCACTGGCTCCCGGTGCCTGTGCGCCGCCGCTACTGGCGGCTCGGCGCCGCGCGCGATTGGGAGGAGATCTCGCTGCTCTCGCGCTCCGAGCTCGAAGCGCTGTTCGGGCCCGCGCGGCCGGAGCGCGCCCTCGGGCTGGTCAAGAGCTGGGTGTGCGTCAGCCGCCCAGGTGGCCGATGTCGTTGCTGAAGCCGTTGATCACGAGGAACAGCATCAGCAGGATGCCGACCGAGCTGTAGCGGTACATCGCGCCGATCGAGATGCGCTTGCCGCGCACCTTCTCGGCCAGCGACCAGACGATGTGGCCGCCGTCCAGCGGCAGGAACGGGAACAGGTTCAGGATCGCGAGGGCGAGCGAGAAGAAGCCGAGGAAGACGAGCCCGAAGCCGGCGCCGGCCGCGACCGATTCCTGGGCTGTCTCGGTGATGCCGATGACGCTGTGGAGGTTCTTGCGTTCCTTTTCGCTCGTGAGCGCGCGGCCGAGGCCCGAGACCGTTTCCTTCAGCGTGCCCCACATCGAGGCGAGCGCCCCCGCGGTCGCTCCGCCGACACCGACAGGCGTCGGCCTGCCCCCGAATTCGAAGCCGATCAGCGCGTGTCCGGCTTCGGCGTTGTAGCGCGGGTATATCGACAGCGGCACGATGTGCCCGTTGCGTTCGACCGTGAGACGGACCGGGGTCGTCGCGACGCAGCCTTCGACCCGCTTGCCGGCTGCGCAGCGGTGCTGCCTGGTGGCGTCCTGGATTCCCGTCGGTGTGGCGCGCCGGCCTTCGACGCTCACGATGCGATCGCCGTTCTGGAGCGCCGCGGCGGCGGGGGTGCCGGCTTTGACGTGCTGGACCTTGTCGGTTATCTGCGTCGTGGACCTGCCGCTCAGGTTGCCGAGCACGACCGCGCCGTTGAGGTTGCCGACGAGCAGGATGCGCGCTGAAGAGCACGAACGCGATCAGGACGTTCACCGCGGGTCCCGCCAGGATCACGACGACGCGCTTCCAGGTCGGCTGGTTGTAGTAGGCGCGGCGGCTGACGTCGGGGTGCAGATCCCCGAGTTCTTCGGGGTTCATGCCGGTGATCTTCACGTAGCCGCCGAACGGGAGCGCGCCGACCGCGTACTCCGTCTCGCCGCGTTTGACCTTGAACAGCGTGGGCGGGAAGAACAGCGAGAAGCGCTCGACGCGCATGCCGACGAGCTTCGCGGCCGTGAAGTGGCCGAGCTCGTGCAGGATCACGAGCATGACGATGCCGAGGATGGTCAGGACCCAGGTCATGGGATCTGGATCAGTGTGGCAGGGCCCGCCGCGCTCTCCGCCCGGTTCGTGCGACGGTACGTCGGAGAGGGCGGCTCTCCCGTTCGATCAGCGAAACGCAGCCACCGTCTCGCCCGCGAGCTCGCGGGCGCGGCGATCGGCCTCGTAGAGCGACTCGAAGTCGAGCACCGGGCTGCTCGGAAGCGCCTGCAGCGTCTGCTCGATCACCTCCGGGATCTCGAGGAAGCGCAACCCGCCGTGCAGGAACGCGTGCACCGCGACCTCGTTGGCGGCGTTCAGGACGCACGGTGCGGTGCCGCCGGCCGCAGCCGCCTCCCGGGCGAGGCGCAGGCACGGGAACGCGTCGAGGTCGACGGGCTCGAACGTGAGGCGCCCGACCGCGGCGAGATCGAGCGGCTCGATCGGTAGCGCTTCGCTCTCGCCTCCGTGCAGCGCGTAGGAGATCGCGATCCGCATGTCCGGCGGGCCCATGTGGGCGAGCATCGCGCCGTCGGCGAGCTTCGCGAGGCCGTGGATCAGCGACTGCGGGTGCACGACGACCTCGATGTCCTCGTAGGGCGTCCCGAAGAGGTGGTGGGCCTCCATCACCTCGAGGCCCTTGTTCATCAGCGTCGCGGAGTCGATCGTGATCTTGCCGCCCATCGCCCAGGTCGGGTGGGCGAGCGCCTCCTCGACGGTGACGTCGGCGAGCTCGGCACGGGAACGGCCCCGGAACGGGCCGCCGCTCGCGGTGATCGTCAGCCCGGTGACAGAGCCCGCGGGCTGCCCGGCGATCAGCTGGTGGAGCGCGGCGTGCTCGGAGTCGACGGGCAGGATCCGTGCGCCCGTCGCTTCGGCCAGCGCGGTGACGAGCTCGCCGCCGACGACCAGCGACTCCTTGTTGGCGAGCGCGAGGTCGATGCCCTCGCCGAGCGCCGCCACCGTGGGCGCGAGGCCGGCCGAGCCGACCAGCGCGTTCAGCACGAGGTCGGCTTCGGACTCGACCACCAGCCGCACGAGCCCCTCGGCGCCGGCCAGCACGCGCCCGGCGGTCCAGCTCTCGGCGGCGCGCGCGGCGGCATCGGCATCTGCGAGCGCGATCCGTGGCACGCCGTGTGCCCGTGCCTGCTCCAGCAGCGGCTCCCACGAGCGCTCGGCGGAGAGGCCGACGAGCTCGAACTCGCCGCTGCGTTCGCAGACGTCGAGCGCCTGGGTCCCGATCGACCCGGTGGAGCCGAGGATCAGAAGTCGCCGGCGCGCAGCCATCACGCCGGCCCGCCGGCTCGCTGGTTCGCCGCGCCGTGTCCATCGCCCGATCATAGGGCGCGATGATTTAGCCGGGTTTCAGAAACCGCTGAGGGTTGCTTCAGGGAAGCGGAGCATCCTCTCTCCCAGAGTGATCCTCCTCCTCATCCTCCTCTCCCTGCCGGCGGTCTGGCTGGTCTCCGCGGTGCTTGCCGTGGCGGCCTGCCGGTCCGCCGCCGGGGCGGACCACCGCCTCGCCGCGAGCGCGGCGAAGCGGGGGAGCCGCGATGAGGACTCCCCCGCTCCTCGCTCAGGGCCGAACGGCTCCTACGGCTTGGCCGTCAGCCACGGCATGTAGTCGACGGTCCCGGTGGCGGTGTCGCACTTGGGGCTGTTGTTCGGCCCCTGCTTGCAACCCCACCAGTTGTTTTTCAGGTTCACCGACGTGCCCGTTTCGCCGTTGGCGCCGGTGGTGTTGTTGATGATCGTGTTGTTCGAGCCGAGCACAGTGGCCTGGCCGCCTGCTTCGTCTTCGCCGGTCGGGCTCGTCTGCGTGGCGAGGACGCCGGTGCCGAAGTGCTGGATCGAGTTGCTCGACAGCGTCGCGTTGACGTCGCCGAACCCGAAGCCCAGCAGGTCGGTCGTGATGTAGGCGCCGTAGGTGATGCCTTCGCTCACGCTCGCGCCTTCGCCGCTCACCTTGTTCGCAGCGAACGTCGGACCCTGTCCGGAGACCTGGCTGCCGAACGCGGCCAGGCCGACGGCGCAGCCGCTGACCTTGTTGTTTTCGATCGTGGCCGAGACGTACGGCGCGAACGTCCAGATGCCGTAGCCGTTGACCGTGCATTCGGAGACCTTGTTTTCCTTGATCGTGTCGGCCACGCCGCCCGAACCGCCGTTGTTGTCGGTGTGGATGCCGCTGGCGGACTTCGTGATCTTGTTGCCGACGAACGAGATGCCCTTCGACCAGTTGGCCGAGATCGCGTCGTTGGAGCCGGAGACCTTGTTGTCTTCGTAGGTCCCGGAGCCTTCGAAGGAGAACATCGCGATCGAGTTCGCTTCGCCCTGAACGTTTTCAACCGTGTCGTGGTTGAAGTCGAAGGTGCCGCCCGAGGATGCGTAGATCCCCCGCAGGTAGATGTCGGCGACCTTCACCTTCGAGACCGTCAGGTTGTTGAATTTGCCGGCCACGTGGTTGGTGATGATGCCGTTGCGGGCGTCGATGTCCTTGCCGCCCGCCGTGACGCCGCTCGTCAGGCCGGGGTTGTCGCCCTCGACCGTGAGCTTCGAGATCGTGACGTTGTTCGCTTCGACCAGGATCACGTTGCTCGCGGCGCCGCCGCACAGCGATCCGGGTTCGCAGATCGGTTTCGAGGTGGCCGGCTCGATCACGGTGCCCTTCCCCATTCCCGTCAGCGTCACGGGCTTGTCGACGACCACGTTCTCGACGTAGGTGCCCTTCCCGATCGTGATCGTCGCCCCTTCGGCAGAGCCGTTGATCGCGGCCTGGATCGTCGTGTACGCGCAGTGTTTGGCGCACACGGTCATTTTCATCATCGCGCTCGCCGACCCGGCCGCGGCCAGGCATCCGGTGAGCACGGCGCAGGCCAGCGCGGCCCGGACGGTCCGTCCCATGGTTCCCTCCATCTCCCGTTCCCCCCATTGATGAGGCTTGACGCGAGATCGTAAGGTGTTCCTCGCATCGGTGCCAGATAGATGGTCAGTCTTCTGACCACGCACTGGAGCGCTGGGAACAGCTCCGGCGATCCGCTTGCGCCTGCTTGAAATCGCTCCAAAGCGGGCATCGCAGTGTCCGATGCCCTGCGATCTGAGACGGCCGGACCTGGCGGTCGTGATGCCGCTGGACCTCCACACGCCACGTTCGGCACGGCACGTGGTGGCGCAGGTCGATCACCCGTCGCCGGATCTCCGCGACGTCGTGATGCTGCTCTGCAGCGAGGTCGTCACGCAGGCCGTGGAACGCGCTCCGGGCGGGACCGTCGAAGTCCGCGTCTGGATGCCGCAGGACGTCGTCCGCATCGAGCTGATCGGTGCGCTTGACGGGCTCGACGTCGCGATCCGCGAACACGCCGACCACGCCGAATACGCCGCGATGCTCCTGGACGAGCTCGCCGACCGCTGGCAGATCGACACCGGCGAGGACGCGTTCGACGGCAGCCGCATCTGGTTCGAGATCGACCGCCATCCGGCCGAACGGCCGGTCCAGGCCGCCTACTGAGCGCGGCGCCTGGCGGCGCCGTAGCGCCGGGCCCAGCGGTCCTCGCAGTCGAGCTCGAGGTCGAAGTGCAGCTCGCGGTCGGGCGGGATCGCTTCGTCGACCTGCTCTGAGAGCTCGCGCGCGCCGTGCTCGACGCCGATCAGCGTGGCCTTCGCGAGCGCGGTGTCGATCGCGACCCAGTCCTTCTCCGTCGGCGTGAACTCGAGCCGCTCGCGCAGCTCGACGACGATCGGAACGGTCGCCTCGTCGAGGGCCTCACCGAGGTGGTCGAACTCGGGTGCCATGGCCCCAAAAATGTACTACGCGCGTCAGGGTTCGGGCGAGGCCTTCCCCGGCTTCGGGTGGGCCGAGAGCAGCAGGGGCGCGGCGGGCGCCTGTTCGAAGTTGAAGTCCTGGGCCAGGTCGCCGAGCCCGAGCTCTTCTTCGCGTACCTGCGAGCGGAGGTCCGGCCGCCCGTCGGTCGCGGGGTTCAGCCGCTGCCCTTCCAGGAAGTCGTCCTCGATGAACTTGAGGTAGCTGTCGTGGCTCAGCTGCTGGTGGTCGATGTAGCCGCGCCGCGCGTACGGGCTGATCACGAGCCCCGGCACGCGCAGGCCGTAGCCGTTTTCGACGGTCGGCGGGTCGACGTGGTCGTAGAAGCCGCCCCAGTCGTCCCACGAGACGAAGATCGCGGTCGAGCCCCAGCAGGGCGAGCGCATCACCTGGTTGATCAGCGTCGTGACGTAGGTCTGGCCCGTCGAGATCTTCGCCGGCGGGTGTTCGCTGACTTCCTGGCTCGGCACGATCCACGAGACGTTCGGGAGCTTGCACGTGGTCGGCGAGGCGGCTTCGTAGAAGGCGGGCAGCGACTGGACGTCGCTGAGCTGTTTGTCTTCTTTGACGTCGGTGAAGTTGATCAGCGGGTTCCAGATGCCGGGCGTGCGCGAGCGCTGCACGACGCTTTCGCACGACAGCGCTTCGTCGTCCTCGCAGTCGGGCTCGTAGCCTTCGTGGATGTAGTACCGCCAGGACACGCCCGCACGGTGCATCAGGTAGGTGATGTCCGTCCAGGCGTAGGTGGCTTTCTTGCCGGGGTGTTTGCCCCACTGCGTGGGCTTCTCCGGCGCGAGGGTCGCTTCGCAGTCGAGCGGGTTGGTGTCGCCGAGCGGGCAGAACGCGGACCAGCCCGAGACCATGTAGAGGTGCTCGGGCAGCGACCAGCTCGCGGCAGACTCGAACATGTCGTCCTGCAGCACGAAGTTTTCCGCGTACTTCCAGTAGTTGGGGATCTCGCGCGCGTCCTCGTAGCCCATGACCCTCAGGCCGCAGGTTTCAGGGTGCACGCACGCCTGGCAGCCGCCGGTTTCTTTGCAGCTCGCCGCGCCGTCTTCCGCCTCGCGGGCGAACCCGTCCATGGCGCCGCCGTTGACGTCGCCGATCGCGGCCTGGGTCCCGTGGGGGCCACCGATCTGGCGCTTTTCGGTTTCGTGGTAGGGCTTGTAGCAGGCCGTGCCTTCGGCGTTGGGGACGCACACGCCGTGGGGGATGCCGTTGGCGCCCGGGTAGGTCCCGAAGTAGCTGTCGAAGGACCGGTTCTCCTGCATGAT
The DNA here is from genome assembly GCA_963820745.1 of uncultured Solirubrobacteraceae bacterium. GTDB lineage: Bacteria > Actinomycetota > Thermoleophilia > Solirubrobacterales > Solirubrobacteraceae > Palsa-744. The sequence continues at coordinate 22,671 of CAWGBB010000010.1, read as the reverse complement.
CATCACCACGTGCTGGATCTTGTGGATCCCCTGCGGTTCGGCGCGGGCAGCCGACGTGATCACGAGCAGAGCAGCCATCGTCGCCAGCGCGAGCGTCGTCGCTGTCGCTCCACGCTGCAATCGGTGGAAACAGCCGGCCCCCCGATCGGCCGTCAGACGCCATGCAGCGCGCAACCGCGACCGTCGGAGAGCCGCCGTCCGGCTCTCATATGTTGCCCCTCTGCTCTTGGCCCGTCACGTCAGTTCGACGAGTCCGAATCTTGTCGCATTGTTCGACGATGTTCAAGCGGAACCCTTCCGGGCGAGTGCGGGAGCGGACACGTGATACTCAACGGGAGATGTCTCAGGGGAACATGGAGCTCGTGCGCCGTGCGAGCGCGCTGGTCAGCGCGTCCTGCCGGGACGGGACGCCGAGCGAGGCCCTCCTGGCACTGTGCGGGCCCGACATCCGCGTCGACGCCTCGCGCCGCGTCTTCAACCCCGACGTCTACGACGGCCTCGACGGCATGCGGCGATTGGTGCGCGAGATCCACGACGCCTGGGAGGGCTTCGAGGAACGCATCGAGCAGCTGCTCGACGCCGGCGAGCAGGTCGTCTCCCTTCACGTCATCTCGGGCCGCGGGCGCTCCAGCGGGGTAGAGCTCGAATCCCACGGGGCGCTGGTCTGGACCGTGCAGGACGGTCACGTGCGGATGGTCGACGTGTTCGCCGACCGCGACGAGGCGCTCGCCTCGGCCGGCCTGGCGGGGAACGCGACGGTCGTGCGGCGCTTCCTCGACCACGTGAACGCCGAGGAGATCGAGGCCGCGCTCACCTACGTCGCGCCCGAGGCGGTGCTCGACTGGTCGGACTCACAGGCACCCGACCGCGGCCTCTACCACGGCCCGGAGGGCTGGGGCAGCTGGATGGCGGGCCGCTCGGACAGCCTCGCCGAGTCCCGCTTCGACGTGCAGGAGCTGATCGAGGTCCGGCCCGACACCTTCGTGCTGGTCGCCTACATGAGCGGGCGAGGGCGTGCGAGCGGCCTCGAGATCGCGGCCCTCGGAGCGGGCGTCTGCACGCTGAGCGACGGACGCCTGACCAGGCTCACGCTCTACCAGTCCCGGGAAGAGGCGATGGGCGCGCTGCGGCTCGCCTAGCGGCGTCCACGACCGGGTCCAGACGGGCTCGCGCCACCCCGTTCCTCGAGAAGCGTCGGCGGCGGCACGGGCCTCGCGATGTCGGCGCGGACTGTCAACCGCACGATGAGGCCATCGGCCGACCAGCACATCGCCCACCCCTCGCGCTGATGGACTTGACCATCGACGCCGACCGGACGACCCTCTTGGTTGACCACCGCAAGCACGACCCCGTCGTCGAGGACTACGAACTCTTCGACTTCGTAGTGACCCTCGGGGAAGTCGCCGAACCATTCGTCCACGAAGTCGCGAATTGCCGCTCGGCCTTCGAAGAGGTCCCCCAGCGCCCGCCCGGCGAAGACCGCATCGGGAGCGAAGAAGCTCATCACCCCGTCGATGTCACGCTGATTCGCAGCCTCGAAGGCAAGGCGCGAAAGCTCCACCAGGTCGAGGGTCGGGGACTCCTCAGACATCACCCCTCCAGTATCCCGCGACCCCTGCGGGACTCGCCTGGTGGCCCACACGGCCGCGAAGCCATACCCGTGCCTAGTGCACGTACGCCGCCCAGACGTAGTACCCAGCCACCGCCGTGAACAGCACCGCGTCGAGGCGGTCGAGCGCGCCACCGTGGGCGCCGAACACGCCGCCGGAGTCCTTGATGTTCGCGTCGCGCTTGACGAAGGACTCGAACAGGTCGCCGATGGGCGCGGCCACCGCCACCGCGACGCCGATCACGAGCGCGTGCGTGCCCGGCAGCCATTCCTGGTAGCGCCCGGCGATCCAGACGCCGAGGATCGCGAAGAGCATCCCGATCGCCAGCCCCTCGACCGTCTTGTTCGGCGAGATCCGCGGCGCGAGCGGTCGTTTGCCGAACATCCGCCCGCCGAGGTAGGCGCCCGTGTCGCCGAGGAACGTGCCGACGAGCACGTCGATCACGATCGCTTCGCCGTGTGGCAGGCCGCGCAGCAGCACCGCGTGCGCGAGCGCGAAGCCGATCCAGTAGATGCCCAGCAGCGTCAGCGCCATCCCCCCCACGCTCGGGTGCGGCGAGAGCAGCGTCAGCCCGAACAGCATCGGCAGCGCGAGCGACGCGACCAGCAGCACCTGGAACTGGTCGCCGTACTGGGCGGCCAGCAGCAGCCCGGCGAGCGCGATGAAGCCGGCCAGACGCACCGGGTTGGCGCGCTCGTACATCGCGTAGAGCTCGTGCATGCAGATCGCGCCGAGCACGAACAGGCCGATCGTGAAGACGAGGCCGCCTTCGAGCACCAGGAAGAGGGCGAGCGCGATCGCGGGGATCGCGGCGAGGACGCGCCGAGTCAGATCGGAGCGCGGCTCCCGGCGGCGTTTCCGGCGCGCGCGGGCGGCGCGCTCGCGCCCGCGCTCCGAGCGCGCGGCAGGAGTCGCAGCCCGCGGGCCGCGCCGGCGGGCGCGAGGCTCTTCGGCCATCAGGGGAGCCTCACCGGCCACCGAAGCGCCGCCTGCGCGCCGCGTACTCGGCCAGCGACTCCTCCAGCGCCTCGCGGCTGAAGTCCGGCCACAGCTCGTCGCGGAAGACCAGCTCGGAGTACGCGGACTGCCACAGCAGGTAGTTGGACAGGCGCCGCTCGCCGCTGGTCCTGATGATCAGGTCGGGATCGTGCATCTCGGGCGCGTAGAGGCACGCGCGGAACGCCTCTTCGCCGCCGCCGTCGTAGCGCTCGATCGCGTCGAGGATCTCGGCGCGCCCGCCGTAGTTGAAGGCCACGTACAGCGTGATGCGCTCGTTCGCGGCCGTCACGCCTTCGGCCCAGTCCATCTGCTCGACGAGGCTGTCCGAGACGCCCTCGCGCCGGCCGATGAAGCGCATGCGCACGCCTTCGCGGTCGAGCTCCGGCGTTTCCGAGGCGATGCGCTGGGAGAACATCGCCATCAGACCCTGCACCTCCGCGGTCGGGCGCGACCAGTTCTCGGTCGAGAACGAGTACACGGTCAGCTCCGCCACGCCGAGCTCTGCGGCGTCGCGGAGCCGCGCCTTGACGGTGTCGGCGCCCGCGCTGTGGCCCTCGTTGACCGGCAGCCCGCGGGCGCTGGCCCAGCGCCCGTTGCCGTCGGTGATGATCGCGACGTAGCGGGCGCGCCCGTCATCCCCGGCGGAGCCGGTGGCGTCGGCCGCCGAGGACGGCTGCCCGGCCGGCCCCATCAGACCGCCAGGATCTCCTCTTCCTTGATCTTCAGGACGCCGTCGAGCTCGCCCACGCGGCCGTCGGTGAGCTTCTGCAGCTCGACCTCCGCGCGGTGCTCGTCGTCGGAGGAGGCTTCGCCCTCGGACTTGAGTTCCCGCAGGTGGTGCATGGTGTCGCGGCGTACGTTGCGGATCGCGACGCGCCCCTCCTCGGCGAGGTTGCGGACGACCTTGACGAGCTCCTTGCGGCGCTCTTCGGTCAGCTCCGGCACGACGAGACGTACGACGTTGCCGTCGTTGGAGGGCGTGAGCCCGACGTCGGACTCGTTGATCGCCTTCTCGATCCCCTTGATCGAGGACTTGTCGTACGGCTGCACCGTCAGCAGGCGCGCCTCGGGGGCGGAGATCGTCGCCAGCTGGTTCAGCGGCGTCATCGCGCCGTAGTAGTCGACGACGATGCGGTCGAGCAGCGACGGGCTCGCACGCCCCGTGCGGACGGTCGAGAACTCGTGCTGCGCCGCCTCCACGGACTTGTGCATGCGCTCCTTGGCGTCCTCGAGCAGTTCGTCGATCACGTTCTCAGCCATCCTGCTCTCCTTCGGGGGTCGATACCAGCGTGCCGACGCGCACGCCCGAGATTATCCGCGGCAGGCTCGTGTCGTCGTCCATGTTGAAGACGTTGATCGGCATGCCGTTGTCCATGCAGAGCGCGAGCGCCGTGGCATCCATCACCCGCAGCCGCCGCTCGATCGCTTCGAGATGGGTGATCTCGGGGATGAACGTCGCGTCGGGGTCGAGCGCCGGGTCGGCCGTGAAGACGCCGTCGACGCCGTTCTTGGCCATCAGGATGATCTCGGCGTGGATCTCCGCCGCGCGCAGAGCCGCCGCGGTGTCGGTGGTGAAGAACGGGTTACCAGTGCCGGCGGCGAAGATCACGACGCGGCCCTTTTCCAGGTGGCGCATCGCGCGCCGGCGGATGTAGGGCTCGGCGACCTCGGAGATGCCGAGCGCCGACTGCACGCGCGTGTCGGCACCCACGTGCTCGAGCGCGTCCTGGAGCGGCAGCGCGTTCAGCACGGTTGCGAGCATCCCCATGTAGTCGGCGGTGGCGCGGTCCATGCCGGCGGCAGCCCCCTTCATGCCCCGGTAGATGTTGCCGGCGCCGACGACGATCGCGACCTCGACGCCCTGCGAGCGGACGTCGGCGACCTGGGTGGCCACCGCCTGCACGCGCTCGGGGTCGGTGCCGTAGTCCAGCTCGCCCATCAGCGCCTCGCCGGAGAGCTTCAGCAGTATCCGTTTGAAGGCAGGGGCCATGAGCGGTGCAGAGCCTATCCGGCGAATCCGGAGTCAGGAGTGCGTGGGCCAGGCGTCGCAACGACGCAGGGAGCGAAGTGGGCTTCGCACATGCCCCGTTCGGGGCACTTCGCGAGCGACCGAGAACGCCGCGACGCGACGGTCCACGCGCTACTGACCGATTGCGTAGCGCGTGAAGCGGCGTATGACGACGTTCTCGCCGGTGGTCGCGGTGAGCTCGTCGCGGAGCTGCTGGACGGTTTTGCCCTCGTGCTTGGGGTTGTGGAGCACCTGCTCGAGCAGCACGATCGTCTCGAGCCAGGAGTCCAGCTTGCCTTCGACGATTTTCCCGCGCACGTTCTCGGGCTTGTCGGCAGCTTCCTGCTCGTAGATGCGGGCCTCGGCCTCGCGCTCGTCCTCCGGCACGTCCTCGCGCGTCACGTACTTGACCGTCGGCGTCGCCGCGATCTGCAGCGCCACCTCTCGCGCGAAGCCGATGAAGTCCTCGTTCTTCGCGACGAAGTCGGTGTTGCAGTCGACCTCGATCAGCACCCCGACCTTGTTGCCCGGGTGGATGTAGGACTGGATCGTGCCCTCGGTGGCGGCGCGCTCGCCGAGGTCCTGGATCTTCTTGCCCTGCTTGACACGGAGCAGCTCGATCGCCTTCTCCGCGTCGCCTTCGGCTTCGATCAGCGCCTTCTTGGCGTCCATCATCCCCGCGCCCGTGCGGTCGCGCAGGGCCTTCACGTCTTTGGCTGAGATCTCGGTGGTGCTCATTTCTGCTCCTCGGGCTGGGCGCTCTCGCTTGTCTCGGCGACGGCCACCGGCTCGGCAGGCTCCCCCGCGGGCGGGGTCACCGGTGCCTGGGCCTGCGCGGCCTGATCGGGCGTGTCGCCACCCTCGGCGCTTTCGGCGACGGTCTCCGCGGGTGCGGAGGTCGGGTTCGCCGGTTGACGCTCGTCGTGCCCGGCGCTCATCGGCGTGATGCTCTCAGCTGCCCTCCTCGAGCGTCGCCGGGTCGGCCGGCGCCTGCACAGGCGTGTTCTCGGCGGGCGGCGCGCTGGCGGCCGCGGCAGCCGCCGCGCGTTCGGCGGCGGCTTTGTCCTCGGCCTCTTTGGCGGCCTGTTCCTCGGCCTCGCGCTTGGCCTGTTCTTCGGCCTCGCGCTTGGCGCGGGCTTCGGCCTCGGCGCGCGCGCGTTCCTCGGCCTCCTTGCGGGCGCGTTCCTCCTCCGCGCGGAACACGGAGTGGCCGTCGGCGACGACCTGGCCGACCGCCTGCGTGATCAGCGCGCACGAGCGGATCGCGTCGTCGTTGCCGGGGATGATGAAGTCGATCCCGTCGGGGTCGCAGTTGGTGTCGACCAGCCCGATGATCGGGATGCGCAGGCGCTGTGCCTCTTTGACGGCGATGGCCTCGGTTTTGAGGTCGATCACGAACATCGCGTCGGGGACGCGCTGCATGTTCTTGACGCCCCCGAGGTTGGCGCGCAGCTTCGCCAGATCGGCCTGCGCGGACATGCGCTCGCGCGTCGGCAGCAGCGCGAGCTGCCCCTCGGCCTCGTAGCGTTCGAGGTCGTGCAGGCGACGGATGCGCTGGTTGATGGTCTGGAAGTTGGTCAAGAGGCCACCGAGCCAGCGGTGGTTGACGTAGGGCATGTCAGCCGCCTCGGCGACGTCCTTGACGGTGTCGCGCGCCTGCTTCTTGGTGCCGACGAACAGCACGGTGCCGCCGCGGTGGGCGAGCGTGCCGGCGAACTCCTGCGCCTGCGCCAGCAGGGCCTGCGTCTTGAGCAGGTCGATGATGTAGATGCCGCCACGCTCTCCGAAGATGAAGCGGCGCATCTTGGGGTTCCAGCGGCGCGTCTGGTGGCCGAAGTGGACGCCGGCCTCCAGCAGCTCCGCGATTCCGACTTCGGCCACGGTGCTACTCCCTTGTTCTTGAATTGAGTTGTGCCGTGCGTGGGTCGCGGACCCGGAGACTCAGCGACAGACGCTAGCTCCGGGCAGGGCCCGCGATCCCGGACTCGCACGGGTCGAGTTGAAGGATCGAGGACTCAGGATATCTGCTCTGCGACCTCGAGCGCGACCCGTAGATCCTCGGGAAGCGGCGAGCGCAGCTCCAGGCGGCCACCCTCGATCGGATGCTCGAAGGCCAGGCGCGTGGCGTGCAGGAACTGGCGCTCGAGCCCGAAGAGACCGGCGTGGCCGTACTCGGGGTCCCCGGCGACGGGATGCCCGATCGCCTGCAGGTGCACGCGGATCTGGTGGGTGCGGCCGGTCTCGAGCAGCAGGCTCAGCAGCGAGCTGCTCGGCAGCGCACGCTCCAGCGTGAAGCGAGTGCGCGCCTCGCGTGCACCGGCGCCCCCTACCGCCATCCGGGTTCGCACGCGGGGGTTGCGTCCGACGGGAGCGTCGATCGTGCCCGTGCGCGAAGGCGGGCGCCCCTCCACCAGGGCGAGGTACTCGCGCTCGATCTTGCGCGCCGAGAGCTCCGCCTGAAGGCGCCTGTGCGCCTCCTCGCTGCGCGCGACGACCATCAGACCGGAGGTGTCGCGGTCGAGGCGGTGGACGATCCCTGCGCGGTCGGTGTCGCCGCCGGCGAGGAGCGGCGCCAGTTGCTGGGAGAGCGTGTCCTCGCGGTGTCCGCGGCCGGGGTGCACGACGAGCCCCGGCCCCTTGTCGATGACGATCAGGTGATCGTCCTGGTGGACGATCTGGAAGCTCACCGCTCCCGCCCCCGGTCGATCACGATCACGAGCACCAGGATGCCGATCGTGATCGAGGCGTCGGCGAGGTTGAACGGCGGCCAGCCGAGCGGGAGCTTGACGAAGTCCGTGACCGAGCCGGCACGGATGCGGTCGATCACGTTGCCGATCGCGCCGCCGATCAGAAGGCCGGTGGGCAGCCAGATCAGCGGCCGGTCGAGGTGGCGCGCGAAGTAGACGAGCAGCACGAGCAGCGCCACCGCGATCAGGATCGTGACGCCGACGTGGCTGCCCGGCAGGAAGCCGAACGCGACACCGCGGTTGCGCGTGTTGACGAGCTCGATCCCGGGCAGGAAGCGATGTTCGTCGCCGGGCGAGATGTTGCTGGCGGACGAGGCTGCTTCGTGAGCTGGTCGAAGCCGATCACGAGCAGCGCCACGCCGGCCGCGGCAAGCCAGACGCGGGCCGTCGTCATTGCGAGGGCGCGGCTCGGCGCTAGCCACCGGCGCGCGGGTCCGTCGTCGACGCCGAGCCTGGCCAACACGCCCTGCGGGTCGACGCTCACCAGCACGTGTCGTGATGCTCCCCGTCGGCCAACGTGAACACGGTCGCGCCGGTCCTGGGAGAGGAAAGCGCCGCTCTGCCTGGCGCGGCCGCTCTCGCTGCCACAGCGAGACGACCGTGTCCGGAGACAGCGTCGAGCACGTCCCCGAACCTCAGCTCGTACTCGTCCCAGATCTCGAGCCACTCCCCGAGCGCCTCGCGTGCCCCGTCGTGGCCGTGCCAGACCTTCCCGTCCGGTCTCGTGCTGGCGTCGAACTCGACGTCCTCGCGCATGAACTCCAGCGAGCGCAAGCGGGGGTCTCGCCTCCGCAAGGCCTCGAGGTGGCGGCGGACGATCTCGACGTTCTCGTGCGACATCGCCGGCCCGCGTCAGCCGTGGATGATGCCTTCGACGACGATGCTGTTGATGAGCTGGAGCGAGATCAGCGCCAGGATCGGGCTGAAGTCCCACCCACCGAGGCTCGGCAGCAGGCGCCGGAACAGCCGCAGGAAGGGTTCGACGGTGTCGCGCAGGAACTGCAGCACCGCGTTGGTCGTGCGGTTGTACGGCGGGCGCAACCCGGCTGCGAACAGCAGCTGGATCACGATGAACACGATGATCAGGATCTCGTAGACGTAGATGATCGCCGAGAGGACCCCGGCGATCTCGGTGCGGGCGGTCGCGAGAACGAGCATCAGCGCTTCTCGAGCACCGCGTCCAGCGCGTCGCTGAAGGCGGCCCTGATGCCGCCCCGCTCGAGCGCGTCGAGCCCGCGCGCCGTCACGCCCCCCGGCGAGGCGACCTCGCGGCGGATCGCCATCGTGTCGTTGTCGCGGCGTCGCAGCAGCTCGGCGGTCCCCGCGAGCGTCTGCACGACGAGCTCGGCGCCCTGCGCGGCCGGGATGCCCTTCCTCACGCCGGCGTCGATCTGGGCCTCGGCGACGAGCGCGACGTACGCCGGCGCGCACGACATCAGACCCATCGCCACGTCCACGAGGCTGTCGTCGAGCACGACCAGCGTCCCGAGCTCGGCGAACAGCTCGCTCACGGCCTCGTCGATGGCCGGGTCCTGAGCCGGCCCCGCGGCCTGCACCACCGCGCCCTGGCGTACCTCGACGGGCAGCGAGGGGATGAAGCGGTAGACCGGCCTGTCGGGGTAGGCGTCCTTCAGCTTCGCGAGCGGTGTCGCCGCGAGGATCGAGGCGATCGCCTTCGCGTTCGGCGCGACGTCGGCCGCGACCGCCTGCAGCTGCGCGGGCTTGTGGCAGAGGACGACGAGATCGGCCTTCTGTGCCACCTCGGCGTTGCTCGCGAGCGCCTCGCCGCCGACCTCCTCGACCAGCGCCTGCGCGCGGGCCGCGATCGGGTCCGCGCACAGCACGGGCCTCCCCCACCCGCGCGCCATCGCGCGTGCCATGTTGCCGCTGCCGATCAGACCGATGTTCATCGCTGCGTCAGCCTATCCACCGAGTCCGTCGGGGAAGGACGCTCAGGACTGGTTGAAGAAGCCCTTCTCGATCAACCGTGCCCGCTCCTCGGCGGAGATCTCCACGTTCCGCGGCGTGAGCATGAAGACCTTGTCGGCGATCCGCTGCATGCCGCCGTCGAGCGCGTAGGTGAGGCCCGAAGCGAAGTCGATGAGTCGTTTTGAGAAGTCGGTCTCGGAGTTCTGGAGGTTCAAGATCACCGGCACCGAGTCCTTGAACTTGTCCGCGATCTGCTGCGCGTCGTTGAACGACTTGGGCACCACGAGATGCACGCGCACGTCGCCGTTGGTGCGCTGCACCGGCTTCAGCACGGTCGTGCGCCCGCCGCGGCGACCGCCGCCGCCCGCGTCCTCGTCGTCGTCGGCGAAGATGTCGTCGTAGTCGTCGCGGCGCTTGCGCAGGCGCCTCACGTTCGGCCGGTCGCGGTAGCGGTCCTCGATCTCCGCCTCGGCGCCCGCGGCGGGCTCGTCGTCGTCGTAGTCGTCGTGGTACTCCTCGGCAAGGCCGAAGTACACGAGCGCGCTGTGCCAGGAGTCCCTGAAACTCATCTCTTGTTCGTGTTCGCCCGGAGGGGCGGTTTCCCTGCAGATGCTAGGGACTCGCCACCGCCGAGGGGGTCACTGATCGTACAGCGTCGTGCCGATCCGCACGATGCTCGCGCCCTCTTCCACGGCGACGGGGAAGTCCTGCGAGGTGCCCATCGACAGCTCGGCGAGGTCGTGCTCGCGGGCCAGCTCGCGCAGCGCGGAGAACCACGGGCGGCTCGCCTCGGGGTCGGCCGCGAGCGGGGGCATCGTCATCAGCCCCGTGACGGGCAGGGCCGAGTCGGCGATGTAGCCCGCGATCTCGTGTGGCGCGATCCCGGCCTTCCCCTCCTCCCCTGAGACGTTGACCTCGAGCAGGATCGCGAGGCCCGGGCGCGCGGCCTGCGCGTGCTTGGCCAGCTCGCGCAGCGCCGAGCGCGAGGCGACCGAGTGGATCAGCGACACGTGCGGCACGATCGCGCGCACCTTCCGGCTCTGCAGCTGACCGATGAAGTGCCACTCGAAGAGCTCGCCGTGCGCGGCGACCTTGCGCTCGAGATCCTGGGCGCGGTTCTCGCCCACCAGCTCGATGCCCGCCTCGGCCAGCGCAGGCAGCTCGTCGTCGGGCACGTACTTGGTCGCCGCGAGGATGCGGACCGCCCGGCCCGAGGCCGCGGCGTCCACCTGCTCGCGCACGCGCTGGAGGTTCGCCGCGACGCGCGCCGGGTCGAGCCCGCGGATCAGCTCAACCATGCGATGCCCGCCTGACGGCCCGCCCCGGCGCCTTCGCGGCGGTGCGAGAAGAAGCGCTCGTCGCAGATCGTGCACCCGCCGAGGAAGGAGACGCTGGCGACGCCTGCGGCGTGCAGGCGGGCGCGCGCGATCAGGCGCAGGTCGACGGTCGCGCGGCCGCCGGTGCCGGTGGCCAGGGCGGCGTGGACCTCCGGCCCGACCTCGTAGCAGCAGGGACCGGCGCACGGGCCGAGCACGGCCACGATGGGCCCGTCGGAGAGCGTGTGGAGCGTCGCCACGCCCTGCTCGAGCACGCCGCCGGCAAGCCCGCGCCAGCCGGCGTGGAGCGTCGCCACGGCGCCGGGCGCGAGCAGCGCGACCGGCACGCAGTCAGCGGCGAGCACCATCACGCCGAGGGAGCGCGCCGCCGTGGCCTGGCCGTCGGCGCTGGCAAGCTGCTCCTGGGTGCGGCCCTCGGTGCCGCTGGAAGCGATCAGCACGCGCGTGCCGTGCACCTGGTAGCCGCGCGCGATGCCGTCGAGGCCGAGCGCGGCGCGCAGCTGCGCCTGGTTCGCAGCGCCCGCCGGTCGCCCGCGACGGTCGACATGTTGCCGTCGGCGCGGTCGGTGAAGCGGACGCCGCCCGCTCCCAGCTGCAATGCGAGATCGCTCATCTCTCCACCCTGCTGGATTCCCATCCGAGCGCCGCGCGCAGCTCCTCCTCGCGCCCGTTCACGAGCCCTTCGCGCTTCTGCGACAGCGCTGCGCGCAGGCGGCTTCCGATCTCGGGGCCCTCGGCGAGTCCCGCGGCCAGAAGGTCGTTGCCGTCGATCTCGAGCACGATGTGGCGCTGCACCTCGAACCAGTCGCGCGCAACCTGGACGGCCTCCGGTGAGCTCCGCCCTGCAAGCGCCCCCGCCACCGCCATGCCCTCGGGTGTCGCATCCCAGAGCATCGGACCGTTGCGGGCGGCCGCGGACACGAGCTCCTCGGCGAGACCCGCAACGCCGTTGGCGGTGACGAACACCGCATCGGACTGCTCGCCGGTGAATTCGAGCCTGTGCATCGTGGCGATCGAGGCGCCGGCCGTCCCGCCGCCGTCGTCGACGGCCGGGTGGAGGGCCACCCCCATCAGCACGACGGCCTGCGAGCCGTCCGCCGGTAGCAGCCCGCCCGCCTCCCGCGCGAGCGCGTCGTCGAAGGGGACCGGCATCCCGAGTGCGCCCAGCACGCCGAGCCCGTCGAGGATGGCGAGTGCGGCCCGGCCTGTCTCTTCGCCGGCCGCGAGCCACAGCTCCGCGCCGATCCGCCCGCCCGAGACGGTGTCGAGCGCGCCTTGGGCCACCGCCTGCTCGGCGAGCTCGCGGGTGTGCGGCTCGATCTCGAACTTCAAGCGCGCGGCGTAGCGCGCCAGGCGCAGGATCCGGGTCGGGTCGTCGATGAAGCTCTGATCGTGCAGCACCCGCAGGAGCCCGGCGTGCAGGTCCTCGAGGGCGCCCTCGACCGACACCAGCCCCTCGTTCTCGGCGCCGTGCAGCGGCAGCGCGATCGCGTTGACGGTGAAGTCGCGTCGGCGGAGGTCCTCCTCGAAGCTCCCGGGCCGGACCTCCGGCAGCGCGCCCGGCGCGGGGTAGGACTCGGCGCGGCGCTCGGCGATGTCGATGCGCCCGTACTGCCACGCCACGGAGGCCGTGCCGAAGCGGTCGTGCAGCACCGGCTCGACCGTGCGCCCGTAGGCGCGCTCACTCGGCGAGAGCGAGACGGCGAGCTCGTGCGCGAGTCCGGCCGAGCCCTCGGCGACAGTCACATCCAGCTCGCGCGGCCAGTGCCCGAGCAGCACGTCGCGGATCGCGCCGCCGACGAGCGCGACGTCCTCGCGCCGGCGCGCCCGGGCCAGCAGCTCCGGCCCGCCGGGCAGCCCCGTCAGCCGCTCGAGCACCTGCTCGGAGCTGTGGACCGGATGGCTCATGCCGCCGCGCGGACCGGGATCCCCGCGCCGGCCAGGTGGGACTTCGCCTCGGCGATCGTGAACGTGCCGTAGTGGAAGATCGAGGCGCACAGAACGGCGTCGGCGCCGGCCTGCAACGCCTCGACGAGATGGTCGAGCGTGCCCGCGCCGCCCGAGGCGATCACCGGCACCCCCACCGCCTCGCTCACGGCCGCCGTCAGCTCGAGGTCGTAGCCGTCGCTGGTGCCGTCGCGGTCCATGCTCGTGAGCAGGATCTCTCCCGCGCCGCGCTCCACGCCCTCCTGTGCCCACGCCAGCGCATCACGACCGGCGGGTGTGCGCCCTCCCGCGACGTACGCATCCCATATCCCATTAAAAAAATCACCCTCCGCACGGCGCTTCGCATCGATCGCCAGCACCACGCATTGCGCGCCGAACGTTCCCGCCAGCTCGTCGATCAGCTCCGGGCGCGCGAGCGCCGCCGAGTTCACCGACACCTTGTCCGCGCCCGCGTCCAGCACCGCCTGCGCATCCTCCACCGAGCGCACGCCGCCGCCGATCGTGAACGGCACGAACACCTCGTCCGCCGTCTTGCGGGCCAGCCGCGCGATCGTGTCGCGCTTCTCGTGCGTCGCGGTGATGTCCAGGAACACGAGCTCGTCCGCGCCCTCACGGTCGTAGTGCGACGCCAGCTCCACCGGGTCGCCGGCGTCGCGGATGTCGACGAATTCAACGCCCTTCACGACGCGTCCGGCGTCGACGTCCAGGCACGGGATCACGCGCTTGTAGTGCACGCGCTCACCGTAGTGCGCTCAGGCCGAGAGCGCCGCCTTCGCCTCGGTGATCGTGAAGCGTCCCTCGTACAGCGCCTTGCCCACGATCACGCCCTCGATCGCCGTGAGGGCACGCTCCGCGCGCAGGCGCGCCAGCGCCGCGAGGTGCGCGGTCGTGCCGATGCCGCCCGAGACGATCAGCTCGCCGTCGCCGACGGCTCGCGCCGCGCTCTCGACGGCGGCGAGGTCCGGGCCGTCCAGCATGCCGTCGTGGTCGATGTCCGTGAACGCGAAGCGCTCGACCCCCTGCGCGCGCAGCTGCGTGAGCGCTTCGGGCGCGGACACCGCCGACGCTTCGAGCCAGCCGTGCGTCGCCACCGCGCCTTCGCGCACGTCGACGCCGACCAGCACGCGCGCCGGGCCATGCGCGGCCAGCGCCGCTTGCACCAGCTCGGGGTCGCGCATCGCGGCCGTGCCGATCACGACGCGCGCCGCGCCTGCCGTCAGCGCCTGCTCGATCGCCTCCTCGGAGCGCAGGCCGCCGCCGTACTGGACGGGCACGCCGCTCTCGGTGGCGATCCGGCGTAGATGCTCGACGTTGACCGGCTCGCCCGCGCGGGCGCCGTCGAGGTCGACCACGTGCAGGCGCTCGGCACCTTGGCCGATCCACTTCATCGCCGCGTCGAGCGGATCGGTGTCGTACACCGTGCTCTCGGCGAAGTCGCCCTTGACGAGGCGCACGGCGTTCCCGCCGAGGATGTCGATCGCCGGGTAGAGGTTCACCGCGGCAGCGCCGGGCTCGCCTCGACCAGACAGGCGAAGTTGGCGAGCATCCGCAGACCGGCCGCGGAGGACTTCTCGGGGTGGAACTGGACGCCGTAGAAGGAGCCGCGCTGCACGGCGGTGACGAAAGGATCGCCGTACGTCGCGGTCCCGACCAGGTCCTCCGGGTCGGTGAGGACCGGCGCGAGCGAGTGGACGTGGTAGAAGGCGCAGCGCCGCGGCAGGTCCCTGACGAGCGGCGAGTCCGCCGCGCGGAGCTCCACCTCGTTCCAGCCTATGTGCGGCAGCTTCAACCCGCGCGTCTGCAGCGGGCGCACCTCACCCCCGATCAGACCGAGGCCGGCGGCGCCGCCCTGCTCCTGAGACGACTCGAACGCCAGCTGCATGCCGAGGCAGATGCCGAGCAGGGGAACGCCCGCCTTCACGCGCTCGCCCAGGAACGCGTCCAGCCCGAGCTGCTTCAGGTTCTCCATCGCCTTGGGGAAAGCGCCGACGCCCGGGAGCACGAGGGCCGGCGCCTGCGCGAGCCGGTCCGGATCGGAGCTGATGAAGGGCCGCGCGCCGACGTGCTCGAGCGCCTTCTCGACCGAGCGGCGGTTGCCCATCCCGTAGTCGACGATGCCGATCTCGACGGGCTCTGCGAGCAGCGCCGGCGTCACTGGGTCAGCGTGCCCTTCGTGCTCGGGACGCCGCTCTCGGTCGGGTCGATCTCGACTGCCTGGCGCAGCGCGCGCGCGAAGGCCTTGAAAGCGGCCTCGATCATGTGGTGCGCGTTGCTCCCGGCCTCCACCTGCACATGCAGCGTGAGCTTGGCCGAGTTGGCCACGGCGCGGAAGAACTCCTCGGTCAGCTCGTGGTCGAAGCCGCCGGTGGAGCCGGGCGGGAGCGTCGCGTCGAAGACCGTCAAGGGCCGCCCGGAGATGTCGATCGCGCAGCTCGCGCGCGCCTCGTCCATCGGCACCGTCGCCGCTCCGTAACGCACGATCCCCGTGCGGTCGCCGAGCGCCTCGTCGAGCGCCTGGCCGAGCACGATCCCCGTGTCCTCCGCGGTGTGGTGCGCGCCGGTCTCCAGGTCGCCGCTGACCTCGACGTCGAGGTCGAGGCGCCCGTGCCGCGCGAGCAGGTCGAGCATGTGGTCGAGGAAGCCGACGCCGGTGCTGCGCGCCCCCTCCCCCGTCCCTTCCAGGGACAGCCACAGGCGCACGTCGGTCTCGCCGGTCTTGCGGTCGATGCTGGCGGTGCGGCTCATTCCGAGCCATTCTCCCCGATCTGTGGGGTGGGTCGGCCGGCGCTCCTTGCCGGCGTCCGCGCCTCCATCGACTCTGCGTGGACCTCGAAGCCCTCGGCGCGCGCGATCGGCGCGCCCGCCGCGGCCAGCTTCTCCGCAGCCGGGCCGACGTGCAGCTCGGTCATGCGGCGGCGGAAGTGGCGCGGTGTCAGCCCGGAGGCGAAGCGGGCTGCGCCGGAGGTCGGGAGGATGTGGTTCGAGCCGGCGACGTAGTCGCCGAACGCCGTCGCGCTCTCCGCGCCGACGAACACGCAGCCCGCCGACTGCACGGTGTTCGAGAGGCGCTCGACGTCCTCGCCGATCAGCTCGAGGTGCTCGGCCGCGAACGCGTTCGCCAGCGCGATCGCCTCCGTCGCGCTCGCCGTCTCCACGATCGCGAACGCGGCTTCGCCCACCGTGGGGTACTCGACGATGCGCGTGGCGAGCTCGGTTGCCAGGCGCTCGCACAGCTCGGGTGAGGGCGAGACGGCCGCCACCAGGCTGCCGGCGCCGTGCTCGGCCTGGGCCAGCATGTCGAGGGCGGCCAGGCCGGTCTCGCGTTCGCCGGCTGCGGCCCCGAGGACCACCAGCAGATCGGACGGCCCCGCGAAGCCGTCGATCCCGACGACGCCCGAGAGCTGTCGCTTGGCCTCCTGCACGTAGAGGTTGCCGGGGCCGACGATCACGTCGACGGCCTCGACGGACTCGGTGCCGTAGGCCAGGGCGGCGACGGCCTGCGCGCCACCCATCCTGTAGACGCGCTCCACGCCGCAGAGGCGGCAGGTGCCGAGGACGACGGCGTCGATCTCGCCGTCCGGTCCGGGCGGGGCGCACACGCGCACGTCGAGGACGCCCGCCGCGCGCGCGGTGACGACGCCCATCACCACGGTGCTCGGGTAGGGCGCGCGGCCGCCGGGCACGTACACGGCGGCGGAGGCGACGGGAACCTCGCGCAGGCGCAGCCGCTGGCCCTGCGGGAGCTCGAGCGAGGCGTCCTGGCCTGCGCCCGCGTCCGCGACCTGGGCGACGTTGGCGATCGCAACCTGCAGGCCGGCGACGAGCTCCAGCGGCATCTGCCTGATGGCCTCGTCGAGCTGCTCGGGCTCCACCAGCAGGGGCGCAGGCTCGCGCCCGCCGGTGTCGAAGCGCGCGGTCAGCTCGCTGAGCGCGGAGTCGCCACGCTCGCGCACGGCGGCGATGATCTCGGCGACCTCGCCGGCAACCGACTCGCCGGCCGGGACCAGCGCGCGGACGCGAGCGGCGGCGCCGACCGGCCCGCCGAGCCCGGCCACGTCGGACTCGCTGAGGCGCAGCAGCTCCATCTCAGAGCTGGGGTCCCGCCGGCAGCGCGCGCAGCCGCCGGCGCAGCTCGTCGATCTCTGCCGCCTTCAGCTTGTAGCTCACCGGGTTCGCGATCAGACGTGCGGTGCACTCCAGGATCTCCTCGCGCACGACCAGGTTGTTCTCGCGCAGCGTGGTCCCCGTCGCCGTCAGATCGACGATCGCCTCGACGATGCCGGTCAGGGGCGCCAGCTCGACCGAGCCCTTCACCTCGACGATCTCGGCCTGCCGGCCCGTCTCCTCGAGATGGCGGGCGGCGATCCGCGGGTACTTGGTCGCGACGCGCATCACGCCGAGGCGGCGCAGCGCCTCCGCCGCCGGGTCGGGGCCGGCCTTGCCTGCGAGGACCATCGTGCAGCGGCCGTAGCCGAGGTCCGCCAGCTCGTACACACGGCGGCCGCCGTCGGTGTCGGTGCCCCCGCCGGTGAGCTCCAGCAGGACGTCCTTGCCGGTGATCCCGAGGTCCGCCGCGCCGGCCTCCACGTAGGTCGGCACGTCCGAGGGCCGCATCGTGATCACGCCGATGTCCTCGAACAGCAGCTTGCGGTCGTTCGAGCGCAGCTCGGCGGTGTCCACGCCGAGCGCTGTGAGCAGGTCGACGGTCTCGTCGAACAGCGCGCCGCGCGGGACGGCCACGGTGAGTCCGCCGAGGGCGCTCACCGCGCGGGCTCTCCCTCGGATGCGCTGATGGTGCTCTGAGCGCTCGGCCCGGTGCTGTCGGCCGCGACCGAGGGCGCGTGGCCCGCGAGTCCATCGCCGAGTGTGCTCTGCAGCAGCGCGCCGGTCCCGCGCTCCTCGCCCGCGAGGGCGAGGTGCAAGCGGTCGATTCCCAGCGCGAAGCCGACCGCGGGCAGACGCCGCCCGAAGCGGCCGAGCAGCTCGTCGTAGCGCCCGCCGCCGCCGATCGGCGCGCCCAGCGCGGGGTCGTACACGTCGAACACCGCGCCCGTGTAGTAGCCGATGTTGCGGATCAGGCCGAGATCGACGATCACCCTGGCGGCGACGTCGCCATCGAGCAGCTCCAGCACCTGGCGCAGCCCGGTCACCGCCTCGGCGGCCTCGGACGGCGCCTCGGCGAGCAGCTCGGCGCCGCCCCGGCGTTGCGGGACCTCGGTCAGCAGCTGGGCCGCCTCGCCCGTCATGCCCGACTCGCCGACGCGGTGCTCGAGCTCCACGAAGTCGCGCTTGACGAGCGCCTCGAGAAGGCCGTCGCGCGCGTCCTCGGGGACGGCCAGGCTCGCCATCAGCGCCGGGAACAGCGAGGCGTCGCCGAGGCCGACGCGGTAGTCCTTCAGGCCGGTCGCGTCCAGCGCGCGGCAGAGCACCGTGAGCGCCTCGGCCGTGCCTTCCGGAGCCGGCGATCCGATCAGCTCGATGCCGGCCTGGAGCAGCTCGCGCGGCTGGCCCCGGGCGGGCGCGACGCCGCGGTAGCAGTGCGCGAAGTAGCAGAAGCGCAGCGGCGGCTCCGCCGCGGCATAGCGGCTCGCGACCACCCGGGCGATCGGCACGGTCATGTCCGAGCGCAGCACCAGCACGGCGCCGTTCTCGTCGAAGACGCGGTATGCGGGCTGGGCTTCGGCGAGCGCGGCGCGGCTGAGCACAGACTCGTACTCGAGCGCGGGCGTGTAGATCTCGCCGTACCCGTGGCGCTCGAAGACCGTGCGCAGGGCGTCGGTGATCGCGCGAGCCTCGCGCGTCTCGTCTGGCAGCACGTCGCGCGTGCCGCTGGGAATCGGGTGGATCATGCCGATCCGAGGTTACTCAGGGGCTGTGGAGATCGGCCCCGCGGCCGGCACGGAGAGCCGAGCGCACCTTCTACGCG
Source organism: uncultured Solirubrobacteraceae bacterium (assembly GCA_963820745.1). Classification (GTDB taxonomy): domain Bacteria; phylum Actinomycetota; class Thermoleophilia; order Solirubrobacterales; family Solirubrobacteraceae; genus Palsa-744. The sequence continues at coordinate 4,168 of CAWGBB010000010.1, read as the reverse complement.
TGGACCGGCTCGGTGGCGACGCGCTCGATGTGCGCGCCGAGGTCGCGCAGGCGCTCGTCGATGCGCTCGTAGCCGCGGTCGATCTGGCGGATGTTGCCGATCTCGCTGCGGCCCTCCGCGCACAGCGCCGCGAGGAGCATTGCCATGCCGGCGCGGATGTCCGGCGACTCGACGCGCTCGCCTTTGAGCCGGCGCGGGCCCGTGACGATCGCGCGGTGCGGATCGCACATGACGATGTCCGCGCCCATCAGGATCAGCTTGTCGGCGAAGATCAGCCGGTTCTCGAACATCCACTCGTGGATCAGGATCGAGCCCTCGGCCTGGGTGGCCAGCGCCACCGCGATCGAGGTGAGGTCGGCCGGGAACGCGGGCCACGGGCCATCCTGGATCTTGCTCTTGTATTCGCCCACGTCGGCCTGGACGACGAGCTTCTGCCCGCCCGGGACGAAGATGTCGTTGCCGTGGAGCTCCGAGCGGAGCCCGAGCCGTTCGAAGACAAGTCGGATCATGCGCACGTCGTCCGGGACGGTGTCCTTGATCAGAAGCTCGCCGCCGGTGACACCCGCGAGGGCCATGAAGCTCCCGATCTCGATGTGGTCGGGCGCCACGTCGTGCTCGCAGCCGTGCAGGCGCTCGGCGCCGTTGACCGTCAGGAGGTTCGAGCCGATGCCCTGGATGTCCGCCCCCATCTTCACGAGCATGCGCGCGAGGTCCTGGACGTGAGGCTCGGAGGCCGCGTTGCCGATCACGGTCGTGCCGGGGGTCAGCGCAGCGGCCATCAGCGCGTTCTCAGTCGCCATCACCGACGGCTCGTCCATGAACACGTCGGTCGGGCGCAGCCCCTTGGGCGCGGTGAGCAGGATCCCGCCGTTGGCCTCCACGGCCGCGCCCATCGCGCGGAACGCGTCGAGGTGGGGATCGAGCCGGCGGCGGCCGATCACGTCGCCTCCGGGCGGCGGCATCACCGCGCGGTGGAAGCGGGCGAGCAGCGGCCCCGCGAGCAGGAACGAGGCGCGGATCTGCTCGGCGAGGTCGCGGTCGATCTCGACCGCGTTGACGTTCGCTGCGCAGAGGGAGACCTCGTTCGCGCCGCGCCAGGAGACATCGACGCCGAGCTCACGGAGGATCTCGAGCATCGCGTCGACGTCGCGGATGCGCGGGACGTTGCGGACGATCACCGGCTCGTCTGTGAGCACGCTCGAAGCGAGGATCGGGAGAGCGCCGTTCTTGTTTCCGGCCGGCACCATCGTCCCGGACAGCGGCGCACCGCCTTCGATCACGAACTTCTCCATGAGCTTGCGGCGCCGCGACCGGACGACGATCGGGCCGATGCGGCGGCGTTCGGAGAGCGTAACAGCCATCTGATCAGTCAAGTTCGAGCCGGGCGGCCGGGAACCTTCATGGCCGCCTCGGCCCGTGACGCGGCCCTGAAGCTCCATGTCGGACGCGGGCCCGCTGCAACATCCGTTGCAGATCCGGGCCTCACGAACGGCTCTGGAAAGCCGTTTCCTGCGCCGCCTCCGGTGCGTACACATGTTCGCACATCTTCCGTCCGAGCGCGTTCCTACGGTACGAACACATGTTCTCGTCACTGCGGACATCGCCACTTGCCCAGCGGACGCTCGGCGCGCTGGACCTGGCCCGCTCGTTCCTATTGCTCGAGGACGACGTAAGCGTCGACTGGGAGGTCGACCGGAACGAGCCATTTGAGCCGGTCCATCCGCACCGGGTGCCGCTGCGCGGGCGGCGGATCGAACGCCGTCCGGGCATGCCCGCGCCGGCGCGCGACGAGTGCATATCCCCCACCTTCTACGGCCAGCCGATCGCGCGAGGAGGGAACGCGTGGGCTGAGCGCCGGGAACGCCTCCCGGCATGCCGTGGGTGGCGAGCCGGAGGCACGGAGACGCCACCGGCTCGCTGTCGCCACGACCGCCCCGCCGGAGCCGACTGCCGGCGGGGCGGCGGCGGTGGCGGCGCCTGACACTTCTTCGCGGCGGCCCGGGAAGGCTCTGTAGATTCAGCGAATGCCCGTTCGGTCGCTCGACCACCTCGTGCTGACGGTTCGCGACATCGAGGCGACCGTGGCCTTCTACGAGGCGCTCGGCATGCGCCGGGAGTCCTTCGGGCAGGGTGAGCGCCCGCGTACGGCCCTTCGGTTCGGCGATCAGAAGCTGAACCTCCACGAGGCGGGTGGGGAGATCGAGCCACACGCGGATCGGCCGACGCCGGGCTCCGCCGATCTCTGCTTCCTCGTCGACGGGTCGCTCGACGAGCTCGCCGGGGCGCTCGAGAGGGCCGGCGCGGCCGTTGAGCTTGGCCCCGTCCCCCGCACGGGGGCCGTCGCGCCTCTCGAGTCGCTCTACGTGCGCGACCCGGACGGGAATCTGGTCGAGCTCTCGCAGCCCACGGCCAGTAGCGGCCACGGCGGGTAGCCCTGCAACACACGGCGACAGGAGCGGCAATGGAGCAGCGCGTCAGCCTCATCACTCTCGGCGTCGAAGATCTAGCCCGTTCGCGCGCCTTCTACGAGGCGCTCGGCTGGCAGTCAGGTGCGGCGCCGGCGGACGACGTCGTCTTCTTCCAGACGGGCTGCATGGTCTTCGCCCTGTGGGGCCGCGAGCAGCTGACCGAGGACAGCGCCGTGGTCGACAGCGGTGGCTGGGGCGGCGTGACGCTCGCGTACAACGCCCGTGACCGCGAGGAAGTGGACGATGTGATCGAGCAGGCGCGGGCCGCCGGCGCTCGGATCGGACGCGAGCCGGGCGAGACCTTCTGGGGCGGGTACTCCGGCCTGTTCGTCGACCCCGACGGCCATCCGTGGGAGGTCGCGCACAACCCTCACTGGACGGTCGCTGACGACGGGAGCGTCTCGCTCGGGGCGTAGGAGCACGTCGGCGCCGATCCGGGCGTTAACGGCTACGGGCCGCCCTGAGGCGGCCCGATCGCGCTGAATAAACCGGCAGCGTCCTACTCTCCCAGGCCCTTTCAAGCCAAGTACCATCGGCGCTGAGGGGCTTAACTACTCTGTTCGGAATGGGAAGAGGTGTTTCCCCCTCGCTAATGCCACCGGAAACCGGTGAGAAACCAAGGCCCCGCCACGGGCCTTGAAAACCGCACTGAAGCCACCGGGTATCACTAACGCCCTGCATTGGGCGCGAAACAAAAAATCCGTCAAGCCCTCGACCCATTAGTACCGGTCTCCTTCAGGCGTTGCCGCCCTTCCAGATCCGGCCTATCAACCTGGTGGTCTACCAGGGGTCTTACTCCCTCAAGGGGATGGGAGAGCTCATCTTGAGGCCGGCTTCCCGCTTAGATGCTTTCAGCGGTTATCCGATCCACACGTAGCTAGCCTGCTATGCCCTTGGCAGGACAACAGATACACCAGAGGTGCGTTCATCCCGGTCCTCTCGTACTAGGGACAAATCCTCTCAACTCTCCAACGCCCACGGCAGATAGGGACCGAACTGTCTCACGACGTTCTGAACCCAGCTCGCGTACCGCTTTAATGGGCGAACAGCCCAACCCTTGGGAGCAACTCCACCCCCAGGATGCGACGAGCCGACATCGAGGTGCCAAACCGGGCCGTCGATGTGGACTCTTGGGCCCGATAAGCCTGTTATCCCCGGAGTACCTTTTATCCGTTGAGCGACGGCACTTCCACTTGCTACCGCCGGATCACTAAGACCTGCTTTCGCACCTGCTCGACTTGTCAGTCTCGCAGTCAAGCTCCCTTGCTACCTTTGCGCTCTACACACGATTTCCAACCGTGATGAGGGAACCTTTGTGCGCCTCCGTTACATTTTGGGAGGCGACCGCCCCAGTCAAACTACCCGCCTGGAACTGTCCAGCGCCCGGATTCACGGCGCGCTGTTAGAAATCCAATACATCAAGGGTGGTATCTCAAGGTTGGCTCCACGCCGGCCGCAACCTGCGCTTCAAAGCCTCCCACCTATCCTGAGCGAAATGCACCGAATCCCAATACCAAGTTGTAGTAAAGGTTCACGGGGTCTTTCCGTCTAGCCGCGGGTACTCGGCATCTTCACCGAGACTGCAATTTCACCGAGCTCCTCGTTGAGACAGCGCTGAAGTCGTTACGCCATTCGTGCAGGTCGGAACTTACCCGACAAGGAATTTCGCTACCTTAGGACCGTTATAGTTACGGCCGCCG
>CAWGBB010000009.1:0-100205 GCA_963820745.1 uncultured Solirubrobacteraceae bacterium | reverse complement strand
TCTCGACGATGCGCTCCGGCGTGACCGACTTCGGGATCACGACGTTGCCGAGCTGCAGCTGCCAGCGGATCACGACCTGGCCCGGCGTGCGGCCGTGGCGCCCGGCGATCGCGACGATCGCGGGCTCGTCCAGCGCCTTACCCTGCGCCAGTGGGCTCCACGCCTCGGTCAGGATCCCGAGCTCCTCGTGTTCGGAGCGCAGGCCGGCCTGCTGGAGCAGCGGGTGCAGCTCGATCTGGTTGACGGCGGGGATCTCGCCGGTCTCCTCGAGCAGCCGCCGCAGGTGCGGCGTCTTGAAGTTCGAGACGCCGATCGTCCGCGCGAGACCCTCGTCGCGCGCCTCGATGAACGCCTTCCAGGTATCGACGTAACGGTCGTGCGCCGGCACGGGCCAGTGGATCAGGTACAGGTCGACGTAGTCGGTCTCCAGCCGGCCGAGGCTCTTGTCCAGCGCTCGCCGCGCCTCCTCGTAGCCCTGCTGTTCGTTCCAGCACTTCGTCGTTATGTAGACCTCGGAGCGGTCCAGGCCGCTGTCGCGCACGGCGGTGCCGACGGCCGCCTCGTTGCGGTACGCCGCCGCCGTGTCGATGTGGCGGTAGCCGGCCTGCAGCGCGTTCAGCACGACCTCGGTCGTCGCGTCCGGCGGGACCTGGAAGACCCCGAACCCGAGCTGCGGAATCGCACCGCCGCCGCGGGTTGGGAGCGTCGGAACGTTTCCGGTCTGCAAGCTCATCCCAAATCGTCTGCCCTGCGTTCCCCACCCTAAACGAGGGCGGCCGCGCGGCGTTGGCTTGCGGGCATCGGCTTCCTCGACGGCGCGGTCGAAACCGGGGAGCGCGCCGCCCGCCGTCTGCTGCGCAGGCTCGCGCGCTGAAGGCGAACGGCCGCTGTTTGACGGCGCAGGCCCGATGCCCTAGCTTGGATCTGTGGTGCGCGCAGGAGGGCGCGGACCGCCGAGGTTCAAGGAGGGACGGAGATGGAGGATTCGAGGGGGACGCGGCTGGGGATGCTGCCGCGCGTGCTGGCGGCTGTCGCGCTCAGTGACATCGCCTACAGGCTGCTTGCCCGTGAGCCGCTGCGCAGGGCGCTGGGCATCGAGACCTCGCGCGCCTGATTCAAGGCGGCGAGAGCAAGAACGCGCGCACGCCGGGCAACGGCTGCCACGAGGAGACGGCCCACAGCCGTCCCGCGTAGCGGACGCTGCCCGAGCGCGGCGGCCGCGCCGGGCCGCTCCCGGCGAGGCGCCGCGCGCCCGTTCGCACGAGCAGTCGCCCACCGGTGACCGTCCGCACGATGTCGGCGAGGTCGTCGAGGTGGGCGGAGAGCGGATGCAGACGCGCGGCCACGTGGCGGGCGACGCCTTCGAACGCGGCGGTCCGCACGGCCTCGCACGACTGCGAAGACCGAGCCGGCGAGACGAACAGAGCCGCCTGCAGCGGACCGGCGGGGAAGGCCCGCACCGGCACGGTCGCGGCGAAGTAGCCGCCGCTGCCGGCCTGCGTCAGGCGGCCGTCCGCGGGCACGCCCGGCGCGGGCCGCAGCGTGCCCATCACGAACGCGTGGGTGGGCGGGCCTTCATAGAGATCGACCTGCGCGCCGATGAAGCGCGTGATGAGCTTGACGTAGCCGAGGTCGTCCTGAACGGACATGACGAAGCGAGCGGGCGCCCGGCCGCGGACGCGCAGCTCACCGCGCACCGGCGCAAGGACGTGGGGGCCGCCGACGTCGGCGAGCACGCTCGCCCCGCGCGTGACGCGCAGGCGCACGATGTGCCAGTGGGGCGTGTAGACCAGGGCGTGAACCGCGGCACGCACGGCGGCCTGTTCTCCCCGCGCGAGCGCGGTGAGCAGCGGTCGGTAGCCGGCGACGCGCGCAGCGTCGAGGCGCGTCTCGGCGCCCCGCAGCTCCTCGGCGTAGATGCGCCGGGCGACGCCGGTCTGCACGGCGGCGATCGTGGCAGCGGTGCGTGCCCCGCACGCGCCGTGCGCGCCCGCCGTCGCGCCACTCGCCACGGTCCCGCTCCCGTCGTCGAGATCGAGGCCCGATGCGATCCGCGCCGCCACGCCTGCAGCCAGCAGCGCGAGCGCGGCGGCGAGAAGCAACCGAGCGCCGATCGATCCTCTCATGCGAGGCATGAGTGCAAGATGCCCCGGGCCGCTAAGCCGACGCTCAGGCGCTCGTGAGAAACGGCACATGCGCGCGTCCGCGCTGTCCAGCAGGCCGCTGCGGCGCTTAGGGGAATCGCGGCACAGCCGATACCTCCGTGTGTGGGCTGAAGCCAAATCTGAGGTGCTCGACCTCCCGGCGCTGCGGATGCGCGAAGCGACCGTCGCAGCCGCGGTCCCGCTCACCTTCGGCGTCACCGTTCTCGGCCTGATCTACGTCGCGCTGACCTGGGAGCAGCCGCACCGGCTCTTCCTCGCCGCGCTCTTCATCGGAGCCTCGCTCAGCGCCCTCGGCGTCTACAGGCTCCGCCAGCAGATGGTGCTGAGCCCTCACCGCGAGCTTCTGTTCCTCGCGTGGACGCTCAGCGACTTCGCGCTGATCATCGCCGGCACGCTCGTCGACGGCGGCACCAGCTGCCCGCTCGTGATCGTGCTGTTCCTCCCCGTGGTCTTCTCGGCGATGTCCTACCCGGTGCGCTCGGTCGTGATCGTGAGCGCGGCGAGCGTGATGACCTACCTCGGCCTGGCGCTCAGCGAGGGCGGTGCGGACATGGCCTACACCGTCTCCTTCGTGTTCATCCTCCTCTGCACCGGCGTGCTGAGCAGCTGGCAGGCGCAGAACCAGAACCGCCAGCACCGCGCGCTCGCCAAGGCGTCGCGCACCGACCCGCTCACCGGCTGCCTGAACCGGCGCGGCTTCGAAGAGCGGGCGGTGGCCGAGCTGGCGGCGATGCGGCGCACCGGCCGCGCGGGCGCGCTCGTCGTGCTGGACATCGACAAGTTCAAGCCGGTCAACGACGTGTTCGGGCACGCGGCGGGCGACGAGCTGCTGTGCTGGGTCGTCACCACGCTCCAGGCGACGATCCGTGGCAGCGACGCGATCGGGCGCCTCGGCGGCGACGAGTTCGCGCTCGTGCTGCCGGACATCGGCGCCGACGACACGCGCGAGCTGATCACCCGCATCGGCGATGCGCTGGCCGAGCGCGCGCCATGCTCGCTGGGGGTCGCCCTCTATCCCCACGACGGCGACGAGCTCGAGACGCTGACGCGCCAGGCGGACAACCGCCTGTACGGCAGCCGCCGCGGCCGCTACCAGCGTGAAGAGGCCGCGCTCGCCGCGCAGCCGGCCGCGGAGCAGCCGCCGCCCGTCGCAGGCATCGGACCATCCCGGGTTCGGAGCCATCGACCTGTGGCGCGCCGCGCTCGACGCGATGCCGTCGCGGGCGGGGCGCGAGGAACGAGAGACGCGCGAGCAGAGCGTCCAGTCGGTGCTGCTCGACCAGATCGACGCCTCCGTGATCGCAACCGACATGACGGGCACCGTGATCAGCTGGAACCACGGCGCCGAGACCCTGTACGGCTGGAGCGCGGAGGAGGCGGTCGGCCGCAACGCGCGCGAGTTGATCGTGCCCGAGGACGCTGCGCAGGCCGAACGCCTGATGATGGAGCTGAGCCGCGACGGCCGCTGGGACGGCGAGCTGCTCGTGCGCCGCAAGGACGGGACGCTCTTCACGACCTACGTGCGCAACCGGCTCGTGCTCGACGAGGGCGGGCTGGCGTCGGCCGTCGTCGGCGTGGCCGTCGACATCTCCGCCCGCGTCGCTGCCGAGAGCGAGCTGCGCGACTCGCGCAACTACGCGCAGGCCGTCACCGAGTGCATGGGCGAGGGCCTCTTCACGCTCGATCGGGAAGGCCGCATCACCTACGTCAACCGCGTCGCGGAGGACCTGCTCGGCCGCCGGCGCGGCGAGCTGGTCGGATGCGAAGTCGGCGCGATGGTGTACCCGCCCTGGCCCGACGGCACCGTCCCGCCGCTCGAGCAGTGCGCGGTCGCGGGCGCGCTTTGCGGCGAGGACACGGTGCGGGTCGACGACGGCCGGTTCCGCACCGGCGAGGGCGGGGAGATCCCGGTCGCCTACACGGCGACGCCGTTCGCCGCAGAGGACGGTCCCGAAGGCTGCGTCGTGATCTTCCAGGACATCTCCGAGCGCAAGCGCCGCGAGGAGGAGAGCCGTGCGCAACGCCGCGACGCTCGCGGTGATCGACCGCGTCGAGCGCGCGCTGGCCGATGAAAGCTTCGTGCTGCACGCGCAGCCGATCGTCGACCTCCAGACCGGCGAGACCGTCCAGCACGAGCTGCTGTTGCGAATGGTCGAACCGGACGGGCACGTCGTCGCGCCGGGGGACTTCCTGCCGGTCTGCGAGCAGTACTCGATGATCGGCGAGATCGATTGGTGGGTGATCAAGCAGGCGACGCGGCTCGCCGGCTCAGGCTGCCGCGTGCAGGCGAACATCTCGGCGCGCTCGGTCGTGGACCGCGACGTGCTCGAGCACATCGAGCGCTGCATCGAGCAGCACCGCGTGCCGGCAGGCGCGCTCGTCTTCGAGATCACCGAGACGGCGATCGTGGAGGACGAGGAGGCGGCGCGGGAGTTCGCCGAGGGTTTGCATCGCCTCGGCTGCAAGATCGCCCTGGACGACTTCGGCACCGGCTACGCGAGCCTCACCTACCTGAAGCAGATGCCGGTCGACTTCCTCAAGCTCGACATCGAGTTCGTGCGCGACCTGCGGGTCAACACCGCAAGCCGTCACGTCGTGCAGGCGCTCGTCGCGCTCGCACGGGACTTCCGCCTGCAGACCGTCGGCGAGGGCGTCGAGGATGCGGAGACGCTCGTGCTGCTCGACGAGCTCGGCGTCGACTTCGCCCAGGGCTTCCACATCGCCCGCCCCGAGCCGTTCGGGGAGCGCCCCGGCGACGGCGCGGCCCAACCCGCGACGCCGGCGCCGGCGCCGGCACGGCCCGAAGCGGCCCGACGTCAGATGCGTCCCCGCCGGCGCCCCGCGGGCGCCGCACGCCCTTAGAGGGGCTCCTCGAGCACGAACAGCTCGGCGGCGATGTCCGGCTCGAGCTGATGGCCGCTCACGAACGCGACCACCCGGCGCCCCGTCAGTCGCTCCACGGCCTCGCGGAAGTCGGGCTCCATCGCCCGTTGGAACAGCTGGCGGATCTGATGCACGGCCTCGACGTGCTCGCCCTTGCACAGCGAGCGCTCGGCGTGCGTGAGCACATCGTGCATCAGCGTCACGATCACGTTGCGGTGGTGGAACGTCGAGGCCGTCGTGGGACCGCGGCCCAGGTGCCGGGTGTGGATCCCGACCAGCGCGCTCGTGACTGCCGCGTTCAGCTCGCCGCCCCTCAGCTGCTGCGTGTCCGTCATCGACACGCTGTGCTACCCGGAGGCGGAGTCGCGGAAACGGGTCAGTAGAGCGCCGTGGCGAGCCGCCCGCGCGTCGAGCGGGCGAGCGGGTCCTCCGGACCGAGCGCGTCGAGCTCGCCGACGATCACGCGACGGATGTCGTCGCGGCGGTCGGTCGCCTCGGGCAGAGCGGCGAGCAGAGCGTCGAGAGCGTCCTGGAGCCGTCCGTCATCCAGCGCCGCGAAGGCCTCCGCGAGCTGCCCCTCGTCCTCGAGCCGGATCCGGGCGACCAGCCCGTCGGCCTGGAAGCTGCCGGCGACGCTCTCGAGGATCGCGCGCGCCTCCTCGCGCTCGCCGCGTCCCAGCAGGATCCTGGCGAGTGGCAGGGCGGCGTCGGGACGCCCGGGCTGCAGCTCGAGCGCGCGCCGCAGATCCTCCTCCTCTCCGCTCTGCGCCAGCAGATCGGCCTCGGAGGGCAGCAGGCCGTCGAAGAAGCTTCTCGACCTGCTCGGCGGGCAGCGCGCCGACGAACTCGTCGACCAGGCGCCGGTCGCGAAACGCCTTGACCGCCGGGATGCCCTGGATCTGGAACGCCTGGGCAAGCGGCTGGTTGGCGTCGGTGTCGAGCTTCGCAAGCACCACCTGGCCCTCGCGGGAGGCGGCCGCGCGCTCGAGCAGCGGCCCGAGCTGGCGGCACGGACCGCACCACTCGGCCCAGAAGTCCACGACCACGGGCAGCTCCGCAGAGCGATCGACGACCTCCCGCTCGAAGTCCGCTTCGGTCACGTCGATGACGGTCATCTCATAGAGAGTAGGAAGGCGGACGTCGATCGGGGCGGCGGCGCACGCGTAGACTCGGGACACCAGCGAGAGAGGAGAGCCATGCCCAGCATCAAGCAGGTGGGGCGCGTGATGGTGCCCGTCGCCGATCAGGACCAGGCAATCGGCTTCTACACAGGGAAGCTCGGCTTCGCGGTGACGGCCGACGTGCCGTTCGGCGCCGGCGAGCGCTGGGTCGAGGTCTCGCCGCCCGACGGCGGCACCGCCCTCGCCCTCGTGCCTCCCCAGGGCGAATACCGGACGGGCCGCATGACGGGCATCGCGCTGGAGGCGGGCGACGTAGCCGCCACGCGCGAGGAGCTGGCGGCCGCCGGGGTCGATGTCGACGACGCGCTGATCGGCGGCGACGGGACAGTGCCGCCGATGTTCTTCATGCGCGACCAGGACGGCAACTCGCTGCTGATCGTGCAGGCGCGATAGCCGGGATGTTCAAGCTCGTGTTCGTGATCCGGCGCAGGCAGGACCTGCCGCCGGAGGAGTTCCATCGCTACTGGCTGGAGGAGCACGGGCCGCTGGCGCGCAGCCTGCTCGAGCCGCTCGGAGCGTCTCGCTACGTGCAGAGCCACGCGGTCGCGCCGGACCTGAACGCGGCGCTGGCGCCGACGCGCGGCACCGCCGAGGCCTACGACGGCCTCGCGGAGATCTACTGGGAGTCGGTCGAGGCGTTCGTGACGGCTTCGGCCTCAGAGGAGGGTCGCCGCGCGAACGAGATCCTCATCGAGGACGAGGCGCGGTTCATCGACTTCGAGCGCTCCTCGCTGTTCCTCACCGAGGAAGAGACGATCTTCGACGCCTAGCGCTACTTGCGAGGCAGCACGCGGTCGAGCTCGACCAGCGCCTCCGAGCCGTCGTCGGGGAACACGACGATCACCGTCGGAGGGCCGCCGAACCAGTCGTTCGTCTCTCCCTGCCCGACGAACTCGGCGGCGCGCCTCGCTCCGCCCTGCCCGATCACCCACACGTCCTCGCCCTTCTTGAACGGACCGTCTTCGAGATGTCTCACGGGGCGGGATTGTGGAGGGCCTACGCGCGCGCGGCCTCACCCCGAGCGGGTGAAGCGCATCTTGCGCCCGCCGTTGCGCGGCACCAGTTTGAGCCGGGGGCAGGGATGCGAGCGAAGAACGGATCGCAGCGGGAGGTTCGCGCGCGTCGAGCCCGCGCCGCAGGGCGGGGGGCTGGTGTACCGCTAGTGCCCCGTGGCCGAGAAGTGCATGTAGTCCTTCGTGGATCCGGCCCAGCTGCCGCCCCATCCCCACCCGATGGAGCGGAACGCCTGGACGACGGCGCCGGTCACCATCCCCTGTCGATGTCGCGAGCGGTCGAAGAAGGGGCGAGCGGCCGGATCGCGCGTCTGCCCGCATCCGACATACGGGTTCTCGAGCGGGTTCAGGTCGACCGCTTCGCCGTAGGCATGCTCCGACCAGGAACCGGTGCCGTTCCCTCCCACGCACGGAGACGGCGCCGCCTGCCGGCATTCGAAGCTCGCGCTCACGTCTTCGTTCGCCGGGCGGGAGCGGACGGGTCCGTACCTGTCGGCGAGGGTCATGTCGCGGATGTGGAAGCGAATTGCGTAGAGCTTGGCGAAAACGCGGCCGAGCGGTCCCGCGACCGGGCGGTTGACGACCAGCTGGCCCGTGTGCGCCTGCTCGTCGAAGCCCAGGTAGGTGACCGTGAGAAGACGCAGCTGCGAGAGCGCCACCGGGCAGCCCGCATGCCACAGGCCCGCGCTTCGCACCTCCGCACGCACCGGTCCGGGCAGCGGCGCGACGGATGACTGAAACGGAAGCGCGGCGGCGAGCGCGACCAGCGGGAGGGCGAGGTAGCTCCTCACGGCCCGTATTCTTGCGCTTCACCGGATCGGGCCCGGTTCATCGGTGTCTCCGCCGGCCGAGGGCCCGCGTGACCTTCGAGGACTCGCTAGATCATCTCGCCAGGGAACCGGACCTCGAACCGCTCGAGCAGCCCCGGAACGCTGTCTGGATCCATCTCGAACTCAAAGCGAGCACACAGCTCGACGAGCGTCTGAGGGTCGGCTTGCGTGACGCCGCCCAGGTCGACGAGCTCCTCAAAGAACCGCTCGAAGCCCGCGGGGGAAATGATCTCCAAGATCCGTGCCGGCTCATCGCCTGCGTTCCAGAACGTGTGCCACTGGTTGCGCGGCTTGAAGATGAGATCACCAGGACTGCCGATCACGACGTCGTCGCCCAAGAGCGCACCGACGCGCCCCTCGAGGACGTAGGTGTACTCGTCCTCGCGCGTGTGCCGATGCAGGGGCGCCGCCAGAGCCCGTGCCGACATCGGATGTTCGACGAGCGCGAACCCACCGCCTGCCTCCTCCCCATTGATCATGAACCGCACGCCGATGCTGCCCAAGAAGCCTGCCTTGCCGTCCTTGGGGCCTACAACCTTCGTCGTAGTCGTTGTCGCATCCATCTTCGACCTCTCGCTGGATGTTGTGTCAGCGGACTCGCCCGGACCGCATCGACCCCGGCGTGCCGCTCGGTGGCCCTGCTACCGGGTCTGGAGATTGTGAACCGGGAACTCCTTCACATCAGGCGGGTTCGGGAACCCCCGATCGCCGAGCCCATGAAGGCCGGGCATGAGCCGCTCGCTGACGAAACCGTCGAACGCCTCACGCGACTCCCAGAAATCGATCACGCCCCATCCACCGTCGACCGGGCCAGCCGAATGGACGATCATCCCCTCGGGAGGATTGCTGTCGATCTCCATCACCCCGTGGGCGGCGTCGTAGTTCTCTTCGGTCCCACCAGCGAACTTGAGTCTGATTCCTACAGCCATTTTGTTCTCCTCTTCGAATATGTACGATTTCACCCCTCGCCGCCCGCCCAGGTAGTCCAAACGCCTGCCGCCTCGGAGGGGTCATCGGTCTAGGGCACGACCACTTCCGCCCGCTGGGCGTTCTCGGCGTCGGCAATAGCCCAGCCGAGCCGCTCAATCAGTTGCGCCGCGGCGTGGTCGTCGCTGAGATCTATCGAGTAGACGCTCTCATCCAGCAGGATCGGAGAGGCGTGCCGGGTCGTTGGATCGGTCGTCACAGTGATCCTGGCCATGAGATGTCTCCTGGTTGAGCTTGTGATGTGCGACGCGTCGACTACCTGATCGCCGTTGCTTCGCTTCTTGCTCTTCGAGGCGTGGCCCCGCATGGGTGTCTGCATGATCGTGCGCTCCAGCGACCGCGTCTCCACCTCCAGGTAGGGCGTCACGGCGCGGACCGGGCTTCGCTGGCCCTGCGCAACCAAGTCGAGGGGCATGACTGACATCCTCCAAGGCCCCCGAATGAGGACAGGCCCTGCTTGTAGACGGCGCTTCTGTCGCTTTGGACGAAACAGCCCGTGAGGTCAGTGTGAGGCGGGTCCTTGCCCACCGGAGGCCTGCGCGAGACACTCGAACATCGCGGCCGATAACGGCCCTGCATTTGACTCTACTCCCTTTCCGGTCCACCAGCCCACGAACAACTGCCGCCATCCGCGCAAACGGCGCCCGGGGACGCCCATCCGAAGGCGCTGAGCGCCGGGAGACCATGCCCCGCCTGGGCGTCGGCAACTCAAGTGCCGGCCTCCTCATCGGCGCTTCGTCGCCATCGAAGCGGGAGCCGCCACGGGCATCACCCGTCGCGTGTGCCAGCCGGCCAAACCCAAGAGAGCCACCGCACGCGCGATCACCGCACTCGCCGCCGACTGTGGCGCGCGGTGCCGTTCACTCGCCGCGCGCCATACCCGGTGCCCCCTGCCCTGCCGAACATCGTTACGAAGCGATACCGGCTGGCTTGCGGCGGACGCTCGTCGCGGGGCGCTTGGCGGCCTTGCGCTCGGCTCTCGGTCGGGAGAGGATCGCGACAGACAAGACTGCGACCGCGATGACGGCGATAACCCCGAGGAAAATTACGACGCCTTCGGAGCCTCCGGAGCCTCCGGAGGCCGTTACGGCTGGGCGGTAAACGCTGTGCGGGCCGGCGAACCCGGCTGCAAGGGCTGTCGCCGGCACGACGAGGATGACGACGACCGCTCCGCTGAGTATCGGCACCGCGCGGCTAAGCATGGCGTTCCCGAACTGACGCATTTCTGCTACCCCCGTCTTGCTGTGGTCAAGTCACGATCGACCATTGCACCCACGCAGCCCCGCGTCTGTGTCATGCCGCACTGTCGTATCGCGGACCGCCTCGACGTTCTCCTGCAAGAACCGCTAGTCCTGCAGCCCCGCGGCTTTGAGGGCTTCGGCTCGGTCGCGGCAGAGCCGCCACTGAATGATCTGGCCGTGACGCAGGGTCACGAGCGACACATTGCGCGCCTCGACCTCGATCCCGTCTCGCCCCCACATATGTGTTCGGTCAAGCACGATCACGTAGTCGCCATGTTCGATGAACTCTTCTGGCACGGCGACTATACGGTCGAACGTGTCAAAGAAGGTGTTCCAGAAGTGTTGGGTCGCCTCGCGTCCGCGATAGATGCCTGCCTCCACCCCTCGGGACCGCGACCAATCGACTTCGACATCGGGATGATCGTCTATGGCGTCGAGCTCGCGTCGGTTGAAGGCCTCGATCGCCCGCTTCACGATCTCAACGTTCTCCTGCGACATCGCCTATTCCTCCAGCCCCACGGCTTTGAGGGCGTCCTGCCACGAGAGAAAGGAGTGGATCAGGGCCATCCTGCCGTTACGCGCCACGCTGTAGAACGCGAACTCTTGGTCAAGCTCGACCCCGCTCGCATTTCCACGCATGTGGACGCGCCCGAGCCAGAGAGTGGCCTCGCCGAGATCCTGCACTTCACTCTCTTGGAACTCGAACACGTCCCAGGTCTCGAACACTGCCTCGATCCCAGCGCGCACCTCGTCATAGCCTCGATAGACGGTCTGCTCTACCGCCGCTGGACCGGCAGGCATCCACTCGACGTCTGGCGTTCCCAAGTCAAGCCACACGTCGAGTTCGCGCCGGTTCCACGCTTCGACTCCCCGGCGCAGCAATTCCACGTTCTCCTGCGACACCGCCTACTCCTCAAGGCCGAGGTCGGCGAGGGCGCGGTCGCGGTCCCAATACGAGACGATCCTGATCACCTCGCCCCCGTGGAGTTGGAACACAAGCGCCCCCGGTGTCTGCACATCTCCGAGCTCGAGACCGCTTGTCTTTCCGCGTCCGCTGAAGCTGTCGAACACGAGGATGCGCTCCGCGTCGAGCTCGCGGTACTGCTCAGCACTGCTGTGCAACCCCTCCCACTCATCCAGGAAGCCGCGCCAAGCGGCTCTCATCGCGGGAACGCCTTTCCAACTTCCGGGTTCCGGTCCATCCGCGCGCACCCACTCGATCTCTGCGTGTGCCCACCCCGTGGAACTGTAGTCACCGCCCTCCCAGCGCTCGTAGATCGAGCGCACAAGGTCCAGGTTCTCCTGCGACATCGCCTACTCCGCGAGGCCCACGGCTTTGAGAGCCTGCGCCTGGTTGTTGTAGTACCCCAGCTTCAGGGCCTTGCCACCACGAAACGACGCAACCAGGGCATCGTCACGAGCGAGCTCGACGCCGCTTCCACGGCCCGTGGTCACCATGCGAAACAGGGCGATTACCTGGTCGGCACCAGCCGCGCGCACCTCAACATCCTCGACGCGCCAAGTCTCCCAGGCGTCGTCCCAGCGGGCGAGCCACTCGAGAAAGGAATCCGTGCCCGTCGACTCCGGAATATCGGTGTCATCAATCTCGACCTCAGGGTCGAGATGAGCGAGGACGGCTTGATAGTCCCTGCGTCCAACCGCCTCGATGATCCGGCGCATTACCTCTACGTCTTCCTCACCCATCACCTACCTCCGTTCTTGCGCGAGGCGTTCGGCGGCAGCACGGGCCTCGTCGATGCCGATAAAGGTCTGTCCGCGGAGCGTCTTCCCCGCGCGGACGTTCCAGAGCATCGCGAAGGGCTGGTCGATATCGATGCCGCTGCCCTTTGCCCGACCGCTGCCGCGCCCGACCACGAGGATGCTCGTGTTGTCGTCAATGAACCGCTCGGGCTCGAAGTGGAAGTAATCCCAGACTTCTCGTGTACCGCGCCAGTACTCGCGGAACCCGGCGTGGCCGCGGTAAATGGTGGCGCCGCCGGTCGCGGCTCCGAACGCGGGACGCCACTCCAACTCCGGGTCAGCGATAGCGAGCATCGCCTCGATGTCCCCAGAGTTGAAGGCGTCGATCGCCGCACGGATCACCTGGACGTCCTCCTCAGACATCGCCCAGCCAGTATCCCGCCATGCGGCGAGCCGTGCAGACCCCCCGGCACGGTCCAAAGGTCTAGGGCTTCTTGCTTGACCGGCCCCAGACCTCGGCCGCGATCCACGCGCGCATCTCCTCCCTGAGGACATCAAGGTGCTCGCCGGCGCGGCCGAGCTTCGCGTGGGGGTTCTCTAGTGTCGGAACTGGCTCGCTTCGCGGTATCGCGTCGTCCGCCGATGCGACAACGGTGTTGGTCGGATGCCCTGAAGAGTTTGGATACAGCGGCACCGTGCGCGTCCTCGATGGCGACGGCCAGCACTGGACCCCAGGCGCGACGTTGACGGGCAACGGAGGGGTCGGTGCTGGGGCCTTTGGACATAGCACGTCCGTTTCTGCCGACGGCGCGACAGCAGTTATCGGCGCTCCCGAGAGTGATCGCGAGCACGGGGGTGCGTGGATCTTTGGTCGGATGGGCGAAGAGTCCGGAGCACGCGGCAGGATCGCGCCGGATGGCACGCACTACCCCGGAGCGCGGCCCGCGTGAGTCTCGCAGGCGCAGCCGCGCAGCTGTCGCCTAGGTTCAATCTCGCGTTCTTGAAGTCACGGCGACGGTTATCCCCCGTGCCGTACCTCGCCGCGATCTTCCAGGCCCGGTGGGCGTCGCGATCGCATCAGTCGAGACCGCCGTCTCGGTCGAGCTGTTCAGCCGGGTGATTCGCCGTTCAGTGGCGGGACCGATGGGCACGCACTGAGCGTCGTGGGATCTCCCTGAAGAGGATCATGAACGATCGCCATGCCGAAGTAGATCACGACGGCCGCTCCCGGTACAGCGAGTCCAACAAGGATCGCGATCACGTCGCCGCCGAGGACGGGGCGGAGTTCTCGCGGTTCGTCCAACTGCTCTTCCCCCTCGTCCGGGGGTGAGTAGAGACCCTCGCGCCGGGCGTAGGCGTCCAAGGCGAAGGCCACGATGCGGATTGCAAGCAGGGTCAGCCCATACAGCGTCACGACGACGCGCTCGCTGCTTTCGTGGTTCAGGGCCTCAGCGACGAGCCGGGTGGGGAACGGCAGGAACGCCACCACGAGCAGTAGGAGCAGGTTGATCGGATGACTGTGAGCAAGAGGCAGCAATGCGCTGAGCTACCGCTGCGCTGACTGGCCCAGCGTGTATCGATGTGAGCGGTGCGGGGGTCATACGGCTATCTGGTCGAACAGCACCCCCTGCTGATCGTGATTGGTGCCGTGATCCTCCTGATCTCGGTCTGGCTGTTCCTGCGATTTTTTGGCCCGCGCCGCTAGTACGGCGCGCCGGTGCGGTGCGCAATGCAAGACCTGCGCTCGCAGCTGGCTCGCACCGACCGGCAACGGCGTCACTGAGGAGTCGAGCGGGATCGCGGCGGCGAGCGCCACCAGCGCGGCGAGCTACCTCGTGTACATGAACGGTCCCAGTCGACCTGCGCGATGATGCGTCGCGGTGGGACTACGCGAAGGAACACTGGGATGGCGTTCAATCGCGCGACCTGATCGCGGTGCTTCTTGGGTTGGCGGTCGCCGTCGTCATCCTGGGGATCAAAGGCTTCCCCGGGGCGACGTTGCAGGAGGTCGCAATCGTCGGGGCGTGCACGATCGGCGCGGGGGCGTTGTCGAGCCTTCCGCCGCTGTGGTCTGCGTGGCGGCGGGCTCCGGCCATCCTTGAAGCGGAGCTCGTCTATGCGCGCCGGGAGCGTGACGCCGAGATTCAAGGTAACAATCACATCTTCTATGCCGGGAGACTCCGGGAATGGACCGACAATTTGGTGGCGCACATGATGGACGAACTGAGTGCTGCTCATGCTCTCTCGGCCGAGGATTTTGAGCGGCTTCGGCTCGATGGTGCGGACCTGTCAGGCAAGGTGACCGTCCGTGAGCAGCTTGAGCGCAAGTACCGCGCCCCTGGAACCGGAGCGTCCGATTGACCCCGCCCGCAGCGTTCCGGCGCTCCACGATCGTGCCTGTCGCTGGCCGTGGCATCAATCCCCCTTCCGTCCATTGGCGCTGAACCGGCTCAAGCTAGCCCGCCGGCTGCCAACATTGGTCTTGCCGGAGCGGAGATCGTCACCGCAGCCGTGGAGCCCCGAGGTGTTTCCCAAAGCCTCGCCACGCCGGGTGGTCCAGCTCGGTTTCATCGCGATGTTTGCCGGCCTCGTGATCCTGGTCGCCGCGCTCCAAGAAGGCGCGGGACCGGAGATAACGACCGGGCCGATGCTCCTCGTCGGCCTGGGGATCGGAGCGCTGTTCTCCCAGCTCGGGGCCGTCGCCGTCTCATCCGTTCCCGATGAGCAGAGCAGCGCGGTAGGCGGGCTGCAGAATACGTATCCGCAACCTCGGCATCTCCCGTGAGCACCGCGCTGACGGCCGCGATCGTCATTGCCGCGCTGAGCACCTCGTTCCTGACAGGGGTGCAGCAGAACTCCGCCGTTCCCGCGCGGGTCAAATCACAGGCTACGACCCAGCTTCGCCGAGGCGTCCCGTTCATCTCCGACAAGCAATTGAAGGACGGGCTCAACAAGGCCCATGTGCCACCCAGGGCCACAGACGCGATCGTCGAAGAAAACGCGAAAGCACGCCTCGACGGGCTGCGCGAGGCCCTCTCGATCCTCGCCATGTTCGCGTTGATCGGACTCGCATTCAGCCGACGAATACCGACCGCTCCAGCTGGGTCGTCCAAAGAATCGGCCCCAGCAGCCGAGACTGTCCCCGCACCCCAAGCGGCTGCGCCAGCATGACTTTACGCGCCTCGTCATGGCCCGACAACGCGGAGCACCCCGCGCGCCAAGAATCGCGATAAGGGCCGCGCGAACAGTACCCCGCGCTACGCGGACCCCGGCCCAGCTAAAGGGTGAGTGGGCCCGGCTGGACTCGAACCAGCGACCTACCGATTATGAGTCGGCAGCTCTGACCAACTGAGCTACGGGCCCGACGCGCGCACGGGCCGCCGGTGCCCTCTTGGGGCGCGGCCCGGGCGGGCTGGCCAGACCGTACCAGCGCACCCGGGCACGTCCCTCGCGGCTCAGCTCGCCGTGACCCGGCTCTCGGCGCCGATGAAGTCGAGCAGCGCCTTGTTGACCTGGAGCGTGTGCGTCCAGGCGATCGCGTGCGGGCCGCCTTCGATCGTGACGAGCTCGACGTCGTCGAGCAGCGCCGGCAGGCGCGCGCCGGTCTTGTCGTAGGGGAGGACGCGGTCGGCGTCGCCGTCGATCACGAGGATCGGCACGTCGATCTTGGCGAGGTCGGCGCGGAAGTCCGTCAGCCACGTCGGGATGCAGGCGACCGTCGCGATCGCCGAGGAGCCGACGGCGATGTTGAAGCTCGCCTGGAAGGCCTGTTCGCTGACGAGCGTGCCTTTGTAGTCGTCGTAGTTGTAGAAGTTTTCGAGGAAGCCCTTCATCCAGACGTTCTCGTCCGCCCTTGCTTCCTTTTCGAAGCCGTCGAACAGGCTTTTCGGGAGCCCCTCGGGGTTGTCGTCGGTCTGCATCAGGAACGGCGGGATCGGCGAGATCAGGATGCCGCGATCGACGCGCGAGGAGCCGTGGGTGCCGAGGTAGCGCGTCACCTCGCCGGTGCCCATCGAGTGCCCGCAGATGACGGCGTCGCTCAGGTCGAGCTCGTCCATCAGGGTGGCGAGGTCCTGCGCGAAGGTGTCGTAGTCGTAGCCGCCGGCGGGCTGGCTCGACTTGCCGAATCCGCGCCGGTCGTAGGTGATGACGCGCCTGCCGGCGTCGAGCAGCAACGGCAGCTGCTTGTCCCAGGCGCGACCGCTGAGGGGGTAGCCGTGGATGAGGACGATGGGCGCCCCCGAGCCGTGGTCCTCGTAGTAGAGCTCGATCGGGGCGGAGTTCTCCTGACCGACGGTGAGGTAGGGCATGACGCTCCTTCGGGTTCGAGATCCCGGTCCGGCCCGGTCGGGCCGGACCGCTCAGTCCGGCGCGATGCCCCCTCGCCGCGTCAACCCGCCATCCCGCCGAAGCAAGCCGACGGGCCCGAGGGCTCGTGTGCCCATACTGTCACGCCCGGCCACGCCGGGAGTGAAATATTTTCGATCGCTTCAGGGGTAGCTGACGAGCAGCTTCGTGGCGCCGCGCAGTTCGCCGGTGTCTTCGCCGAAGACGACTCGGCCGACGTAGCACTTCCGCTCGGTACGCATGCCGATCTGTTCCCCTTCGGGGCAGAGCCCGACTTCGAACGGGGCTTCGAAGCGCCCCTTCGCGTTCGTCATCACTTCGATCTCGTTCCCTTCGACGCAGGGCGTTTCCGGTGCGAGCCAGAACGTCTTGCCGCACTCCGCCACCGTGATCGTGGTGTTCGGCGGCAGGGCCTTCCCCTTCAGCGTGATCGTCGTCCCGACCATCGCCTTGTGCGGGACGGCCTTGACCATTTCCTTCATCGCGTACGACGGCGCGGCCAGGACGAGCGCGGTGACTGCGGCGCACGAGACGGCACCGGCGAGCGACCTTCTCGAGACGAACATCGTGAACCCCCTCTTGCTCGGCGACGTGTTCGGCGAGTGTAGCTCCGGCCGCCCGGAGATATGCTCCCGCCGCCGTCTGGATGGGCGGCGCTCACGACAGGAGGGTTGGCAGATGGCGGCAGAGAAGGCAGCGATCGTGACGGGTGCGTCGAGCGGGATCGGGCTCGCGATCGCGAAGGTCCTCGGCGAGGAGGGCTACGCGCTGACCGTCGCCTCCCGGCGTCCCGAGAAGCTCGAGGGCGCGGTCGCCGAACTTCGCGACGCCGGACACGACGTCGAGTCGCTGGCCGTGAACGTCGCCGACGAGGAGCAGATCAAGCAGGTCGTCGCAACGCACCGGGACCGCTACGGCCGGCTCGATGTGCTCGTCAACAACGCGGGCGTCGGCATCGGCGCGCCGGTCGGCGAGATCCAGACGAAGCACATGGACATGCAGCTCGCGATCAACCTCCGTCAGATCTTCATCTTCTACCGCGAGTGCATGCCGATGCTCCGCGAGGCCGGCGCCGAGCACAAGAACGCGCTCGTCGTCAACACGTCATCGATCTCCGGCAAGCACGGCGAGGCGTGGCTCTCGGTCTACTCCGCGACCAAGCACGGCGTGGTCGGCTGGACCGAAGCTATGAACAAGGAACTCGGCGCCGACGGCATCAAGTCGACCGCGCTCTGCCCGGCTTTCGTCGACACGCCCATGACCGACTTCGTGAAGGAGCACGTCCCGCCGGCGGAGATGATCCGCCCGGAGGACATCGCCGAGTCTGTGCGCTTCCTGCTGCGGCTCTCCCCCGCCTGCGTCATCCCCGAGATCATGTTCGTCCGTCCCGGCGAGGGGCTGTAGCTCAGGTTTCACGGCGCTCCATCGGGGAAGACCCCAATGGAGCGCCCATGTCGGTCACAACCATCCTTCTCATCAACGCGCTGTGCGTCCTGGTGGTGGCGGGAGTGCTCGCCGCCGCGATCGACCTGTGGAAGATCGGCGCGAAGTCGCTCGCGCTCCGCAGGGCAACCCGTAGCTGGGATTGGCCTGCCTTCGAACAGGAGGTCGCACGCTACACCCGCGCTCGCGCCGGGCACAGGCCGGCCGCGCCGCCGCGACGCTGAGCGCCTCAGACCGCTGCGGCCATGCGCGCGCGGCGCAGGCGCGGGCGCGTCAGACGGCGCGCGCGGATCTCTCCGGCCGGGTCGTGCTCGTCCGAGGGACGGGCGACCGCGCGGCGCTTGGACGCGGCGACGAGCCGGTGGTGCTCCGCGATCGCGCGATCCAGCTCGCAGCCGTCGGCCTCGTGGAGGCTCGCCTGCAGCTGGGCGACGAGGATCCTGACCTCGCGCGCGGTGGCCGGGCGGCTCGAGCCGCGGCAGCGCGTGAAGCGGTCCCAGGACTTGGCGAAGGAGAGGAAGTCGGTTCGGCCGCCGGAGCGGTGCGCGGCGAGCATCGGGCAGACGCCGCCGCTGCCGTCGGTGTAGGCCCCGGCGATCACGCGCTCGCTCGCCAGCACGCCGGCGAGCATCGCCTCGCGCGTGGCTACCGGCAGGCAGTCGATCGCCAGGCGCAGGCGCTCGATCGGGCTGCTTGAGGTGCGGCGCTTTCGCATAGGCTGTGCCCCGCTCGAGGCGCTCGGGCCGTCGCTGGAGGGGCGCGGCCAAGACTAGGCCTCCGCCTCTCCGCCGGCAAGGAAATCCCTGCAGCTGAAAGGAAACCTGCATGAAGCTCGGCATCCACATCGGTTACTGGGGCCTCGGTCTGACCTCCGAGGACCAGTTGCAGATCGTCCAGGAGGCCGAGCGGCTCGGCTACGACTCGGTGTGGGCGGCCGAGGCGTACGGCTCCGACACAGCCACCGTGCTGGCTTGGCTGGCCGGGCAGACGAGCAAGATCCGGCTCGGCGCCGGGATCTTCCAGATGCCGGCGCGCTCCGCCGCGATGACGGCGATGACCGCCGCCACGATCGACCAGCTCTCCGACGGGCGCATGATCATCGGCATCGGCTCCTCCGGCCCACAGGTTGCGGAGGGCTGGCACGGACAGCGCTTCGCCAAACAGCTCCAGCGTACGCGCGAGTACGTGGCCGTGGTGCGGATGGCGCTGGCGCGCGAGCGGGTGGAGTTCAAGGGCGAGACGCTCGAGCTGCCGCTGCCGGACGGGCCGGGCAAGGCGCTGAAGCTGACGATCTCCACCGTCCAGGAGCAGATCCCGATCTACCTCGCGGCGATCGGGCCGAAGAACACCGAACTGGCCGGCGAGATCGCGGATGGCTGGATCCCCACGCTCTTCTCCCCCGAGCACGTCGCCGACCTGCGCAAGCTGCTCGAGGACGGCGCCGCGCGCAGCGGCAAAAGCCTCGACGGCTTCGACATCGCGCCGACCGTCAGCCTGTGCATCTCCGACGATCTGGAGGCGGCGCGCAACACGATGCGCGCCTTCATCGCCCTCTACGTGGGCGGCATGGGATCGCGCAAGCAGAACTTCTACAACCAGCTCGTCAGCCGCTACGGCTACGAGGCCGAGGCGAAGACGATCCAGGACCTGTACCTCGACGGCAAGCGCGAGGAGGCGATGGCGGCGATCCCCGACGAGCTGATCGACACGGTGTCGCTGTGCGGGCCGAAGGACATGGTCCGCGACCGGCTCGCTGCCTATCGCGACGCGGGCGTCGGCACGCTCGGGATCACGCCGACGGCCTTCGGCCGCGACGAGCGCCTGGAGCAGATGCGGACGCTGGCCGAGCTGGCCGCCTGATCGCAGGGAGCCGCCCTCTGGCCGGCCGCCGGATCCTGCTGGGCGCCTTCGGCGACCCTGGCCACGCGTTCCCGATGATCGCGCTCGGCCGCGCGCTCGCCGCCCGCGGTCACGAGGTGACGTTGCAGACGTGGCGGCGCTGGCAGAGCCACGTCGAGGCGGAGGGCATGGCGTTCGCCCCGGCGCCCGAGTACCAGGTGTTCCCGCAGGGCCCGGAGCCACTCGACTTCTACGAGGCGGTCGTGCACGCGGCGCAGGACACGCTGCCGCTCGTACGCGAGCTTGCGCCGGAGGCCGTGGTGTCCGACATCCTCACCCTCGCCCCCGCGCTCGCCGCCGAGATGGAGGGCTGCCGCTGGGCGACGCTGATCCCGCACGTGTACCCGCACGGTCGTCCCGAGCACCCGATCTACTCGCTCGGTGCGCGGATGCCGCGGAGCGGCGCGGGGCGGGCGATGTGGCGGCGGGCGCAGCCGGTGGTCGCGCGCGGGCTGGAGCGGGGACGGAACGAGCTCAACGAGACGCGCGCGCGACTCGGGCTGCCGGCGCTCGGCCACGTGCACGGCGGCATCAGCCGGCAGCTCGCGATCGTTGCGACGTTCCCTCAGCTCGAGTACCCGCGACGGTGGCCGGAGCACGTCCACGTCGTGGGGCCGCTGATGTGGGAGCCACCAGCGGAGGCGGACGCTCCGCTCGACAGCCTCGGCGAGGAGGTCGAATCCGACGAGGAGCCGTCCGCTCGTGCTCGTCGCCCCCTCGACCGCCCAGGACGCCGAGCACAGGCTCCTGCGCGCGTCGCTGCGCGGGCTCGCCGACGCGCCGGTGCGCGTCCTCGCGACCTGGAACCGGCGCCTGCCCTCGGAGCCTCTCCCTGTGCCCGCCAATGCGCGGGTCGTCGACTGGGTCGTCTACTCGCGCGCGATGCCGCGCTGCGCGGTGGTCGTCTGCCACGCCGGGCACGGGACGCTCGTGAGGGCGCTGTCATGCGGTTGCGCGGTCGTCGCCTGCCCTGCCGTCGGCGACATGAACGAGAACGCGGCGCGGCTGGATTGGGCCGGTGCCGGGGTGCGGGTGCCGCGGCGGTTCGTCTCGCCGCGCACCGTGCGGCTGGCGGTCGAACGGGCGCTGGAGGAGCCTTCGATCCGGGCGCGGGCGCGGGAGCTGGCGGACTGGGCCGCCGCTCACGACGCCGAGCGCAGCCGCCTCAGAACTGGTCGAGCTGTTCGCCGCCGACCGCGCGTAAGGGGGCATACTGATCGCATGGACGACGCCGTCGGGCGCTACTGCGCCGCCGTCGAAGCCGGAGACATGGCGGCGCTGGAGGCAACCCTCGCACCGGACGTTGCGCTCCCCTCGCCCGTTATCGGGCGGGCCGTGTTCAGAGGGCGCGAGGACGTGACCGCGTTGCTCACGGCGGTCTACCGAATGCTGCAAGACGTCCACTGGGAGCGACCGGTCGGCGAGGGTCCAACGCGGCTGGCGATCGCGGAGGCGCGGGTGGGGCCGATGAGGATCGACGACGCGATGGTCTTCGAGCTGGACGGCGAGGGACGGATTCTGCGCATCCGTCCGCACCTGCGTCCGCTGTTGGCGATGATGCTGTTCTTCGTGATGATCGGGCCACGGATGCTGCCGCGCCCCGGGGTGGTACTCCGGGCAGTTCGTCGCTAGCTGACGAGACAGCTCCGCGAAGTCGAGGGTGACCACCGCCGAAGTCCGAGTACCCGGGCGCCCCGCGAGTGGGGCGACTACTCGGCGCCGGGCTACCCGTCCGCTCCGACAGCGTCGAGTGCCTCCGGCCATGTTCGGAACATCCGGAGCTCGCCGACCAGGCCTCCGCTGATCCGGGCACACATCGCCGCGAACTCTTGCTGGATCTCACCCCCGGCCTTCGTCTCGGCCACGATCCGGGCATGGACCACCACGCGGTCTCCGACACCCCGTATCTCCAGCGGATCCCATATGAGACGATCGAACGCATCCTGCCAAGCGAACACCCGGCGTAGCCCGTCGTGCCCGTGGTACACGTCATCCTCGAGCCACTCCGGAATGGCGTAGGTGACCACATCTTCGGGGCTGTAGGCGATCAGGCCATCGACCCCGCTCTCGTTGAAGGCGTCGATGGCCTTCCGCACGATCTCGACGTTCTCGTCGGACATCGCGGCGAAGTATGGCGGCCAGTACCCGCCGAGACCCTGCGAATCAACTCCGGGGGTGGGACTCGAACCCACAACCTACCGGTTAACAGCCGGTTACTCTGCCATTGAGCTACCCCGGACAGCAAGCACTGTCTATGTCTACGTCCGTCACCTGCATCGGCCGAAGGTCCGGTTCCCCGTTCCTCGACCTCAGCGTGGCAATTAGAGCACAGAAGCACGCACTTCTGAGCCTCCGTACGTAGCGTATCGAGCGCGAGTGCGACGCCTTTGGCGTTTAGCTCGAGGCGCTTTTCGGCCAGTTTGCGACGGTGGCGCAGCGCGGCAGGCAACGACACCCGGAGGGCCCTACCGCTCCCTCTCCCCCGTCTGCTCCAGCACCCGCGCGTAAGCACGATCGAACTCCACTTTCAGCTCCGCCTTCTGCCGGGCCATCCCGCTCACGTCTGAGTCCTCGCGCCCCCGCGCCTGCTGGATCCCACGCTCCAGACTCGCCAGCTCGAGCTGCAGCCGCTGGACCTCCAGCATGCCGGGGTTCGGCTCCTCCCCCGCTGCCTGCACGATCAGCTCGGCCAGCAGCGCGAGCAGCTCCGCGTCCTCGTCGAGCGCGGGCTCGCCCGGGCGGTCGGCCATCGGCGCGCTCAGATCCCCGTCGCGCAGACGGCGCGCGGCCCGCGCCAGCACATCGCTCGAGAAGTCGGCCGCCACGTCCATCGCGCCGAGCGCGGCGGCGCCCTCCTCGGGCGAGGCGATGCACAGGGCAAGGAACGCCCGCTCGGGGTCGTCGCGGCGCCCCGCGCTCCGCTCGACGCCCCCGTTTCGGGCCGGCCGGCGCTCCGCCGGCGCCCGGTCCTCCGCACGCTCCGCGCGCGCCTGCGCGCGCCCCGACGCGCCGCTCCCCCGCGCGGCTTCGCTCAGCAGCTGCTCGGCCAGGCTCTCGGGCAGCGCGAGGCGGCTGCTCACCATCCCGGTCAGCTCCATCCGCATCGCGCTCGGCGGCAGCGTCGCGAACACCGGGCGCAGCGCGTCGATGATCCTGTCCCGCCCCTCCGCGCTCCGCTCGTCGCCGCCGTCGAGCTCGCGCTCGACGCGGAAGCGCACGAACGGCACCGAGCGGGCGACGGCCCCGGCCATCGCCTCCGCGCCCTCCCGCTGCACCAGCTCGGCGGGGTCCGCGCCCGCCGGCAGCGGTACCACCCGGAGCTCGAGCTTCCGTTTCGCCGCCAGCGTCGAGGCCTTCAGCATCGCCTCCTGCCCGGCCGTGTCGGCATCCAGGGCGAGCAGCACCGTCTGCGCCATCCGCGCAAGCTCGCTGACCTGATCGACTGTGAGCGCGGTCCCCATCAGCCCCACCGCGTTGCGCATCCCCGCCTGATGCAGCGCGATCACGTCGGTGTAGCCCTCGCACAGGATCACCTCGCCCGCGCGGGCCGCGGGCACCCGCGCCAGATCCCCCCCGTACACGTGGCGCCCCTTGTGGTAGATCTCGCCCTCGGCCGTGTTCAGGTACTTCGGCCGCCGCCTGCCCTCCGCATCGGTGCGCTGCTCGTCGTGGTCGAGCGCCCGCGCGCCGAAGCCGAGCACCTTCCCCCGCATGTCGGCGAGCGGGAACATGATCCGCGAGCGAAACCGGTCGTAGACCCGTCCCGTTCCACCCGAGCGCTGCGCGAGGCCCACGGCGTAGAGCTCTTTGGCGCTGAACCCGCCGCGGCTGGAGGCCTTCAGCACCGTGTCCCAGGCGCTCGGCGAGTACCCGACGCGGAACTCGCGCAGGATCTCCTCGCCCAGCCCGCGCCCGGCCAGGTACTCGCGCGCGTGCGCCGCCTCCTTGGACTCCCACAGATAGCGCTGGTAGTAGTCCGCGGTGCGGCTCAGCAGCTCGAGCAGCCGCTCCCGTACCCGCCTGCGCTCGGCCTCGCGCGGGTCCTCTTGCTCGCGCTGCAGCTCCACCCCGTAGCGGTCGGCGAGCAGCTCCAGCGCCCCCTTGAAGTCCACGCCCTCGCTCTCCTGCACGAACGTGAACAGGTCGCCCGATGCCTGGCAGCCGAAGCAGTAGTAGACCTTCTGCGCCGGGTCGATCCCGAACGAGGGCGTGCGCTCGTCGTGGAACGGGCACAGTCCCTCGTAGCGCGCGGGCCCTGCGCGGCGCAGCTCCGTCCGCGCCGAGACGAGCTCGACGAAGTCGACAGCATCGCGGACCGCATCCCGCGACTCGCGCGTGTACAGGGCCATTCGCGCAACCTAGCGGGCGAACGCCCGCGGCACCTGGAGCTCGGTGTACGCCCTGATGCAGTAGCGGTCGGTCATCCCGGCCAGGTAGTCGGTCACCCGCTGCGCGAGCGCCAGCTCGGCCTCCTCCGCGCTCACAGCGGCCGCCTCCCCGTCCCCGCCGGGCGGCGCCGGCAGCAGCTCCGGGTGCTCGACGTAGTGGTCGAACAGGCGGCGCAGCACAGCCGCGATCTTCTCCCGCTCTGCCCTGACCGCCGGACCGAGGTAGACGCGCGCGAACATGAACTCACGCAGCTCGCCCATCGCCGGCCCCGCCTCGGGCCCCTGGACGATGTCGCCGGCCCGCTCGGAGTGCTCGACCATGTCGTGGACGAGGCGGTCGATCCGCGCCGAGCCGCTGTGGCCCAGCACCCCAATCGGCTCCGCCGGCAGCTCGCCCTCGCTGAGCAGCCCCGCCCGCACCGCGTCGTCGATGTCGTGGTTGATGTAGGCGACGCGGTCGATCAGCCGCACGATCCGCCCCTCGAGCGTCGCCGGCAGCTCGGCCCTGCTGGAGTGCCGCGCGATGCCGTCGCGGACCTGCTCGGTCAGGTTGAGGCCCGCCGCCACGATCCCCCGTAGCGAGCCCGGCGCCGGCTCGAGCCGCTCGACGATTCGCAGCGAGTGCTCGTAGTGGCGGAAGCCCATGCCGAAGCGCTCGCGCAGGCAGGCGTCGAGCACCTCCTCGCCCAGGTGCCCGAACGGCGTGTGGCCGAGGTCGTGCCCGAGGCCGATCGCCTCGACCAGGTCCTCGTTGAGGCGCAGCGCCCGCGCCACCGTGCGGGAGATCGACGTCACCTCCAGCGTGTGCGTGAGGCGCGTCCGGTAGTGGTCCCCGCGCGGGGAGACGAACACCTGCGTCTTGTGCGTGAGCCGCCGGAAGGACTTCGAGTGGACGATCCGGTCGCGGTCGCGCTGGAACGGGGTGCGCAGCGAGCAGTCCTCCTCGGCGTGCTCGCGCAGCGCCGGGTAGGAGCGCGCCGCCAGCGGCGAGAGCAGGCGGCTCTCCTGCTCGCCGATCCGCTCGGCGAACTCCTCGGCGACGCTCTGTGCTTCGGTGGGGCTCATGCCCCGATTCTCGCACCGGACGCGGCCGGCCCAGGGCGGCTCAGCCCGATGCTCGCCAGTCTTTGCGGCCGGTCAGTTTCCGCGACCAGTGCTCCCACTTGGACTCGCTGGGATCCTCGGTGTACTCCGGCGCTCCGCCGCCGGGGGCCGGCAGCTCGGCCACCTCCGCCGCGCTGATCCGCAGGTCGACCCCGCGCTCGTGGAGCGAGGCGACGTCCTCGGCGGGAACGAACCGCCTGCCGAGCCGCTTGGAGGCCATCACGACGCCGTGGAAGATGTCCTGATCCATGGCGGCGACGACGTGATCGACCGTGCCGACCTCCTCGCCGTCGCTGCTCAGCACGGGCACTCCGCGCTCCAGCACGCGGTATGCGATGGGGAGACCCTCGTCCACGGCAGGCGACGATACCCGACGAGAAGGCGGCTAGGCGGCAGCGCTGGCCGACATCAGCCGCAGATGCGCGTGGTGCTCGAGCGTCGTGGCGATCGCGCGTTCGGCCTGCGCCAGCGCCTGCTCGGAGGCCGCGGGCGCCTCGTTCAACGGCCGCCCCAGCGCTCCCGCCATGAACTCGTGCGCCTCCTCGCCGAACGGGAACGAGCCGGCCTCACATGCGGCACAGACCACCCCGCCCGCGGCGCCCGAGAAGCCGGCCAGGTGCTCGGTCTCCCCACAGCTCGCACACGCGCCGAGCTGCGGGGCGAGGCCGGCCGCGAGCATCAGCTTCAGCCGGAAGCTGAGCGACCCCGCCCGCGCCGCCGCGGGAGAGCCGGCTGCCCCGGCCTGCTCGTCGAGCAGCCCCAGCTGACGGCACAGGAGGTTGAACACGCCCGGGTGCGGCTCGCCGGTCTCGAACAGGCGCCCCACCGCATCGCAGGCCCGGGCGGCGGCGTCGATCGCCCGCGCGTCCCCGCGCAGCCGGGCGTGCGCGTCGACCGTCTGCGCACCGGTCACCGTCAGCAGCTCGCCCCGGCCTTCGTGCAGCTCGGCCTGGATCCAGAAGAACGGCTCCAGCCGCCCGCCGAACCGGCTGCGCGCGCGGCGCACTCCCTTCGCGATCGCCGAGACCCGGCCCCGCGCCGGCGTGTAGAGGTGCAGGATGCGATCGGCCTCGCCGTAGCGCATCGAGCGCAGAACCACCGCCTCTGTCTTGACCGGACCGGGCACGGGATGAGTCTAGGCGCGCTCCGGACGCGACCCACGAGGTCGCGCCCGGCCGCCGCCTCCGTCGCGCGTCCGGCACAATCGAGCGCGAGGGCCACGGCGCGCCGCCGGGGGTCCCACCACGGCGGGCACACACATTTGTGCACCCGGGACGCCACCGCTATACTTTGTGAAGTAATGGGGAACACAAGCGCGAAGGTCGTCGTCTACACGACCGATCCCTGCTCGTTCTGCGCACGCGTGAAGGGCATCCTCGCCAAGCGCGGCGTCGAGTTCGTCGAGGTCAACCTGACGAAGGACCCCGCCGGCCGTGTCGAGCTGGTTCAGAAGACGGGGATGATGAGCTTCCCCCAGGTCGTCGTCGGCGACCACCTGGTGGGCGGCTTCAGCGAGCTGCTCGCCGCCGCGGAGGACGGCCGGCTGGACGAGCTTCTGGCGGCCTGACCGGCCGCCGCCTTGGCCGTGGGCGCGGCTGGCAGCGCTCGCACACGTAGGTCCCCCTCCCCCCGACCACGATCTTCTTGATCGTGCCGCCGCACACCGGGCACGGCTCGCCGGCGCGCCGGTGCACGAGGAAGCGGTCCTGGAAGGAGCCTTTCACCCCGTCGATGTCCCTGAAGTCGTCGATGCTCGCTCCGCGTGAGTCGATCCCGGCCTGCAGCGCGGCGAGGATCCCGTCGCGCAGCCGCTCGACCTGCGTTCTGGTCAGCGTGCCCGCCTCGCGGAGCGGGTGGATCCCCGCACGGAACAACGCCTCGTCGGCGTAGATGTTGCCGACGCCCGCGATCGTGCGCTGATCGAGCAGCACCGCCTTGATCGGCGCCCGCCTGCCCCGGAGCGCCTCGCGCAGATGCTCGGCGGTGAAGCCCTCGTCGAACGGCTCGAGGCCGAGCCGCGCGTCGAGGAACTCCTCGAGCGCGTCGGAGCCGAGCAGCAGCTCGCCGGTGCCGAACCGGCGCGGGTCGTCGATCACGAGCCGAACCGGGCGGCCGCCCTTGCGCCGCGGGCCGAGGTCGATCCGGACGCGCGCATGGCTCGGCTCCGGATCGGGATCGGCGAGCACCGCGCCGGTCATACGCAGGTGCTCGGCGAGGTGCACGTCGCCGTCCAGGTGCCAGAGCAGGTACTTGCCGCGCCTGCCCAGCGACTCGACGCGCCGGCCGCGCAGCGCGTCCTCGAGCTCGGCCGGGGCCAGCGGGCGCGACCAGCGCGGATCGTCGATCTCCACCTCCTCGATCCTGCGGCCCTCGACCAGCGGCGCGAGCTGGCGTCTGATCGTCTCGACCTCGGGAAGCTCCGGCATGCTGCCTCAGCTTAGGAACGCGCGACCCGGCAGCGTCGTCTCCTCGATGCCTGTGAGCCATCGCAGCGCCGTCGCGCCGACGTCGGCCATCGCGCCGTCGTGACGGAAGCCGCCCCGCCCGCCTCGCTGCGCCCGCGCCATCGCGCCCGTGACTGCGAGCAGCGGCACGTGCTCGCGCGTGTGATCCGTGCCCGGGTGGAGCGGGTCGACACCGTGATCGCCGGTGAGGATCAGCAGATCCTCCTCACGCAGCGCCTCGGTCAGCTCGGCCACGCGCGTGTCGATCTCCTGAAGCGCCCTCGCGAACCCGGGCACGTCCTTGCGGTGGCCGTAGCGCTGGTCCGTCTCGATCAGGTTGGCGAACGCGAGCCCGGCCGGCATCGCCGTGACGAGCTCCTCCACGGACGCCAGCGCCTGCGCGTTGCTCGCGCCGGGCAGCGCCTCGCTCACGCCGCGCCCGGCGAACAGGTCGCGGATCTTGCCCACGCCGACGACCGGAAGCCCGGCCGCCTCGATCGCCTCCAGGTAGCTCCTCGCGGGCGGGGACAGCGAGAAGTCGCGCCGGCCGGCTGTCCGCTCGAATGCGCCCGGCCGCCCGGTGAACGGTCGCGCGATCACACGCCCGACGGCATCCGGGCCGCTCAGCACCCCCCGCGCCGCCGCGCACATCGCGTACAGCTCCTCTTCGCTCACCACCTCGACGTGCGCCGCGAGCTGCGCGACCGAGTCCTGGGAGGTGTAGAGGATCAGCGCGCCGGTCCGCAGCTGCTCGGAGCCGAACTGCTCGATCGCAGCCAGGCCGTTGTCCGGTCGGTTGCAGATCAGCTCGCGCCCCGTCGCGGCGGCGAGGCGAGCCACCAGCTCCGGCGGGAACCCGTCGGGATACGTCGGGAGCGGTGCCGGCAGCGTCACGCCCATCAGCTCCCAGTGGCCCGTGATCGAGTCCTTGCCCGGCCCGAACGGGGCGAGGCGCCCGTACACGGCCGGATCGTCGCTCGGCGGCACGCCCTCGATCTCCGTCACGGAGCCGAGCCCGAGCGCCCCCATCGCCGGCAGCCGCAGGCCGCCCGCCGCCTGCGCCAGGTGCGAGAGCGTGTTCGTGCCCTCGTCGCCGTAGGCGGCAGCGTCCGGCAGCGCCCCGACCCCGCATGCATCGATCACGAGCACGAAGGCTCGCCTTGCCGGCGCGGCGCTCATCGCCCGATGTCTACCGGTCGGCGGCCGCGCCCGCAGGCGCGGGATCAGGCAAAGACGCAGAGGCCCGCGGGTGAGCCCCGAAGTACGCGTCCTTCAGCCGCTCGGCGGAGAGGTGGGTGTAGACCTGGGTCGTGGCCAGGTCGGCGTGGCCCAGCATCTCCTGCAGCGAGCGGAGGTCGCAGCCCCCGGCGAGCAGATGCGTCGCGAAGCTGTGGCGCAGCGTGTGGGGGCTCATCCGCTGCTCGAGCCCCACGGCCCGCGCATGGCCCTGCACGATCTTGTAGAGCCCCTGGCG
This sequence comes from uncultured Solirubrobacteraceae bacterium, assembly GCA_963820745.1. Lineage (GTDB taxonomy): Bacteria > Actinomycetota > Thermoleophilia > Solirubrobacterales > Solirubrobacteraceae > Palsa-744. The sequence continues at coordinate 71,105 of CAWGBB010000009.1, read as the reverse complement.
TGTGAGCGCACCGCCGCGATGATTGACCAGCACGCGCGACTGCGCGCGGTTGCCGACGAGCTCCGGCCGCCCGCCGCGCAGGTAAACGGACAGGGCGGCGAGCGCCTGGCGTCCAACCGGCACGATCCGTTCCTTCGAGCCCTTGCCGCGAGCGCGCAGCAGTCCCTCCTCCAGATCGAGGTCGCCGAGCTCCAGCCCGACCGCCTCGGACGCGCGCAGGCCGCACGCGTACATCACCTCGAGCAGCGCCCGGTCGCGCAGCGCGAGCGGGCTGGACCCGCGCGGCTGCTCGAGCAGCCGGCGCACCTCCTCCCTGCTGAGCACGCGCGGCAGCCGCTGCTGCTTGCGCGGCCCGTGCAGATCGGCGGTCGGGTCGTGGTCGATCAGCTCCTCGCGGCGCAGGTGCCGGTAGAACGAGCGCAGGCAGGCCACCTTGCGCCCGAGCGTGCTGGGGGCGACCGGCGGACGGCCCTCGCCCCCCGTGGCCAGCTCGTCCAGGAACGCGGCGAGATCGCCGTGGGTGGCGCCCTCGACGGTCAGCCCGCGACGCTCCAGGAAGCGGCCGAACTGCTGCAGATCCGACCGGTACGCCTCGAGAGTGTTGCGGGAGAGCCCCCGCTCGAGCTCGAGGTAGGCGAGGAAGTCGGCGGCGAGGCGCTCCGGCGCGGAGCGGCCCGCGATGCGCGGCGGACCGAGCAGCGCGGGCTTCCGGGCCGAGCGGCGCGAGTGTGTCTGGGTGGGCCACCCCGACACCTTCGCTCCTACGGGCAGCCCTCCTTGGGCGTGCAATCAGCCGTTCAGACGACGGGCCAGCCAGCAGAGTGCGATCAGCGTCTTCGCGTCGCGGCACTCGGCGATCGCCGCGTCCAGCTCGCCGAGCGGCCAGGGGACGACCTCGATGCGCTCCTGCTCGCCGCTGTCGGCGCTCTCCTCGTGAAGCCCGGTGGCCGCGAACAGGTGCACGCGCTCGTCGGTGAAGCCGGCGCCGGAGTAGTAGGTGACGATCGGCTCCCAGCGCTCGGCGCGGCGCCCGATCTCCTCGGCGAGCTCGCGCTTGGCCGCCTGCAGCGGCGCCTCGCCCTGCTTGTCGAGCCGGCCCGCCGGGATCTCCAGCAGGTCCGGCTCGCCCACGGCCTCGCGCGGCTGGCGCACGAGCCAGACCTCGCGCTCGTCGTAGGCGAGCATCCCGACCGCGCCCGCGTGGCGCACGATCTCGCGCGTGACCTCTTCGCCGTCAGCGTGGCGGAAGCGCTCGATGCGCACGTCGACGAGCCGCCCCGCGTAGACCGTCTCGCCCCCGAGCGGCTCGAACGCGCGCGGCGAGGTCAAGCCGCCTCGCCGCCGCCGTCGCCGCCCGGGCCAGGCGGGCCGCCCGGGCCGCCCGGGCCGCCCGGGCCGCCCGGGCCGGCATGGAGCGCCGGCCCGGTCCCCGATTCGTCGAGCGCCGGCCCGGTCCCCGATTCGTCGAGCGCCGGCCCGGCCCCCGATCCGTCCGCGGCGGGCGCCAGCTCCGCGAGCGCCGCGCCGCCGGCCAGCGCCGCGCCGAAGAACAGCGGGTCCTGCGCCAGCGTGCGGCCCATCGTCTCGGCGGGGAGCCCGCTCGCCGCATACGCGGGCAGGTCGACCTCCGCCCTCCGCCAGTCGTGGCGGGTGATGCGGACCGGCCGCTCGACGTCGAGCGCGAGCGCGGGACGCGCCCCGCCCGCGCCGCCGAAGACGCTGCCGAGCCCCGCGCGCAGGTCCGCCCCCACCGGCGAGCGCATCCCCGCCGGCAGCGCGACCGTCACCGGCTCGAGCAGCAGGTCGAGCACGGTCAGCGTGTGGTGGGAGATGCCGCGGTGGCGCTCGCGGCGGTCGGCGGAGGACATCCGCGCGACGAGCAGCGCGGGGCAGCCGAGCGCCAGCGCCACGTGCGCGCTGTCGAGCGCCGCCATGCCGCCGTGGCCGAGCCGCGAGCTCGAACCGACGATCCCCGGCCCGGGCCCCACGACCGCGGCGTCCCAGCCGAGCGCCGCGATCCCGTGATGGACCGCGCCGGCGGTGCTCACAGCCTCCAGCTCGCCGCCGTGGCTCGCGCCCGCCGTGATGTGCCCTGCGAGCAGCCCGGCGCGGCGCAGGGCGGCGACCACGCGGGAGTGCGCGCCGGGCAGGGCCCCGCCCTCGGTCTGCACGTAGCCGAGGCGCGCGCCTGGGCTGGCCTGGGCGTAGGCCCAGGCCACCGGCCCGAGCTGCCCGTGCAGTGAGAGCACGGCCACCGGCCGGCCGAGCGGCAGCTCTAGCCGCTGGAGCGCCGATCGTCTCGACGGGCTCGACCGTGTGCTGGAGGCTCGTGTAGTTGAGCTTCATCACGTTGCGGGAGGGCGCGCCGGGGGCATCGAGGCCCCGGGAGAGGTTGGCGTGCACCACGTCGAACCCTCCCGAGCCGAGCTCGAGGTCGAGCGCCTCGACGTTGACGATCACCTCGTCCCCGGGCTGCGAGAGGCCCACCAGCGAGATGTCCGCGATCGCCGCGCGGGCGGGCGGGGCGTCCTCGCCGGGCTCCCTCTGGGGGGCGAGCTCGACGATCAACCGCTGCTCGCCGCTCGCCGCGCCCGGCGGCGGGGAGGCGTCGATGACTGTGGCGCGGCGCAGCTTCAGCATGAGGCTGGAAGCTAGCGTGCCGGCTCGGGATCGAGCGCTGCGACCTCGTCGAGCAACGCCAGCGCGACCGCCAGCATCTCGCCGAGCGCGAGCTCTGCGACGCGCTCGCCGGGCTCGTGATTGCGCTCCGTGCCGTTGGCGAGGTTCACAGTCTGAAAACCTTTCCTTATCAGCGCGTTCGCGTCCGAGCCGCCGCCGCTCGAGATCCGCACCGGCTCGTGCCCGCACGCGCGCAGCGCCGCCTCGGCCGCCCGCACCGGCGCCGCCGAGGGCGCGAGCTTGTAGCCGGAGAAGGTTCGCTCCACTGCGACGTCCACGTCGACGTCGCAGTCGGGGCGGTTCGCCGCCTCGTGGATGCGGTCCACCACCTCCGCGACCAGCTCCTCGCCGCGGCGGTCGTCGAGACCGCGCACCTCGCCGATCAGCTCGCAGCGTTCCGGAACCACGTTGATGGCCCCGCCTCCGGAGATCGTGCCGACGTTCACCGTTCCTTCACCGTCGAGGCGGCCGTGACGCAACGAGGCGATCGCGCGGCTCGCGGCGACGATCGCGCTGCGTCCCTCCTCGGGCCTGATCCCGGCGTGAGCGGCCGCGCCGCGGAACGTGGCGACGATGCGGAAGTGGCACGGCGAGTCCATGATCACCTCGCCGATCGGCGAGGCGTGGTCGAAGACGTAGCCGTAGTCGCTGCGAAGCGCGGCGGCGTCGAACTCGTCGGCACCGGCCAGCGCGATCTCCTCGCCGACGGTGAAGAGCAGCTCCACGTCGACAGGCGCTCCCTGCTGGTGCACGTGGCGGGCGAGAGCGAGCAGCACCGCCACCGCCGCCTTGTTGTCGGCCCCCAGGATCCCCTCGTTCGCGTTCTCCCAGAAGCCCTCCTCCAGCACGGGCTCGACGGGGGCGGCGAGCGGCACCGTGTCGAGGTGCGCGCACAGCAGGATCGAGCGCCGCGCGGGCGCCTCGGGAGCGCCGTCCAAACGCGCGAGCAGATTGCCGCAGTCGCCGCCGATCGCCGCCCCGGCCGCGTCCTCGCGGACCTCCAGCCCCAGCGCCTCGAGCTCGCGCCGGACGCGCTCGGCGCAGGCGCGCTCGCTCAGCGAAGGGCTCGCGATCGCGCACAGCTCGGCGAAGATCGTGTTCAGGTAGCGGTTCTGCAGTGCCGCTCGGGCCGCCGCGGCGGTGGCCGTCACGACCGCCCGGCGGCCTCGGCCTCGGCCGCCTCCGCGGCTCCGGCGGACGCCGCGCGCTTGTCCTCGACGCGCACGAACCGGTCCTCGTCGGAGGAGCGCCCGTGGGCCAGCGCCGCGGCCACGAAATCGCGGAACAGCGGCGCCGGGCGCTCGGGACGCGACTTGAACTCCGGGTGGAACTGCGAGGCCACGTAGAAGGGGTGCTCGGGCAGCTCGACGACCTCGACCAGCCGCTCGTCCGGCGAGGTGCCGGAGATACCCAGGCCCGCGCTCTGCAGGCGCTTCCGCAGCAGGTTGTTGACCTCGTAGCGGTGGCGGTGGCGCTCGTAGATCACGGCCTCGCCGTAGATCTCACGCACGCGCGTCTCGTCGTGCAACTTGATCGGGTCGGCGCCGAGGCGCATCGTGCCGCCGAGGTCGGCGACCTCCTTCTGCTCGGGCAGCAGGTCGATCACGGGATGCGGGGTCTCAGGGTCCATCTCGGTCGAGTTGGCGCCCTCCAGGCCGGCGACGTTGCGCGCGAACTCGCTCACCGCGACGTGCATCCCCAGGCAGATGCCCAGGTAGGGGATCTGCTGCTCGCGGGCAACCTGCGCCGCGTGGATCTTCCCCTCCCATCCCCTCCCCCCGAACCCGCCCGGGATCAGGACGCCGTCGAGTCCACGCAGGCGCTCGGCCGCCTGCCCGGGGTCGAGCAGCCGCTCGGAGTCGATCCAGTCGATCTCGACGCGGCTGTCCTGCAGCGAGGCCGCATGGCGCAGCGATTCGGACACCGACAGGTAGGCGTCCTCGAGCTGGACGTACTTGCCCACCAGGCCGATCTTGACGGTGCGCGTCGCGCGGGCGGAGCGCTCGATCGGCTCCTTCCAGCGCTCGAGGTCGGGCTCCGGCGCCTCGACGCCGAAGTGCTCGAGGATGAAATCGTCCACGCCCTGATCGCGGAACGTGAGCGGGACCTTGTAGATGTTGTCGACGTCGCACGCGGAGACGATCGCGTCCGCCCCGAGCGAGGCGAACAGCGCGATCTTGCGGCGGATCTCGTCCGAGAGCGGGCTCTCGGAGCGGCACATCAGCATGTCCGGCGCGATGCCGATGCGCCGCAGCTCGTTGACCGAGTGCTGCGTCGGCTTCGTCTTCAGCTCGCCGGCGTGGCCGATGTAGGGCACGAGCGTGAGGTGGATGAACATGCAGCGCCGCCGGCCGACGTCGACGGGGAACTGGCGGATCGCCTCGAGGAACGGCAGCGACTCGATGTCGCCGACCGTGCCGCCGATCTCGGTGATCACGAAGTCGACGTCGCTGGACTCGGCGATCAGCGAGATCCGCTGCTTGATCTCGTCGGTGATGTGCGGCACGACCTGCACGGTCCCGCCGAGGTAGTCGCCGCGGCGCTCGCGGCGGATCACCGTGTCGTAGACGCCGCCGGCCGTCACATTCGAGGCGCGACTCGTGTTGGCGTCGGTGAAGCGCTCGTAGTGGCCGAGGTCGAGGTCGGTCTCGGCGCCGTCCTCGGTGACGAAGACCTCGCCGTGCTGGTAGGGCGACATCGTCCCCGGGTCGATGTTGATGTACGGATCGAACTTCTGCAGCCCCACGGTGAGGCCGCGCGAGACCAGCAGGCGCCCGATGGAAGCCGCCGCGATCCCCTTGCCGAGCGAGGACACCACGCCGCCCGTGATGAAGATGAACCGGGTCTTGCTGGGCGGTTGTGCGTGGCGGTCGGCGGAGGCGGTCATGAGGGCCTGCCCAAGGAGTCTAGTTCCCGCAGCCCCGGAGTCCGTTCGATCAGCGCGGAGATCGATCGCAGCTCGCCGTAGACGGTGATCGCGAGCAGCGCGCCGAGGGCGATCAGCTGCCCGGTGCCCGAGAGCGTGAGCACGAGCCACAGCCCCGCGAGCGCGCCGATCAGGTTCGAGCCGGTGTCGCCGAGCATCGCCCGCTCGCGCAGGTCGTAGGCCCCTGCGACCACCGCCGGGCCCGCGAGCAGGCCGAGCGTCCACAGCGAGCGCAGTTCCCAGGAGCCGATCACGAGCCCCGCACCGAGGGCGAGGAACGCCTTCAGCGAGCGCCCGGGCCGCAGGTCGAGCAGGTTGAAGACGTTCGTCGCCAGCACGAGCACCCCCGCCGCGAGCAGCCAGCGGCCGTCCGAGAGGCCGAGCCCGTCCATCGCGAGCAGCGCCAGCCCGAGCGAGCCGGCGGCCTTCAGCGCCCCGGTCGAGAGCTCGCCGCGAAGCACCGCGGCCGCGTGGCCGCGCCAGCCACGCGCGGGCGCCGACCCCGAGGCGGACGGACGCTCCCCGAGCGTGTCGTCGATCAGCCCGAGCAGCGCCACCCCGAGCGCGTAGAGGACGACGGCGGTGATCTCCGGGTGAAAGAGCGCGGACGGCGCGAGCCGGGCGATCAGCATCAGCGGCACGAGTGCCAGCGTCGCGGCGATCGGTACGAGCACCCCGAACGGGTAGGGCAGCCGGCGGGCCCGGTAGTTGGCGTGGAGCTGGCCACGCTCGGTCATCGCCCGCAGCAGCGCCGGCGCCGCTGCCAGCGCGACCAGCGTGGCGACGACGAGGGGCACGGCGTGCATCGCCTGAAGCTAACGGCGGCGGCGGCGGACGCTCGGTCACGGCCCGCTCGTCGTGCTGGTGGCCGCTGCGCCGCCGGCGCCTTGAGCGCTCGAGTTGACGCTCGGCAGCAGCGAGTCCGCGGTCGTCTTCACGCCGAAGCTGCCCGCGTTGCCGGCGAGCGCGTAGAGCAGCGCGGCCTGGCCCGCCTGCCCGTCGAGGTCGTCGACGCTCGAGAGCTTGTGGCCCTTGAACCAGGAGACCTCGGAGGGCTGGGTGTCCGTGAGCTCGACCCCGACCGGGCGCACGCCCGCCGCGGTGGCGCCCGCGAGCAGCCCGTTCTCGAAGCGGCTGTCGGTTTCGGAGGCGCCGGCGGCGATCCCTTCCGGTTCGGGGCTGCGGACGACGACGAGGCCTTCCAGGTGCGTGAGCTGGCCGTCGAACGCGCTCATCAGCCCGCCGCGGACGCGGCTGAGGAGCTCCTGGTCGACGAGCGGCCCGCCGCTCACCAGCTGGCGGCCGACGAGCTCGCCGAAGCGTTCCACCAGTTCCGGGGAGGCGGTGCATTCGCCTTCGGCGCTCTTCCCGGCGCAGAGGGCGGCGTAGTGGGTGCCCGCGGCCTCGCGGGCGAGGCCGGCGAGGTTCAGCGGCTCGCGGACCGCGACGACCGTCGCGAGTGTGCCGTCGCCCTGGGTGACGGCGGTCTTCACGAGCGAGTTGACCTGGTTGGAGGCCGAGCCGAGGAAGACGAGCCCGACGCTGCGGCCGTTGAGCAGTTCGTGCACGGCCAGCGGGTAGAGCCCCTTCGAGAACGCTTCCTGTTCGGAGAGGCGGTCCTGCAGCGAGTCGGCCTGCTGGCGCGCTTCGCCGACTTCCGCGTTCAGGTTGTGGACGATGCCGCTCTTGGCGGAGGAGACGAGGTTGGTGTCGCCGATCGCCACGCCGATCAGCACGCCGAGCGCGAGCGCGAACAGCACGGCGGCCAGCGAGAGGGCGTGGTAGCGGTAGTCGAACATCGAGTGTCCTGCGTGCGCTGCTCAGCGAGCGCCGAACAGCGCCTGGAGCTTCAGCCAGATCAGTTCGGCGACGTCGTGCAGCGCGGGCGTCGCCCAGATCACGGCGATCATCGCGATCAGACCCGCGGCGAGGACGATCAAGAGGGGCGTGAGGCCGGGCCGGGGCTGGTAGAGGCGGCTCACGCCCTTCGCGTCGACGAGGATCTCGCCGACGCGCAGCCGCGTGAGGAAGGTCGAGGACATCCCGCGCCGGTTGCGGTCCAGGAACTCCACGAGGTTGAACTGCGAGCCGACGGAGACGATCAGGCTGGCGCCCTTCTCCGCCGCGATCAGCATCGCGACGTCCTGGCTGGTCCCGGGCGCCGGCACGAGCTTGAACGGGAGCCCCAGCTCCTCCAGGCGATGGCGGCCGGGCGCGCGCCCGTCGGGGTAGGAGTGCACGACGAGCTCGGCGCCGCACCGCAGCGCCTGCTCGCCGGCGGAGTCCATGTCGCCGACGATCATGTCCGGCGTCAGCCCCGCCTCGATCACGGCGTCGGCCCCGCCGTCGACGGCGACGATCAGCGGCCGCTTGTCGCGGATGAAGGGCCGCAGCGCGCGCAGGTCGCGCTGGTGCTCGACGCCCCGCACGACCAGCAGCGTCGAGCGATCGCGGAACTCGGTCTGGAAGCGCGGCAGGGCGATGCGGCCGGTCAGCAGTTCGCGCTCGTCGCGCATGTGCTCGATCGTGTTGCTGGCGAAGCGCTCGAGCGCCTCGCCCACCTCGCGGCGGCGCGCCTCGGTGTCGGCGCGCACCCGCGGCAGGTCGAGCACCTCGCCACGGCCGAGCAGCTGCCCGCGGCGGAGCACCTCCGCGTGGCGCCGCCCGGCGCCCAGCATGCGTGCGCCCGCCGTCTCGGTGGGACGCAGCTCGAGGGGGTCGCCGTCGGAGAGCACGTCGAACAGACGGTCGTCGGGCATGTCGATCAGCGCGATGCCGGCTTCGACGAGCAGCAGCGGGCCGAGGTTCGGGTAGGTCCCGCTCGAGGACGCCCGGCAGTTGACGACAGCGGCGACCTCGGCGGCGATCAGCTCCTCGGCGGAGACCCTGTCGATGTCGAGGTGGTCGATCAGCGCGATGTCGCCCGGCACGAGATGCTTCACGAGCAGCTTCGTGCGCCGCCCGGGACGGACGGGCCCGGCGACGGGCGGTGCGGGGAGCGGCTCGAGGCCCGGCGCGAGCGCGCCGGCGGGCGCCAGCCGCTCCGCGGGGCTCGGTCTCGTCGCGGCCATCCAGCCGAGGGTAACGCGCGCAGGCCCTCGAAGGGGCCATGCAAATGCGTGAGTCAGGCCCGCAGCAGCTCGCGGGCGTGGCGGCGGGCGGCCGTGTCGTCGCTGTCGGCGCCCAGCATCCGCACGAGCTCGGCGACGACCTCGGGCTCGGCCAGCTCCACCACCGACGCCACGGTCGGGTTCGCGCCGGTGTCCTTGACGATCGAGAAATGGCGCTCGCCCAGCGAGGCGATCTGCGGCAGGTGGGTGATGCAGATCACCTGGCCGCGCCCGCCCAGCTCGCGCAGGCGTGTGCCGACGGCGTTCGCAGTGCGCCCGCCGATCCCCGCGTCGACCTCGTCGAACACGAGCGTGCGCTGCGGCGTCGAGGCGGAAGCGGCGCTCATGATCGCGAGCATCACGCGCGAGAGCTCGCCGCCGGAGGCGATCTCGCGCAGCGGTCCAGCGGGCACGCCGGGGTTCGGGGCGATCGTGAACTCGACCGCGTCGGCGCCGCGCGGCCCCGGCTCGACCTCGCTCAGCTCGACCGCGAAGCTCGCGTCCTCCATCGCCAGGGAGCGCAGCTGCTCGGCGACCGCCTTGGCGAACCGGGGGGCCGCCTTGCGGCGGGCGGCCCGCACCGCCGAGACGTGCTCGCCGAGCTGCGCGCGCGCGGTGGCGAGCTCCCGCTCGGCCTGCTCGATCGCGACCTCGGCGCCTGTCAGCTCCTCGTGGCGGGCGCGGGCGGAGGCGGCGAACTCCAGCAGCGCCTCGATGCTCCCGCCGTGCTTTCGCAGCACGCGGTCGAGCGCCTGCAGGCGCGCTTCCACGGACTCGAGCGTCGGCTCGACGCCCGGCACGTCCAGCTGCTCGAAGACGGCGCCGTCGCGGTAGGAGCCGAGCTCGGCGCCGAGCTCCTGGGCGTCGATGGCGGCGGCACGCAGGCGCTCGGTGAGGCCGTCGAGCGCAGGGTCGACGCCCGCGACCGCCTCCAGCGAGGCCACGGCGCGTGCGAGCAGCTCGGCGGCGCCGGCGTTCGCCTCGTCCTCGCCCGCGAGCGCGCCGGCCGCGCCCGCCGCGGCCGCGGTGAGGGCGTCGGCGCGGCGCAGCCGCTCGCGCGCGGCGAGCAGCCGCTCGTGCTCGCCGGCATCTCCTCCCAGCTCGTCGATCTCGCCGAGCTCGAACTCGAGCAGGCCCAGCTCGCGCTCGCGGTGGGAGGCCAGCTCTGCGAGGTCCTCCAAGTGCGCGCTGAGCTCCCTGACGCGTCCAAAGGCCGCCGTGCAGGCGGCGAGACGGCGGGCGTGCGCCTCGCCGCACAGCCCGTCGAGGATCTCCAGCTGGGCGCCGGCGACGGTCAGCTTGCGGTGCTCGTGCTGGCCGTAGAACGACAGCAGCAGCGAGCCGGCGTCGCGGAGGTCGGCGACGTTGGCCGCGCGGCCGTTGAGGTAGGCGCGCGTGCGCCCGTCGGCGCCGAGACGCCGCGCGAGGACGATCTCGCCGTCCTCGCCGTCTATGCGCTCGGCCAGCTCGGGCGGCAGCGCGGAGCGAAGCTCGGCGGGAGCCTCGAAGATCCCCTCCACGTAGGCCTCGCCGGCGCCGGGGCGCACGATGCCGCCGCGCGCGCGACCGCCCAGGAGCAGGTCGAGGGCGTGCGCGAGCACCGTCTTGCCGGCACCGGTCTCGCCGGTGAGGACGTTCAGGCCGGGACCGAGGCGCAGGCGCGCGCGCTCGATCAGCAGCAGGTTCTCGACGCTCAGCTCTCGCAACACGGCAGCCAGGTGTACCAGCGCGCGCCGACGGATTGGAAGAGGAGGGCCGGAGCGGCGGCCTGGCGCCCGGCCGCGCTCGTGGCGGACGAAAACGCTGGAGATCTCCGGGCCGCGCGTGCATAATCTAAAGGCGCCGGAACGGACACCGGGGCGGGCCCGGCATCACGGACAACCAAGGGGCATGGCTGCCAGCGACTCCACTTCGAGCTTCGAGAACGCGCCTGCCGGCGCGTTCGAGTGGCCGGGCGCATCAGAGCTGGGCGAGCGGCTGCTCGAGGAGATCGGGCGTGCCGAACGCCACGGCACGCAGCTCAGCTGCCTGCTCGTGGTCGTGGACAACCTCGACGAGATGGCCGGCGAGGGGCACCGCTCCGAAGGAGTGGTCGGGGAGCTGCGCGAGCAGACGATGGCCTACATCGCGGGAGCGCTGCACCGCGAACTGCGCCGGTTCGACCGCGTCGGGATGCCGAGCGAGCGCGAGCTGCTGATCGTGCTGCCGGGCGCCGACGGTCCGCGCGGCGAGATGGTCGCGCGGCGGGTGCTCGACCGCCTGCGCGCGATCAAGCTCGAAGCACGCGGCAGGCGCCGGCCGCTGCGCATCTCCGTCGGGCTCGCGGCGTGGCAGGCGAACGCGACCCCCGCGCTGCTGCTGGAGCGCGCGCGGGCGGCGGCGGAGCGCTCCCTGAACGGCGAGAACGGGGGCGCGGGCGGCCCGCGTCGATCGAGCGCGTCGGAGCGCGCGATGACCCGTTTGTCTCCGAGCCGACATCGCCGCCTTCATAATTCAAGGGGGTGCTTACCGGATCAGAGCTCTGGCTGCTTCGGCTGATGGCGGACCGCGGTCTCGCGCTGCTCGACGCGAGCAACATGCTGCTGCTGATCGAGGAGAAGGGCGAGCTGCGCGTCGCGGGGGCCAGCGGCGGGCCCGTGCGGCTGCGGATCGCGCCCGTGCGGGGCACCGCGCTGGGCGAGCTCTACACGCAGGGCGAGTCGCTCGCGCTCGATCGCCCGCGGGGCCAGGAGGCCGCGTTCCTGCACGAACTCGGCCTCGAGGCGCGCTCGGTGCTGATCGAGCCGTTCTCGATGGAGGGACAGGGCGGCGGCCTGGCGATCGCGCTGCGCCGTGACGGCTCGTTCCGCAAGCCCGACCGCGAGGCGCTCGCCGCCTTCGCAGACAGCGTCGCCACCCGGCTCGCGGCCGAGCGCTCGGTCGAGATCGAACGCCTGCGCTACGGGATGGAGGCGCGCGAGCGCGAGCGCACACGCTGGGCGCGCGAGATCCACGACGAGTCGATCCAGGGCATCGGGGCGCTGCGCATGCGCCTTGCCAACGCCCGCGACCTCGAGGACAAGGAGGCGCTCTCGGCAGCCGTCGAGGAGGCGCTGGAGGGGCTCGGGACCGAGATCGACGGCCTGCGCCACCTGATCACCGAGCTCCGGCCCGCCGCGCTCGACGACCTCGGGCTCGCCGCGGCGCTCGAGGCGCTGGCGCGCCGCGCGCAGGCGGTCGACGGCCTGGACGTCTCGACCGAGATCGAGTTCGGCCGCGACGAAGAGCTCCATCCCGCCGAGGCGCACGACGGGGGCGGACGGCTGGACCCCGAGCTCGAGTCGACGATCTACCGCGTCGTGCAGGAGGCGCTGACGAACGTCAGCCGGCACGCCGAAGCCACCCACGCGGTGATCAGCCTGACCGGCGACGACCGGCAGGTGGTCGCGAGCGTCACCGACGACGGCAAGGGCATGCCCGACGTCACGCGGCTCGGGCCGCGCGAGGACGGCGGCGGCTTCGGGACCGGCGGCATGCGCGAGCGCGCGGAGCTGGTCGGCGGCGACCTGGAGTGGCTGCCCGCCCCCGGCAAAGGCACGATCGTCAGGCTGACCGTGCCGCTCGCCGGTCGCCCCCGAGCGGGCCAGGCGGTCGGGGCCCAGCCCGGCTACTAGGCGACGGCGCTAGCCCCCGTCGGCCCCGGGCTCGCCGTCCCCCTCGAGCTCCTCCTCGCTCCCGCGGGGCTTTCGCAGCCAGTCGGCGATCTGCTGACCGGCCGTGCCGATCGACTCGCCGGCGTCCTTGACGGCGTCGCGGATCCGGTCGGAGTAGAACGAGACCGCCTCGCCGCCCTCGGCGCGCGGGTCCACCGGATCGCCGCGGCGCGGGTACTCGCCGGCGCCGACGATGCGGTCGAACTCGCCCGAGCGCACCCACGCCATCAGCTCGTGCGTGCGCTTGACCGGCAGCGGATGGGTGACGCCCAGCTCCAGCGACAGGCGCGTGAAGCGCTCCAGCACGCCGGGCTGCTCGGAGTAGTCCTGGCCCTGGCGCATGAACACGTCGAGATCGAGCTCGGAGACCATCGCGCCGCCGGCGAGCGACATCAGCGTCCGGCAGACGGCCAGCGGGTCGCGGGTCACGAGCGCGGCGGCACGGTCGGCGCTGAGCTCTGTCGCCCTCCCCCACTCCAGCAGCGCAGTGCGGATGGGCATCAGCGGCAGCGGCAGCCGCGCGGTGCGCCCGAGCAGCACGAGGATCACGAGCGCGGTCCGGTACATCATGTGGTCGGAGAGGATGTGGGCGGCCTCGTGAGCGAAGACCGCCCGGCGCTGCGGCGGATCGAGCAGGCGCACGAGCTCCGACTGCACGACCACCATCGGCTTCTTGGAGCCGATCGCCATCGCGTTGGGGCTCGGGTACTGGGTGAGATACAGATCGGGGACCTCGGCGATGTCGAGCGTCGCGTAGGCGATCGCGTGCTCGCGCCAGACGTCGCCGAGCTGCTCCTCGGAGAGCCGCACGGCCGAGCCGAGGTAGCTCTGGCGCAGCGCGCGCTCGTAGCCGAGCTCGATCACCTTGCTCACGACCTGGTCCAGGTAGGGGATCGAAGCGAGCGCGGCGGTGGCCGCGCGGTCGGCCGGATGCTGGAAGGCCCGCGGCGAGATGCCCTCGAGGCGGTGGCCCTTCTCGGGAACGCTGGCGGCGCTCACCCCGTGAGCGTAGCGCCGAGCTAGTCCGCCAGGCCGACCCGGCGCACGTACGCCGTGATCTCCGCCCGCGAGGAGAAGCCCAGCTTCTCGATCGCCCGCGCGCGGTAGGTCTTCACGGTGCGCTCCGCCACGTTCAGCTTCTCGGCGATCTCCGGGTTCGTGTAGCCGTTGGCGATCAGCCGCACGACCTCGCGCTCGCGGTCGGAGAGCACGACGCTGTCGCCGCCCGGCTCTTCGCCGGCCGCCATCAGCGCGCCGAGGCGGGGGTGCAGGTAGTTGCCGCCGGCGACGGCCAGCCTGAAGGCCTGCAGCAGCTCGGCCGGCTCGGCCTCCTTGAGCACGTAGGAGCGCGCGCCCGCGCGCAGCGCCTGGCGCGCGTACTCGGGGTCCTCGCGCATCGTCAGGATCGCCACCGCCATCGTCGGGTGCGCGATGAAGCACGAGGGCAGCGCGCCCAGGCTGGAGCCCCCGGGCATCGTCAGGTCGAGCGTGAGCAGGTCGGGCTTGTGCTCGCGCACGAGGCGCACCATCGAGGGGATGTCGGCCGCTTCGGCGACGACCTCGAACTCGCCGCTCTGGCGTTCGAGCACGGCCCGGATGCCGTCGCGGACGACCGTGTGGTCGTCGGCGATGATCACCGAGACCGGAGCTGAGGGTGTGGGCGCCGGGGCCGCCATCTGAGGACCGTATCGGCAGCGATGGACCGATTTGTGAGGGTTGGGCCGGTTTCCGGGAGGGCGCGTGCGGCGCTCGACCGCCTCCCCCGCGGCCGGTAGGTTGGCGCCGGATGCCTGCCGTGCTTCGCTCATCGCGCCTGCGCCGCGTGATCGTGGCCTACACGATCAACCGAACCGGAACCTGGTTCGGCGTGATCGCGCTGTCGCTCGCGGTCTTCGACCACACCCACAGCGGGCTCGCCGTCGCGGCGCTCCTGATCTGCAGCCAGGCGCTCCCCGCGTTCATCGTCCCGGCGGTCGTGGCGCGGGTCGAGGCCTCGAAACAGCGCAGCGAGCTGAGCGCGCTGTACGCGATCGAGGCCGTCGCGACCGCCGCGCTCGCGGTGCTGCTGTGGAACTTCTGGCTGCCCGGGATCCTGATCCTGGTCGCGGTCGACGGCACCGCCGCCCTTGCCGCCAGCGCGCTGTTGCGCACCGAGGCGGCCCGCGTCGCCCGCGAGGAGCTCGAGGCTCCCGACGAGCACGAGGCCGAACAGAAAGCCAACGCGGCGCTGAACATCGCGTTCTCGGCCACGTTCGTGCTCGGGCCGGCGCTCGCCGGCCTGGTGGTCGCCGCGGCCGGAGCGTCGACGGCGCTCTTCATCGACGTCGGCTCGTTCGTCATCTGCGCGCTGCTGCTGCTCGATCTCAGCCCCCACGTGGCGCAGGAGGAGAACGAATCGGTACGCGCGCGGCTCGTCTCGGCGTGGGTGCACATCCGCACGGTGCCGCCGCTGCGCGACCTGCTGATCGCCCAGTCGATCGGGCTCGTGTTCTTCGAGGCGGCGGCGCCGATCGAGGTCGCCTACGCCAAGCGCACGCTGCACGCCGGCGACCACGGCTACGGCATCCTGGTGTCGGCCTGGGGCGTCGGCGTGGTGCTCGGCAGCATCCTCTTCGCCCGCGCGGGCTCGCGCCGGCTCGGCGTGATGGTGACCGGAGGCACGCTTGCGATCGGCGCCGCCTATCTCGGCTTCTCGGTCGCGCCGACGCTCGCGGTCGCCTCGCTGGCGGCGGTCGTCGGCGGGATCGGCAACGGCATTCAGCTCGCGCCGGTGATCAGCGGCGTGCAGCGGATGACGCCCGACGCGCTGCAGGGCCGCGTGATGGGGGCCGTCGAAGCGCTCGGCGCGATCTTCCCCGGGCTCGGGCTGATCCTCGGCGGCGTGCTCGTCTCGGTCGTCTCGCCGCGGGTGGCGTTCGCGGTCATCGGCGCCGGCGCCTGCCTGACGGCGATCGCGTTCGCTCGGGTCCACCTGGATCGCGTGCCGGCGGTGCCGTCGGGCGCCGCGACGCCCGCCGACGCAGTCCCGCATTAGCCCTCCTTCGGGGTCCCGCTTCGTCGTACGGACGCGTGGTCCGCAGGGTGCCGGCGCGTGTCGGCCCTTTAGTACCGGCCCTCAGGGGCCGAAAAGTACGACAGGAGTCCAAAAAGATGGCCCGATCCCGCATCACTACGCGCGCATTCTGGGCGGTCGAGTGCCTGGCTTTCCTGGGCGCGCTCGTGCTGGCGGTGACGCTGTCGCACCCGACCGCAGTGGGAACCCCTGCTCCTGGTCGCGCTGCTGCTCGTGCTGGCGCTCGTGGGCGACCGGGTCAGCTCGCCGATCGGCAACGGCGTGCTCTCGACGGCGCACACGGCGATGGTGCTGACGATCTGCCTGCTCGGCCCCTCGCCCGCGGTGCTGTTCGGCTTCGCCGCGGCGGTGCTGACCTCGGCGGTGCGGCGTCTCGCAGGCGCCCGGCTGGCTGAACAACCTCGCGGCGCTGACGCTCTACCCGCTCGCGGGCGCGGGCATCGTGGCGGTGACGATCGGCAACGTCCACGACCCCGCGAACCACGACCTCGTGCGCAGCATCAGCTTCGGGCTGGTCGTGTTCGCCGTCTCGCTCGTGACGATCGCCGTCAACTTCCTGCTCGTCGCCGTCGACATCTGGGTCGAAGACGGGCGCTCGCTGATGCGCCAGACCCGCGAAGCCTTCATCCCGCTGCTGCCGGGGCACCTCGCCGCGGGCGTGCTGGCGGCGATCCTCGCCGTCGCCTACACGAACCTCGGCCTGCCGGTGCTGTTCGCGGCCGTCGCCGTCCTCGGCACCTTCCACTACCTGACCACGGCGCTGCTGCGCTCGGAGGAGCGCGCCGACCAGCTCGAAGCGCGTTCGATCCACCTCGCCAACTCCCAGGTCGGCGTGCTGAGCATGCTGATGGACGCGCTCTCGCTGCGCGACCGCACGACGAGCCGCGCACGCCACCGCCGTCGCCCGCTACTCCAAGGCGCTGGCGATCGAGCTGGGCTGCGACGAGGCCGAACAGGAGGTCATCCACACGGCCGGCCTGCTGCACGACATCGGCAAGTTCACCTGGTCCGACCGCGTCCTTCATCCCGAGCAGCTGACCGACGAGGACTGGGCGGTGATCAAGCGCCACCCGCAGGACGGCGCCGCGCTCGTCGGCAAGCTCGACGGCTACGGGACCGGTCGCCGACGCGATCCTCTACCACCACGAGCGCGTCGACGGCGGCGGCTATCCGGCGGGCCTGATCGGCAACGAGATCCCGCTCGCCTCGCGGATCGTCGCGATCTGCTCGACCTACGACACGATGACGATGAGCAACCGCTACGGCCCGCCGCTGTCCCCTGAGGACGCGATGGCGGAGCTGCGGCGCTCCGCCGGCCAAGCAGTTCGACGGCGAGCTGGTCGAGAAGTTCATCGCGATGCTCGAGCGCGACGGCGCGATCGCCGCCGACGCCGACGAGAGCTGGGAGGCGCGAGCTCGGCTTCTCCCAGCGCGTGCGCCGCATGGCCCAGCCGGTCCCCGGACGGCCCGCCTGCGCGGAAGTGAGCCGCGGCTAAAAAGACCGAGGGCGCCGACTCTTCCCGAGTCCAGCGCCCTCAAAAAGCTTTTGAGACATCCCTATCCGGATGTCTTATTTCGTGTAGTGTTCCATGGGTCTCCCTCCTGGGTTGCTGTGGCGGATCCCGTCGGTTCCGTCGGCCCCCATCCATGAGGAACGCTCACCGGTGAGTAGGTTTGGTGAGGATAATAACCCTCTGACCGGAAATTGCAACACACCTGCATGTCTGTGCAGGAATGGTTGCAAGCTGTCAGGTCGGATCGCGGCGACTCGCGCCCGGTGCCGATTTGCAGGCGATTTGCCCGGATCCCGCTCCCAGAGCGGGATCGCGAGGCTAGCCCTGAGGCGGTCGATCCGCCGACCTCGCACCGCTCGCCGGAAGGAGACGCGTCGCGCACGCCGACGGGGCGCCCGCCGAGCCCTCGCCAATGCGCCGCTTATCGCGCCGGGCCGCCGAAAACGTCCACAAAGCTCAGCGGCGCTCAAGCTCGCGCGCCGTTCTGACGAAACAGAGGCGGAAGGACGCCAACGAGGTGTCCCCGACACCGACACGATCGAGGCCCAAATGCCCACGACCATCTCCCCCTCCGACCGCCAGCTCGTGTTCACGAGCTCGCAGGCGGCCCTCTACCTCGGCGTGTCGCTGGCGACGATCCGCCGCTGGACCGACGCCGGCCACATCGGCTGCTACCGCACCCCCGGCGGGCAGCGCCGCTTCTCACGCGCCCAGCTGGACGGCTTCATCGCCTCGATGAGCCAGGAAGGCCCCGCGGAGCAGGTGCGCGCGAGCGAGGGCGACGCCCGCGTCGCCTGAGCTCAGCTGGCGAGCCGGCCGAACTTCTCGCGCAGGCGCCTGTAGAAGGACGTCCCGGGCAGCTGCGCGAGCGTGCCCAGGTCTTTGACGAAGCGCGCGTCCATCGTCGCTCCCGGCGCGAGCACGCCGGCGGGCCGGCCGTCGACCGCCACGTCCAGCGGCTGGCGCGAGCCGTTGCGGATCATGATCTGATCGCCCGGCGCCACGACGAGCGCTCTCGCGGTCATCGAGTGCGGGGCGATGAAGGAGACCACGAGCCCTTCCACGCCCCAGGCCATCACGGGGCCGCCGTTGGCGAGGTTGTAGCCCGTCGAGCCGGCCGGCGTGGCCACCACGAGCCCGTCGCAGCGCACGCTGCCCGCCTCCTCGCCGTCGAGCGAGTAGGAGAGCTCCGCGACGCGATCCCCCACTTTCCGCGTGATCGCGAGGTCGTTCATCGCCACGAGCGGCCCGCCTTCGGGCAGCTCGACCGTGATCGCGGGCAGCCGCAGCAGCTCGAACTCGCCGCGGATCGCCCTGCTCACGCCGCCGGGCAGGTCGTCGTGCTCGACGGTCGAGAGGAAGCCGATCTCCCCGTAGTTGATGCCGAACACGGGCACGCCCGTGCCCGCGTAGTGGTGCAGGGCACGCAGGATCGTGCCGTCGCCGCCGAGGGCGACCGCGAGCTCCACATCGCGCTCCACGGGCGCGTCGAGCGCCAGCGCCGGGCCCGGGCTCAGCCCGAGCTTGGCCGTCTCCTCCGCGTCGAAGCGGAGCGTCACGCCCGCCGCGGCGGCCTGCTTGGTCAGCTCGGCGATCGCCGCGGCGATCTCCTCCGGGTGGCGGTGGGTGAAGACCGTCATCTGCCTCACGGCTCGACCTCCCTCGCCAGCGGTTCGAGCGCGGCCGCGTCGCGGGTCCCCCCCGCGCCCAGCCACAGGAAGGTCTCGAGGTTGCCCTTCGGCCCCGGCAGCCCCGAGGAGCGGTAGCCGAGCACCGCCTCGCCCAGCTCGATCGCGGCCTTCCCGGCGGCGATCAGCGCGTCACGCCGGGCATCGGCGTCGCGGACCACGCCGCCCTTGCCGACGCGCTCGCGGCCGACCTCGAACTGCGGCTTGACGAGCGCGAGCACGTCGTGGCCCGGCGCAAGGCACGAGACCACGGGTCCGAGCACCTTCGCGAGCGAGATGAAGGAGACGTCGATCACGGCCAGCGAAGGCGGCTCCTCAGGCCCGGCCAGCGAGGGCGGCAGCGCCGCCGGCGACAGCTCCCGGGCGTTGGTGCGCTCCAGCACCTGCACGCGCTCGTCGTTGCGCAGCGAGTAGTCGAGGAGCCCGTAGCCGACGTCCACGGCGATCACCTCGCGGGCGCCGCGCTGCAGCAGGCAGTCGGTGAAGCCGCCCGTCGAGGCGCCGGCATCCAGCGCGCGGCGCCCGGCCACGTCGAGACCCGTGGCGTCCAGCGCGTTCGCGAGCTTGATGCCGCCGCGCGAGACGAACGCCGGGCGCTCCTCCACCGCCAGCAGCTCCTCGGAATCGATCATCTCCGACGGCTTCGAGGCCCGCCTTTGGCCGCGCCCGACGCGCACCTCACCGGCCATCACCGATGCCGCGGCCCGGCTCCTGGAGGGGAACAGGCCGCGTTCGGCGAGCACTGTGTCCAGGCGCCGCTTGACCATCACCGGAGAACCCTTGCACACGGCGGGCGGGCTCGGCAGGACTGCAGGGGCGCTGGCGCGAGCTGCGCCGGGCTAGTTCAGCGTGCTCTCACCGCCGGCGGGGCCGGCGCGCACGCCGATCAGTGCCCGCCGCATCAGCTTGATCGCGTGATAGCCGACCACGAGCGAGATCCCGAGCGCGACTGCGGAGTCCAGCCAGTCGGTGCCGCCGGTGAGCAGGATGATCGCCCCGCTGACGGCGACTCCGATCGCAGCGGCCGCGTCGGCGAGCGTGTCGAGCATCACCGACTGCATGCTCAGGTCGTCCTCGACGTCTCCGAGGATCAGCGCACAGGCGACCATCGCGCAGGCCGCGACGATGCTCACGACGATGACGGGCAGCCCGTGAATCGACGGTGTCCCGCTCACCAGCCGGTGGAGCGCCTCCACTGCCACGACGAGGGTCACGGCGAGCAGGAGGCCCTGAGTTCGCGAGCGCTGCGAGCGAGATCGCCCTGCTGCGTCCGGGTGTCCGCCGGCTGACCCGTTGCGCGATCAGCGCGAGTGCGGTCCCGAGGGCATCGCCGAGGTAGTCCGCGCCGGACGCCAGGACCCCGAGCGAATGCGAGAGCAGCCCGACGGCCAGCAGCGCGGTGACCATGACGAGGTTGATCGCGAGCACGAGCGCGAGCCGCGCTTCCTTGGTCACGATCACGAGGGTATGCGGAGGCCCGCGAGTCTGCAGAAACGGGCATATGTGAGCGATATCACACAGACAAAGGCATGACGTGGGCACCATAAGTCTTGATCAGAGAGAGCAGTGATCTCTGCAGCATCTCTCCTGAATCCCTCCTCCCCCGAAACGGGCCGTCCTCCCCGGCGGATCGTTTCCGAGACGGCCCGCTTCCCCGGCGGGCCGTTTCATTTAACAACCGCCGCTCAGCGCGTCAGGCCGCGCGAGCCGATGATCGTGCCGGCGGTGGTGGGCGCGTCAGCGGCGCCGACTGCGGCGGCCACCCGCTCGGCGATCCGCTCGCCGGTGAACCCGACCTCCTCGTGCAGCAGCGCCGGCTTGCCGTGGGTCACGAACCGGTCGGGCAGCCCGATCCTCATGATCCGCGGCATCGGCGTCCCTGTCTCGTTGAGCGTCTCCCAGACGGCGGAGCCGAAGCCCCCGGCGAGGGCGCCCTCCTCGACGGTCACCAGCAGGTCGTGCTCGGCGGCGAGCTGCGCGACGAGGCCCGCGTCGATGGGCTTGGCGAAGCGTGCGTCGGCGACGGTGACGGCGAGGCCCTGCTCGCGGAGGCGCTCGGCGGCGTCGAGGGCCTTCGCGACGCCCGTGCCGTAGCCGATCAGCGCCACGCGGCTGCCCGGCTCGGCAGACGCCGTGTCGGCGGGGACGAGGATCTCGCCGGTGCCGATCGCGATCGGCTCGGCCTTCGCCGGCACGCGGGACGCCGAGCCCCTCGCCGCGCGGGTAGCGCAGCGCGATCGGGCCGTCGTGGTCGATCGCGGTGCGCAGCATCCGGGTCAGCATCGCCTCGTCGCGCGGCGCCATCAGCACGAGGTTCGGCAGGCAGCGCATGTAGGCGATGTCGAAGGCGCCGTGGTGAGTCGGACCGTCGTCGCCGACGAGTCCGGCGCGGTCCATCGCGAACACGACGTCGAGCTTCTGCAGGCACACGTCGTGGACGATCTGGTCGTAGGCGCGCTGCAGGAAGGTCGAGTAGATGGCGACGACGGGCTTGATGCCCTCGAGCGCGAGCCCGCTCGCGAACAGCACCGCCTGCTGCTCGGCGATGCCGACGTCGAAGTAGCGCTCGGGCATCGCCTTCTGCAGGATGTTGAGCCCGGTGCCGGAGTTCATGGCGGCGGTGATGCCGACCACGCGCTCGTCGCGCTCGCATTCGCGGACGAGCGCCTCGCCGAAGACCTGGGTGTACTGCGGCGGCGGGGCCTTGCTCGTCCCGTTGCCGGTCGCGGGCCGCGTCGGCGAGCCGTTCAAGATCGAGCTCGGCTTGGCGGCGTGCCACTTCTCCATCCCCTCCAACCCGCCTTCCTCGGCAGGCGCGAAGCCCTTGCCCTTCACGGTCGCGATGTGCACGACGACGGGGCGCTGCGCGGCGAGCGCCTCCCGCAGCGCGAAGCGGAGCCCTTTCACGTCGTGGCCGTCGATCACGCCCATGTAGGCCCAGTCGAGCTCCTCCCACCACAGGCCCGGGGCCCAGAACGCCTTGATCGACTCCTTCAGGTGGGGGCCGAGGCGCTCGAACGCGGCGCCGATCCCGATCGGCAGTTTCGTCAGCCCGCCCTCGATGTCCGAGCGGGTGTGCCACAGCTTCGGGTTCAGGCGGACGCGGTTGAAGTAGCGGGAGAGCGCGCCCACGTTCGGCGCGATCGACATGCCGTTGTCGTTCAGCACGACCACGATCGGCGTCCCCAGGCCGCCGGCCTGGCCGATCGCCTCGAACGCGACGCCGCCGGTCATGGCGCCGTCGCCGATCACGGCGACGACCTTGGCGTCCTCTCCGCCGCCCGCCTGGCGCATGCCCTCCTTGATGCCGACCGCGTAGCCGATCGAGGTCGAGGCGTGGCCGGCGCCCATGATGTCGTGCTCGGACTCGGCGATCGAGCAGAACGGCGCGAGCCCTTCGTACTGGCGGATCGTCGAGAGGGCGTCGCGGCGCCCGGTCAGCACCTTGTGGGGGTAGGCCTGATGGCCGACGTCCCAGAGGATCTTGTCGCGCGGGGAGTCGAGCAGCGAGTGCAGCGCGACCGCCAGCTCGCACGTGCCGAGGTTCGCGCCGAAGTGCCCGCCGATCTCACCGACGGTGTCGATGATGTGCTCGCGCACCTCCTGGGCGAGCGTCGCGAGCTCCTGGTCGGAGAGCTCATGCAGGTCCTCCGGACCGTTGATCTTCTCGAGCAGGCTCATGAGGTGCGCGTGTAGATGAAGTCCGTGATGTCCTCCAGCTCGCCTGTCGCGCCGGCGACCTCGGCCAGCGCGTCGCGGGCGGTGCTGTGGGACTCGGCGGCCAGCTCTCGCGCCCGGTCGATGCCGAACTCGCTCACGTAAGTCCGCTTCCCGTGGCGCTCATCGCTGCCCTGTGGCTTTCCAAGTGCAAGGTCGGTGCCGGTCACGTCGAGTATGTCGTCGACGATCTGGAACAGAACACCCAGCTCGGCCGCGAAACGGCGGAAGGGGGCGGTCTCAGGGGCGTCGGCGTTCCCCGTCAACAGTAGTACGCAGAGGACCGATGCGCCAATCAGACGGCCGGTCTTCAGCTCGTGCAGGCGCCGCAGCGCGGCCGCGCCGTCGGGCGCGGGCGCGCTGATGTCCGCGTACTGCCCGCCCACCATGCCGTTGACGCCCGTCGCGGCGGCGAGCTCGGCGGCGGCCGCCAGCACCCGCTCCGGCGCCGAGTGCTGGTTCGTCAGCAGGTGGCGGAAGGCCTCGGCGTAGAGCCCGTCGCCGGCGAGGATCGCGACGCCCTCGCCGAACTTCACGTGGCAGGTCGGCTGGCCGCGGCGCAGCTCGTCGTCGTCCATCGCCGGCAGGTCGTCGTGGATCAGCGAGTAGGTGTGGATCAGCTCGATCGCGCCCGCGAGAGGCAGCACGTCGTGCTGCTCCATGCCGACGGCGCGCGCGGTGGCGAGGCTCAGCACGGGCCGGATCCGCTTGCCGCCCGCGAGCAGCGAGTAGCGCATCGCCTCCTCGAGCCCGGCGGTGAGCGGCTCTTCGGAGAACGTCATCCCCTGCAGGTAGCGCTCGACCTCCTGGCGCAGGTGCTCGGGGTAGCTCGGGCTCACGTCCGCCTCGCGAGCGGGCCGGCCACTACAGCAAGCTGTCCTGGCCCGGGGGCGCCGGCGCGGCCGCTTCGGCGCGCGTCAGCTGCTCGAGCTCGGCGGCGGCCTGCGTCGCCAGCGACGCGCAGTCCTCGACCATCGTCGCGGCGGCGTCGGGCGACAGCTCGCCGGAGCGAAGCTGCTCCGCGGCGCGGGAGAGGCGCGTGATCATCTCGTCGAGGCGTTCGATGCTGCTCATTGGATGCCGGCATTCTCGCGCACGTCGCGGAGGACTGCCGCGAGCACGCCGTTGACGAAGCCGGGCGCATCCGCCCCGCAGAAGACCTTCGCGCTCTCGACAGCCTCCTCGATCGCGCCCTCGGGCGGGATCGGCACGTCGGCCGGAGCCGCGTCCGGATGCAGCATCTCGATCAGCGCGACGCGCAGGATGCTCCGCTCCAGCGGCTGGATGCGCTCGGCGCTCCAGCCGTGGGCGTGGCGGTCGATCACCTCGTCGAGCTCCTCGGCGCGGTCGGCCGCCGCGTGCGCGAGCGCGCGTGAGAACAGCGACGCATCACGGGGCAGCGTCTCGGCCAGCGGCCGGCTGGTCAGATCGTGCTGGTAGAGCGCCACGACGGCGGCGCGGCGCTGGTCGCTTCGGCGCATCTACACCATCTAAGCGCGCGCGACGTACTCGCCGGAGCGGGTGTCGACGCGGATCGTCTCGCCGGCCTCGACGAACAGCGGCACCTGGATGATGGCGCCGGTCTCGAGCGTGGCGGGCTTGGTGCCGCCGCCGGAGGCCGTGTCGCCTCGCAGCCCCGGGTCGGCCTGTGTGACCTGCAGCTCGACGGCGCTCGGCAGCTGCAGGTCGGAGGGCTCGTTGTCGATGAACAGCACGTCGACCTCGCTGGAAGGCTTCAGCCAGCGCAGCGGCTCGGCGAGCGTCGACTCGGGGACGGCCAGCTGCTCGAAGGACTCGCTGTCCATGAAGTGCGCGTCGGCGCCGTCGGCGTAGAGGAACTGCATCTTGCGCGCCTCGGTGCGGATGTCGCGGAACTTCTCCCCCGCTTTGAAGGTCTTGTCGATCACGTTCCCGTCGGAGGCACGGCGCAGCTTCGTCCGCACGAACGCCGGTCCCTTGCCGGGCTTGACGTGCTGGAACTCGACGATCTTGTAGATCGTGCCGTCGACCTCGATGTGGTTTCCGTTTTTGAACTGGTTGGTGCTGAGCACGGCACGTCAGGGTAGCGGGCGCGGGTAATGACGCCCTGGAAGCTCAATCGAAGGAGGGTGCAGTGCCCGACCCAGACCACCTGCAACTCGCACGTGACCTCTACGGCGCCTATGTATCGGGCGAGCGGAACGTCGTCGAAGACATGCTCAGCGCGGACTTCGAGTTCTTCGAGTCTGGCCGACGTCGGCATCGAAGCGAGCGTGCGGAGGTGTACTTCGGATGGGACGTCTGACGCGCCCGCGCCCGCCGCGGCGCGTCCCTACCTACTCGGGATCCGTGCACGGGGCGCGCGCGACGAGCGCGGGCACCGCCAACCATCCTCTCCGCAGACGCCTGTCTGCAAGCGGCGTCTCCCAATCGCACGACCGCACGCGTGATCGCCGGTGGCGCCACCGGCGCGTGCCCCCCACGACGCTCGGCACACCCCTCCCTATCCCCCCACCACCGGCAGCACCGGCGAGCACGACGGGCTCACCGGATTCCCCGGGTCGAGTGCGTTCAGCACGTCCGCGTCCGCGATGTGGTCATACGGCATCGACAGGTGCTCGCCCTGGTCCAGCGGGCACTGCTGCTGCAGCAGGATGTTCGTGACGCGCCGGCCCGACATGAACGCCGACGTGTACGGCGTCACCACCTCGTCGTTCTGGGACTCGATCACCGTGTAGCGGACAGTGCCGACCGTTTCGCCGCCGGCGTTCAGCTTCGTCAGGAACGGCGAGCCCGCTTCCTGTTCTTCGCACGCCTGGCAGACGCCCAGGAACGAGTTCGCGCCCGGCAGCATCCTCCCGAGCGTGAACAGGCCGTTGACCGTGGTGCCGTGGTTGGAGGGCGCGAGGCCGATCAGCGTGCGGACCTTGCTCGCGCCGCCGAGGAAGCGCAGGTAGTAGCGGGGCATCATGCCGCCCTGCGAGTGGCCGACCATGTCCACCTGCCCGGCGCCCGTCGCGGCGCGCACCTGCTCCACGAACGCGCCGAGTTCTTCCGCCGAGGTCGCGATCGGCCCGGTCGCGTAGACGCCGAGTTGCCCGCTGCCGTTGGAGGACCCGTAGTTGAGCGCGAACACGCAGTAGCCCTCGTCGGCGAGCAGCGGCGAGAGCGCCTGCCAGCTGTCGGCCATGTCGGCGAAGGTGCCGTGCACGAGCACCACGGGCCGCGGATGCGCGGGGGTCGGCTTGCAGCCCCAGTCGTTCGCGCCGGGCGGTGAGGCGGTCGGGCTCGCGTGCGCGTAGCCGGTGGCGCCGTCGTATTCGACCGGCAGGTTCTGGGCGGCGCCGGCTGCGGCGGGCACAAACGCGAACGCTGCGAGCGCGGCGAGGACTGCGAGCGGACGGCGGGGCGACATCGGGTCTCTCCTGTTCGTTGGACCGCGGCCCTCCGAGCCCGGCGACACCCCTGGCGCCGGTTGACAGACCGCCCCAGCTCTGTACCCAGGAGCGAAGGCGATCAAGCGCGAGTGATCAGGCCGCCGCGGCGATCGCCGCCATGTCGATGCCGATCACCTTCAGCCGCCTGCTCAGCGCGTTGAAGGCGAACGTGTTGGTCTCCTCCATCGTGTAATCGAGGATCGCGTAGGAATCGGGGCCCGCCCACCCTGCGCCGAGCGGGACGAGCACTCCCTGAGCGAGCGGGATCAGCTCCGCCAGCCTGGCGGCGATGCGCCGGCGCAGGCTCTCGTCGCGAGCCTTCTCGCGCAGGAACCAGGTGCCGTACGCGACGTGGCGGTGCTCGTCCCGGGAGATCAGCTTGAAGCCCTCGACCCAGCCCGGCAGGATCGACTCGCGTTCCATGAAGTCCGTCAGGAAGTACTGGCCGGTGAGCGCGAGCGTGCCCTCGATGATCATGTGGTAGAGGGTCACGAAGTCGACCTTGGCCTCGATGTCGGCGGGGTCCTCGACGAGCCGGCGCCCCCACTCGACGAGCACGTCGTCGAACACCTCGATGAAGGCCGGGTTCAGGTGCCTGCGGGCAACGGCCAGCCGGTCCTCGAAGGTGCCGTCGATGCCCAGCACCTGCTCGTAGAAGCGGTTGAAGTGCTGCGCGTGGCGCGCCTCGTCGACCTGCTGGGTCGTCAGGAACGCCTCCTCGCTCTGGCTCTCATACGCCATCACGAGCCCGGAGAACTGCGTGGTCACGCGCTCCTCGCCGATGAAGAAGGACGACAGGTTCCACGCCAGCTGTCCGCGCAGCTGCCGGTCCATCGCCGCCCAGTCCTCGCGGTCCTTTTGGAAATCGATCGTGTGGGCGGACCAGTTCTGGCGCTCCCAGAGCTCGTACAGCTCCTGCGGCGTCATCAGGGTGATCCCGGACAGCTTGGACTCGTCGGTGATCGTGCCGACGTCGCCCTGGCTGGTCAGGTCGAGGAGCGAGGGCATCGTGGCAGGCCTCCTGTGTGATCGGCGGGGAGCCGCCCGCGGCCTCTCTCGCACCGGCCGGCGGCTTGCTGGACAGCGACCATAGCCCGTTCAAGGACGCCCGTCGAGGGGCCTTCACGAAACGACAATGAGCTCCTTGGGCAGGGTCGTGAGCGTGTCGCAGCCGGACTCGCGCACCACCGCGAGATCCTCGATCCGCACGCCCAGCTCGCTCCGGCAGGTACACGCCCGGCTCGACCGTCACCACGCTGCCCGCCAGCAGCGGCTCCTCGGGCGCTGTGCGCGAGAGGCGCGGCGCCTCGTGGATGTCCAGGCCGACGCCGTGGCCCAGCCCGTGTCCGAAGTTCGCTCCCTCCCCGCCGGCGTCGATCACCGCGCGTGCCGCGCTGTCGACCTCGCGTCCGTTCGGGCCCGCTCGCAGGGCATCCAGGCCGGCCTGCTGCGCCGCGCGGACCAGCTCGTACACCTCGCGCGCCCGCGCGGAGATCCCCTCGCCGGTCGCGAACGTGCGCGTGCAGTCCGAGCAGTAGCCGTCGAAGCGGGCGCCCCAGTCGATCGTGACGAGCACCTCGCGCGGGATCTCGACGTCGCGCGGCTGCGCGTGCGGGAGCGCGCCATGCGCCCCGGCTGCCACGATCGAGGGGAAGCTCGGCTCCTCGGCGCCCAGGCGCCGCATGCGTGTCTCGAGCTCGAGCGCAAGCTCGCGCTCGGTCCGTCCCACGAGCCCGTCGTCGAGCAGCTGCCGGAGCGCCTCGTCGGCGAGCTCGCAGGCCGCGGCGATCACGACCAGCTCGCTCGGTTCCTTGACGACCCGCTCGCGCTCTACCATGCCCGCCGCGGGTACGAGCTCCCAGCTCGAGCCGAGCAGCTCGCGCAGGCGCGCGTGGGCGCGCACGGTGAGCTTCCCCTCGTCGAAGCCGAGCCGTCCGCCGCCGTCGCCGAGGATCGAGGGCAGCGAGTCGCGCAGTTCCCCTGTGACGGTCGCGCGCTCGAACTCTGGAGCGACCTCCTCGGCCGATTGCGAGGTGTAGCGGAAGTCGGTGAGGAAGATCGGGGCCCGCCCACCGGCCCGCCCGCCCGCCGGGCTGAGCACCGCCAGGCCGTTGGTGCCCGTGTAGCCGCTGACGTAGCGCAGGTCCGAGTAATCCTCGACGAGCAGCCCGTCGAGCCCGCGCTCGGCGAGCCGCGCGGCAAGCCGCTCCAGCCGTGCCGGCGGCCCTTCGCCCGTGTCGCGGACCGGAGACGCTCACGCCGCGCCGTCCAGTCGCTCGCGCAGCAGCGCGAGCGCGTCGCGGTAGCCCTCCGGGCCGCGCCCGCGGACGGCCTGGAAGCAGAGGCCGTCGAGCACCGAGAGCCGGCGCCACTGCTCGCGCGTCGTCGGGTCGGACAGGTGGACCTCGACGGCGGGCAGCGCCGCGATCTCCAGGGCGTCGCGGATGGCCCAGGAGTAGTGCGTCCAGGCGCCCGGGTTGAGAACCAGCCCCGCGGCCGCGCCGCGCGCAGCGTGCAGGCGCTCGACGTAGGCGCCCTCGTGGTTGGTCTGGAAGCAGCGCACCTCCAGCCCGAGCGCGTGGCCCTCCTGCTCGACCATTGCTTCGAGCTCGCCGAGCGTCAGCGTCCCGTACAGCGCCGGGTCGCGGTTGCCGAGCTGGTCGAGGTTGACGCCGTTCAGCACTTCGACGACGGCCCGCTCGGCGCTCATCGGACGAGCTCCTCCACCGCGGCGTGCAGCGCCTTGGGCGCGAGCAGATGGCCCTCGCTGACGTCGCCGGGAGCGTTCACGAGCACGAAGGGGACCTCGGCGCCCATGCGCTTCTTGTCGCGGGCGACTGCTTCGATGACCGCCTGGACGTCCACACCCTCCAGGCGCACCGGCAGCCCCCGCGCCGCAAGCAGCTCGCTCGCCTGCGAGCGCAGCTCGTCCTGGCCGCTGAGGCGCAGCGAGGCGAGCAGGCCGAGGCCGACGGCTTCGCCGTGCCGGTAGCGCGCGTAACCGGTCGCGGTCTCGATCGCGTGCCCCACGGTGTGCCCCAGATTCAGGACCTGGCGGCGGCCGCCGTCGCGCTCGTCGGCAGCGACGACGTCGAGCTTCGTGCGGGCGCAGGCGAACACGATCTCCGCGTCCGGCTCGGCGCCCGCCGAGACCCGCTCCCACAGCTCGCCACCGGCGATCAGCGCGGTCTTGTAGACCTCGACCCAGCCCGCGGCCATCTCCTCGGCCGGCAGCGTGCGCAGCGCGAGCGGGTCGGCCAGGACGCCCGCCGGCTGGTGGTAGGCGCCGACGTAGTTCTTCGCCGCCGGCAGGTCGACGCCGGTCTTGCC
Source organism: uncultured Solirubrobacteraceae bacterium (assembly GCA_963820745.1). GTDB lineage: Bacteria > Actinomycetota > Thermoleophilia > Solirubrobacterales > Solirubrobacteraceae > Palsa-744. The sequence goes on along the minus strand of CAWGBB010000009.1, from coordinate 41,960 downwards.
GCCGTAGGCCGAATCGACCTGCGCGACCAGGGTCGTCGGCACCTGCACGACCGGCACGCCGCGCTGGTAGGTCGCCGCGCAGAAGCCCGCGAGGTCGCCCACGACGCCGCCGCCGAGCGCCACCAGGTGGTCGGCGCGCGTCATGCCGTTGCCGGCGAGCGCGGTCCACACCCGCTCGGCGGAGGTGAGGTTCTTGCTGCGCTCCCCGGGCGCGATGTCGATCGTCAGCGCGGTCTCGCCGACCGCCTGCGCCCAGATGTGCGGCGACGTTGCCGTCTGTGACGCAGAACGCGCGCGAGGAGGCGCGGTCGATCGGCCACCCGGACAGGAGATCGGGACCGTGCTCCGTCAGCAGCCCGTCGCCGATCAGCACCGGGTATTCGCCGGAGGCCGCGCTCGCCCACAGCAGCCGCACACCCTGCGCGGCCCTCACGGCCCGGCTGTTCAGGACCCGCAGCGACGGCGCGAGCGCCGCGAGCCGCTTGACGGGCCCGGGCTGGACGACCGCCGCGGCGAGGCGGTCGTAGAGCGGCCGGCGGGCGGCGAGCAGCGCCTCGAACACGGTGCGGTCGTTCGCCAGCGGGCGGTCGGCGCCGCGGCCGTTGCGCGTGACGCGGTACCACGCCTGCTCGGAGTCGATGTCGAGCAGCACGGTGGTCTCGCCCAGCAGCCGCTCCTGCACCCGCTCGGAGAGGACAGCGCCGCCGCCGAGGGCGATCACCTCATCGGCAGGCGTCCGATCGAGCAGCTCCAGCACGAGCCGCTCCTCGGCCGCCCGGAACGAGGCCTCGCCGCTCTGGGCGAACTCCTCCGCCACCGGGTGGCCGAACTCCTTGGCGAGGAGCTCGTCGCTGTCGTGGACGTTCTGCCCGAGCGCCGCCCCGAGCTCGCGGGCGGCCGTCGACTTCCCGGCCCCCATGAAGCCGATCAGGACGATTGCCACCCGATCCGCTCCCGGTAGGCGGTCACAGCCTCGAGCACGTCGTCGATGTGGTCGCCGCCGAACTTGCTGCGATACGCGGCGGCCAGCACGTAGGCGACCATCGCCTCGCCGACCACGCCGGCTGCGGGGATCGTCGCCGAGTCGGTGCGCTCGCGCAGCGCCTGCGCGGGCTCGTGCGTCTCGGTGTCCACCGAGCGCAGCGGCTTCGTGAGCGTCGGAAGCGGCTTCATCGCGCCCCGCACGATCAGCGGCAGCCCGTTGGTCATGCCGCCCTCCAGGCCGCCGGCGCGGTTGGTCTCGCGGTAGAAGCCGTTCTCGCCCGAGTAGAAGATCTCGTCGTGGGCGGCCGAGCCTGGCACCCCGGCGACGCTGAAGGCGTCGCCGATCGAGACGCCCTTGATCGCCTGGATCGAGCAGATGGCCTGCGCCAGGCGCCCGTCCAGGCGCTCCTCCCAGGAGACGTGCGAGCCGAGTCCCGGCACCAGCCCGAAGGCCTGCACCTCGAACACGCCGCCGAGCGACTCGTTGGCGCGGCGCAGGTCGTCGATCTCGGCCACCATCGCCTTTGCAGCCTCGGCGTCCAGGCAGCGCACCGGCGAGGCGTCGACTTCGGCGAAATCGGCCGGGGTGAGCGCCTCGGTGCGCTCGGGCGCGATCACCGAGGCGATCTGCACGACGTGGGAGTAGACCTCGACGCCGAGCACGCCGAGGAACGCCTTGCAGAGCGCTCCGCCGGCGACGCGGGCGGCGGTCTCGCGGGCGGAGGCGCGCTCGAGGATGTTGCGCACGTCGGAGTGCTTGTACTTCTGCACGCCGACGAGATCGGCGTGACCGGGACGCGGCAGGTGGACCTCGGCCACCTCCTCCTCGACCGGCCACGGGTTCATGCGATCCTCCCAGTTGGCGTAGTCGCGGTTGCGCACCTGCAGCGCGATCGGGCCGCCGAGCGTGCGCCCGTGGCGAACCCCGGCCGTGACCTCGGCGGCGTCGCGCTCGATCTTCATGCGCCCGCCGCGGCCGTGGCCGAGCTGGCGTCGCGCCATGTCGTTGTTGATCGACTCGGCCGAGAGCTCGAGCCCGGCGGGCAGACCCTCGACGATGCATGTGAGACCGGGGCCGTGCGACTCGCCGGCGGTGATCAGACGGAGCTCCACGGCTCCAAGCTTATTTGCTGGGGTGCGAGGCTCAGCCGCGGAGCGCGACGCGGGCGTCGTGCGCGTGCGACTTCTTGGGCTTCGGCTTCGCGAACACGAGCACGCCCGGCTGCGAGGAGTAGCGGAGGAACGGCAGCGCGACGAGACCGGCCTTCTTGAGCAGTTCCTGGCCCACGCGCGAGACGCCCCACTCTTCGCTGCCGGGGTGGCGGCGAGCGGCGGACGCCTTCGCGCTCGACGCGCTCGCGGTCCGCTTTTCGATCGAGAGCACCCGCAGTTCGTAGATCACCTGTTCGCCGTTGGACTGCAGGTAGTTCAGCTGCTCGGTCTCCCCGGGCTTCAGGTCGACTGCCTGGCACTGCGCCGGGCTCGGCAGGCAGGCGCCGGTGCCGGTCAGGATCGCTTCGCCGACGAGCGTGAAGGTCGCGCTGTGGCCTCTCGAGGTGACGCCGCGGAAGACGATCAGCGGCTGTTCGGCCGACGGCAGCGGCGTCTGCAGCTTCAGCTTCTTGTATTCGGTGAGCTGGGCCAGTTCGGGAGCCGTGTTGGGCGGCAGCACGCCGAACTTGATCGCCACGTCGTAGGCCGTCTTCTTGGCCTTCGGCTTGGACTGTTTCGTCGGCTGTTCGCTCGACGGGGACGTTTCCGAGCCGGAGCTGCTCGGCGTTTCGCTGCCGGAGCTGCTCGGTCGAGCTCGCCGAGGAGCTTTCGGGGCCGGCGGACGGAGTCGGAGCAGCCGCCGCGGCGCTCACTTCGGAGGCACCGGTGCCGGGCAGCGGCGCGAACGGGTCGCGGGCGACGCCGTGGGCCTGTTCTTTGAAGCCGTCGGTCGTCTCGGCGACCGCCGTCTGGGTGGTCGCGCCCGTCACCGCGATGCCTTTGCTCGGGCGGGACGACGGGACACCGGAGGCAGGTTGCTCGTCGTGCTCGAGGAGCCGCCGCCGAGCAGCGCGTAGGCGATCCCGGCGACGAGCAGCGCGCAGACGACCGCGACCACGTGGCAGCAGGCGCCTGTCGGTCAGGTCGTCCTTGATCTGGGCAAACAGCTCGTTCATGGCGCCACCCTCGCGATCGCCGGCGTGGTCGGGGAGCCCGAGGAGCCGGCTCGCCGGCGTGGCGCCGGTCGGCGAGCTGGGCGTCGCGCCCGAGGTCACCGTCTGTCCGGCCGGCAGCACGTATGCGGTGGCCGTGACGGTGCTCTGGAGCTTCGCCTCTTTGCCGCCTTCGCTCGTTTCGGGCGCCAGCTTCACGCTCTGGATCGTCAGCAGCCGCCCGCTCACCCTGAGGCCTTCGGAGCCCTGGGGCACGGTGAAAGCGGTCAGCTGGCGGAAGAGATGTTCGAGCGGAAGAAGCCCCCGGCGAAGACGAAGGTGAACGGCATCTCGCGTGAACGCCGGCGCTCGCGGTGGCTGTCGCCGAAGAGGACGAAGACGACGAGGACGACGAGGACGCCGGACCCGCCGAGCCGGAGACGATCGAGTTGAAGCTGACGTCGCGGTGGTTCGAAGCTTCTTCGAGCTGGTACACCAGCGAGGCGACTTCCTGGCTCGCCGGAACCGCTTTGCCGAGGTTGACGACGGCGGCGTACGCGGTCGAGTACTGGGCCTGCGCAGCGCGCGCGTTCGAGAGCTGGCTTTCGGCGCTAGCGAGTTCGCGCTGCGCGGTGGTCACCTTTTCTTCGACGGTCTTCGCTTCCTTGCGCTTCGGCGATACGAGCAGCATCCAGCCGCCGACGAGGAACACCGCGACGACCACGACCATCAGGACGATGCGATCACGACCGGTCATCGCGCTTCACCTCCGTTGCTGGTGGGAGCCGTCGAGGAGGTGGACTGCTCGGAGACCGTCTTGGTCCCGGGGCTCGCGGCTGCGGCCGACTCCGAGGCGCTCGGGAGCGGTTCGAAGGTCAGGCTGACGCTGAAGACGGGGGAGTTCGGCGGGCAGCCGCCGCCGGAGCTGGACGCGCCGGTGCTCCCGCCCTTCGTCGAGGTCTGGAGCGTGACTTCGGCGACGCCGTCGATCAGGCGCAGCCGCTGCAGCATCTGGGCCACGGCCTTCTGGCTGGTCGCGCAGCCGCCGATGTCGAAGGTCGGGACGCTGCCGGCCGGGGTGGCGGAGGAGACCCCGCTCGAGCCGGCGTGGCCGAGGGGCTGGGCGACGACGCGGGCGAGGAGCTCGAGGACGACGCGGACGACGAGCTCGAAGAAGAAGAAGAAGAAGAAGAAGAAGCCCCCGAGGCGGTGCCGACTTCGCCGCTCAGCTGCGTGACCGAGACCTGATCGCTCAGCACGCGGCCGAGCTCGTGGAAGGTGTGGGCCCAGTCGAAGCGGGTGTTGACGAGCTCGGTCACAGCCTGTTCGCGCTGCTGGCGCAGCGCCACGAAGCTCGTGTAGGGAGCGAGCGCTTCGGCGGCCGCTTTGGACCGCGATGCGTGCGCGGAGAGCTGCGCGGCCTTGGATTCGTCGGAGGAGACGGCCCGGCTCGCTTTGCCGTACACGAACGCGAGCACGGCGAAGCCGGCGAGCAGAGCCAGCACCGCGTACGCGGCGCCGCCGGAGCGGCCTGCGCCGACCGAGCCGCCGCGACGCTGGTCGGTGGGGATCAGGTTTACGGCTCTCATTGCGGAGCCTCCGTGGCCGCGAGGCCGGTGGCGACGGCGAGCCGGTGGGGCGAGACGCCGCCCTCGCGCAGCGCGCCGGCGACCTCGAGCGAGGCCGAGCGCACCTCGACGCCCAGCGACTGCTGGAGCGCCTCGGCGAAGCCGGGGATGTCCTGCGCGGCCCCGCTCAGCACCACGTGCGAGACCTCGCCGCCGCCCTCCTGGGAGCGGTGGAAGTCGAGTGAGTTGCGCACCTCGCCGGAGATGTCGCGGACACCGTTCTCGAGCACCATCAGCACGTCCGCGTCGCTCGCTTCGGGGGCGGCGTTCGGGACGGCCGGCGCGGCGGCGAGCTCCTCGTAGCTCATTTCGAGCTCGCGGGCCTCGTGCTCCTCGAGCGGACGGCAGCGCCTGCGCTTCGGCGGCGAGGTCGATCGGCTCCGGCTCGGGGATCTCGGTGCCCGGCTCCTCGCCCGGCGGTGCTCGTCGTGCTCGTGCGCCTCGGCGCGGCCGGCGGGCTCCTCGTGCTCGGGCTCCGGCTCGGGCTCGGGCTCGGCCGGCGGGCGCAGGTCGCCTTCGAGCAGCCGCACGCGGGCGTCGGCCAGGGCCACCCCGCGGCGCTCGGCGAGCTCGGCGGCCATGCCCTCGAGGCCGCTGCCGACCACGCGGGTGAAGCGGCACACCGTGCCCTCGGCGATCGCGAGGTTCGACAGGCCGTCGACGTTCAGGTAGAGGACGCGCCCGGTCTGACCCTCTTCGTGACGGTAGAGCGAGCGGATCAGCGCGAAGGCGGAGAGGTCGACGCCCTCGGCCGTCAGGCCGGCCTGGCGCACGGCCGAGAGCAGCCGTTCGACCATGTCGCGCTGGGCGGCGACGAGGACCACGCGCTGGCGCGGTCCGGCGGGCGTGTCGATGATCCCGAGCGGGTGGAAGTCGAGCACGGCGTTGCCGAGCGGCATCGGCACCTGGTCCTGGGCCTGGAAGGAGACGGCGGCGGCCAGCTCCTTCTGGTCGGTGACCGGCGGCAGCTCGAGCGTGCGGAGCACGGTGCGCTGGTTGGCGACGCCGACGCGGACGCGCTTGCCGAGGTTGTGCTCGGCGAACAGGTCCTTGAGTGCCTCGGCGAGAGCCGTCTCGTCGACGACTTCGCCGTCGCGCATCGTGTCGGGCGAGAGCTGCACGGCCGCGGCCCGCTCGGCGACGATCGAGCCGTTGACGCGCGCGCGGACGGCGGCGACGAAGCCGGGCTGGATGTCGAGACCCACCACGTCGGCGCCGGAGCGGCGGCCGAGGTTGAGTCCGAGCTTGAGATTTGGAGAGGGAAGGCTTGAAGGAAGTCTCATGAGCAAGAGCCGCTTGGGCACGGTGCGGATGGCCCGCAGGTCGGGTATCGGCGCGCGGGTGGGACCCCTTTAGTGAAGGAAGTGATTGACGTAGACATCGACTAGCTGAGGGCCGACGAACACCGCCACGACGGCTCCGAGCGCGAGGAACGGGCCGAAGGGCACGGCGGTCTTGCGACCGGCCTTGGTGCCCTTCCGGCTCATGATCCAGACGCCCACGACCGTTCCGCTGAGCAGCGCGATCAGCAGCGCAGGCGCGACCGCAGAGCCGAGGAAGAGGCCCATCATCCCCGCGAGCTTCACGTCGCCCATGCCCATCCCGCCCGGGTAGGCGAGCGCCGCGATCAGGAGGAAGCCGCCGGCGGCGGCGCCGGCGATCAGCCGCGCGGGCTCGCCGGAGGGATCGAGCGCGGTGCCGAGCCCGATCGCGAGCACGGCTCCGAGCAGGGTGAGCCGGTTGGGGATGATCCGGTGCTCGAGATCGATCAGCGCGATCGGCACGACGAGCAGGATCAGCACGATGCCGAGCGCGACGTCGGCGGTCGTGTCCCCCGCGAGCACGGCGCCGATGCACAGCAGGCCGGTCGCCAGCTCGACCAGCGGGTAGCGCACCGAGATCGGCTCCCCGCAGGCGCGGCAGTGCCCGCGCAGCAGCAGCCAGGAGAGAACCGGGATGTTGTCGTAGGGCTTGACCGGCGTTCCACAGCGCGTGCAGTGAGAAGCCGGCGTGACGAGCGACTCGTGCCGCGGCAGGCGGTAGACGACGACGTTCAGGAACGAGCCGAAGATGGCGCCGAGGACGCCGGCGAACGTGGCGGCCTCCATCACCATTTACCGGTGGGGCACAACTGCGATCCGGCGGACCGCTTCGCAGGTGCGCGAGACTTCTCCCGCCTTCGGCTTCGTCCAGGTGAACTTGTCGCCGGTCACCGCTTCCGAGATCACTTCGTAACCCTTGTTTGCTTCGAGCAGTTTCATGCTGGCGAGGCAGGCGCTTTCTCCTTCGGCCGCGGTCTTCCCTTTGCACAGGACCAGCGCGGGCTCGTATTCCCTGAGCTGTTCCAGCGTCATGCCGCTGTAGTTGCCTTCGTGGTCGGTCGAGTAGGTCTCGGCAGCCTGTGACGCGGCGCGGGCCTGTTCCTTCGCGCTCGCATCCTTGGCCTTGCCTTGCTGGTTCAGCAGGGTCGGGATGGCGATCGCGGCGAGGACGCCGATGATCAGGATGACGACGAGAAGCTCGATCAGCGTGAAGCCGTCGGCGGCGGTGCGCACCCCGTTGTGGACGCGCAGGCGGGAGCGGACGCTTGCCATGCTGACTTATCGACGCCTCGCCCCCGCTGCTTGAGATCGCCGAAGGGGACCCGGGAGCGGCGACGCGAGAGGGCGGCTCGGGGCCGCCCTCCGGAGTGCCGCCCCCGGGTCAGACGTCGATCACCATTTGCCGGTCGCGCAGCCTTTGCTGCCTTTTTCCTGCACGCAGGTGCGCGTCACGTTGCCTTCGCCGCTGCGTTCGATCTTGAAGGTGTCACCGCTCACGGATTCGGCTTCGACCGTGTAGCCCCTTTCGCCCGCTTCGACGGTCACGGCCTTCAGGCACGCGTCGCCGACTTCGGAGGCTTTCTTGCCTTCGCATTCCTTGACGGTCGGCTCGTAGGACTTGATTTCCGCGACCGACATACCTTTGTAGGTACCTTCGTGGTCGGTCGCGTACGTCTCCGAGACCGTCTGGGACGTGCGAGCGAGCTCCTTGGCGGAAGCGTCGGATGCCTTGCTCTTCTGGCTCAGGAACGACGGGATCGCGATCGCGGCAAGGATGCCGATGATCAGAATCACGACCAGAAGCTCGATCAGGGTGAAACCACCCTCATCCTTCGAACGCCGGCGCAGTCGGTAGAGCATGGTGGTCCTCCTCGGGGTGACGGGGGAACACGCCGGGGAACTCGTCGGGATGATCACTCGGCGCCGGCGTGCCGATGGGGCTAGTGCTTCTCGTCCCGCGCATCGGCGTGGGTTCGGTGCCGCTTTACCGTTTGACGCATGGGCGGCCGAAAATGCGAGAGGGCGGCCCGGGGGGCCGCCCTCTACAGACATCTCAATCCAGACAGTCAGCCGACTACCATTTACCGGTAGCGCAACCTTTGCTGCCTTTTTCCTGCACGCAGGTGCGCGTCACGTTGCCTTCGCTGTTACGTGCGACCTTGAACGTGTCGCCGCTCATCGATTCGGTTTCGACGGTGTAGCCCTTTTCGCCCGCTTCGACGGTCACGGCCTTCAGGCACGCGTCGCCGACTTCGGAGGCTTTCTTGCCTTCGCATTCGTTGACGGTCGGCTCGTAGGACTTGATTTCGGCCACGGACAGACCTTTGTAGATACCTTCATGGTCGGTCGCGAACGTCTCCGAAACGGTCTGCGAGGTACGAGCAAGCTCCTTGGCCGAGGCGTCGGATGCCTTGCTCTTCTGGCTCAGGAACGACGGGATCGCGATCGCGGCAAGGATGCCGATGATCAGGATGACGACCAGAGAGCTCGATCAGGGTGAAACCACCCTCATCGTTCGAGCGCTGGCGCAGTCGATACAGCATTGATCCTCCTTAGGATCTGGTTACAGGGCGCCAGCCCTCGGTAATCGCCTCTATCGACGATGCGCCTCCCCTTCGAGAGCCGCCGGCTTTGCTACGCGTCCTTTGGACACTCTGCCTTGGCACCTCGGCACTGGCTTGTTTCAGCCGGTGCATCGACGATCCATGAGGTGAGCTTTATACGTGCATGGAAGCTTGGACGGATGGTTTCACCATCGTCAGCGAACGCACCGGGTCGCGTGCGATCGAGCTACGCCGCGTCAGGCTGCGCCGGCCCGCCGTCCGGCTCGGCGCCCTCGCGGGCGGCGCCCCAGTGCGCCTGCGCGTCGATCTCGGCCGGGCGCAGTCCGCTGCCCTCGCACCAGGGGCACGAGACGGCGCTCGGGCTGCCGCCGAGGTTGGAGATGACGCGGCCGGTGCCGCGGCAGGCCATACACTCCCGCGGCTCATGGGTAGCCTCGGCTCGGATCTCCTCTGCGTTCGTCTTCGCCTGCCACGAGCCGATGAGACTAGCGCTCGGCGCATGAGAGGCCTGTCGCGACGCACCGAGTGGGCGATCGTGGCGGCGATCACGATCGCCGCCGCCGTGCTGCGCCTCTGGCAGATCGGGAAAGTGCCGCCCGACCCGTTCTACGACGCCGCCGTGCGCAGCATGACGATGTCGTGGCACAACTTCTTCTTCGGGGCCTTCGAGCCCGGTGCGAGCGTCTCGATCGACAAGCCGCCCGTCGACCTGTGGCTGCAGGTCGCGAGCGTGAAGCTGCTCGGCTTCAGCTCGACCACGCTGAAGCTGCCCGAGGCGCTGGCGGGGATCGTCTCGGTGCCGCTCCTGTACGAGGCCGTGCGGCGGCTCTGGAGCCCCGTTGCCGGGATCGCGGCCGCGGCGGCGCTCGCGCTGCTGCCGATCGAGGTCATCACCTCGCGCTCGGACACCATGGACGCGGTCATGATGGCGCTGCTCGTGCTCGCGCTGCTGCTGATCGCACGGGCGCTCGAGACGGGCCGCATCGGCTGGCTGCTCGGGGGCGCTGCCGCGCTCGGCGTGGCCTTCGACGTGAAGCTGCTCGAGTCGCTGGTCGCGCTACCGGGGCTGGCGGTGCTGGCCGCCGTCGGCATGCCCGGCAGCCTCCCGCGACGGGCGATGCAGCTTGCCGCCGCCGCGGGCATATACGTGGTGGTCGCGCTCGCGTGGCTCACCGCGACGCTCGCCGTGCCGGCACACGACCGTCCGTATGCGATCGGCTCCACCAACGGGAGCGCGTGGAACGCCGCCTTCGTGTTCAACGGCAAAGACCGGCTGAGCGGCAAATCGCCCGAACCGCAGGGCACCGTCTACGAACCGGGGCACGTCTACCCCACCGCCACGCAGGCCGAGCGCGACCACATCCCGATCGTGCCGGCCTCGGCGACCCGGCTGCTGTCGCGGATCGGCCCGCTGTCGGGCCAGCGCCTGGGCATGGAGATCCTGATCGGGCTGATCCTCGGCATCCCCGCGCTGCTCTTCGGGATGCGCGCGCCGCCGGTCGCCGACCGGCTCCGGCGGGCGCCGCTGGGCCGGGTCGCGGGCGCGTCCGGTCCGGCCGCCGCTCCGCCCGGAGCGGCGGACCCACCGCCCGCCGGAGCCGCCGGTCGGCCACCGGCGCCTCTGCCGCCGACCCGCACGGCGACCCGCAGGTGCCGCTGCGCATCCGGCGCGCGACCGCGGCCGGGATCGGGCTGTGGGTGCTGACCGGGCTCGTGCTCTTCAGCCACATGGCGCGGCTGCACCCGCGCTACGTCGAGGGCTTCACCCCCGCTGTGGCCGCGCTGCTCGGGATCGGGCTCGCCTGGGCCACCGCCCCGCGCGGGCGCGCGCGTCTCGTGGCGCTCGCGATCGCGATGCTCGTGACCGTCTACTACGCCGAGCGCCTGCTCTACGGCACCGAACCGGTGTGGTGGGTGGTGCTCGCGGGCGCGCTCGGCGCGCTCGCCGCCGCCGTGCTGGCGCGCCGGCTGGCCCCCGGGCGGCGTGGCCTGCTGGGCGCCGCAACGCTCGCCTGCGCGCTCGTCGCGGTGCTCGCGGTCGGCGTCAAAACCGACGTCCGCGCGATCCGCGACAAGATCAGCGCGGCCGGCTTCGTCGGCCAGCTCCCCGGCGACGTCCAGCACAACCTGAGCGCCTACCTGAAGGCGAACAACCACGGCGCGCGCTACGAGCTCGCGGCTGAGTCCGCGACGCAGATCGGCTCCCTGATCGTCCAGGACGCGAAGCCGGTCGTCGTGCTGACGACCTACAACGGACGCGTGTTCACCTCGGTTGCGAAGCTGAAGCGGATGATCGCCGCCGGCCAGGTCCGCTACGCCTACCTCAGCACGTTCTGCGGGCGCAAAGCCTCCTCGGTCAACGCCGCGTGCTCGGCGCCCGTGCTGTGGATCCGCGCGCACGGCACGGATGTCTCCCGCGCGGCCGGCCTGCAGAACCACCGCGTCCTCTACCTGCTGCCCGGGGCGAAGCCGTGAGCGGCGCGCAGGCGGCGGCCGGCGCCGGTGAGCTGATCGGGCGCGCCACGGACGCGGGCCTGCTGGCGCTCGACACCGAGTTCATGGGCGAGGGCCGCTACCGCACGCTTCTGTGCCTGATCCAGCTGGCGGCGCCCGAGCACGCCGACGGCGCGGAGTCGATCGCGCTCGTCGACCCGCTGCGCGAGGACGCGGACCTGGCTCCGCTCGGGGCGGCCCTCGCGGACCCGGACGTGCGCATCGTGGTGCACTCGGGTCGCCAGGACATCGCGCTGCTGCGCCGCGAGCTGGGCTGCGAGGTGACGAACATCTTCGACACGCAGATCGCCGCCGGCTTCGCCGGGCTCGGCGCGCAGTCCTCCTATGACTCGCTGCTGGGAGAGGTGCTCGGGCTGAAGGTCGCCAAGACGGCGAGCTTCACGCGCTGGGACGCGCGCCCGCTCTCGGCCGAGCAGCTCGCATACGCGCGCGAGGACGTCGTGCACCTGCTCGAGCTGGCCGGCGAGCTGGAACGCCGCCTGGACGAGCTCGGGCGGCTCGAGTGGGCGCTGGAGGAGTGCCGGGCGCTCAGCACCGTCACCGACGAACGCGACCCCCAGGTGATCTTCGAACGGCTGCCGCGAGTCGGCGGGCTGAACGCCTCCGCGCGCGCCGTGGCACGCGAGCTCGTCGAGTGGCGCGAGCGCACCGCCGAGCGCCAGGACCGCCCCGTGCAGGGCGTGCTGAGCGACGCCGGGCTCGTCGAGGTCGCGCGCCGGCGCCCGGCCTCTGCCGAGGACCTCGGCAAGATCCGCGGCGTCGGCGGGAGCGCCCAGGGCCGCCGCGCCCGCGAGCTGCTCGACGCGGTCGCCCGGGCGCGCCGGCGCCCGGCGGAGCCCCCGCCCCAGGCGGGACGCAACCCGCCGCCCAAGCCCGAGGACATGCCGCTCGTGGCACTTGCCGAGTCGCTGGCGCGAGCGCGGGCGCGCGAAGCCGGCCTCGCCTACGAGCTGCTCGCCGCCCGCGCCGACCTGCAGGCGATCGTCACCGCCGTCCGCACGGGCGCCGAGCTTCCGGACGTGCGCACGTTGCGCGGGTGGCGCGCGCAGCTGGCGGGCGATGACCTGCTCGAACTGCTGCAGGGGCGGATCGCCCTCTCGGTCACGCGCGATGGCGGCAGCCCGCGCATCGACGCGCGACCGCAGCCCGACTGAGCTCCTCTCAGCTGCTCGTCGCCGCGGCAGGGGCCGACGCTGCCACCGCCGGCGCCGCGGCCTCAGCACTCTCGTCTTCGGCGCGGTAGGAGGCGAGCAGCTCGCGCTCGCGCTCCGGTCGCGGGAAGCGGAGGGCGACGAGCACCGCGCCGAGGAGCACGGCGATGATGCCCGCGAGGTAGGCCCACTGGTCGCCTTTCAGGAAGGCTTCCCGGGCTGCGGTGGTGATCTGGGAGGCGTAGTGGGGGTACTCCTTGGCGATCGCCTGGGCGCCGGCGAAGGACTTGGTCAGCTGGTTTTCGACGCTGGTCGTGATGTGGCTGTTGGAGCTCGCGACCGCCGCCGTCGCCGCGGTGGCATAGCCGGCCGTCAGCAGCGCGCCGAAGATCGACTGCATGATCGCGCCGCCGAGGTCCCGTTGCAGGTCGGCGGTGCCCGAGGCCATGCCCGCTCGGCGCACGGGCACGCTGCCGGTGAGCGAGTGCGATGCCGGGGTGCCGGCGAGCCCGACGCCGATGCCGACGAGCGCATAGGCGAGGCCGACCTTCCAGTAGGCGATCCCCTCCTTCCACAGCAGCAGCATCGCCAGGAAGCCGAGCAGCACGAACACGTAGCCGAACAGCAGCGTGAACCGCGCTCCCCTCGCGTCCACCAGCTTCGCCGAGCGTGGCGCGACGAGCACCATCGCGAAGGCGGCCGGCAGGATCGCGAGCCCGGCGTCGAGCGTCGAGTAGGCGAGCACGTTCTGCAGGTACTGCTGGCCGATGAACATCGCGCCCATCAGGGAGCCGAACACGATCAGCCCCGCGCACGCGGCGACCCAGAACGTCGGCCGCGCCGCCACCTTCAGGTCGTACAAAGGGTTCTTCGCGCGGCGCTGGCGCAGGAAGAAGGCCACGAGCGCGAGCACGGCCACGCCCGCCAGGATCAGCGTCAGGGTCGTCTTTTCCGGGACCGGCGCGAAGTTGATCGCCAGGATCGTCGCCCCGACCAGCACGGCTGAGAGCACACCGCCGATGTTGTCGACCGCCTCGGTGCCCTCGTTGATGTGCGCGGGCACGTAGCGCCAGGCCATCCAGATCGCCACCACCGCCAGCGGCAGGGTGAGCAGGAACACCGAGCCCCATTCGAAGTGCTCCAGCAGCGCGCCGGAGCAGAGCGGGCCGAGCGCCGCGATCGCGCCGCCGATCCCCGACCACAGCGCGATCGCCCGCGTGCGGTCGTCCCCCGGCGCCCAGATCGCGGTGATCAGCGCGAGCGTCGTCGGGTAGGCCATCCCGGCCGCGAGCCCGCCGCCGAGTCGCGCGAGCGCCAGCACCGTGTCCGAGGGCGCGAACGCCGCGAGCAGCGACATCGGGATCGCCAGCGCCGTGCCTGCGATCAGCATCGACTTGCGCCCGTAGCGATCGCCGAGCGCGCCGAGCCAGAGCACCGAGCAGGCGAGCCCCAGCGAGTAGCCGACCGCGATCAGGTCAAGCGTCGTCTGGCTGGAGTCGAAGTGGTCGCCGATCTTCGGCAGTGCGACGTTCGCGACAGAGAGGTTGAGGTTCGCGACAGCGGCGACGAGGATCAGGCTCGTCAGGACGAGCCCCGATGCCGCCGGCGCCTGTTCTCGGTCGCGTGCCACCGCCTCTGACCTCAGTAGCCGGTTCCGCTCTTCACGCGCCGGCGGTCGAGCTCGTGCACGGCGCCCTTCTTCTCGAGCGTCTTGATCGCCTCCTCGACGTCTTCGTGCAGGGCTTCGATCAGCGCCTGCCCGAGCGTCTCCTTGCAGAGCACGCGCAGGATCGTCACGTGATCGGCGTTGGGCGGGAGCGTGTAGGCGGGCACCATCCAGCCCCGCTCGGCCGCGAGCTGGAAGGCGAGGTCGAACTCGTTGTACGGACGTTCGCCGCGGAATTTGAACGCGACCAGCGGGAGCTGCTCGACGCCGTGCGGGCCGACGAGTTCGAAGTCGTCGCCGTCCTCGACTTTCCGCGCCAGCAGGTTTGCGTTGTACTGCATCGTGCTCATGATGTCCTTGTAGCCCTCGAATCCGTAGCGGACGAAGTTGTAGTACTGGGCGAGCACCATCGCGGCACCGGTCGAGAAGTTGAGCGTGAAGGTCGCGTCGCGCTTGCCCAGGTAGTTCTCGTAGAAGACGAGGTCATCCGGCAGGTCCGAGGACTCCTTGAAGATCAGCCAGCCGATGCCCGGGTACACGAGCCCGTACTTGTGGCCGGAGACGTTGATCGAGCGCACCTGCTCGAGACGGAAGTCCCACAGCGTGTCGGGGTAGAGGAACGGCCACACGAAGCCGCCGCTGGCGGCGTCGACGTGCAGCGGGATGTCGAGCCCCTTCTTGTCCTTGAGCTCGAGGAGCATCTTGTTGATGCCCTCGATGTCGTCCGCATGCCCGGTGAACGTGGTGCCGAGCACAGCGCCGACGCCGATCGTGTTCTCGTCGAGATGGGGATGGACGTCCTCGGGCCCGATCGTGAGCTTGTCGGGCTGCAGCGGGATGATCCGCGGCTCCACGTCGAAGTAGCGGCAGAACTTGTCCCATACGACGTGCACGTCCCCGCCGAAGACGAGGTTGGGCTTGTCGACCGGAAGCCCCGCTTTCTCGCGCCGGTCGCGCCACTTCCACTTCAGCGACAGCGCGCCCAGCATGATCGCCTCCGAGGAGCCCTGGGTGCGCGTCCCGGTCGTTTCGCCGGGGGCGTTGAACAGATCGGCCATCATGCGGATGCACCGCTGCTCGATCGCCGCCGTCTGCGGGTACTCCGCGTGGTCGATGTAGTTGCGGTGCAGGTTTTCGCCGATCAGCCGCTGCGCCTCGGGCTCCATCCACGTCGTCACGAACGTCGCGAGGTTGCGCATCGGGATGCCGTCGAGGACGAGATCCTCCCCGAGCAGCCGCATCGCGTCGACGGGGGGCATGCCGTGCTCGGGCAGTTTGTCGTCGGGCGGCTTGTGGCACAGGATCTTGGTTCCGTAGCGGTCCTGGTACGACGCCTCGCTGCTGGGCATGCTTGCTCCTCCTTCGATAGGGGCGTGCCCAGCATCGCCGAGCGCCGCGCGGCGGCATCCTCCTAACGGGGTGATCGGGCCGCGGCGAGGGTGCCGAGCGCGCAGGCGAGGAAGCAGGCGGCCCCGAGCGAGGTGTTGAAGTTGGAGGCGGCGAGGTCGAGCACAGAGCCGCTCGCGGGCACCACGTGGCCGGCGACCGCCGAGATCCCGAAGAAGATGCAGCCGAGCAGGTTGACGGCCGGCTGCCACCAGCCGGCGCCGGATCGCACCGGCAGCCAGCCCCGGCGGGCCGAGGCGGCGTAGGCGATGTAGCCCGAGACGAGGAAGCAGACCGAGCCGAAGGCGTCGGGGCGCCAGACGAGACGGTTGTACTCGGGGTTGCCGACCGCGGTTTCGAGCGCCCTGAACGTGGTGACGTTGAAGAACAGCGTGCCGGCCGACTGGATGATCGCGGCGCGCCACGCCGCGCTTCCGGCCTTGCCGCCGCCGCGGCCCGGCCACGCCCCGATGCTCTGCAGCGCGCCACCGGCCGTGAAGAAGATCGAGCCGACGAAGAAGGTGACGGCGTCGGCGCGATCGCCCACGAGTTCGGCGTAGCCCGGGAACGGGCCGACGAGAAAGCACGTCGAGCCGATCGCGAAGGACAGCGCCATCCATCGTTCGCGGCTCATCGCATCGCCTCCGGAACCGTCTGCTCCCTCATTCGCGGCAGCCTCGCGCCCCGGGCGGACACCGCGTCATCCTGAACGGAGGACGAGCCTGACCGGCGCACATGTAGCCTGGCGTGCGCCGAAAGGAGAGAGCGTGGGCAAGAAGATCCTCGAACTGCTGCTGTGCCTGCTGCACCCCCTCGCCGTCGTGCTGATCTGGTTCCACCTCGCGTTCAGGCGCGACGACTGGGCGTTCACCAGGATGGCTTGGGCCGCCGTGGTGCTCATCCCCCTGGTTCCCTTCGTCTTCGTGCTGACCGGCAACGAGATGTTCGGGGACGAGCGGGGCTCGGGCAAGCGGGCCGAGTGATCGGCTGAGGCGATAGGACGCACGCTCCGGGAGCGGGCGTCGAGCAGTTGCCGCCCGCTCCCGGGCTAAGACATGACGAGCGCGAGGACGAGGAAGGCCCCGAAGACCAGGATGGGCACCGCGATCGCAGCAGCGCCCGAGAGCACCAGGGCGCGACGCCTCAGCACGCCGGTGCTACGGAGCAGCCAGTAGCCCCACGCGCCGATCGCGACCGGGACGCCGAAGAGGATCACGTCACCCGCGACCCAGGGTTCGTTCGAGTTCCCGACCGAGGTGTCGCCGGCGCCCACGGCGACTGTGAACAGCATCACGACGATGCCGAACGCCAGCAGGGACGCGAACAGACGGGCGGCGCGGCGGCTGCCCATGCGTGGCGAAGGTGAACCGTCTCGCCGGATCATCGGCCTCGACCCCCTCTACCCCGGAGAGGGCGAGGAGTTTCGGCTATTCGATGTGGTTGTAGACTTCGAACAGCGGCAGGTACATCGAGATCACGATGAACCCGACGATGCCGCCGATCACGATGATCATGATCGGCTCGAGGATCGAGGTCAGCGCCTTCACGGACGCTTCCACCTGTTCCTCGTAGAACTCCGCGATCCGGTCCAGCATCGAGTCCAGGGCGCCGGTCTCCTCACCGACGCCGACCATGTGCGTGACCATCTGCGGGAAGATCGGGGCCTGGGCGAGCGGCGCAGCGATCGTGCCGCCGCGCTTGACGGAGGCGGTCACGCCGTCCATCGCTTCCTCGATGGCGACGTTGCCGCCGGTGCGCCCGGTGATCTCGAGCGCCTGCAGCAGCGGCACGCCGGCGCTCGTGAGCGAGGCGAGCGTGCGCGACCAGCGCGCGACGGCGACCTGCTGGACGATCGTGCCGATCTTCATCGGCACGTGCAGGCGGAAGTGGTCCCACTGCCTGCGCCCCCAGGTCGTGCGCTTCCAGCGGATGAAGGTCGTGAGAACGATCACGGTAACCAGGAACATCAGCCACCAGTAGCCGGTGACCATGTGCGACATCCACACGGACACCTGGGTGAGTTTCGGCAGGTTCCCGCCGAACTGCTGGAAGACGCCGACGAAGACGGGCACGAGGAAGGCGACCAGGGCCATCATCACCGCGACCGCGAAGATGATCACCATGATCGGGTAGACCATCGCCGATTTGATCTGGCGGCGCAGAGCGGCGTCCTTCTGGAGTTGATCGGCGACCCGCATCAGCGAGCCCTCGAGCACACCGCCCATCTCACCTGCCTGCGTCATGGCGACGAACAGCGGGCTGAAGACCTTCGGGTGGCGGGCCATCGCGTCGCTCAGCGACAGGCCGGCCTCGACGTCCTTGCGGACGGCGACGATCGTTTCTTTGAGGAACTTGCTCTCGGTCTGCTCCTCGAGCACGTACAGCGAGCGCAGGATGCTCATCCCGGAGGAGATCATCGTGGAGAGCTGGCGCGAGAAGACGGCCAGCTCGTTGGCCTTTACGCGCTTCAGGAACTGCAGCTCGATGTCCTTCGAGCCGCCCTTGTCGCTGATGTCGAGGACGACCAGCCCGCGCGCCTTGAGCTGGTCCGAGACGGCCTGCTTGGACTCGGCCTCGACCTCGCCGCGGGCTTTGCCGCCCGCGAGGTCCATCGCCTTGAAGACGTAGGTGCTCATCGCTCAGCCCGGCTCGTCGCCCTAGGCGGCCGCCAGCGAGGGCGCGCCGAGCAGGCGGCGCAGCTCCTCGGGGGTCGTGGAGCGGGCTTCGGCCAGCTTCTGGCTGATCTTGCCGGCGCGGACGAGCTGGGCGAGCGAGGTGTCCATCGTCTGCATGCCGACCGAGGAGCCGGTCTGCAGGACCGAGTAGATCTGGTGGGTCTTGCCCTCTCGGATCAGGTTGCGCACGGCGGGTGTCGGGACCAGGACCTCGGTCGCCACGACGCGGCCGGAGCCGTCCGCGGTGGGCAGCAACTGCTGGGTCATGATGCCCTGAAGCGCGACCGAGAGCTGCACGCGGACCTGGCCCTGCTGGTGGGCAGGGAACACGTCGATGATGCGGTCGATCGTCTGCGCGGTGTCCTGCGTGTGCAGCGTCGCGAACACGAGGTGACCGGTCTCGGCCGCGGTAAGGGCGGTGGAGATCGTCTCGAGGTCGCGCATCTCGCCGACCAGGATCACGTCGGGGTCCTGACGTAGCGCGGCCTTCAGCGCCTCGCCGAAGCTCTGCGCGTCGGAGCCGAGCTCGCGCTGGTTGACCAGGCATTTCTTGTGGCCGTGCAGGAACTCGATCGGGTCCTCGATCGTCATGATGTGCTCCTCGCGGGTGGAGTTGATCGAGTCGATCATCGCCGCGAGCGAGGTGGACTTCCCGGAGCCGGTCGGGCCGGTGACGAGCACGAACCCGCGCGGCTTCTTGGTGAACTCGTGCACGGTGGCCGGCAGCCCCAGCTCGTCGATCGAGGTGAGGCCGAACGGGATCAGGCGGAAGGCCGCGCCGAGCGCGCCGCGCTGGTAGTACGCGTTGACACGGAACCGGGCGTGGCCGGGGATGGAGTAGGCGAAGTCGAGCTGCCAGTTCGTCTCCAGACGCTGGCGCTGGTCACCGGTGAGGATCGAGTAGACGATCTCGCGCGTGTCGGAGCTGGAGAGCTTCGGGTATTCCTCGAGCGGCGCGAGGCGGCCGCGCACGCGAACCGTCGGGTGGGCACCGGAGCTGAGGTGCAGATCGGAGGCACGGCGGTTGACGACCTCCATCAAGAGGTCAGCGAAATCGATGTCCATGGATTGCCTATCGGCTCGAAATCACGTTTTCAGGAGGGGTCGGGGCCGACTGGACAAAAATTTGTGCGGGGCCGGCTCAGACCGCCTGCCCGACCCGCCCCTGAGGGCCGGCATGGAGCGCCTGCCCGACCCACCATCAATTGCTCCCGATCACGCGCGCGATCTCCGCCATGGAGGTGCGCCCCAAGCGCACCTTCAGCAGCCCGTCGTCGCGCAGCCGCGTCATGCCCTGATTGACCGCGACGTCCCGGATCTCCTCGGCCGGGCGCCGTTCGAGGGCCATCGTCTGGATCTCCGGGGAGATCGTCATCACCTCGTACAGGCCGATGCGACCGCGATAGCCGCTGTTGCCGCAACGCCTGCAGCCGGCCGGCTCATAGGCCTCGAGCTCCATGTTCGCCCTGTAGCCGCTCTCCTTGAGGACCTTCGCCGGGATGATGATGCGCTTCTTGCACGACGGGCAGAGCTGGCGCGCGAGCCGCTGTGCGACCACGCACTCGATCGCGGACGCGACCAGGAACGGCTCGATCCCCATCTCGACGAGGCGCGTGATCGCCGACGGCGCGTCGTTCGTGTGCAGCGTCGACAGGACCAGGTGACCGGTCAGAGCGGACTCGATCGCGATCTGCGCAGTCTCGCGGTCGCGGATCTCGCCGACCATGATGATGTCGGGGTCGGCGCGCACCATCGCGCGCAGACCGGCCGCGAACGTCAGGCCGGTCTTGTTGGAGACCTGCACCTGGGTGAGCCCTGACATTTCGTACTCGACCGGGTCCTCGACGGTGATGATGTTCTTCTCGGGCGTGTTGAGCATCTGCAGCGCGGCGTAGAGCGTCGTCGACTTCCCGGAGCCCGTCGGCCCCGTCACCAGCACGGCCCCATGGGTCTCGCCGCAGGACTTCTCGAACGTCGCACGCGCCTCGTCGGCCATGCCGAGTTTGTCGAGGTCGACGACGACGTTGCTCTTGTCCAGCACGCGAAGGACGATGCCCTCGCCGTTGACGCTCGGCAGCGTCACGACACGCAGGTCGATGTGGCGGCCGTCGACGACCAGACCGATGCGCCCGTCCTGGGGCAGGCGCTTCTCGGCGATGTCCAGTTCGGCCATGATCTTCACGCGCGAGACGACGCCGGCGGCCATTTTGCGCGGCACGGTCGTGATGTCCTGCAGCACTCCGTCGATGCGGAAGCGGACTCGGACTTCCTTGCCGTCGGGCGCGAAGTGGATGTCGGAGGCGCCGCGCTCGACCGCCTGGCCGACGACCTGGTTGACGAGCTTGATGACCGGGGCGTCTTCGTCGCTCTGGTGGAGCGCGACGACCTCGCCGCCGTCCTCCTCCTCCTCGATCAGGTCCCCCGGTGAGCCGACGACGTCTTCGAGGCGGTCCAGGCGCGAGATCAACGCCACGATGTCATCGGGGGGCGCGACCGCCACCCGCACCTCGTGGCCGGTCATGATCGCGATGTCGTCGACCGCGAGCACGTTCGACGGGTCGGCCATCGCGACCAGCAGCGTGCGCTTGTCGGCGAACGCCACGGGTACCGCCTGGTAGCGCTTGGCGACCGTCGTGGAGACGAGGTTGGCGGCCGACATGTCGACCTGGAAGACGCCGAGGTCGAGGTGGTCGAGGCCGTAGCGCTCGGCGAGCGCCCGGGCGAGGCCGTCGGACGTGATCGCGCCCTGGTCGAGCAGGATCCGCTCGGGCGAGGTGCCGGCGTTGCGCGAGGTCTCGATCGCGTCCGTGACCTGGCGCTCGGAGGCGAGCTGCAGCTCGATGATCACGTCGGTCAGGAAGCGCGACGAGGAGCCGCGGCGCGACGGCGTGGTGATGCCCGTGATCCCGTCTGCGCCGTCGTCGGAGGCGAGGCGCCTCGTCCGTCGCGGGCGGATCGTCGTTCCAGCTCGCGGCCTGCCCGCCGTCGGCAGCCGAGCCGTCGAGCTCGACCTCGATCGAGGGCCCGCCGCCGTCGGAGGCGAACGGGTCGAAGTTCACGTCGCCGGCCGGCGAGCCGTCGCGATCCAGCGAGACCGCGGAGTCCCCGCGCTGCTCTCCGTCCATGCCGAAGATCGCGTGCAGGTCCGGCTCGACGGGGTTCGAGGCCTCGCTCATGCCGTCACCCCCTCGGGGGCGGCGTCAGTCGGGGCGTTCGTCGGCGGCGCGGCGCATGATCTCGAGCGGAGGCTCGCAGCCGGTCCAGAGCGCGAGGCTGAGCGCGCCCTGTCGGACGAGGATCTCCAGACCGTCGATCGTGTGCGCCCCGCGGGCCGCGGCGGCGGCAAGCAACGGGGTGGGTTGTGAGCGGTAGACGAGATCTGCGACATATGAGTACTCGCCGATCTGATCGCCCCCCAGACCCAGTTGGTTGAGGTCACGATCCTCAGCGGACGAGCGTTCTAGACCCAGGCCCACGGACGTGCAGTTGACGAGCAGATCCGCCGCGTGCGGGCGCTCTACGGCTCTCCCGCCGAGGTCAGCCGCCAGACGCTCCGCCCGCGCGCTCGTGCGGTTCCACACGAGCACCTCGGATGCCCCTGCGTCGAGCAGCGCCCACACCGCCGCGCGCGCGCTGCCGCCCGCGCCCAGCACCTGCGCGCGGAGGCCGGCGACCGATACCCCGATGGCGGCGATGAGCCCCGGCGCGTCAGTGTTCTCCGCGACGATCGTCCCGTCGGCGGCGAAGCTCAGGGTGTTCGCAGCGCCGATCTTCCGAGCCGTGTCGCTCGCCTCCCCGGCCACCGCGAGCGCCGCCTGCTTGTGCGGGATCGTCACGTTGGCGCCGGCGAAGCCCGCGGCCCGGAGCGCGCGCACTGTCTCCTCGAACAGGGCCGGCGGCACCGGCAGGCGCTGGTAGTGCCACTCGTCGGCGAGCCCGAGCCAGTCGAGCGCCGCGTTGTGTATCGCGGGCGAGCGGCTGTGCGCGACGGGCCAGCCGAGGACCCCGAGCAGCGGCATCAGCCGTGCTTGCAGGCGGGCAGGTGGCCGCCGTTCTTCTGCTTCGCTGCTTCGTAGGCGGCGACGTCTTCGTTGAACTTCGCTTCGGTGGTCGCGAACTTCTGCTCGCCGCAGCCGTCGGCGCCGGCGACGTAGTACAGGTAGGAGACGTGCGCCGGGTGAGCGGCCGCCTGGATCGAGGCGACGCCCGGGTTGGAGATCGGCGTCGGCGGCAGGCCTTTGTGCAGCCGCGTGTTGTACGCCGAGTCGACGGCGAGCTGGGAGGCTGTGAGTTCCTTCGTGTAGGTGGGGATGTTGTGCGCGTTCTCGATCTCGTAGTAGATCGTCGCGTCGATGCCGAGCGGGATCCCTGCCTTGAGGCGGTTGTAGATCACGGCCGCGATCTTGGCGCGGTCCGAGGGGACCTGCGCCTCGCGCTCGATCATCGAGGCGACCGTCAAGAGCTCATACGGCGTCAGCCCGAGCGCCTTCGCGCGTTTGACGTATTCGTCGCCGAAGTTTTCCTGGAAGGCGGTGAGCTGGTCTTCGACCAGTCGCGCGGAGGGGCCGCCGCGGTCCATGTCGTAGGTCGCGGGGAACAGGAAGCCTTCGAGCGTGCGCGTCCCGTGCGGCGCGCCGTACTGCACGGGGTTCAAGAGCGGCGAGCTGCGTGCCGCCGCGCGGTAGCTCCCCTTCAAGCCCGCGGCGGAGGCGATCTGGGCGATCTGAAGCCGCGTCTTGCCCTCGGGGATCAGGACTTTGACGACCGGCGCGGTGGCGGGCGTCTTGTGGCTCGAGGAGCGCGTCAGCCCGTAGATGAGCACCGCGACGACCACGCCGATCGCGATCAGAGCCAGCACGGCGATCCAGCGACCCGTCATGCGCCGCTCGCGCGATGAGCGGCCCCCGCCGGCGAGACCAACCGACTCCGCCCCGGCGGCGGCGCCCTCGTCGGCGCGGCGGAAGGCGCGCCGCATCGGCGGGCGCTCCGAGCGGCGGACCCGCGGCGGCGCCTCGGGCAGCGGCTCGCGCGGCGGGCGCCCCTGGTCAGCGGGCAGGCCCGGGATCGGATAGCCCGGCGCCTCCTCCTCGCCCCCGGTGTCCTCCGGGAGGACGACGGGCACTTCGGTCGGCTCGACCGGATCGAGTGGCGCATGGCCCTCTTCCTCCGGGAGCACTGCGGGAACGATCACCGGCTCGGGCGGCAGCACCGGCGGGTCGGCCGGCTCGGGAGGCGCGATCGGCAGCTCCTCCTCGAGAGGGTCGGCCGCGAGGGGCACGGAGGCCGGGTCGACGTGCTCGGCCTCCGGCGCGGGCGCGAGCTCGTGCTCCGGCGCGCTGCCGGGGTCGGCCGCGGCTTCGTGCTCCAGCGCGGGGCCGGGCTCGTGCTCCGGCGCGAGGGCGGGCTCGTCCTCGAGCGCAGGCGCGGCATGGGGCTCCAGCGGCGGCGCGGGCTCAGGCGCGGCTTCGTGCTCCACCTCCGGCGCAGGCGCAACCTCGTCCTCCAGCGCGACCTCGGGCGCCGGCTCAGATTCAGCGTCGCCCCCAGGCTCCGGGTGAGCGTCGAGGAGCGAGCCCGCGACGGGCTCCGGCTCCACGGGCGTCGGCTCGGCGATCGAATCGTCGGGCGCCGCGCCCGGAGCGGGCGCCGGCCGGCCTTCGCGCTCGGCACGCCGGCGTTCCCGTTCGACGCGGGCCTGCTCGCGTTCCTCGCTGGTCCGTTCGTGGCTGGGTCGATCGCCTCGGGCCAAGGTGTGGACCCTAACGCGAGTCCCCGGCGTCCGAGCTGGGGGGCTCGCCGGCGCCGGCAGCTCCGGCCGCGAGCCAGCTCTCGAGCAGGTGGGCCGCGGCGCGGGAGTCCTCGCTCGTGCGCGCCGAGCCGGCGCCCGCAGCGGAGCGCTGCGCGAGCCGCGTCGTGAAGCGCTCGTCGTAGAGCTCGACGGGCACGCCGCCCTCCAGCACGCTCGCGAGACGCGGCTGCGAAGTCCCGCGTCTCGCGGGTCTGCGCGCTGTCGCCGCCGTCGAGCGAGAGCGGCAGCCCCACGAGCACCATCTCGACATCGCGCTCCGCGACGAGCGTGCGCAGACGAGCGAGCCCGCGCCTGGTCGCCGGCCGTTCCACGGCCTCGATCGGCGTGACGATCGTGCCGGTCGGGTCGCTGACGGCGCACCCGCAGCGGGCGCTGCCGTAGTCGAGCGCCAGCACCCTCATCGGGCCGTCACTACCCGCCCAGCGCGGCCTCGATGACGCCGCGTCCCGCGGCGAGCGCCTCGTCCAGCTTGCCGGGGTCCTTGCCGCCCGCCTGGGCCATCGTGTCGCGCCCGCCGCCTCCACCGCCGACCGTCTCGGCGGCCACCTTGACCACCGCGCCCGCTTTCACGCCGCGCTGGACGAGCTCCGGCGCGACGCTCGCCACGAGGTGCACCCGGCCGTCGGCCGCGGCCCCGAGCAGGATCGCCGCTTCGCCGAGGCGCCCCTTCAGGCGGTCGGCCAGCGCGAGGAGCGCCTTCGCGTCGGGCACCTCCGCGCGCGCCGCGAGCACCTTCGCGCCGTCGACCTCGACAGCTCGCGCGGCCAGCGCATCGAGATCGGGACCCCCACCAGCCCCTCCCTCCCCTTCTCTCATCTCCTTCTCCAGCCGCCGGCGCTCTGCCAGCAGCGCGCCCACTGCCTGCGCGACCTCCTCGGGCCGCGTACGCAGCTCCGCGGCGGCCGCGCCGAGCACCGCGTCGTGGCCCCGCAGCAGCTCCACCGCCGCCGGACCCGTGACCGCCTCGATGCGGCGCACGTTCGCCGAGCTCGACGTCTCGGTGAGGATCCGGAACGGCCCGATCTCCGCCGTGCTGCGCACGTGGGTCCCACCGCAGAGCTCGCGCGAGTAGTCGCCCTCCCCCACCTCCACCATCCGAACCACGTCGCCGTACTTCTCGCCGAAGAGCGCCATCGCCCCCAGCGAGCGGGCCTCGTCGAGCGTCGTCAGCAGCGCACGCACCGGGTCGTTCTGCGAGATCCAGTCGTTCACGCGGTCCTCGACGTCGCGCAGCTCCTCGCTGCTCAGGGCCTGGCCGTGGCTGAAGTCGAAGCGGAGCTTGTCGGGCCCGACGTAGGAGCCCGCCTGGCGGATGTGGCTGCCGAGGCGCTCCTGCAGCGCCGCCTGCAGCAGGTGCGTGGCGGTGTGGTTCGCCTCGGTGGCGTGGCGGGCACGGCGGTCGACGCGCGCCGTGACGCGCTCGCCCTCGTGCAGCGCGCCGCGCTCGACCTCGACCTCCAGCGCCTGGTCCTCGCCGATGCGGAACACGCCGCGCACGCGCGCCACGCAGTCGCCGTCCGCGCATTCGATCGTGCCCTCGTCGGCGACCTGCCCGCCGCCCGGCGCGTAGAAGGGCGACTCGGTGAGCTTGACCAGGTAGCGCGCGCCGTCGCCGTCCCCGTCGCCGGCGCCGTTGTCGGCGAACGCGCGCACCGCGCCCACGGTCGTCGCCTGCTCCTCGGCTTCGTAGCCGGTGAAGCGCGTCTCGAAGCCGCTTTCGCCCGCGAAGACGCCGGCGATCTCGCGGGCGGCGCCGACCCCCCCGGGTGCGACCGAGCGCCCGCCCGCGCGCCCGCGCTCGCGCTGCTGCTCCATCAGCTGCTCGAAGTCGCCCTCGATCTCCAGGTCCTCCTGGTCGAGCAGCTCGCGCGTCATCTCATACGGGAAGCCGTAGGTGTCGTGCAGGCGGAAGACGTCCTCGGCGGGGATCGTTTCGATCTCTTCAGAGCGCGCGCTCGCGATCAGCTCGCGCAGCGTCGCCATGCCCTGCTCGAGCGTGCGGCCGAAGCTCTCCTCCTCGGCCGCGAGCCACATGTCGGTGACCTCCGCCTGTTCGCCCAGCTCGGGGTAGGCCTCCCCCATCAGCTCGCGCACGAGCGCGGCGTAGCGCGTGAGGAAGCCGTCGTCCAGGCCCAGGGCGAGCCCCTGCTGGATCGCGCGGCGCATCACGCGGCGAAGGACGTAGCCGCGGTCCTCGTTGGACGGGACGACGCCGTCGGCGGTGAGGAAGGTCATCGCCCGCGAGTGGTCCGCGAGGATGCGCAGCGCGCGGTCGGTGTCCTGCGTCTCGCCGTAGCGCTTGCCCGAGAGCGTCTCGCCGAGCTCGATCAGCGGCGCGAACTGGTCGGTCTCGAAGACGGACTCCTTGCCCTGGAGGATCGCCGCCATGCGGTTGAGCCCCAGGCCGGTGTCGATGTTGCGCGCAGGCAGCGGCGAGAGGACCGTGCCGGTGCCGTCGGGCACAGGCTGCTGGTCGTACTGCATGAAGACGAGGTTCCAGTACTCCAGGAAGCGCTCGTTCTCGCCGCCCGGCAGGTCCTCGGGCGAGCCGTGCTCGACCCCGCGATCGACGTAGAGCTCCGAGCAGGGGCCGCACGGGCCCGTGGGGCCGGCCTGCCAGAAGTTCTCGGAGCGCGGGCATTCGACGATCCGCTCAGCCGGCACGCCGATCTCGATCCAGCGGTCGATCGCCTCCTGGTCGGAGCCGAGCCCGAGCTCGTCGTCGCCTTCGAAGACCGTGACCCAGATGTCGGCCGGCTCGAAGGAGAACACGTCCAGCGACAGCCGCCACGCGAACTCGATCGCCTCGTCCTTGAAGTAGTCGCCGAACGAGAAGTTGCCGAGCATCTCGAAGAAGGTGAGGTGGCGGTTGGTGTTGCCGACGTTGTCGATGTCGACCGTCCTGAACACCTTCTGGCAGCTCGTCAGGCGCGGCGAGGGCGGCGTCTCGAGGCCGAGGAAGTAGGGCTTCAGCGGATGCATGCCCGCGACCGTCAGCAGGGCCGACGGGTCGTGCGCGGAGGGCACCAGCGACGCCGAGGGAACGCGGGCGTGGCCGCGCTCCTCGAAGAAGCTCAGGAAGCGCTCGCGGATCTCGTCAGAGGTCATCGCCGGTGATGTTAGGTGCGCGGGCCGTGCGGCGCGCGCTCCGGCCGGCGCGCGTCTAGCGGACGATCGTCCCGTGCCCCACCACGAGCTCGCCGGCGTACAGGCAGGCGAGCTGGCCGGGGGCCGTCCGCTCGGCGTCGGCGAGCAGCTCCACCTCCGCGGCCGCATGGCTGCCGGCGCCCAGCGGCTCGGGCAGCCGGCAGGCCAGGTGGCGGCCGTGGGCGCGCACGCGCAGGCTGTCGATGTCGCCTGCAGCGCGGTGAAGGACGAGATCGCGAATCGAGATCCGCTCGGCGCGCAGCTCGGCGCGGGCGCCGACGGTGACGGTGTTGGCGCGCGCGTCGGTCTCCAGGACGTAGAGCGGCGTGCCGGTCGCCACGCCGAGCCCGTGGCGCTGGCCGACGGTGTAGAGGTGCGCGCCCGCGTGCTCGCCGAGGACGCTTGCCCTCGCGCGTGCGGATCTGGCCGGGACGGCGGCGAAGGCCGCCGTGACGCGAGAGGAACGCCTCGCGGTTGGTGCCGGCGAGGAAGCAGAGGTCCTGCGAGTCGCGGCGCCCGGCGACCGCGAGGCCCGCCTCGCGGGCGAGCTCGCGCACCTCGGCCTTCTGGAGCTCGCCGAGCGGGAAGCGCAGGCGCGCGAGCGAGGAGGGCGCGAGCCCGGAGAGCACGTAGCTCTGGTCCTTGGCGGCGTCGGCTGCGGTCCGCAGCAGCGGGCGCTCGCCGTCGTGACGGACGCGCGCGTAGTGACCGGTCGCGAGCGTGCCCGCCCCGAGGCGGGCCGCCAGCTCGATCATCGCGTCGAGCCGCACGCTGCCGTTGCAGCGGATGCAGGGGTTCGGCGTGAGCCCCGCGGCGTGCCCGGTCAGCCACCCGTCGACGACGCCCGCCCGGAACTCCTCGCGCAGGTCGATCGAGAGGTGCGGCATGCCGAGGCGGTGGGCGAGCTCGCGGGCGCCCCGCACGGCGTCGGCCGAGCAGCAGCTCGACTCGCCGTCGTTCTCGGGATCGGACCACAGCTCGAGCGTGCACGCGATCGCCTCGCCGTCGCGCGCGACGAGCAGCGCGGCGACCGCGCTGTCAACGCCGCCGCTCATGGCGATGAGCGTGCGTCCCTCGGCGGCTCCGAGCGCGGCGTGGCGCGCCGCGGCTCCGAGGGCGCGGTGGAGCGCGTCGGCCGCGAGCTGGGCGGCGTGGAGCTTCGATCCGATCAGCCCGCCGAGCTCCTCGGCGATCTCGCGCCAGCCGATCCGGGCGGCGTCGAGCAGGCCGCTCCCCCGCGCGAGCGCGACGGTGGCGCTGCCGGCGGCCTGGGCGGCGCCGCAGCCGCTCGCGTCGAAGCCCGCGTCGGCGATCGTCCGGCCGGCGTCGTCCAGCGCGAGCGTCAAGCGCACGAGGTCTCCGCACGCCGCACCGCCCGCGGCGCCGGTGAACCCGCCCGCCGGGACGTGCCCGCGACCGAGCGGCGCCTCGAGGTGCTCGCGCAGCTGTTCTGAACCGGGGGTCACCCGGGCGAGTTTAGGGCTAGGACCTGCGCGCTTCGCGGATCGCCTGGGCGATCGTGTACGTGTCCTGCAGCCCGGTGAGGGTCGTGACCTGGCCTTTGTGGTTCAGCACCAGCACCGTCGGGGTGCCGAACACCTGGACGCCGCGGGTGATCGTGCCGAACGTGGCGACGGCGTTTGCGCGCGCGCGGTCGACCGCGATGTTGCCGTGCGGGAGGTTGTTCAGAGCCTGGTTGGTCGAGCGGTCGTCGGAGCCCTTCGGGTTCCAGAAGAAGATGAGGACGGTGCGCCCGGCGGCGAGCTGCGCTTCGACGAGGTGCTGGCGCGGCGCGACGGCGGCGCGGACGACGCCCTTGGCGGGGCTCTTGGCGGGCGCGTGGATGGTGGTGGACGTCGCGCTGGGGGCTGCGCTCTTCGCGTGAGCGGCGTTCGGGACGGTTGTTTTTGAAGAGGAGGAGGAGTTGGGCGTGGATGCGCTCGCGGAGGCGTGTTCGAGTTCGTGGGCGTTGCGCTTGGACGTCGCGACGGCGCCACGGGCCTTTTCGATGTCGTGCCCGAGGGCCCCGAGGCTGGAGGCCGAGCCGCTGCCGGTCGCCTGGCCGGCGCTTGCGTGGTGGACGGGCGCGTGCGCGGCGGGCGCCGGTGCGGAGGAGGAGCCCGAACCCGAGGCGCTGCTGTGGTGGCCCTGGAGCAGGATCACCCACGCCGCGGCGAGCACGGCTACGGCCACGAGACCGATCTGATACGGACGTGAGAGCTGCGCCATCTCGGCCTCATTCGGCATTTGAGCGCGAGAAGTTGAATGCCGCCATATGCCTTGGACAGGTCGCACCGCTACGTTCATTGCAGGGCATGGGCGATCGGGACCGGGATCAGGAGGGCCGACGACGGCGAGGAACGTGGTTCGCGGTGCGGCTCGGCGTGCTGGTGCTCCTCCTCGCCGGGCTCGTCGTCTACGTGGTCGCGCGGCCCGGCCGGCAGGCGCGGAGCAGCGCCGCTCGCTGCGTGCCGCAGACGCTGGTCCCGGAAGTCCGCCAGGTGCCCCCGGGCACGCTCGGCGGCCTGCGGGAGGCGGTCACGCGGGCCCTGCCCCAGCGGGTCGGCCGGCTCTATGAAGAGGGCACGGTCAACGCCGTGGTGGCATGGACCGACCAGGAACCAGCGCCGCCGGCCACCTCCCCCCACGCCCTGCGCCCGGCGGGCTATGAGATGCGCTGGTGGGCGCCGAACGGCGACGACGTCGTCGCCGACGTGCTCGTGTTCGGCTCGCAATCCCAGGCCCAGCGGTTCGTGGCCGTCGCGGCGAGCAGACGGTGTCGCCTGCAGGCGAAGAGCGGCCTCGCGTCGCGCCCTCCGGAAGCGCGCAACCTGTCGTGGCTGAACCCCGACGGCGCGCTGCAGGCCGATGTGTTCCTCGCCCGCGGCAAGCGCGTGTACCGCATCGCCGACGCGCCTGCGGGCAGCTCGCCGGGGGAGGTGCGCAGCAGCGGCGGGCTCGGGCGGGCGTTCGCGACCATCGACGTGCTCGCCTGCCTGCTGCCCTCGGCGCACTGCGAGCAGGTCCCGAACGGGGTCACGACTTGAGGCGGGCGGCCGTGGTGCTCCTGGGCGCGGCGCTCGCGCTCGCCGGGTGCGGCAAGGCCGACCTGTCGACGACCACGGGCGCGTCGGCTCCGCCCGCGAGGACCGCGACGGTCGCGAAGGCGCCCGCCCCGCGCACCCCGGCGGCACCCGTGCCGCTGCCGTTGACGGCCGCTCGCGCCGCGGCCTTCGCGAAGGCGGTCGAGCTGACCGGTGCTGACGTCCCGGGCGCTCACCGCGCGCGCCGTTCGAAGACGCCCCTGGCGCGCGAACGCGAAGCGGCCCAGTGCGGCGGGCGCACAGCGCCCGCGCTCGGCGGCGCGCGCTCGCCCGAGCTGCAGCGCGGCGGCGCGCTCGAACGCGAAAGCCTCTCCTCGGGGGTCGAGGTGCTCCGCGACGAGAAGAGCGTCGAACGCGACCTCGCCTACGCCCAGACCGCCGCCGGCCTGCGCTGCTACGAACGAGTGCTCTCGCGCAGCCTTCGCGCCGAAGCCGACCCCAACATCAGAATCTTCGACGTACGCGTCGCGCCGCTGTCGGTGACGGTGGCGGGCGCGGGCCCCGCCAGGGGCATCAGGATCCTCGCTCACGTCGGCGTCCCGGGGGCCGGGGTTGTCCTGCGGCTGTACGTCGACGCGGTCTCGCTGCCCTACGGCCCGGCGGAGATCAACCTGTACGGCACGAGCTTCGTGCAGCCGATCGCCGAGCGCACCGAGCAGGAGCTGCTCGCGCTGCTGCGCGAACGCGCGCGCCAGCACCCCCTCTAGAGCGCGTGATGGCTGCGCAGCACGGCGTGGACGACCGTGTCTGCGGGCACGGTCTCCTGGCCGCCGCCCTGCATGTCCTTCAGCGCCGTCCCCTCGCGTCCCACGATCGCCACGTAGCGCGCGCCCAGTGAGGAGGCGTGGTTGAGCTGGCCTTTGAGCGCGCGACCCCCGAGCTCCATCTGCGCCGCGAGCCCGGCGGAGCGCGCCTCGTGCAGCAGCGCGAACGCGGCCCGGCGCACATCGGGATCGTGCTCGGCGAGCGCGACGTAGAGCTCGACCGGCGGCGGCGGGGCGGGCTGCTCCTCGCCGGCCAGCAGGATGCGCTCGATCCCCGCGGCCCACCCCATGCCGGGCGTCGGCGGGCCGCCGAGCTGTTCGACGAGGCGGTCGTAGCGCCCGCCTCCCGCGACGCCGCTCTGCGCGCCGAGGGCGTCCGAGGTGAACTCGAAGACGGTGCGCGTGTAGTAGTCGAGGCCGCGGACAAGCGTCGGGTCGATCTCGTAAGCGACGCCGGCGGCGTCGAGCAGGCGTCTGACCTCCTCGAAGTGGGCGCGGTCGGCATCGTCGAGCTGGTCGAGCAGGAGCGGCGCGCTCTGCATCACCTCTCTGGTGCCGGGGTGGTCCGTGTCGAACGCGCGCAGCGGGTTCAGCTCGATGCGCCCGCGCACCTCCTCCGAGAGCCGGTCTTCGTTGGCGCGCAGGTGCTCCTGCAGAAGCTCACGGTAGTCGGAGCGCGTCTCTGGGCTGCCCAGGCTCGAAAGCCGCAGCCGCGTCTCGCGCACGCCGAGTTCGGAGAGGAGCGTCGCGAGCAGCGTGATCGCCTCCGCGTCGACGGCAGGGTCCTCAGAGCCGATCGCCTCGGCTCCGACCTGCCAGAACTCGCGGTAGCGGCCGGCCTGGGCGCGCTCGTGGCGGAAGAACGAGGAGAGGTACCAGAGCTTCACCGGCTGGCGGCGCTTGTGCATGCCGTGTTCGATGTAGGCGCGGCAGACGGGCGCGGTCCCCTCCGGGCGCAGCGTCAGCGAGCGGCCACCGCCGTCCTCGAAGGTGAACATCTCCTTGCTGACGATGTCGGTCGAGGCGCCGACGCCGCGTGCGAACAGCTCGGTCGACT
Organism: uncultured Solirubrobacteraceae bacterium; assembly: GCA_963820745.1. Lineage (GTDB taxonomy): Bacteria > Actinomycetota > Thermoleophilia > Solirubrobacterales > Solirubrobacteraceae > Palsa-744. The sequence continues at coordinate 10,045 of CAWGBB010000009.1, read as the reverse complement.
CGAACACCGGCGTCTCGATCCGCTCGTAGCCGGCGCCGCCGAGCAGCGCGCGAGCCTTGGCCTCGAGCGCCTGGCGCGCGACGGCCTGCTCGCCGAGCACGTCGAATGTGCCGCGCGGGGCTTTGAGCTTGGGCTCGTTCAACGCGCGGCGTGGGGTGGCGGCGCGCTGGCCGCCACAGGCTGCTCAGCCGCGAGCCGCGCGCGTATCTCGGTCAGGAACGGGTTCGTCGCCAGCTCGCGATCGAGCGTCGTGACGCCCATGTGCCCCGGGTAGACGACGGTCTCGGGGGGATGTGAGCGGACGAGCTTCTCGATCGAGGCTTCCAGCGTGTCCCAGTCGCCGCCGGGCAGATCGACGCGGCCCACCGAGCCCTGGAAGAGCACGTCGCCGGAGAGCAGCGCATCGCCCGTCGCGTATGTCAGGTGACCGGGGCTGTGCCCGGGCGTGAAGATCACATCGAAGTCCATGCCCGCGAGGTTCAGCCGCTCGCCGCCCGCGAGCGTGTGCTCGGGCTCGTAGTTCTCGAACGGACCGAAGCCGGGCGGCACGAACCGCATCACGTCGGTGAGCAGCGGCACCTCGATCTTCGGGCAGTACACGGGCGCGCCGGTCGCGCGGGCGACGGGCGCGACGGCGCCGATGTGGTCGAAGTGGCAGTGCGTGAGGAGGATCGCCTCGATCTCCACGCCGAGCGCCTGGGCGGCCTCGAGCAGCCGCTCCGGCTCGTCGCCCGGGTCGACGATCACCGCACGAGTGGCCTGCGCGTCGGCGCGCACGATGTGGCAGTTCTCCTGCACGGGCCCGACCGAGAACGAGCGGACGTCGGGCGGGCTCACCGCTTCTGCGCCTTGCCTTCTTTGGCCTTCTTGCGCTGGCGGCGCTGGTAGACCCACTTGTCGGTGTAGTAGCTGACCACCGTGTAGGCGCCGAGCACGACCGGGAACAGCGCGATCGCACCGGAGTTGCCTTTCATGAAGACGAGGATCACGAACAGCAGCAGCACGGTCGCGACCATCGCCTTGAAGAACGCCGCCCGCCAGGTGGGCGGCCGGTCGCGCCGGTCGACCTCGCGTTTGCGCGCGCCCGCCGAGACCGTCGCGGTCCCGGCCTTCTCGGCCGACGTGGGCTTGCGCCCGGTGCGCCCGCGCGACTCGACGACGCCGGCGGCGTTGCCCCGGTGCTTGGTCTGTCGCTTGCGTCGCGTCTGGGCCATCCCTCAGGAGCCTAGTGCGTTCTCGATCAGGTGGCGGCGGGGATCGAAGCCGGGGATCGGCAGATCCTCGGGGAATCCCTCGAACGCGGCGGCGGGCGCGAGCCCCACGAGCTCGGCGCGGGCGAGCGGCGCGTGTATCGCCAGGACGCGGACGACCTCTGCGAGCGGGAGGTCGTAGGGCCGCTCGACGTTCATCGAGACCTGCGCTGTGCCGCCTCGGAGCTCGACCCCGATCGCCTTGAGGCCCGGGAGCCCGTGCTCGCCTGTTTCCCTTACGAGCGCCGCGATGCGCCGCGCGTCCTCCACGCGCGCCGGCGGCGCCAGCTCGACGTTGAAGGCGACGAGGGGCGGGCGCGCGGCGACGAGCGTCGCGCCGCGCTTGGGGTCGATCTGCTGGGGGCCGAAGTCGGCGCGCAGCGCCTGCGACTCGTCGGTGGGTGCGGCGAGCCGCTTGGCGAGCGCGGCTGGGCCGCCGCGGCGAAGCTCGGCGCGTGTGCGAGCCGGCGTATCCGCGTCCTGTGTCAGCTCGCCGTAGAGGAAGACCGGGATCCCCAGCTCGGTGCCGAGCCGCTCCGCGAGCACGAGCGCATCGGCGCACGCGGCGCCGCGGTCCTGCGCGCCGAGGTAGACGACAGGCGCGACGTCGACGACGCCGACATGCGGGTGCTGGCCGGTGCGCCCGGGGCGCGTGAGGTCGATCCGCTCCACGGCCTCCGCCGCGAGCCGCGTCGTCGCGGCGGCCAACTGCCCGGGCCCCCCGGCGAACGTGAACACGGAGCGATCGTGGTCGGCGTCCGCGTGGACGTCCAGGAGGCGGGCGCCGCCTTCGGGAGCCTCGATCGCGTTCGCGAGCGACTCGATCGTCTCGGCACTACTGCCCTCTGAGACGTTGGGGACGGCGAGCAGGGTCGGTGGCATCGGACGAGGCTAAACTGCGCCACCCGGCCGGAGTAGCTCAGCTGGTTAGAGCAGCGGAATCATAATCCGCGTGTCGGGGGTTCGAGTCCCTCCTCCGGCATGCGTCGGCGCGCGCTGTTCCGACAGCTGTTCCTCGGCGTGATGATCGTTGAGCCCTCTCGCGATCGAGCCGCACGAGGTACCGCGAGCCAACAGCTGCGCCCATCACGGAAAGCACGGAGACGCGCAAGCATCGTTTGAACGGGTTTGCGGGTAGATCTCGCGACATCCGAACTCGCCCGCTCGCCATCTTCGCTCTGATCGCCCTCGCCGTGCCCTTGACGGGATGCGGACGGGCAAGCAGGGTTGGCGTGAGCGCCGGGGTCAAGCAGCTGGCCTCGATCTCCGCCGAGGGCGCTCTGATGGCCGACGACCTCGCGCGGGGGCGCACGAAGACGACCTTCGTGCGCGTCCACGGCGCCGAGCTGAGCGCCCAGGCCGAGCACGAGGCGGAGAAGCTCAACGACGATCCCGTCGCGCCGGAGCTCGAGGCGCCGATTCACCAGGCGATCGAACTCTCGTCGGACATCAGCGGCGCGATAGACGAGATGCGCGTCTCACCCCAAGACCGCGAACAGGCACGCGAAAACGAGCAGAAGCTCCGCAGTTGGGCGGACGAGGCCCTGAAGTTGGCGGAAAGCCTATGAAGAAGGTCTTTCAGATCGCCCTCGGGATCATCGCCGCGATCGGGGGCTTCGTCGACATCGGCGAGCTCGTGTTCAACACCCAGGCCGGAGCTGACTTCCAGTTCCAGCTCCTCTGGGCAGTGCCTGTCGGGGTCGTCGGCATCGTCGTGTTCGCCGAGATGACCGGGCGGGTCGCGACCGTCTCGGGTCGGCCGGTGTTCGACGTGGTGCGGATGCGGATGGGGCTGAACGTCGGATTGGTGACGCTGGTGGCGTCGCTTCTGATCAACCTGCTCACGCTGGCCGCAGAGGTGGGCGGTGCGGCGATCGTGCTTCAACTGCTGTTCGACCTGAACGTCTCGACGCTGATCCTTCTGACCGTCGTGGCGTTGGTTCTGATCGTCTACTTCGTGCCGTTCGGCGGCATCGAGCGCATCTTCGGCTACCTCGGCTGCGCACTGCTGGTCTATGTCGCCGCCGCGATACACCTGAAACCGGACTGGCAGCAGGTTGGCCGGGGACTCGTTCCCAGCTGGCAGCCCTCAGCGCTGTACGCGTATTTCGTCGTGGGCGTGATCGGGGCAGCGCTTGTTCCATATGAGGTCTACTTCTATTCCTCCGGTGCCATCGAGGATCGTTGGACCGTCAAGGATCTCGGTCTCAACCGCGCCAACTCGATACTCGGGTTCACCCTTGGAGGGATCCTCTCGATCGCGCTGATCGTCGTCGCCGGCGAGGTCTTCTTCGATCCGCAGATCCAGCCGGGCTACCTCGGCACGACAGCCCTCGGCGCGCAACGCGCCTTCGGCGAGGCCGGTCTCGTCCTGGCGTTGATCGGAATGCTCTTCGCCGTCGGGGGCGCGGCCGTCGAGTGTGCGTTCTCCGGCGCGTACACGCTCGCGCAGTTCGCCGGCTGGGAGTGGGGCAAGTATCGCCGCCCGCGCGAGGCCCCGCGCTTCACACTTGCGTGGCTCGCGTTCTTCGCGCTGGCGTATGTGGTCGTCGAGACAGGCGTGGACCCGGTGCTCTTGACCGAGTACGCCGTCATCTTGTCGGTCGTGGCGCTGCCGATGACCTACCTCCCGGTCCTGTTGATCGCGCGCGACCGGACTTTCATGCGCGAGCACGTCAACGGCGCGCTGGCCAACGCTCTCGGCTGGCTCTATTTCGCGATCATCCTGCTCGTCGCGCTTGCCGCGATCCCGCTGATGCTGATCACCGATGGTGGTGCCAGCTAGATGGGCGCAGAGCGCATGGACTTGGTCTACCGGGTGCTTGACGATCAGCTCGTCGACGTCGACGGACGACGCTGCGGGCGGGCGGACGATCTCGAGTTCGAAGGGGATCTCGGCACGCCGCCGCGGCTGCACGCGATTCTCAGCGGATCGGGCACTTGGCACAGGCGCATGCCTCGGCGTCTGCGCGCTGTCGGCGGACGTATCTTCGGCGCCGGCGTCCTCGGCGGCGACGTGATCCGTGTGCCCTGGGAGCAGGTCGACAAGATCACGAGCGCCATCGAGCTGCGTGCCAAAGCGAGCGAGCTGGGGCTGGCCCAGGGCGACGATCGAGACGCGATGTTCGTGGCGAAATTCCCCAAGTCGTGATTCGCGCGAGCGACCTGATCGGATGCGTCGTACGGACAGAGTCCGGCGTGCGGCTCGGCCGGGTGCACGACCTGCGCGCCCGAGCGGCAGACGGCGGATGGCAGCTCGAGGGCCTGATCGTCGGGGGCGGGGGCATGCTCGCCCGCATGGTCGGGTCCGGGCCGGACCCACTGGTGCGAGGAGACGTGATCCCCTGGGACGCCATCACAGCTCTCGGCGAGGGCGTCATCAGCGTTCGTGACTCGTTCGCTCGATGAGCATGTCCGTGATCGACAACTGACTCGACGGGGACCGTTCGCGCGTGCATCGGCTAGGCCTACCCGTCCACTGTGTCTCGGCGAAGTCAAGGCCTCAAGCAGGTCCGGGACGGCTCGTAGAGCGCTCCGGCGCCGTGATCGGCAAGCGCTCGACGCCCACGCCCACCGGCTCTTACTTCGTCGAGGAGACTGTCAAGCTCAGGATCCTCGAACCCGGCGGTCCCTTCGCGCTGGCGCTCAGCGCGCGCTCGGATGTGCTCGCGGAATTCGATGGCGGCCCCGGCCAGATAGCGCTCCATGGTCGCGACGGGCTGGGCGGGACGCTCGGGACAGCGGTCTCCCATGGATGCGTCCGTATGCCATCCGCGAGCATCGGCTGGCTGGCCGAACGTATCGGTCCCGGTGTGCCCGTCAGGATCGACCGCAGCTGAGCTCCATCCCGCTCTTGCTCAGCCGGATGGGGTTGCGTTACAAGCAACCTCGCGCGCGAGGTCGCCGCGAGACGCCCCCACGACTCTTGTCCGGGACCGCGTCAGCCGACCGGCGCCTTCTCGACGGCCCCCGTGAACGTGTCACGGCAGTGCTCTGAGCAGAAGTAGAACGTCTTGCCTGCTAGGCCTGCGACGATCGCTTTCTCACGGTCGACCTTCATCCCGCAGACGGGGTCGGTTACGCCGCGGGCCCGGGTGAGCCAGAACAGCGCGACGAACACGACGATGCCGAGGATGTTGAGGAACAGCTTGTAGTTGACGGAGATCGTCCCGAAGATGTCCGCCCGGCTCGGCCGTGGCCCGGTCGGGATCAGGCCGAGGCCGCTGAACAGCCCGTTCACCACGAGCGCGGCGAGCACCATCGTCACGAACATCAGGGCGACGATGCGCGCGGTGTACCGTGCGCCGTAGTACTTGCGGTAGGCGAGGATGATCGGGATCACGATCAGGTCGGCGAACAGGAACGCGAGCACGCCGCCGAAGCTGATCCCGCCCGACCACAGCACGGCGGCGAGTGGCACGTTTCCGACCGAACACACGAACGAGAGCACGGCGATCACCGGCCCGATCAGCACGTTCTCGATCGTCGCGAGCGCCCCGCCGGTCCCGCTCAGGAACAGGCCGTTGAAGAAGCCGTTGCCGAGTTGTGCGATGTAGCCGGCGAGCAGGAAGCCGATCGTGATCTCCTTCCACAGCATCTGCCAGTCGCCGCGGAAGTTGTGCGCCACATCAGACCATGCAGAGACCGACGTGAAGCGCTGACGCCAGCTCAGGGACTCGCCGGCCGTGTGGTGCTGGTGTCCGCTGTCGGCTGCTTCGGCGTGGGCACGCGCTTCGCGCTCGAGCCGGGGTGAGACGAACAGCCTCAGCATCAGCGTCATCAGCACGATCATCACGATCCCGCCGAGGTACTCGGCCAGCGTGAACTGCCAGCCGATCAGCAGCCAGAGCACGAGGCCGAGCTCCCAGACGAGGTTTGTCGAGGCGAACTGGAACGCCAGCGCGGTCGCGGCCGAGGCTCCCTTCTGGAAGAGGCTCTTGGCGATCGCGATCGCCGCATAGGAGCACGAGGAAGAGGCGGCGCCAAGGCCGGTCGCGAGGGTGACCGGCCTCGCTCCGGAGCCGGACAGGGACCCTTCGACCCGCTGCCGCGGCACCCAGGCCTGCACGATCGCGCTGATCGCGAAGCCCAACACGAGTGCCCACCAGACCTCCCAGGCCATCAGGAACGAGTCCTTCAATCCCATCCAGATCACGTTCAGAACGTCGCTCATGCGGACAGCCTAACATACCCCCAGGGGGTATCTGTTATGATCGTGACATGACAACCGAGACAGAGTCGCCCACCCCCGTCCGCGGCTACACCGCGAACAAGGACCAGCTGCAGACTCGCCTGCGGCGGATCGAGGGCCAGGTGCGCGGCGTGCAGAAGATGGTCGAGGAGGACCGCTACTGCATCGAGGTGCTCACGCAGATCTCCGCGATCCAGGCAGCGCTCGACAAGGTCGCACTCGGGCTGCTCGACGACCACGCGCACTCGTGCGTGATCGGCGCCGCGCCCGAGCAGCGCGACGCCCGCACTGACGAGATGATGGCCGCCGTTGGACGGCTGATGCGTCGAGGCTGACCGCGATGGGCGAGAAACGAAACCCCATCAAGCAGATCATGTCCGACGTCCACAAGGACGCCCGGGCCGGGAAGCTCGACCTGAGCGGCCACGGCGGCTTCATCGGTGAGGTCAAACGGCGGATTCGCGCCGCGGGCCTGTCCGAGGAGGACCTACCCGACCGACGGCGACGCGGACGGCATAGCGATCAGGAGCCCTGAAACCCGAGCGCACCCGCAGGCCGTCGCCGAACAGCCGCCGGCCGCCGTTCAAATCTCATTATCCGCGTCTCGGGGGTTCGAGTCCCTCCTCCGGCATCCAATCGGTAGGCCAGATTCCGCTCTGCCAATGGGAAAACCGCTTGTGCTGCTAGTTTCGAGACGGACGCCGCAGAAGGTGGCCCTGCAGGAGTTTGCGGCGGGTTGCTGGAGCGACAGGAGATGTGAGGCTATGGACGCGGACGCGATTCTGCACGCCTTCCACGAGCAGTTGCGACGCTGGCCCCGAGATGCACCGCCTGGTTATCTCGTCGAGCGCGAACCTGGCATCGTGAGGCTCGTTCCCGAGGCGGATGGCTCGGCGGCGGTGATCTGCACGGAGCTCGCGAGCCTCGAGGTCGATGCCGCGATCGCCGCGCAGATCGCGCGTTTCGACGGCCACCCGGGCCGCTGGGAGTGGAAGCACTACTCCTACGATCAGCCCGTCGACCTACCGGAGCGTCTGCTGGCGGCGGGCTTCGAGCCCGAGCCCGTCGAGGCGCTTCTCGTCGCCGAGATCGCTGAGCTCGACCTGACCGTGGACCTGCCGGACGGCGTCGAGCTGGTCGAGGTGCGCGACCCGGCCGACGCGCGCGCGCTCGTCGAGTTCCAGGACGAGGTCTTCGGCAGCGCACGGCCCGGAATGGCGGAGTCACTGATCGCGAGGCTCTCGCAGCGACCGGCGAGCGTCATGGCGACGATGGCGCTCGCCGACGGCGAGCCGATCGTAGCGGGACGCGTCGAGCTCGAGCCCGGCACCGGCTTCGCGGGCGGGTGGGGCGGGTGCACCCACGAGGATTGGCGTGGTCGCGGCGTCTTCCGCGCGCTCGTCGCCAACGGCGCCCGGCTTGCCGCCGAGCGGGGCTACCACTACGTGCAGGTCGACGCCAACGATCAGAGTCGCCCGATCCTCCTCCGGCTTGGCTTCGCCGAGCTGTGCAAGACGACGCCTTACATCCACCGACAGGCCTGACGGACCCGTCGGGTGTGCCGCTCCACCCAGTCGTGGAGCGGATTCGACGGGCGGCCAAGGACTCGGCGAACAATCTCATGGCGGGTCCCGTTTTCGCGGCCTCTCTATCGAGTTGGGGACGAGTCTCGAGGTCACGCCGGCCGTCGGGCTGGTGGCACCGCCCCGGCAATCGAGGAGTACGCTCTCGAGACGATGCCGAAGAGCCCAGGGGGAGTGGGTTTGTTCGAGCGCCGCGCAGATCAATCGCGACGGCACGCTTCGGCACGGCGGATGACCCGGCTCCTCGTCGGTGGCGTCGCCGCTCTCGCCGCCTCGCTGCTCGTCATGGCCGGCGGTGCGGAGGCGAAGATCGTCGCGTCGAGTGGCTTCAGCCCGTCGAAGAACGGGTTCAACTTCGCGAACTACGGGTCCGGCTACGCCAACCTGTCGGCCAACGGGATGCGCGCGCTGTTCGGCAGCGGTGTGTGCGCCCCGCCTGCAAAGCCCAAGCACTGTCTGCTGACGCCGGTCGCGAAGCGCTACATGGAAGAAGCCAACCGGACCATGAGCGGCGGGCATTGCTTCGGCTTCTCCGCGCTCAGCATCCTGGTGTTCCGCCATCTGTTCCCGCCGCTCGCCAAGACGCCGATCCAGCGCCTGAAGCTGAAGGGGAACAAGCAACTGCAACGCGAGATCGCGTACACGTTCCAGTGGCAGACCCTGCCGGCGCTGCAGAACGCGACGGTGAGGGGCACGCCCGACGACATTCTGAAATTCCTGATGGGGTCGTTGGGCCGTCGAGGCGGTGAGCTGTACACCATGGCGCTCTTCCGGCCTGGGTTCCAGGGGGGGCACGCGGTCACTCCCTATGCGGTGGACAACCTCGGGGGCGGGAAGTACGACGTACTGGTGTACGACAACAACTGGCCGGACAAGGTCCGACACGTCCACTTCGACACGAGCGCGGACACCTGGAGCTACGTCGCCGCCGCCAACCCGAGCGTTCCCGACTCCGTCTACGAAGGCAGCGCTCAGACGAACACCCTCTACCTGAATCCGACCACGCCGGGCCTGGGCGTCCACTTCTGCCCGTTCTGCGCCGAGGCCGTCGGCCGCCCGGGCGCCCTCAACGAAATCCGGCTGGAGGGCAACCCGTACAACCACGCGCACCTGCTGATCCGCGATCCGCAGGGACGGGCGCTCGGATATGAAGGCGAGAAGCTGGTGAGCGGCATCCCCGGCGGCAGCGCCGTGTTCCCGACCGCGTTCTCCGACTCCCAGCAACGCCAGGAGCCCACCTACCGAATCCCGTTCGGCGTCAACGTGCAGGTCACGGTGGACGGGTCCGGCCTCAAATTCCCGGACACCGAGCACTTCTCGCTGATCGGGCAGAACCACGATCTCGCCGCCGACGGGATCATCGTCAAGCCCGGCGAGCGTGAGACCATCGCGCTGAACGGCGACGACGGGGCGATGACCTACACCAGCGCCGGCAGCCAGGCCTCCTCCCCGCTCTTCAACGTCGGCCTGGTGCGACAGGCGGGCAACTACAGCGTCGGCATCCAGGCGATCACCCTCCACCCCGACTCTGTCATCAGGATCTCGGACAACCCGGCGACCTCCACCCTCGCCTTGCACGACTCGAGCGCCAGCAGCCAGACCTTCGAGGTGCGCGTGACGCGGCAGGTCAACGGGAAGGTCGAAGACATCAAGGCGGCCAGGATTGAACAGCCGGCCGGCAAGACAGTGGGCTTCATCTACGGCAACATCCCCGCGGGCAAGTCGCGGTTCGTGTTCCTGTAGTCGAACCGAGACGGCGAACGCGACGTCCGTTCGGCGAGCGACGCCCTAGCCGGCGTCGGCCTCGAGGTCCGCGGCCCGCACGACCCCGAGCAACCTTCCCTCCGGCGTGGTGATGATCGCCACACCCGCGTCGGCAGCGCGAAGCCGCGCTGCTACTTCCTCGGGCTTCCGGTGCGGGCGGGTCGTCGTAGGCCCGATGTCCATCACCAGCCCTGCTGTGGCGTCGGGTGGCGCCTCGGCGAGCAGTGAGCGGCGCACGCGTCCGATCACGACCCCGT
>CAWGBB010000008.1:0-135696 GCA_963820745.1 uncultured Solirubrobacteraceae bacterium | reverse complement strand
GTGACCCGCGCCGGACTCCGGGCCGGAGGCGTGCCCGATCTCGAGCCTGCACGGGTGAGCGCGGCGGGAGCGGCCCACGCCGCGGCGTGCTGCGCCGCGGCCGTGCGTCTGGAGCTGAGCTACCCGGGTTACAGAGTGCTCGGGGAGCCCGCGATCCGTGCCGCGTGCCGGGGCGCCGAGCGGGCGTTCGTCTGCCCGCGCCTGCCGGCGAGGAGCGGCGAGCGCACGCACCGGCCCGACCTGGTGCTGGTGCCGGAGCACGGCGGTCTGCCGATCGCGGTCGAGATCGAGCTGACCGTGAAGGCGCCGGAGCGGCTGGAGGCGATCTGCCGGGCGTGGGCGCGCGACCGCACGGTCGCCGGCGTGCTCTACATCGCACCGGCGCAGGTTCGGCGCGCGCTCGCACGGGCGGTAGCGCGCGCGGAGGCCGGCGGGAAGGTGCTCATCCTGGCGCTGTGACGCGCGTCACAGGCCCTACGCTGAGGGCCATGAGGTGGCTGGTCGACGGCATGAACGTGATCGGCACCCGGCCCGACGCCTGGTGGCGCGATCGCCACCGCGCCATGGTCGGGCTCGTCGACCTGCTGGAGCGGTGGTCGGCCGCGACCGGCGAGGAGGTCACGGTGGTCTTCGAGCAGCCACCCCGGCCGCCGATCCGTTCGACGGTGATCGTTGTCACCCATGCCCCGAGACCGCGCCGGGACTCGGCGGACGACGAGATCATCCGGTTGCTCGGCGAGATCACGGAACCTGGCATGGTGCGGGTGGTGACCTCCGACCAGTGGCTCGGCGACCGCGTTCGCGCGACGGGCGCAACCGTCGAGGCGGCGGCCGCGTTCCGTTCCCATCTCGAGGAGCATCGATGATCCCCGAGACCCGCTACACGCGCAGCGGCGAGGTCAGCATCGCCTACCAGGTCGCAGGCGACGGACCGCTGGACCTGCTGTTCCTGCCCGGCTGGATCTCCCAGATCGAGCAGCTCTGGGAGGCGCCGGGCAACAGGCGGTTTCTCGAACGACTGCTGAGCTTCGGCCGACTGATCATGTTCGACAGCCGCGGCACCGGGCTGTCCGACCATGGGCTGGACGGCTACTCGCTCGATCAGGACGTTGCTGACGCCCTCGCCGTGCTCGATGCCGCGGGCTCGGAACGATGCGCGGTGATGACGTACGCGGGCGGCGGGCTGGTCGGGGCGCGTCTCGCGGCGGAGCAGCCGCAGCGGATCGGGGCGCTGATCATGTACGCGTCGTTCGCGCGGACGACCTGGGCGCCGGACTACGACTGGGCGATGACGCCCGAGGAGCGTATGGGTGTCACGGCGGAGGAATTCCGCCACTGGGGGGAGCCCGACGGCGAGCTGACGGCGCGGCTTGCGCCCTCCATGGCCGACGACCCGGCGCTCAGGGCGTGGCTGGCACGGACGCAGCGTCTCACTGCGAGCCCGAGCGAGGCGCGGACGATCCTGGGCGTCATCTCGGACGCCGACGTGCGGAACTCACTCGGGCGGATCCGCGTCCCGACGCTCGTCATGCACCGCCCGGAAGAGCTCGTCTGGGACGTCCGTCACTCGCAGTACCTCGCCGAGCACATCCCCGGCGCCCGCTACGTGGAGCTGGAAGGCGCCGACTCGCTGCCGTTCATCGGCGACAGCGATGCGATCGTCGAGGAGGTGAGGGAGTTCCTGACCGGCGGCCGCCAGGGCGGCGACGTCGCGCGCGACCTCCTGACCGTGATGTTCACCGACATCGTGGCCGCGACCGCGCGTGCGGCCACACTCGGGGACGGACATTGGCGCGATCTCCTGTCTCACCACGACGAGGCGGTGCGCACCCAGCTGCGGCGGTTCGACGGGCGAGAGGTGAAGACCGTCGGCGACGGCTTCCTTGCGACGTTCGACGGCGCCCCTTCGCAGGCTCTGCGCTGCGCGCTGGCGGTGACCGCAGCGACGAGCGACCTCGGCCTGCAGGTGCGTGTCGGCATGCACACGGGCGAGTGCGAGCTGATCGGCGACGACGTCGGCGGCATGGCCGTTCACATCGCCTCTCGCGTGGCAGCGCTCGCCGGTCCGGGAGAGGTGCTCGTGTCTGGCACCGTCTACGGGACCGTTGTCGGCGGACCCTTCGACTTCGCCGAAAGAGGGTTCCACGAGCTCAAGGGGGTGCCGGGGCCGTGGCCGCTCTTCTCGCTGGCGCTGGGCCGCTCGGGTGCGACGTCCTCCGAGTCGGCCGAGGCCCCCGCGCCGGCCTGAGCACGGCGCGAGCCATGGGTGCGGCGCTGGACGCGATCCTGCCGGAGGGTGTTGTCGGCGTCGAGCGCGGGAGCCTCCATGGCGGCGATCGCTCGCTCGGTGTCCCGGCGATCTATCCCGACGAGGCCGAGCTGATCTTCGGGGCGAGCGAAGGCAGGCAGCGCGAGTTCGCGGAAGCGCGCGCGTGTGCGCGAGAAGCGCTCCGGCAACTCGGGGTGCCGGCCGGGCCCATCCCCGCCACCGACGACGGCGCGCCCGTGTGGCCCGAGGGCATCGTCGGGAGCATCACGCACAAGGGGGGCTATCGGGCTGCCGTCGTCGCCCGCCGCAGCTGTCTCGCCGGTATCGGCATCGACGCAGAGGTGGATCGGCGCTTGCCCGAAGGACTGCTCGAGACGATCGCTTCGGCCGCAGAGCTCGAGCAGGTGGAGGAACTGCTGGGGCAACGACCGGTCATGCCTTGGGACCGGCTGCTGTTCAGCGCGAAGGAGGCGTCGGTGAAGGCGGCGCAACCGTTGCGAACGGGTGTTGCTGGGGTCCGGATGGCCGAGGTCCGGCTCGATCCCCGCACGCACTCGTTCAGTGCGAGTGTCGCGAACGGGGAGGCATTCTCGATCCATGGAACCTGGGCACGCCGGCCCGGGCTGCAGATAGTCGTCGCCGGTGCGCTCTAGGCCAAAGCTCACTTCTTCGATCGGGACGGCCGGATTCGAACCGGCGACCTGGGCCTCCCAAAGGCCCCGCGCTACCAGGCTGCGCCACGCCCCGTGAGATGCCGATTTTACCCGGGCGAGGCCGTCCACTCGCGCTTGATCAGATCCACCCACGCGGCCATCCTGCTCCTGAAGCAGGTGTCGTGGGAAGCAATCGCCATCACGCCGTACTGACAACGCCACACGCGCCCCGACAGTCGCCCGCTGTTGCTTTTTCGATGGCAGCGAATCGCGCTCGGCGCGATGCTCAGATAGTCGCCCCAGAACGCCCTCAGCTGGGCTGGCTCCTGATCGGGGTGGTAGGTGATCGCGTAGTCGAGGGGTCGGCCCGCGAAGCGCCGCAGCCACCTGTCCGCCAGCAGCATCACCGGCGGATCCGAGTTGCAGATCGACACCGTGTGCCGGCTCCGCTTGTACCCCTCGGCGACGTAGAGGCATACGAAGTCCCGAAACGTCGGCTCCTTCACGAGCGCGGGATAGCCGTCCACCCCCTCCCGATAAGCCGCCTCCCGCAGCAGGCGGAACTTGCGCTGCATAGCGATGGTCCCCTTCCGCTGCGCCTCGGAAGCGAACCCCCCGCCCGGCCCCGAGCCCGGGATCGGCATGTCCCGCACCCAGTAATAGACCGTCGAGCGCGACAGCGCGAGCCGCTCGGCGATCTCGTCGATCGTCAGCCGCCGCTCGCTGCGGAGCGTACGCGCCTTTTCACGTAGATAGGACGGGTGCGCCATGTCGAACATATGTTCGCATCAGGAACGGACGGCCCCGGGGCCACGCCGCGCGCCTTCGACTGCGCCCCCGCCTCCCGCTGCTAGCCTCCGCCACCGCGATGACCGACGTCCAGCCGCTCAGAGCGCTCCACTACGAACAGTCCGCGGTCGGCGAGATCGCCGACGTGGTCGCACCGCCCTACGACGTCATCGACGACTCCCAGCGCGCGGCGCTGCTCGCACGCTCGCCCTTCAACGTCGTCGCGGTCGACCTCCCGAAGGCCACCGACACCGACGGCGATCCCTACCGGGCGGCCGCCGACCTGTTCGAGAGCTGGCAGCTGCAGGGCGTGCTGGGCCGGGACCCCGAGCCGGCGATCTGGGCGCACACGCAGGAGTACACGGGACCCGACGGCGTCACCCGCACCCGTAGCGGCTTCTTCTGCCGTGTGCGCATCGAGGGCTACGGGCCGGGTCGCGTGCGTCCACACGAGCGGACGCACCCGGGCCCGAAGGAGGATCGCCTCAAGCTCACGCGCGCGACGCGCGCCGACATCTCCCCGATCTTCTCCCTCTTCTCGGACCCGCAGAACGCTGCCTGGACCGCGCTCGCGCCGGCCACCGCCGATGTCCCGTGGGCCGACATCACCGACGGTGACGGCACGCGCCACCGGCTCTGGCGGGTCACCGACACGCAGGCCGTCGCCGCCGTCCAGTCGGCGACCGCCGATGCCGAGCTCCTGATCGCCGACGGGCACCACCGCTACGAGACGATGGCCGCCTACGCCGACGAGGTCGGCGGCGAGGGCGAGCACCGCTACATCCTCATGTGCCTCGTCGCCCTCGAGGACCCCGGGCTGACCGTGTTTCCGACACACCGGCTCGTCAACGGCCTGGACGCGGCCCGCCGCGAGGCGCTCGACGCGGCGCTCGCGCGCGACTTCGAGATCGAGGACGTCGCGCTCGAGGACCTCGCCCCGCCACCGATGGGAGAGCAGCCGACGCCGCTGCAGATGGGCTACGTCGACTCGGTCTCCCAGCGCCCGGTGCGCCTCACGCTCAAGGACCAGGCGATCGCCGACACCGCCCTCGCCGACCACTCGGCGCCCTACCGGCACCTCGATACGGGCGTGCTGGAGGCGCTGATCCTGAAGGGCGCGCTCGGTATGAGCGACGACGACATCTCCCACTTCAACGGCATGTTCTACGCGCGCGACACCGACGAGGCGGTCGCGATGGTCCGCTCGGGCTCATACGACGCGGCCTTCGTCATGCGCCCCACGCCGGTGCGCCAGGTGCGCGAACTCGCTGCCGAGGGCGAGAACATGCCGCCCAAGTCCACGTTCTTCTATCCGAAGCTGCTCACCGGGCTGCTGTTCAACCCGCTCGCGTAGAAGGTGTGGTCTCCACACCTATCCGCGTGCAGAGCTAATATCGAGTAGTCCGAGGGAAGCACCGACAGGAGGCATCGCACATGGGTCAGCCGCAAGGGCTAACAAGGATGAAGGCCACGGCACGGCGCGACGGAGGAAGGCTTCGTCACACGGTGCAGGTGCGGGACCATCAGCTCATCGTCGACGAGCTCGTCGACTCGGGCGGCGACGACACGGGTCCCGACCCGCTGGAGCTGCTGGCCGTGAGCCTCGCCTCCTGCACGGCGATCACGGTCGAGATGTACGCGGCCCGCAAGGGTTGGGAGATCGGGCACGTCGAGGTCGACGCGGAGTACAGCCCTGCCGAGCGCGGCTGCCCGACCAAGTTCCTGCTCGTGATGAGGCTTCCCGACGACCTCCCCGAGGAACAGGTCGAAAAGCTCC
This sequence comes from uncultured Solirubrobacteraceae bacterium, assembly GCA_963820745.1. Taxonomy (GTDB): domain Bacteria; phylum Actinomycetota; class Thermoleophilia; order Solirubrobacterales; family Solirubrobacteraceae; genus Palsa-744. Next base: position 130,208 of record CAWGBB010000008.1, on the reverse strand, counting down.
GCGTGATCGCCGCCAAGTGCCCGGTGCACCGCGCCCTGGAGGGCGAGGTCATGTTCCAGGAGCGCATTGAGCGCGTTCACCTGGCCGCCTGAGTCCTCAGCCTCGCCGAGCGGACTGACGACGGGCTCACCCGCGGGCGAGCCCGTCGCAGCCGCCGTCCTCGTCCCCATCTACAGCTCCGGCGGCGCCCGCCACCTCGTGCTCACCAGGCGCCGGGCGGACCTGCGCCGCCACGCCGGCGAGATCTCCTTTCCCGGGGGTCGGCGCGACCCGACCGACCCCGACCTGCAGACGACCGCGCTGCGCGAGGCCGAGGAGGAGATCGGCCTGCCGCGCGCGAGCGTCGAGCTGATCGGCGCGCTGCCGGCGACCTCGACCTTCGCGACCGGGTACGAGATCCACCCGTTCGTCGGCTCGATCCCTCCCGGCGTGGCGTGGGAGCTCTCGCCGCGCGAGGTCGACGAGGTGCTCGAGCTGCCGCTACGGGAGATCCGCGCCGGGCGCACGGTGACGCGCATCGACCGTCGCGGCATCAGCTTCCTCACCGACGCCTACATCGTGGAGGACCACCTGATCTGGGGCGCGACCGCGCGCATCATCGAGCACCTGCTGGGGCGCCTCGACAAGGACGAAGGGGCCCTGCGCCTGCTCGGGCCCGGTGCGGCCGAAGCCGCCGCCGCGGACGCGGCGGGCTGAGCGTCAGCTGCCGGCTGTCGTGCCGCTCGTGAGGCTCGCCCAGATGTCACCGCTGAACGGCCCCGGGGCAGCCGGGATCGCGCGCGGCCACAGGCCGCCGAGCGCGACCATGAGCGCTCCGAGCAGGGCCAGCCACGCGCCCTCCCGCAGCGACAGCGTGAGCAGTTCGCTCGCGGGCGCCGGCAGCGCGATCATCCGGTAGAGCACGAAGCCGCTGGCGACGATGCCGAGCACGACGACCGCGCCACCCGCCCCCTCGGGAATGCGTGAGTGGGCGCGGGCAAGCGGCACGAGCGCGTCGAGCAGCGAGAGACCGGCGAGCACGAGCAGCACCACGCTGAGCGTGCTCAGCGCGTGCGCCGCAGTGAGCGCGCCGACCTTCTCGCCGGCGAGCGCGGCGATCGTGCCGTGCAGGCTGCGGGCGTAGCCCTGGAAGGCATCGGTGCCGATGTGCGCGGCGAGGCCGCTGCCGGCCTTCCCGAGCGAGTCCGCGCCGGCGTGCGTGACGCTGACGGCGTACCACGGAAGGAACAGCGAGCCGGCGAGGAGCGCTGCTCCGAGCGAAGACACGAGCAGGCCGTATCGGGAGCGCTCACCGGTCATCGCTCTTACATCGGCGCGCGCTCCGCCGCCCATGAGGAGCGGCCGCCCAACTGCCCGGACGTACTAGCGAGCGGCGGCCGCGAGCAGGTCCTCGACGGCTACGCGCGCGCCGGCGAGGAATGCCTCGGTGTCCGCCGCCCCAGCCGGGTCGAGCATCGCAGCGGGGATCCGGTTGCGCTCGGTGAGCCGAGCGGCGATCTCCGCCCCGGCGGCCGCCGCCGCGGCGGGCACGAGCGCGCCCGCCGGCTCGTAGACCACGCCGCGCACCGTGGTGTCGATCGCCTGCGTGAGGAACAGCTCGAGCCTCGTCGTGTAGAGCGCGGCGAGCTCGTCGGGATCGCCGCTCGCGGTGCCGAGCATCCAGCAGGCGATCGCGACGCCGTCGAGGGAGCCGCGCAGTGTCGCGAGGCGATCCGGCGTCCCCACCCAGCACTCGGCGCCCAGCGTCTCGATCCCGGCCCGGCCGCGCTCGGCGCGAGTCGTGATCCGCACGGCGTGCCCGCCGGCCAGCAGCTCACCTGCGAGCCGGCGCCCGCGACAGCCCCCGCCGACGATCAGGATCCGCGCCACGGCGGCGCATGCTAGCCGCGCCGCCGCAGGGCCCGCTCAGGCAGCGAGCGGGTGCAGGCGCTCGAGCACCTCTTGGCGGTCGGTGCCGTGCGAGCGCAGCACCTGGTTGAAGTCGTGGCCGTAGACGTCGATCACCGCGACCAGCACATCGGTCGTCGTGAAGCACTGCGCCTGGCGGCGCGCCGCGCCGTCGGCAGCCGCATCGCCCACGCGGGCGATGACGTCGCCGTCGGGCTGGCCGGCTTCCTCCTCGTGCGGGCCCGCGGCTTCGAGCGGGGCCTCGCTGACGCCGAGCGCCTGAAGCGCCGCGCCGGCCTCGCCATGCAGGCGAAGGATCCGCAGCCAGCGCTCTGCTTCCTCCTCGCGCGAGCGCGCGAAGGGAATCGCTGTCGAGGCCATGCCAAGAACAAGGGCGGCATCGAGGTCTGGGGTAGGTTGCTCTCTCACAGCGCCACCTCCTGGGTGCGTACTAGGGCGCGCGCGCGAAGCGGCGCGACGTTGTCTTGCAGAACGGTTACCCGCGGCTCCTCGCCCGACACGTCGAGCTGGAGCAGCGCGCTGCCGTGCTCGGCGGCGATCGCGCGCGCTCGGGCCACGGTCGTGCGGATCTCGGCCTCCTCGACCCCGGCCGCGACGAGGAAGCGCCGTGCGCGCTTGCCGTCGGCGTCGCCCGCGTCGAGCACCAGCTGCTCCTCGAGAACCCGCGGCGGGGCCTGCTCGCCGGAGAGGTTCAGCACGCAGGCGGCCATGTCGTCGGGGCGCCGGTCGGTCTCCGCGGCGACGCGGTCGAGCAGCGCGCCGGCTGCCGGCTCGGAGTCGCCCGCCACGGCACGCATCGAGCTGACCGCCGCCGCGAGCCGCCGCTGGCCGTAGAGCCGGCCCGCGGTCCGGGCCTCGATCACGCCGTCGGTGTAGAAGCATGCGGTTGCGGCGCCCGGGATCGACAAGACGGTCTGCCGGCTTCCGGTCGCGCGGCCGGTGCCGATCGGCGGCGCGGAGCCGGCGATGATCGTGGCGTCGGGGTCGAGGCCGGTGACGATCGGGTGGGGGTGACCCGCGGAGGCGTAGGTCAGGAGTCGCGCGCGAGGATCGTAGCTCGCGAGCACGACGGTGGCGAAGGAGCCGCCGAGCTGACGCTCGAGCGCCGGTGCGGCGGCCCGCAGCGCCTCGCGCGGGGCGAGCCCCGCCTCCATGTAGGCGCGCAGCGTGTAGCGGAGCAGGGTCGTGTGTGGGAGCGCGTCGCGGCCGTGCCCGGAGACGTCGCCCACGATCACGGCGAGCAGCCCCTCGGGGAGTGCGAACACGTCGTAGAAGTCGCCGCCCGCGCCGGGACCGGAGGCAGGCCGGTAGGCCGCCGAAGTGCCGACGGGACCGAGCCGCTCGGGCAGCTCAGGAAGCAGGGCCGCCTGCAGCAGGCCGACGTCCTCGAGCAGCGCGCGACGCTGGCGATCCAGGCGCCTCGCGCGCCGCGCCGCAAGGCGCGAGGCCACGGCGAAGGCGCCCGCGGCGAACGCCAGCACGCCGATCAGCAACCACAGGGCGGTGGGGATCACACCGACGATCTGCGTCACGGTCTTGACGATCGGCGATTCGCTCGCGTGGCCGCGCTGCGCGGCGTGCCTGGCGTGGCTCGCGGGAGCACCGGTGCCGCCGCCGGTCGTGCCGGTGGCTGACCCTGCCAGCGCGCCGAGACCGATCGCCGTCAGCGCCGTCGGCGCAGCGGCGCCGCCCGCGGCGCGATTGCGACCACGGCGAGCACGCGCTTTGTGCGAGGACGCGGCCGCGTGGCCGGCACGATCCGAGGCGACAGCGCTCACCGAAGGGGCTCGCGAGGTCGCTTCGCCGCCGGCGCCGAGCGAGACACCGCTCGCCGCCGCGACCCGCTGCCCACCGCCGGCGCCGCCGGTGGAAGGTTCGGCTTCGATCCCTTCTTCGGCTTCGCGCGCTTCGCGGGCTTCGCGAGCTTCACGTTCCTTGTGGCCTTCGCCGCGCAGCCGCTTGCCCGTGGCCCCGCGTTCGCGCTGGCGCTGTTCGTGCAGCCGTTCGTGTTCGCGTTCGCGTTCGGTGTGGGTCTTCTGCGCTTTGGCGCTGCCGCCGGCAAGCTGGGCGCCCGCGCGGGCGGCGCTCGGCGAGGCCGGGCGGGCGGGCGCCGCCGCCGCGGCGTGCCGCCCTTCGCGCTTGGCGAGGTGTTCAGCGTGCTTTTCGGTGCGCGCGGCCTGACGAGCGGCTCGCGGCGAACCGGGATCGACGGACTGGGCCGGGGTCCCCGCGGCACCTGGTTCGGCTTCGGCGGCGGTCCGTTCGGCGCGGCGCGCCGCCCGTTCGGCGGCTCTCGTCGGGGCGGCTTCGGCCGCCGGCGTGGCTACGAGCGTTTCGGCCGCGGAGGCGTGCTTGGCGGCCGCCCCGCCGGGGAGGGCGGCGAGCGCGATCAGGATCGACGACGCGAGCGCCAGGCTCGCGAGTGGCGCGGTTCGAGGGCGGGCGCCGCTGCGACGGGGCATCACCCGGCCGCCGTCGTGCTCCCCTGGACGTAGCCGAGCGCGTCCTGCAGCGTGGGGACGATCTCGAACATGCCGTCGAGGCCGGTCAGTTCGAAGATCCGAAGAACGTTCTCCTCAGCGCAGGCGATCGCCAGCTTGACGCCGGGGTCGAGCGAGCGCTGCGCGCCCACGAGCACGCCGAGCGCCGTCGAGTCGATGAAGCTCACCCGCGAGAGGTCGACCACCACATGCTTGCTGCCGGCCGACTGCACGTCGGCGAGCGCCCACTTGAAGTTCGGCGCGGACGCCAGGTCGAGGTCGCCCTCGACGCTCAGCAGGCTCGTGTCGTCGGCCAGCTCCCTGCGCGTGACCAGGAAGCTCACCTCGCTCGGGTCGCCGTCTCCGTGTCTCTCTCGTGCCGATTGCATCTGCCGCTCCTGACCTCGAGGTCTCTCTCGAATCTCGTCAGCACCGCCGCACCGGGGGAGGTGCACGGTTCTGACATGAATGCCTTCGGCAGATCGGCCGGGGACCTTGACGTCGGATGCAAGCTCTCGTACACGCGTCCGTCCGCAAATTGCGGGATTGGCGCGTGAGGGCGCTCTCACACGACCGCTTCGGCGCGGGAGATCGACGCGATCGCCTGGTCTCCCGCCGCCCCCCACGTCAACCCTGCGCCCCGTCCCCGCTCGGGCGCGCCCGCTTGACTAGCATCCTCGCCCTGATGGCAGAGACCCCTGGCACCGGCAGCGATCTCGTGACGATGGACAAGATCGTCGCGCTGTCCAAGCGTCGCGGCTTCGTCTTCCCCTCCTCGGAGATCTACGGCGGCGTCGGCTCGACCTACGACTACGGCCACTACGGCGTGCTGCTGAAGAACAACGTCAAGGCGGAGTGGTGGCGGGCGATGATCCAGGAGCGCGACGACATCGTCGCGATCGACTCGGCGATCATCCAGCACCCGCGCGTGTGGGAGGCCTCGGGCCACCTCGAAGGCTTCACGGACCCGCTCGTCGACTGCCGCACGTGCAAGCAGCGCTTCCGGGCGGATCATCTGCAGGAGCTCGCCTGCGGGCGCAAACCCTCGAAGCACCCGGGGGAAACGGAGGAGTGCGACCTCACGGAGGCGCGCGACTTCAACCTCATGTTCGAGACCACGGTCGGCCCCGTCAAGGAGACCGGCTCGACCGTCTACCTGCGACCCGAGACGGCGCAGGGCATCTTCATCAACTTCAAGAACGTCCTGCAGTTCTCGCGCAAGAAACCGCCGTTCGGGATCGCGCAGGTCGGCAAGTCCTTCCGCAACGAGATCACGCCCGGCAACTTCATCTTCCGTACGCGGGAGTTCGAGCAGATGGAGATGGAGTTCTTCGTGCCGCCCGCGGACGCGCCCGATTGGTTCGAGCACTGGCTCAAAGAGCGCGAGCGCTGGTACATCGAGCTGGGGATCAGGCCCGACCACCTCCGGCTCCGTGCTCATGACCAAGACGAGCTCTCCCACTACTCATCCGGCACCAGCGACGTGGAATACCTCTTCCCCATCGGCTGGTCGGAGCTCGAGGGCATCGCCAACCGCGGCGACTTCGACCTCACCCGCCACGCCGAGTACAGCGGCGAGAAGCTCGAGTACTTCGACCAGGGCTCGGGCGAACGCTACGTGCCGCACGTGATCGAGCCGGCGGCCGGCGCCGACCGCGCGCTGCTCGCCTTCCTCGTGGACGCCTACGACGAGGAAGTGGTCGAGCGCGAGGGCGCCGGAGAGGGCGAGATGCGCACGGTGCTGAGGCTCCACCCCCGTCTCGCGCCCGTGAAGGCGGCCGTCCTGCCGCTGGTGAACAAGGACGGCCAGCCGGAGCTCGCGCAGGAGGTCCACCGGGCGCTGCGCGCGCGCGTGCTCTCCGAGTACGACGCGGGCGGCGCGATCGGGAAGCGCTACCGGCGCCAGGACGAAATCGGAACACCGTTCTGCTTTACGATTGACCACCAGAGTCTCGAGGACCGCACGGTGACGCTGCGCGACCGCGACTCGCTCGCGCAGGAGCGGCTGCCGATCGACGGCCTCACAGAGGAGGTCGAGCGGCGGATCACCGCGCCCTGGACCACACCGAAGCCGCACTGAAAGGACGGGGATGGACTTCGACCTCACCGACGAGCAGCGCCTGATCAAGCAGACGGCGCGAGAGTTCACCGACAAAGAGATCGTGATCCAGTCGCGGGAAAACGCCCGCAACCACCACTTCGATCTCGATCTGGTCAAGAAGGTCGCCGACCAGGGCTACCTGGGTGCCGTGATCCCCCAGGAGTACGGCGGCGCCGGCCTCGACTACCTGTCCTACGGGCTGATCGTCGAGGAGATCGGCCGCGGCGACTCCGCGATCCGCACGGTGATCTCGGTCCAGACCTCGCTGGTGTGCTCCGGGATCCTGAAGTGGGGCACCGAGGAGCAGAAGCACTCCTACTTGCCGAAGCTCTGCTCGGGCGAGTGGCTCGGGTGCTTCGGGCTGACCGAGCCCGACACGGGCTCGGACGCCGCGAACCAGCGCACCCGCGCGACGAAGACCGACAACGGCTGGGTCATCAACGGCAACAAGATGTGGATCTCGATGGCCAACCACGCGAAGGTGGCCGTGATCTTCGCCCAGACAGACCCCTCGCTCGGCGCCAAAGGGGTCACCGCCTTCCTGGTCGACACCGACCAGCCGGGCTACAAACCGCAGACGATCGAGCACAAGATGGGCCTTCACGCCTCCGACACCGGCTCGATCGCGCTCGAAGACGTCGAGGTCTCCGACGACGACGTGCTCGGCGAGGTCGGCCAGGGCTTCAAGGTCGCGATGTCGAACCTCGACTCCGGCCGCTACTCCGTCGCCGCGGGCTGCGTCGGCATCTGCCAGGGCTGCGTCGAGGAGTCGGTCAAGTACTCGACCGAGCGCCAGCAGTTCGGCCGCCCGATCGCGAGCTTCCAGCTCGTGCAGGCGATGATCGCCGACATGACGGTCAAGACGGAGGCCTCGCGCATGCTCGTCTGGCGTGCCGGCTTCCTGAAGGACCAGGGCAAGCCCAACACGCTCGAGACCTCGATCGCCAAGCTCCACGCCACCGAGTCCTCGCTGGAGTGCGCGAACATGGCGATCCAGGTGCACGGCGGCGCCGGTTACGTCGACGACCACCCGGTCGAGCGCTACCTGCGCGACGCGCGCGTGACGACGATCTACGAGGGGACCTCGCAGATCCAGAAACTGATCATCGGCCGCCAGATGACCGGGATCAGCGCCATGGTCCCCGCCTAGCGGCGATGGCCCGGAGCGGAGGACAGCAGGCAGGACGCCGCCGCGCCGGCGCGGGTGGTCGGCGTGCTGGGCGCCGGCACGATGGGCGCGGGCATCGCCCAGCTCGCGTGCCGCGCGGGCGCCGAGACGCTCCTCTTCGACCCGATCCCGGACGCGCTGGAGAAGGGCGCCGCGAAGGTCGAGGACGGCCTGCGGCGAGAAGCGGCGAAAGGCAAGCTCTCGGCCGAGGAGGCCCAGGCGGCCTCCGGGCGCCTGCAGACCGTCTCCGAGCTCGAGCAGCTCGCTCCCTGCGAGCTGATCATCGAGGCCGTGCCCGAGCGCCTGGATCTCAAGCACGAGATCTACGGGCGCCTGTCGGAGATCGTCGCCGAGGACTGCGTGCTGGCGACCAACACCTCCTCCCTCCCCGTCACGGCGATCGCCGCGGGCGCGAGCCATCCCGAGCGCGTCGTCGGCATGCACTTCTTCAACCCGGCGCCGGTGATGGCGCTGCTCGAGGTGATCGCGGGCGTGCGCTCGGGTGAGGCGGCGCTCGCCCTCGCGCGCGCGACCGGCGAGGCGATGGGCAAGACGGTGATCGACGCGACCGACGGCCCGGGTTTCCTCGTGAACCGGTGCAACCGCCCGTTCGGTCTGGAGGCACTGCGGATGCTCTCGGAGCGGATCGCGACGATCGAGGAGATCGACCGCATCGTGCGCATGGAGGGCGGCTTCCGCATGGGGCCCTTCGAGCTGATGGATCTCGTCGGCATCGACACCGGCCTGGAGGTCTCGAAGAGCTTCTACGAGCTGAGCTTCGGCGAGCCGCGCTGGCGGCCGTCGCCGATCTCGGCGCGCTACGCGGCAGCCGGCATGCACGGGCGCAAGACGGGGCGCGGCTACTACGACTACAGCGCCGTGGCCGAGGGCGGGCGCTACCGCGAGGAGGACCCGCCGGCGCCCGAGCCGCCCCCCGGGTCGGGCGAGGGCGTGGTGGTGATCTCGGGCGAGAGCGTGCTCGCCGGCGAACTGCGCGAGGCGGCCGCCGAGGCGGGCCTCGAGGTGCGCGGACCGCACGAGCCGAGCGGCGGCGTGCTGCCCTCGCTGATCGTCGAATGCGACCGCGAGCCGGTCGATCCGCGCTCGGGCGCGAGCCCGGGCGGCGAGGCGATCGAGGGCGGAGCGGCCAGGCTGGTGCTGTGCGCGCGCGGCTCGCTGGCGGCGCTCGACCCCGGCGGCAGCGCCGTCGGCTTCCACGTGCTGCCGAGCTTCGCCGAGGCGCGGCTCGTCGAGCTCACGCGCTCTGAGACCAGCTCGCCGCTGGCGGCCGAACGCGCCGAGCGGCTGCTGGCCGCGCTCGGCAAGCACGTCACCTGGGTCGGCGACGCGCCCGGCCTCGTGCTCGGCCGCATCGTCTGCCAGGTCATCAACGAGTCGGCGTTCGCCTGGGGCGAAGGGGTCGGCGACGCCGCCGACATCGACACCGGCATGAAGCTCGGCCTGAGCCATCCGCGCGGCCCGCTGGAGTGGGCGGACGCGATCGGCATCGAGCACGTGCTCGCGGTGCTGGACGCGCTCTGCGACGAGTACCGCGAGGAGCGCTACCGGCCGGCGCCGGCGCTGCGGCGGATGGTCGCCGCGGGCCGTGCCGGCCGCGCGGCGGGCGCCGGCTTCTTCGACTACTGAGGGCCTCGACCTCACGAAATGTGCGAGCCACCCGTTCGATACTCGTGAGCTCCACCCCCCCGCCCTTTCAGGCCTTCCTCGACGAGCACCGGGACGTGGTGTGGCGGTTCCTGGTGTCCTCGGTCGGACGAGCCGAGGCGGACGACTGCTTCCAGGAGACGTTCATCGCGGCGCTGCGCGCCTACCCGCAGCTGCGCTCGAAGCGCCGCGAGCACAACCTGCGCGCGTGGGTGCTGACGATCGCGCACCACAAGGCGCTCGACGCGCATCGCGCACGCACGCGCAGGGCGACGCCCGTCGCGGACACGCTCGCGGTCGCCGACGCGGCCGCACCCGCGGCACTGGACGGCGCGCGCGACGAGGAGCTGTGGGAGGCCGTCGATGGCCTGCCCGAGCGCCAGCGCTCGGCTGTGGTGCTGCGGTTCGTGGGCGATCTGCCACATCGCGAGATCGCGACGGCGATCGGCTGCTCGGAGGAGGCCGCCCGGCGGTCGCTGCACGAGGGCCTGTCGAAGCTCAGAAAGGTGGTGCCGGCATGAACAACGATTTTTTTGAAGAGGGGATGGTCCGCGCTCTGCGTGGTCGCGCGCTTTCGCGTCAGAGTCCCGCGGCCGAGCAGCGCTCCAGCGAGGAGGCGGCCGGCGCCGCGGCACGGTTCGCCCAGCGCGCCGTGCGGGAGGAGGAGCTCGACATCGCGTACACGACGCTCGACTCGCCGTTCGGCTCGCTGCTCGCCGCGAGCACCGAGCGCGGGCTCGTGCGCCTGGCCTTCCCGGAGGAGAGCGAGGACGCCGTGCTGGAGCGCCTCGCGACCCGCGTTTCGCCCCGGATCCTGCGCGTACCGGCTCGCTTCGACGGCGTCGCGCGCGAGCTCGACGAGTACTTCATCGGGCGCCGGCGCAGCTTCGACACCGAGCTCGACTGGTCGCTGATCGGCCCCTTCGGCCGGCGCGTGCTGGGAGTGACCTCCGCGATCCCCTACGGCGGCGTGCTCAGCTATGCCGAGGTGGCGGTGGAGGCCGGGCAGCCCGCGCGGCTCGCGCGCCGCCGGCAACGCGCTCGGCTCGAACCCGATCCCGATCGTGATCCCATGCCACCGCGTGCTGCGCACCGGCGGCGCGCTCGGCGGCTACGGCGGCGGGCTGGAGCGCAAGCGCTGGCTGCTGGAGCTGGAGGGCGCGCTGCAGCCCTGATCGCGCCGCCGCACTCGACAAACCCCCGCATATCCGTAGAGTTTCAGGCGCGAGAAGCGCAAAGGGGGCATGGAGGCATGACGGAGACACCACGCCAGGACGGCGGGGCGAAGATCAGCGACGCGGTGCCGCGGCGACTGCTCGCCGGGGACGCCCTGCGCGCGATCGCCGCGCTGATGGGCCTGACCCTGCACGCGGCGATCATGGTGATGCTGTTCAAGCACTGGCCGGGGTTCTCGCCCGACGAAGAATGGGGCACGCAGTTCGGTCCGCTGGTCGGTTTCGCAGCGCCGCTGTTTCAGCTGATGCGGATCACGATCTACATGTTCTTCGTGCTGTCCGGCTATCTGCTCTCGCGTGGCTTCGTCGCCGCTTACACGATCGGCACGCCGCGCCCGGACGTCGGGCGCTACTTCCGCAACCGCATCCTGCGCATCCTGCCCGCCTTCTGGCTGGTCACGATCGTGCTCCTGTTCTGGGACAAAGCCTGGACCGGGGGCGGCATCGGCGGCCTGCTCGCCGATTTCGGCTTCGCGCAGAACTACCACGAGACGCGCTCGGTGGTGCTTCCGCAGGCGTGGACGCTGAACCTCGAGGTCGCGTTCTACATCCTGATCCCCACGGTCTCGGCGATCGTGCTCGTCACGCTCGCGAAACGGCCGCGCACGCCGCGCGGCCGGCTGGCGGTCGTGCTCGCCGGGCTGCTCGCCGCGTACGCGCTGAGCCTCGTGCTGAAGCACGACGCGGGCGCCCGGTCGCCCGCGCTGAACTTCAACATCGCCGAGTACCTGTTCGCGTTCATCCCGGGCGTGGCGCTCGGCGCGATCGAGCCGTTCGCGGCCCCACGCGTGCGCGCCTCGCGCCACGGCGTGGCGTGGTCGTGGGGGCTGCTCGCCGCCGCCGTCGCCCTGCTGACCGCGTACATCACGCTCCCGGGGCCGCAGTACGGGATGCGCCTGATCGCCGTCACGGTCGGGTGCGGAGCCCTGGTCGGCTCCACCGCGTGCCTGCAGTGGGCCAACGGCGGCGTGCCGAGAGTGCTGGACATCCGTCCGATGCACTGGGTCGGCGAACGCTCGTATGGCATCTACCTGATGCACCTCGCGATCCTCGCGCACGTGCTGCCGCACCTCGGGCAGGGGTTCGGGCGCGGGACGACGTTCGCGCTGCTGCTGCTCGCGGGCATCCCGCTCACGCTGCTCGCCGCCGACCTGTCGTGGCGCTTCGTGGAGCGCCCCGCGATGAAGCGCAAGCTTCCCTGGCGCCAGGCGGAGTTCGCGCGCACGTCCTCGACCCGCCGCGTGCCGGCGTGAACGCGTCTGGCTGCTGACGTCCGACTAAAGAAATCGGTGCTCTCGCGCGATGCTGTGCCCATGCACGGCTCCGGACAGGAGGCGGCCGCGAGCGCGGTCAGCGACGCTGTGCCCCGGGTGTTCCTGGGCGGGGACGGCCTGCGCGCGATCGCGGCGCTCTCCGTCCTGGTCTTCCACGCCGCGATCGCGACCTCGCTCTACAAGCACGCCCCCGGCTTCTTCGCCGACGACGAGCACACCGGGCAGTTCAACGCCGTTGCGGCCGGTGTGGCGCCGCTGCTCGCGTTCACCCGGATCGGGGTCTTCATCTTCTTCGTGCTGTCGGGCTACCTGCTCTCGCGGCCGTTCCTCGCGAGCTACACGATCGGCACGCCCCGCCCGCGGATCGGCCGTTACGCCGCCAACCGGCTCCTGCGGATCGTGCCGGCGTTCTGGGTCGTGATGTTCGTCTACCTGACCTGGGATCACGCCTGGACCGCGGGAGGCGCCGGCGGGCTGCTGGCCGCGCTGGCCTTCGCGCAGAACTACCACTTCACCGGCGCCGCGGTGCTGCCGCAGGCCTGGACGCTGGACATCGAGATCGCCTTCTACGCGCTGATCCCGCTGGTCGCCGTCGTCGTGTGGCGACTGCGGCGCGCCGGCTCGCGCCCGGGGCACCGGCTCGCCCTGGTGCTCGGCGTGATCGCGCTCGCTTACCTCGGCAGCCTTCTGGCGTGGCACGGCACCGGCCTGCGCATGCACCGGGACAACACGCTCGCGGAGTACCTGTTCGCGTTCCTGCCGGGCGTGGCCCTGGCGGCCGTCGAGCCGTTCGTGGCGCCGCGGCTGCGAGCGCAGGCCGCCGGGCGGCGGTGGGCCTGGGCGGCGCTGGCCGCGGCCGCACTGCTGCTCGCCGCGGACGTCTACGCGCCCGGCCAGCACCACGAGCTGCGCCTGATCCTCACGAGCCTCGGCTGCGGCGCGCTCGTCGCGGCCCCGCTCCTGCTGCAGTGGGCGACCGGCGGCTGCTGGCAGGCGCTGACCTCGAAGCCGATTCGGTGGGTCGGCAAGCGCTCCTACGGCATCTACCTGATCCACCTCGGCCTCATGGGCCACCTGCTGGACCGGATCGGCCCGGACCACGGACCGACGACCACGTTCCTCGCGCTCACGTTCTCCGCGCTCCTCGCAACATTGATCCTGGCCGACGTCCTGTGGCGAGTCGTCGAGCGGCCCGCGCTGGAGCGGCGACTGCCATGGCGGGACGCGGAGTTCTCGGCGCGAGCGCGCCGCGGCACCGCCTAGGTCTGCAGCTGCCTAGTCGGCCGCCGGCGCGTACTGGGACTCGGCGGGATCGCCGAGCGGCATGTCGGCGGGGACGGGCACGCCGGGCGTGTCGCGCAGGTACCACTCGGCGTCGAGCGCGGCCTGACAGCCGGAGCCCGCGGCCGTGATCGCCTGCCTGTACGTGTGATCGACGAGGTCGCCGGCCGCGAACACGCCCGGCAGCTTCGTGCGGGTCGAGCGCCCGTCGGTGACGACGTAGCCGTTCTCGTCCACATCCACCTGGTCGCGGACCAGCCCCGACTGCGGCTCGTGGCCGATCGCGATGAACGTGCCCGCGACGAGCAGCTCGCGCTCCTCGCCGGTCTCGACGTTCTGAAGCAGGGCGTGCCCGAGCGCGCCGCTGTCGCCGGCGACGAACTCCTTGACGGTGTAGGGAGTGAGGAACTCGATGTTCTCCTGGGCGTGCGCCCGCTCGAGCATGATCTTCGAGGCGCGGAACTCCCCACGGCGGTGCACGATCGTGACTTTTTTCGCGAACTTCGAGAGGAAGATCGCCTCCTCCATCGCCGAGTCGCCGCCACCGACGATGATCGTCGTCGCCTCCTTGAAGAAGGCCGCGTCGCAGGTCGCGCAGTAGGAGACGCCGCGCCCGGCGAGCTCCTCCTCGCCGGCGACGCCGAGCTTCTTGTGCTCGGCGCCCATCGCGAGGATCACGGTCCTCGCGAGGTGGACGGTGTCGCCGACCCACACCTTGTGGACGCCGCCCGGCTCACGCGCCAGCTCGACGCGGTCGGCCTGGTCGGTCACGAGGCGCGCGCCGAAGCGCTCGGCCTGGTCGCGGAAGCGCTGCATCATGTCGGGGCCCATCACGCCGTCGGGGAAGCCCGGGTAGTTCTCGACATCCGTCGTCTGCTGGAGCAGTCCGCCCCAGGCGAAGCCCTCGATCACGAGCGGGTGCAGATTGGCGCGCGCCGTGTAGAGCGCGGCGGTGTAGCCGGCGGGCCCGCTGCCCACGATCACGACGTTCTCGATGTTCTCGCTCATCGCTTCTCCGTTCCCCGAACCTTGTGCTTCCACAACACTTTACTTTTTATAGTACCAGAGCGCGGGGCCCAGGTTACAGCTCAGACGGCCTCCGCGGCGGCTCGCTGCTGATCTGGATGCAGCATCTCCGCCATCTCTTCGCTGCGCCATCCCGCGACCGTGTGGCGGAGCTGGAAGTAGGCGATCCCGCCCGGGATCGTCGGCAGCCAGAAGGAGATGGCGCGGTAGGAGAGCACGGCCAGCGTCGCCAGTTCGAGGCTGACGCCGAAGGCCGCGAACGCGCCGATCATGCCGCCCTCGACACCGCCGATCCCGCCCGGCACCGGCAGCAGGTTGCCGAGCGTGCCGACGAAGTAGGCCATCCAGATGACCGTGAACGGCGGCGGCTCCCCGAAGGCGTGGAACATCGCCCACAGCACGGAGATGTCGAAGCCCCACCACGCCAGTGCGCCGAGGATCCCCCATTCTCTGGCCTTCACCACGTCCCAAGCGGTCCGCACGCCGCTCGCGACCAGGCCCGGCACCGTCGCCGCGCGCGAGTAGAAGCGCGACAGCCGCCCGCCGCCTTCTGCGCGGGCGCCGAATTTCCGCTCGACGTCGCCCGGGAGCGCCGCGATCCCGAACGCGCAGGAGAACAGCACCGCCGCGACGATCGCCGGCACGAACGTGATCGCGAACGAGCCGCCGCCCGGGAACAGCCCGATCCCCAGCCCGAGCCCATCGATCAGCATCGAGCCGGCGTAGACGGTGTAGAGGATCACGTTGAAGGCGACGAGCCGGCATGCGACGAGCCGCGGTTCCATGCCCGAGCGGCGCAGCGCCCACGCCGTCAGCGCGATGCCGCCGGCGCCCGCGGCCGCGAACAGGCGCGTCGCCGCGAGCCCCGCCATCGTGATCTCGTAGGTGACGCGCCAGTTGATCCGCTCGAGGTGGCTCTGCGGGTGGGGCCGCTTCACGAACACGGTCCGGAACAGCAGGACGTAGCCGCCGAACGACAGCGCCTCGAGCACCACGCCGATCGCGATCCACCATTTGTCGCCGTGCTCGATGCGGTGGACCGTTTCGCCGGCGGAGGTCAGCTTCGGCAGGACGAAGTACAGGAAGCCGATCGCCGACAGCATGAAGACGGCGAACACGGTGATCTGGCGCCGCGTGAGCCGTACACGCGGCATTTCCTCCTCGTGGTGGGCGTCACGCGTCGGCTGAGGCTCGGACACTCCCCCGGCGCCGCCGATTTCGCTCCCACCCGCCATTACTTCTCGCCTACTCCGCCTTTCAGGCCGTTTGGTGTGCCATACCCTCCAGCGCGCCGATCGCGCGCCCGATCCTTCGCAGAGGCGGTCCCGCCCAGCGCTCCGAGCGCCGTACCCCCACCGTCAGCGCCGCCCCTGCGAGGAGGTCGACGACGTAGTGCTCACCCAGGTAGACCAGCGCGAACCCGAGCGTCGCCGCGTACGCGAACCCGAGCGCACCCGCGATCGGCCCCACCTCGGCGAGCAGGAGGGCGGCCATCAGCGTGGTGGCGAAATGCAGGGACGGCATAGCGGCGAGAGGGTTGCCTCCGAAGACACTGTAGAGAGAGCCCCAGCCGTCTCGCCAGAAGTGCTCGCCGTACTCGACCATCATCCGGCGCACCTCGAGCTGCTCTGAGGGCGCCCCGTCCTCGCGCGCGCCGGCCGCGTACCACGGTGGTGCGGTCGGCAGGAACCAGTAGAAGCTCGCGCCGAGGTCGAACACGGCGTAGGTCATCGCCGCCGCGCGGCCGAAGCGCCCGGGCCGGCGCCACATCACGTACAGCAGCGCCCCGTGCGGGACGGCGAACCAGCTCCAGTGCGCCCACACGAGCACGCGGTCGAGCGCGGTGAATTCCGGCCCACCCACCCCACCCCGTCGACACCGGTGCGCGCAAGCGCGCGCTGCAGGCGGGTGCTCGGCAGCTCGCCGAGCCCGAGTGCGCGGTCGGCCCAGATCGGGTAGGAGACGTGCACCCGCGCGCGCTGTGAGTCCTCGTCGTCGTGAGGGGTCTTGTACGCCGCGAGGTAGGCCCACATCTGCAGCGCGCAGATCGCGATGTCGCGCCGCGGCGAGCGCCGGACGGCGACCGCGAGCCCCACGGGAGCCGCGAACGCGAGCGTCTGCATGGCGGCGGGTGGCGCGGAGACGCGCTTGCGCAGCAGGGGCGCGGCAACGCCGGCCGCGACGATCGCCCACGCGGTCGCCCGCATCGCCTTGGAGATCCGCACGCGGCCGGAGGCTACTCGGAGGCCGCCGCGAGGGCCGATCGCGCCGCGGCGCCCACCAGTGCGGCGACAACCGGGCTCTCCGGGTCCGCCTCGGGGTGCCACTGCACGCCCAGCACGAAGCTCTTGCCCGGCAGCTCGATCGCCTCGGCGAGCTCGTCCTCGAAGGCCGAGGTGCCGCTCACGACGAGCCCGCCGCCGAGGCAGTCCACGCCCTGGTGGTGGTGGGACTTCGTCGTGTGCACCGGCTGCCCCGCCGCAGCCTCGGCGAGCGAGCCCTCGACGAGGTTGACCTCGTGATCTGAGCCTTCGAAGCTGCCGACGACGCGGCGGTGCTCGCCGTGGCCGAAGCGGTCGGGCAGGTGCTGGATCAGCGTGCCGCCGCAGGCGACGTTGATGAGCTGCATGCCGCGACAGATCCCGAGCAGCGGCAGGTCGCGCTCGATCGCCGCCCGCGCGAGCGCGATTTCGAAGCGGTCGCGCTCGGGCAACGTGTCGACCGTGTGCTCGTCGCGGGGCTCGCCGTAGCTGGCGGGGTCGATGTCGGCACCGCCGGCCAGGATCAGGCCGTCGAGCAGCCCGAGGACCTCGTCGGGCTCCTCGACGAGATGCTCGTCCGGAGGGAGCAGCAGCGCCACGCCGCCGGCTCGCTGGACGGCGTGCACGTAGTTCATCGGCAGCAGCGCAGCGTCGAGCTCCCAGACGCTCCAGCGCGCCTTCTCCAGCGTCGTGCAGATGCCGATCACCGGCCGCTTGTGCCCCGAGGAGGGATATGCCATCGGATACACCATAGGATCAACTCCCCCGGGGGCGCCGTGACGGCGCCGGCGCACGACGAGGAGGAGGCCCATGAGCGACAGCGGCACGCAGCTCGAGACGGTGAACCTGACGATCGACGAGGGCGTCGCGACGATCGAGCTCAACCGGCCCGAGACGCTCAACGCGTGGAACGGGCAGTTCGGCGACGACCTGCTCGCGGCGGTCGCGCGCTGCCGCGACGACGACGCCGTGCGCTCGGTGCTCCTCACGGGCGCGGGGCGCGGCTTCTCCTCCGGCGCGGACCTTCGCGAGCTCGGCGGCGGCGCCGCCACGCGCGAGGAGGCGCCGGACGCCGTCTACCGGCAGCTGACCGACGTCTACCACCCGATCATGACCGGCATCCGCGAGCTGCCGAAGCCGGTGATCGCCGCCGTCAACGGACCCGCGGTCGGCATCGGCTGCTCGCTGGCGCTGTGCTGCGATCTGATCCTCGCCGCCGAGAGCGCCTACTTCCTGCTCGCCTTCGTCAACATCGGGCTCGTGCCCGACGGCGGCTCCTCGGTGTGGCTGCCGACGCGCATCGGCATGGCGCGCGCGACCGAGCTCTGCATGCTCGGCGAGCGCCTGCGAGCGGCCCAGGCGCTCGAGTGGGGGCTGATCAACCGCGTCGTCGCCGACGCCGAGCTGCTCGACGTCGCCGGCGCCCTGGCGGCGCAGATGGCGGCCGGACCGACGCTCTCCTACGCCGGCACCAAGCGCCAGCTCAACAACTGGTGGTACGCCCGCATGGACGAGCAGCTCGACCTCGAGGCGCAGATCCAGCGCGAGATGGTCGGCAGCGCCGACTCGCTCGAGGGTGCGATCGCGTTCGTGGAAAAGCGTCCGCCGCGGTTCACCGGGCGTTAGCCACATTCGTGTCAAACGTCATCAAGCGCGCCGCCTGCGGGCCTGAATAGAATCCCCGCCGCTTTGGGCCACCTGCTCCACACGACCCTCGCCTTCTTCACGCCGGAGTCCGGCGGGTCGCCGCAGGCGAACAAAATCGACAGCCTCTACAAGATCGAGCTGTGGATCGCCCTGATCATCTTCGTGGCGGTCGAGGGGGCCCTGTTCTACGCGCTGATCCGCTTCCGGCGCCGCAAGCACGCGGTGCCTGCGCAGATCCGCGGCAACACGCGCCTCGAGGTCGGCTGGACGGTCGCCGCGGCGCTGATCCTGGTCGCGCTCGCGGTCGTGACCTTCACGTCGCTGTCCTCGATCGAGAACCCGCCCAACACGGGACCCGAAGGCGATCAGCTCGTCTCGTCGAGCGTCCCCGAGTACGCGAGCACCTCGCGCAAGCTGCCGCCGAACGGCAAAGCGCTGAACATCCAGATCATCGGGCGCCAGTACATCTGGCAGTTCGTCTACCCGGGCGCGACCGAACCCGACGGCCTCGGCGCGCCGTACTCCTACCAGGAGCTCGTGGTGCCGACCGAAACGACCGTCTCGCTGGACGTCGTCTCGGCCGACGTCGTGCACTCCTGGTGGATCCCCGAACTCGGCGGCAAGGTGGCCGCTGTGCCGGGCTACCACAGCTACACGTGGTTCAAGATCCCCAAGCCCGGGATCTACCGCGGTCAGTGCGCGATCCTCTGCGGCCGCGGGCACGCGCGTATGATCGCGACCGTCCGGGCGGTGCCGCCGGCCACCTTCGACGCGTGGCTGGCCGGCCGCAAGAGACAGATCGTCGAAGCCAACAAGGCGGCGCAGGAAGCGCGCGAAAAGCTCGGCAAGCTGACCGGCGCAGGTCAGGTCGAAAACCCCTAGGACACGAGGACACGAGCACAGCAGATGGCCACTTACGCCCCCCCGGTCCCGCAGATCGCCACCCCGCGCGTCAAGCCGGAAGCTCGCGGCTGGACGAGCTGGATCACCACGACCGACCACAAGCGGATCGGGATCATGTACATGGTCACGACGTTCGTGTTCTTCCTGCTGGGCGGCGTCGAGGCCCTGATCATCCGCCTGCAGCTCGGCGCGCCGAACAACACGCTGGTGACCCCCACGGTCTACAACCAGCTGTTCACCATGCACGGCACGACGATGATCTTCCTGTTCGTCGTGCCGATGATGGCCGGCATCGCGAACTACTTCCTGCCGCTGATGATCGGCGCGCGCGACATGGCGTTCCCGCGCCTGAACGCGCTCTCCTACTGGCTCTGCTCGCGGGCGGGATCGTCTTCTACGCCTCGCTGTTCTGGAACCCGCCCGAAGCGGGCTGGGTCAGCTTCCTGCCGCTGGCCAACTCCCACTTCTCTCCCAGCGGCGGCGAGGACGCGTGGATCTACCTGATCCACCTCACCGGGCTCTCCTCGTTGCTCGGGGCGATCAACTTCTACGCGACGATCGCGAACATGCGCGCCCGCGGCATGAGCTGGGGGCGCCTGCCGCTGTTCGTCTGGACGATCCTGACCTACTCGGTGCTGCTGATCTTCGCGCTGCCGGTGATCGCCGCCGCCGTCACGATGCTGCTGACCGAACGGCACTTCGGCACGCACTTCTTCGACCCGGCCCAGGGCGGCTCGGTGCTGCTGTGGGAGCACCTGTTCTGGTTCTTCGGGCACCCCGAGGTCTACATCATGGTGCTGCCCGGGTTCGGGATCATCTCCGAGATCCTGCCCGTGTTCGCCCGCAAGCCGATCTTCGGCTACAAGGCGATCGCGGCCTCGACCGTCGCGATCGCGTTCCTCGGCTTCCTCACGTGGGCGCACCACCTCTTCACCTGGCCGCTGCCCGAGGCGCTGCTCGTGTTCGTGATGCTCAGCTCGTTCTTCATCGCCGTCCCGACCGGCGTGAAGGTGCTCAACTGGATCGCCACGCTCTGGCGCGGCGCGATCGAGTACCGCACGCCGCTGCTGTTCTGCGCAGGGGCGATCTCGATCTTCGTCATCGGCGGGATCTCGGGGATCTTCCTCGCGACGTTCCCGATCGACTGGTCGGTGAACGAAACGTACTTCGTCGTCGCCCACCTGCACTTCGTGCTGCTCGGCGGCTCGGTGATGCCGATCTTCGCGGCCATCTACTACTGGTTCCCGAAGATGACCGGGCGGCTGCTCAGCGAGGGCCTCGGCCGTCTCAGCTGCGGGCTGATCTACGTCGGCATCCTCGTGACCTTCCTGATCCAGCACGTGATCGGCCTCGACGGCATGCCCCGGCGTGTCTATGAGTACTCGCCCGTCGGGCACCTGGAGCTCTACAACGTGATCTCGACGGTCGGCGCCTTCATCATCGCTGCGGGCGTGCTCGCCACGGTCGTCAACGTGGTGCACTCGCTGCGCAACGGCGCCGTCGCCGGACCCGACCCCTGGAAGGCCAACACGCTCGAGTGGTTCACGAGCTCGCCGCCGCCGGTCAACAACTTCGACGTCGTGCCTCAGGTACGCTCGGCCGAACCCATGAAGGACATCCGCAGGGAGGTCGAGCGCCGCAGCACGGGCGCACCCGGCGGCGCGACAGTGCCGGCCGGCGCACGCCAGGTGGGCGTCTGATGGCCCAGGCCCGCGCCGGAGCGACGCTCGGCGCGCCGACCGTCGGCCTCGCGCCGCGCACGCGCCAGCTCCTGTCCGACTACCTGGAGCTGACGAAGCCGAAGGTCCAGTCGCTCCTGCTGCTGACGACGATCGCCACGATGTACGTGGCCGGGGACCCCTCGCCGGGGCTCGTCGCGCTGACCTGCCTCGGCGGCTACCTCTCCGCCGGCGGCGCCGGAGCGGTCAACCACTGGTTCGACCGCGACATCGACGCACAGATGAAGCGCACCGCCACGCGCCCGATCCCGTCGGGCCGGGTCGCGCCGCGCTCGGCGCTGCTGTTCGGCTGCACCCTCGCGCTCCTGTCGCTGCTGGAGCTCTCGCTCGCAGTCAACCCGCTCGCAGCGGTGCTCTCCTTCAGCGGCTTCCTCGGCTACGTGTTCGTCTACACGGTCTGGCTGAAGCGCCGCACGCCGCAGAACATCGTGATCGGCGGCGCCGCGGGCGCCGTGCCCCCGCTCGTCGGCTGGGCGGCCGTGACCGGCTCGGTCAGCGGCACGGCCGTGATCCTGTTCTTCATCGTCTTCTTCTGGACCCCGCCGCACTTCTGGGCTCTGTCGCTGCTGATGAAGGACGAGTACGCCCGCGTCGGCGTGCCGATGCTGCCGGTCGTGCGCGGAGAGGCCGAGACGCGCCGCCAGATCCTCCTGTACTCGGTGCTGCTCTACGCGGTCACCCAGCTGCCCTTCTGCGCCGGCGGGTTCGGCGCGATCTACCTCGTCGCCTCGCTGGTTCTCGGGCTCGGCTTCATCGCGGGCGCCGTTCGCCTGTACAGGCGCGCCGATCGCCGCAGCGCGCTGCACCTGTACCTCTACTCGCTGACCTATCTCGCGCTGCTGTTCTGCGCGATGGTCGCCGACGCCCACCTGTAGGATCCGCTCGAAATGATGACCCGTCGCCTCGCGCGCAAGAACATCCGCACAGGCCTGATCGTCGCCGCGATCTGCATGTTCATGTTCGGGATCACGTTCGTGATCGCGGCCGTCTACGTCTCGTGACGCCGCTCGAGCCGGACACACCGCCGGTCGGCGAGGAGATCCACCTTCCCGGCCCCTCGATCCTCCCGGTGCTGACGGCCGTCGGCATCACGCTGGCGCTGATCGGCCTGACGACGTTCTGGGAGCTGTCGGTGATCGGCGGTGTCCTGACGATCGGCTGCCTCTGGCGCTGGATCAAAGACACGCGGCACGAAATCGACGAGCTCCCGCTCGACGCCGAGGAACGCTAGGCCTCGAAGCCGAGGTCGGCGAGCGCTCGCGCTCCGTCGAGATACACGACCAGCTTCCTGACGCGCCCGCCGTCGAGCTCGAAGTAGTTGCCGACCGAGCGCTCCTCGAGCTCCAGCCCGCTGCGACGACCCCTGCCCCAGTTGCGGACGATCACGAGGATGCTGTCCTCGTCGATCACGCGGTACTCGACGGGTTCGGCGCGGAATCCCTCCCAGTCGCGCAGCCACTCGCGCCACAGGACGTTCATCGGCTCGATCCCCCGCGACGCCGCCGGTTCAGGACCGCCGATGTAGACGAACTCGATGTCCGGATCCGCCCAGGCCGAGGGACGGAAGTCACCCTGCGCCCAGGCGTCGTAGATCGAGCGGACGAGCGCGACGTTGGGGGTGTCCGGCGCCAGCTCGCGCTCGGCCGCCGGCCCGAGCTCGGCCCGCGCCCGCTCGACGCTGCTGTAAAGGGCCAGCCTCCTCACCCGTCCGCTGCGCAGCTCGAACAGGCATGCCAGATCGCCGCCCGTCTCGAGGCCGCTCCGCTTGCCGCGACCCCCCTGGTGCGCGAACACGAGCACGCGGTCCGGGTCGAGCTCGGTGTAGCTCTTCGCGACCATCTCGAACCTCTCCCACGGGTTCAGCCAATCCCGCACCGCGCCGGCCATCTGATCCTTGCCGCGCCAGCGGCCGGAGGGCAGGCCGACGTCGACGCGCTCGAACTCGATCTCCGGGTGCGCCCAGCTGGTGTCTTTGAACTCCCCGCTGCCCCACGCCTCGAAGATGGACCGCACGAGATCCAGGTTCGCGGGCATCGACCGATTATCGCGGTCGCAGGGGCGGGCCGGGCAAACGCGCCGAGCTTCGTGCTACGATGCATCGTGTCACGTACTAGGGAGGCGCGATGGACAGATCGGACCCATCTCTGCTGGTGCTCGCCAGCCTCGCCGGCGGCGAGAAGCACGGCTACGCGATGGTCGCCGACATCGAGGAGATGGCGGGTGTCCATCTCGGCCCCGGGACGCTCTACGGCGCCCTCTCCCGGCTCGAGGGGCAGGGGCTGATCGAGGCCACGCAGCCGTCCGGCCGCCGGCGCCCCTACCGCATCACGGCCGCCGGGTCCCACGCGCTCGAACGCCAGCTGACCGCGCTCTCGCGCGTGGCGGACACCGGGCTCTCGCGCCTGCGCGCCGCCGAGGCGGGCGCATGAGGAGGCGGCTGGCTGCGGCGCTGCTCGCGCTCTACCCGGAGGCGTGGCTCCAGCGCTACGGCGAGGAGATGCACGCCCTGATCGAGGACGACCCGCCGGGGCTGCGAGGCAACCTGTCCCTGCTCACGGGCGCCGCCGGGGCGCACCTTCGGCCGCGTGGCCGCTGGCACGAGGGGATACCGGCGACGGCGTCGATGCGGCTGTCGGTCGGGGGGCTGTTCGCGTGCTGGATCGCCGTCTCGCTCGCCGGGTCTGCCTTCGCGAAGGAGACCGAGCACATGGACCGGTTCGAGCACTTGCACCCGCTCATGAGCGCCGCGCGGGCTCTCATCACGGCGGGCGCGGCGATCGGCGCTGCGGCGGTCGCGCTCGGCGGGCTGCCGCTGGTCTACCAGGCGGTCGCGAGCGCCGCGCGCGGGCGCGACCGGCAGCTCGCCTGGCTGCTGGCCGCGCCCGCGCTCGCGGCGGGCACGCTCGTGGCGCTCGCCGCGCTGCTGACGCATGTCGCGCCGGCGCGCGGGGGAGGCTTCCCGGCGCCGTTCGTGCTCGTGATCCTGGTCCCGTTCACGCTCGGCGTCGTCGCTTGCGCCTTCGTGGCCGCGGCCGCACCCAAAGCGGTCATGCGAAGGGCACGGCCTCCGGCGGCGCTGCTGCGCATGGCGTCTCTGGCGGGCCAGGGCCTCGCCGCCGCGACGCTGCTCGTCACCGGCGGCCTGCTTCTCTACGTCGCCGGGCTCTGGCGCGTCCCCGCTGCCGGCACGGCACCCTCAGGCCCGTTCGGAGCCAACACGCGCATCACGCTCTGCCTCGCTCTGGCCGTGGCGATCCCGGCGTGCCTCGGGGCGCTCGTCGCGGCAACGCGGGCGCGACGCGCTGCGTTCGCCGGCTAGACGAGGAGCTCCGTGGAGCGCCGGGCGCGGTCCCTCAACCGCACCCGGCTGCTGCGGTGGGTGCGCCCGCCCCCCGACGGGCACACCACCCCTCTCACCCCACGGCCACCCGGGCTGGCACCGGACAGATCGCGCCATCGTCGGTCCAGCAGCGCACGATGTCGCGCACCGACAGGATCCCGACCGTCTCGCCCCCGTCGAGGACGATCAGATGGCGAAAGCCTCCACGCACCATCGCCGCCGCCGCCTCCTCCAGCGACCAGTCCGGAGCCGCGTAGACGACATCGCGGGTCAGGTGCTCGGCGACGGTCTCGGCGCCCGGGTCCTGCCCGTCGCCGAGGGAGATCAGGATGTCGCGCTCGGTGATGATCGCGGGCCCGGGCCCGTCGGGATCCATCACCACGGCGGCGCCCACCTTGCGGTCGGACATCAGCCGCGCCACCGCCTGCAGGCTGTGGCCCGGACCGACCGTCAGGACCGTGCGGCTCATGCCTTCGTGTACTTGCATGCCTCGCCTCGCGCTCGTCGTCGTCGCCCGAACAAACGGCCTCTCGGCCGATGCTTACCCTGACGATCCACCGTGCAAGCGCTCGAGGATCGCCTTGCAACTATTGCCTCAATCTACTAGCACGGGCCCGCTCCGTCAAGCTCGGAGCGGTCCCGGGACGGAAGGCATTAGGATCTCGCTCCCGATGTGGAGGAGCCTCGGAAAACAGACGACGCGCGGGCCCGAAGGTGTCTAGAAGACGCTCGCTGACGTGGACCGCGATCGCGGCCGTGGTGGCCGTGGCGATCGGCATCGTCCTCAGCTTCGTCATCCACTGGTTCCCGGCGGCGGCCTCCACGCAGGCGCACAACACCGACCGCCTCTACCACGTGCTCGTGATCGCCTCGATCCCGATCTTCGTGCTGGTCGTGACCGTCGTGCTCTACTCGGTGTGGCAGTTCCACATGCGCCCCGGCGAGGAGCTCAAGGACGGGCCGCCGATCCACGGCAACACCCGCCTCGAGGTCTTCTGGACGGCGATCCCGACCGTGCTGCTGCTGGGGCTCGTGGGCTACTCGTTCGTGGTTCTGCACGAAAACGAGAAGAAGCCGGCGCGCGAGATCCAGATCGGAGCGACCGGTCAGCAGTTCGCGTGGACCTACCAGTACCCGCCGTCGGTGACCGGCGGCAAGCCGCTGAACAGCACGCAGCTGTACGTGCCGAAGGGCACCTCGGTGGAGTTCAACATCCGCACCAAAGACGTCATCCACGCCTTCTGGGTACCCGCGTTCCGGCTCCAGGAGGACGCCGTGCCGGGCATCACGACCCACTGGCGCGTGACGCCCACGCGCCTCGGCACCTACCCGGTCATCTGCAACCTGCTCTGCGGCCTCGGGCACTCGCTGATGCGCTCGAAGGTCCACGTCGTGACCGAAGCCCGCTTCAAAGCGTGGCTCGCCAGCCAGCTCGAGCACTGCGACAACCGGAGCAGCGTCCTCCCCGACGACGACGACAGGGAGTGCGGGATAATGGCCACCGCGATGTCCACCACGACGGCCCCGACGAGCTCTCCCCCGACGCATCACGGCGTGGCCTACTGGGTCAAACACGCGGGTTGGATCAGGGGCGCGATCGGCTTTCTGATCGGGATCGCGTTCTCGACCTTCATCACCTGGATCGTCCGCTCGTCGACCGGCCACAGCACCTTCCACCACTTCCTCTCCTGGGAAGCGATCCTGACCGTCTCGCTGCTGGCCGCGCCGCTCGGGTTCCTCGTCGGCTTCGGCGGCTTCGACTACTGGTTCTACTGGGCCGCCGGCAAGAAGACGCGCCCGGAGGACCACTCGGGCCACGGCGCCTACACGTGGAAGGACTACTTCCGCATCAACACCGACCACAAGGTGATCGGGATCCAGTACACGGTCAACTCGTTCATCTTCCTGCTGATCGGCGGCCTGATCGCGATGCTGATGCGCGCCCAGCTCGCGCAGCCCGGGTCGCACTTCGTCGACGCGAACACGTTCAACGGACTGTTCTCGGTCCACGCTTCGCTGCTGATCTTCCTCTTCATCATCCCCGTCTTCGCGGGGCTCGGGAACTTCGTGATCCCGCTCATGATCGGCGCGCCCGACATGGCCTTCCCGCGGCTGAACGCCCTCTCTTTCTGGCTGCTGCCGATCGCGGGCCTGATGATGCTCGGCAGCTTCCTCGTCCCGGGCGGCGCCTTCGCCGACGGCTGGACGGCCTACACCCCCCTCTCGGTCAACGCGCCGATCGGCCAGACGTTCTTCTCGATCGCGGTCCAGTTCGCGGGCGCCTCCTCGATCATGACCGCGCTGAACTTCCTGGTCACGATCATCACGATGCGCGCACCCGGGATGAGCTTCTTCCGGATGCCGCTGCTCGTGTGGGCGAACTTCGCGACCTCGCTGCTGGTCGTGATCGCGACCCCGTTCATCGCCGCCTCGCAGTTCTTCATCCTGCTCGACCGCGCGCTCGGCTTCAACTTCTTCAACGCGGCCAAGGGCGGCGACGTGCTGATGTACCAGCACGTCTTCTGGTTCTACTCGCACCCGGCCGTCTACATCATGATGTTGCCGGGCTTCGGGATCGTCAGCGAAGTCATCGCCGTGAAGGCGCGCAAGCCGATCTTCGGCTACCGCATGATGGCCTTCTCGCTGCTGGCGATCGTCGGCCTCGGCTTCACGGTCTGGGCACACCACATGTTCACGTCCGGGATGGCCCCCTGGATCCGCATCCCGATGGCGATCACGACCGCGGTCATCGCGGTGCCGACGGGGATCAAGATCTTCTCCTGGCTGGCGACGCTCTGGCGAGGGGTGCTGCATCTGGATACGCCGATGCTGTTCGCGCTCGGGTTCCTCACCACGTTCACGCTCGGCGGCATCAGCGGCGTGATGCTGGCGATGATCCCGTTCGACATCCACGTCAGCGCGACCTACTTCATCGTCGCCCACATCCACTACGTGCTGTTCGGCGGCTCGCTGATGACGATCTTCGCCGGCGTCTACTACTGGTTCCCGAAGATGACCGGGCGCATGTTCGACGAGCGCCTGGGCAAGTGGCACTTCTGGTCGACGTTCATCTTCTTCAACGCCACGTTCGGGCCGATGCACATCCTCGGCCTGCAGGGGATGCCGCGGCGCGTGTCGACCTACGCGTCGCAGTTCGCCGACCTCAACCTCTTCATCTCGATCGCCAGCTTCGGCCTCGGGCTGAGCACGCTGATCTTCGTCTACAACATGGTCACGAGCTGGCGAGGCGGCCCGATCGCGGGATCCAACCCGTGGCGCGCGCTGACGCTCGAGTGGCAGGTCTCCTCGCCGCCGCCGGTGTTCAACTTCGACCGCGTGCCGACGGTGGTGGGCGGTCCCTACGAGTACGGAGTCCCGGGCGCGGTGCACGGGATCTTCGCCCCCACCCCGGCCGCCGCGGGGAGCGGTGTGCTGCGGGAGCCGAGTCGATGAGGAGGATGCTGTGAAGGAAGTCCTTGTGGTGGCGAGCCGCACGCTCGGCGGTGGCAAGCTGCTGGAGGCGGTGCGCTCCCGCACCGCCGACGGCCCCGTGCGCTTCCGCCTGGTCGTGCCCGCGAGCAACCCCTCCGCGGGGCTAGTGATCTACGACGAGGCCGTCCGCGAATCGGCGCAGGTGCGCGTCGACCTCGCGCTCTCGGCGCTCGCCGAAGAGGGCCTCGAGGCCACCGGCGAAGTCGGCGACCCCGACCCGTTCTCCGCGACCATGGACGCGGTCGCCGAGAGCCGCCCCGACGAGATCATCGTGTC
This sequence comes from uncultured Solirubrobacteraceae bacterium, assembly GCA_963820745.1. Classification (GTDB taxonomy): domain Bacteria; phylum Actinomycetota; class Thermoleophilia; order Solirubrobacterales; family Solirubrobacteraceae; genus Palsa-744. The sequence continues at coordinate 102,412 of CAWGBB010000008.1, read as the reverse complement.
CACCCACCCCGCGCAGAGCTCGGGCTGGCTGCGGCGCGATCTGATCGAACGCATCCGCAACGCCACGGGCCTGCCCGTCGAGCACGTGATCGTGGACCTCGAGCACGAGGGCCTGCCCTTCCAGGCGACGCTGGTGATCGCCAACAAGACCTCCAGCGGCGACGAGCTGATCGACCACCTGAAGAGCATTGCCGCCGACGGCGAGCGCCACCTGTTCATCGCGGTCGTGCCGCAGGCCGACGGCACCGGCGCGGCGCCCCGCGAGGCCCGCGAGCGGCTCGCGCGGATGCTCGACAAGCTCCGCGAGGCCGGGCTGCTCAGCTCCGGCATGATCGGCGACCCCGACCCCTACACGGCCGCGATCAACGCGATGGAGCTGTTCCGGGTCGACAACATCGTGATCTCGACGCTGCCCGACGAGCGCTCCGGCTGGATGCGCTCGAACCTGATCGAGCGCGTGCAGGGCGCTAGCCCCGTGCCCGTGCAGCACATCGTCGTCGACACCGCGGCCACCCCGACCGCCCCGACCGCCGCCTGAAGCGATGGAGGCCGCCAGCATCGCCCACGCCGGTGGGCACGCCCACGACGACCACCACGGTCCGCCGCCGGCCAACCGCAGCTCGCGCGTCGAGCCGCAGATGCTCGGGATGCTGCTTTTCATCATCTCGGAGATCATGGTCTTCGGCGGGTTCTTCACCGCCTACTTCTTCATCCGCGTCGCCCAGGGCGACCCCTGGCCCGCACCGGGGACCACGCTCCCCGTCGAGGTCGCGGGCGTCAACACCGCGATCCTCGTCTCCTCGTCGTTCACCATCCACTGGGCCGAGACCTGCATCAAGAACGAAAACCACCGCGGCCTGAAGGCCGGGATGCTGCTCACGTTCCTGCTCGGCTGCACGTTCCTGTTCGTGCAGATCAACGAGTACGCCAACATCGGCTTCGCGCCCCAGGACGGCGCGCAGCAGACGATCTTCTTCTCGCTGACCGGCCTGCACGGCGCCCACGTCTTCATCGGGCTCTGCCTGCTGCTCTTCGTCACGGTCAGAGCGTTCCGAGGGCATTACACCTCGAAGGAGCATCGCGGCGTGAACGTGCCGGGGATCTACTGGCACTTCGTCGACATCATGTGGCTGGTCGTCTACACGACCGTGTACATCATCTGAGCTCTGCCGTCCGTGGACACTGCGCGGCTCTGCGTCCTCGGTCGCTCGTGTGCTGAAGCACACTTCGCTCCCTGCGTCCTTGATCCGCTTGGTCCACGAACGGCAGAATCGGTAGATCCATGCTGAACCCGCTGCGTTCTGAGGGCGAGGCCTTCCAGCTGCTGCTCTACGTGCTGGCGGTAACGATCGTGGTGATCGTGACCGTGCTTGTGCTGCGCGCGATCTTCTGAGCGCGTGCGAGTAAACCGCGGCACGCCCGAGCCCCTCCCCCAAGGGGCGAGCGATTCGCTCAGCCCGTGACGCCGGATGCGCGACGCATGACGGGCCGGGCCGTGCCGCTAGGAGCCTCTCTACCCCGTCGCGCCGCGGCGCCAATCACGACTGTCCGAGCGAGTCCGCCGGCCGAGCTCAGCTCGTGGCGACCGGCCGGTAGCCGGAGCAGACGAGGCGCATCCACTCGATGCGCCCGTCCTCGCCGGCCGTCAGGTAGCCCTGCTGCTCGACGACGAAGCTTCCTTCGGGGTTCGAAACCGACAGCCGGTAGCGCAGCCGTTCGCGGTCCGCGACGACGTCGCTCTCCACGCTCTCGAGCGCCTCGATCCGGTCGGAGTCGTCGAACCAGTTGCCGAACACGATCTCGAGCACGGCCTGCGGGTCGTCGGCCTCCCAGGTACGGCGCGGGGTCAGGGCGCGGAACTCGACCTCGGGGCCGAGCAGCGCGAGCATCGCATCCCTGTCCTTCGCGGCGAGCGCGCTCGCGAACCTCGACGCGGTGCCTGCCCCCTCCATCGCGCTATTTGACGGTGAGGTGCCCGAACATCCCCGCGGCGCGGTGCCCGGGGACCTCGCAGAAGAACGTGTACGTGCCCGGTTTCAGCGTGACGGTGAAGCTCGCCGTGCCCTTGCTGACGATCGTGCTGTGGCCGAGCACGGGACCCGGGCCGCTCGCTTCGTTCGAGCCCGCTTCGAGCGAGATGTTGTGGTCGACGCCGGACATGTTGGGCATTTCGATCTGCACCGGGCCGGCGGTCGCGGTCGCCTTGTTGGTCGCGTAGGCGAGCTGGCCGGTGGGGCTCGCGGGGATCGAGAGCTTGCCGCCCTTCTCGACCGCCGGCTTGCCGGCGCCGGCGGGCGCGACGGCCGTGGCCAGCAGACCGGTGTCCTTGCCCCCGCGCGCAGCGGACTGTTCGACGTAGGCAGCGACGTTTTTGGCGCTCCGGCCCGTCACCAGGTCTTTCGGCATCGCGCCTTCGGGGTTCGGGATCTTGATCTGCTCTTCGACGACGCCGCGAATCGTGCTCCGCTCGAGTCCTTCTTCGATGCTCGCCCGGAAGGCTTCGTCGAGGTCCGGCCCGACCACGCCTTTCGTTTCCGCGCGCGCGAGCGTGTGGCAGGAGCCGCACTTGGCGACGAACGCCTTCTTGCCGGCGATCAGGTTGACGTCGTCACGGCCCTTGACTTCGCCGCAGCCGCTCGCTGCAAGCGCGGCCACGAGCGCCGCGAGCGCAACGAGCACGGCGCTCACCGGCCGGATCCGGCGGCTGAAGATGGCACGCGCAAACGGGCGCCGCCGTCCGTGCAGGGCGTCTTGAGAGCTCATCGAAGGGCGGAACACTATCCGAACCGGCGGCTGCCCGGCCGGTCGCAGAGGCCACGAATACGCACCGGCCGGCGGGCCCCTCAGGGCCGCTCGAGCCCCTCCAGGCGCCCTTCAGCGGCCGCGATCACGCCTTCGCCGACCCGCTCCCACGACCAGCGGCTGCGCACCACCGCCACCAACCCGTCGCGCGCCTGCGCCAGGAGCTCCGGCGGCGCCTGTAGGCAGGCGATCAGACGCTGGGCGATGGCCTCGACGGCGCGGTCGTCGACGGGGAAGCTGAGCCACGAGGACGCCTGCGGCGGCAGCTCCGCAGCGAGCGTCTCGGCGACCTCGGCCAAACCCGAGTGGCGCGCGACGACGGGCACCGCCCCGCAGGCCGCCGCCTCGGCGGCGACCATGCCGAACGCCTCCGGGAACGTGCTCGGCGCGACGAGCGCGCGGCACGCCGGAAGCACGTCCGCGAGCTCGTCGTGCTCGAGGCGTCCGGTGAACACGACCTGCTCGCCGAGGCCCCGAGCCGCCCGTTCGTAGCGCGCGAGCGCCTCTCCCTGCAGCCCGTCGAGGAACGCGAGCAGGTGCCCGAGCGGCGCTTCGGCGGCCGCCCCGTCCGGCTCGGCGGCCTCGCGCGCCCGCCCTTCCCTGGCGATCTGCCGGGCGCGCTCGAGATCGCCGGCGGCGAGCGCGGCGAGGAGCTCTTCCAGCGCCGCCCGGTAGGCGCCGAAGCCGATCACGGCCAGCTGCGCCGTGGGCGCGCGCTCGAGCACCAGAGGCCAGGCCGCGAGCAGCAGGTCGACGCCCTTGCTCACGATCAGCTTGCCGACGTAGGCCACGAGCGGGCCCTGCTCGGGATCGAGACGCGCCAGCGCGCGTGCCGCCTCGGCCGGGTCGCGCGCGAACGCGCTCGCGGAAGCCTCCGAGCGCTCCCCCTGCGCGAGCGCGTCCTGCGCGAGGCGCACGGTGAGCGAGCGCAGGCCCGCCGCTGCCTCCGCGGGCTCGCGCGGGACGAAGCGTGCGACGTCCACGCCGGGCGGTCCCAGGCGGGTGCGCTCGGGCAGCGCGGGATCCGCGATCGTCGCCCACAGGCTCGCCGCGGTGTGGTGCGAGCCGACCAGCACGCCGCGAGCCGGCGCGATCCCCTCCCGCGCCGGGCGCCAGGAACCGCCCCGGTTCAGGCTTGACGGTGTACTCCAGCGCGCTGCCGTGGATCTTGACCGCGAACGGCACCTCGCCGGCAAGCGCCCGAGCGAGGATCAGCGGCCCCATCACGAGGTGGTTCGCGAGCGCGACCTCGGGCTGTGCCAGCGCCGCGACCTCCGCCACGGCCGCGACGTTCGCCGCCACGTAACGCTCGATCTGCTCGGGCGTGCAGTCGGCGAACGTCAGCGCCCGGATGCCCTCGTACCGATCCGCAACGTAGACGGGGAGCACCTCGCCGATGTCGGGCCGGTACATGACCGCGCGTCCCGCCCACTCCGGAGGCTGCGCCGACGGCAGCACCCGGATCTGCAGCTCGCCGGCGTCCCAGTCGCCCGCCGCCGAGAGGAAGGCCTGCTCCTCAGGGTGGCGGTCCTGGCTGAACAGGTGCACCTCGTGACCGAGGCGCACCAGCGCCTCCGCAAGCTGCGCGTTGTAGACGTTCGAGCCGGTACCGGCCAGCAGGTAGCCGTGGAAGATCAGGATGCGCACCGGGCGGAGCCTATCCCCGACCCTCCGCCCCCTCCGCTAGAGTGCTGCGGCGATGAGCGCCAGACAGCGATACCGGCTGCGGAACCCGGCGACGGGGCGCGAGATCCTGCTCGAGGCCGAGCCCGGTGAGATCTACCGCGACCGCGAAAGCGGCGACACCCTGGAAGTCGTCGGCAAGGTGCTGCCGCTGGCGCCGTCGCAGTCGCGACTGCCTTGGGCCGTCGAGAACCTGCGCTTCTGCCCGTGGTGCCGGCAGATGGCCCAGCGCGACCTGAACGACTGCCCGACCTGCGTCAGGCGGATGGGCCCGCCGCTCCGGACCAGCTGAGTGCCTCGGCGATGACGCGACTGCGCCTCGCCGCCCTCGCCAGCGCCGCCCTCCTCTGCGTCCTGGTCCTCTCGGCCTGTGGCGGCGGCAGCGCCTCGGACGCGGTCCCGAAGACGACGCCCGACATCGTGCCGCCAAACGACACGAGCGCCGAAAAGGCCGCGTCGTCGACGACCGCGACCTCGGCGACGAAAACGACCAAAACGAGCACGACCGGCGGATCGTCCGAATCGGAAAGCAGCAGCGAAGGCGGCGAAACACCCGAAGAAGGCAGCGGTGGCACCGCCAGTGAAGGCACCGCCTCCGGCGGCACGGGCAGCGAAGAAAAAGAAAAAGCGCCTGAAAAAACCGAAAAAACGGAAGAAGGCGCTTCAAGCCCGACAGGCGGCGCCAGCGCTCCTTAGCAGCACGTAGGCCGGCGCAGCTCGGCGTCCTCGCTCGTTCGTGTGCGCTGCACGCTTCACTCGCTGCGTCCTTGATCTGCTTGACCTACGGGCTGCTAAGGCGCTCGGCGGCTCCCCAACGCGCTGCGCCGTGGTCAGGCCCCGAGTCCGGGAGCGCCGAACCGGCTTCTGGCGACGCTGCGGACCGCAGGCTCGAATCCACCCCCCGAGCACTCGCGGATGGCGCCGGCGATCCCCTTCGACCGGGGCGCCAGGAAGTTGAGCATCAGGCTGATCTGCCCATCGCGCGGCCGTGCGAGCCCGAACGTGGTCGGGGCGCCCTCCCACAACTCCTCGAGCAACTGCGGGCGAACCGCTCTCACCACGAGGCGACGGGACACGTCGAACGGCGACTGCCATTCCTCGATCGAGACGGACTCGATCTCCGACCACCCCAGCCGGATCCCGGTGCGGCAGAACACGAGCCCCGATCCGTCGAGGACCAGCACCGGGCGAGCGCGCAGGAAGCACCACGCCGCGATCGCCGGCCGGCAGCGCGAGGATCACGAGGCACACCGTCGAGGTAGGAGCGCCATGTTCGAGCGCCCTGCTCGCCAGGGCGAGGATGAACAGCAGGCACGCGACGCCCCATCGGCGTGAGTAGCGAATGACGAGGAGCCCCTCGTCCGCGCGTCGGCTGCGCCGCAGGCTCATGCAGCAAGTATCGGCGCCACGCGCCCGCTCGGTGCAAGCGCGGGCCCAGGCCCCGCGCTCGCCGCCGACTCTCGATCACGCCGGCGCCGGAAGCGGCCGGCGTCGCACCGCTGCTAAGGCGTCGAGATCTCGGTCGCGCTGTAAGTGAGCCGCGCGGTCTGGTAGAGGCAGTAGTACTGCACGTTCGAGCCGATCGCGCTCTGAACCGTCTGGCTGCTCGTGCTCGTGCACTGCTTCTTCTGACGGCTCGCGCGCCAGGAGGTGTCGTTGCCGAAGCCGAGCGCGAGCGCCGGCGCCCAGGTCGGGACCGACAGCGCGATCTCGTCGCCCTTTTTGACCTTGATCGTCGTTTCGAGCGGGAACTGGACGGTCTTGCCGAAGTAGGACTTCAGTTTGACCAGCGGGCCCGAGGCGATCAGCTTGTAGGTCAGGTTGGGCGACTTCTGGGGGCGCAGGACGGCGATGCCCGCTTCGGATTCGCCGCCCTCGTTGGTGTTGAAGAACTTGATCTGCGTCGCGTTCGGCTTGCCGAGCGTCACCGTCCAGCCGACGATCGAGCCGTCACGCGGCACGCCCATCGGGTTCTTGACGGTGCCGACCTTGACCTGGAAGCCGGTGGTACGGCTCACGGCCAGGCACGGGCTGCCGGGGCAGCTGGCGACCGTGGGCGGCGTCGTGGTGCCGATCACGCCGACTTCGGCGAGCTTCGCCGGCGCGGCGGCGGGGATCGCCAGTGCGAGCACGGCGGTGGCTGCTGTGAACGTCTTGAGGCGTCTCTTCATTTCCTGGCACCTAACACGGCCAACCGCCGGATGTAGCGGTTTGACTATTTCGCTATCTCCCGTTCAGTTCCTGCGCGGCGGCGGCGATCTCCTCGGGGTCCCCCGAAGAGGGGATCCACGGCAGGCGCAGCGGATCGTCCTCGTAGCGCGGGATCACGTGGATGTGGAAGTGGAACACGGTCTGCCACGCCGCCGCGCCGCAGGAGTTCAGCAGGTTGACCCCAGCGGCGCCGAGGCGCTCGTGCACGCGGGCAGCCAGGCGCTGCGCGCCGAGGATCGTCGCCTGCAGGTCCTCCGCGCCCACCTCGAGCAGGTCGCGCGAGTGCTCGCGCGGGATCACCAGCGCATGCCCCCGCGTCGCGGGGGCGATGTCCATGAAGGCGATCGTCCGCTCGTCTTCGTCGACGATCGTGGCCGGCAGCTCGCCGGCGACGATCTTGCAGAAGATGCAGTCGGGGTCGGGCACGGCGCTGAAGACTAGCCCGCGGCGCGCGGCTCGGCCGCCGAGATCGCACGAGCGTACGAGACCGCCTCCCCGCGGCTCGAGATCTCACCCGCGAAGCGAGCCTCGGCGAGCTCCTCGAGGAGCCGTCCGAGCTCCGGGCCGGGGGCGAGGCCGAGCTCACCCGCCAGCTCGTCGCCGCGCAGCAGCGGCGCCGGCTGGGGCTCCTCGTGCCAGCGCAGCGCCTCGTCGAGCACGAGGGCGGCCAGCCGCAGGTGCGCCTCGATCGCGCGCTCGGAGCTGCGTCCCCGCGTCGCGAGGCGGTCGGCCACCGAGAGCAGCGTGACGTCGGCCTGCACGGGGGCGCACGCGTGCAGGTAGCGGTAGAGCGCGCGCCGCGACAGCGGCTGTGGCTCGTGGACGAGGAAGCCGAGGCGCAGGTGGTGGCGGACGAGGCCGGCGACGTGCACGCGCAGCCGCTCGCTCGAACGCAGCCGCGCGAGCACCTCGCGCGACAGCTCGGCTCCGAGCCTGTCGTGGCCCATGAACGTCACGCGGCCGTCCGGACGCACCTCGCGGGTGAGCGGCTTGGCGGCGTCGTGGAGCAGCGCGCCCCAGCGCAGCGCCTGGCCCCGGGTCATGTCGTCCGCCAGCGGCTCGGCCAGCAGCGCCTCGGCGCGCCCGGCGTTCGCCCCGATCGCGAGCACGGCGTCTCCCGCGGGCGAGGAGGTCAGCTCGACAGCCCGGTCGAGCACCTCGAGCGTGTGCTCGTAGACGTCGGCGTGGTGGTAGGCGCTCTGCTCGACCCCTCGCAGCGCCGCAAGCTCGGGCAGGACCGCGCGCAGCGCCCCGAGACGCTCCATCAGCTCGATCCCCTCCCGCGGGCGCCCGGACGCGACGATCCGCCGCAGCTCCAGGAACACCCGCTCGCCCGACACCGCCGCGAGGCCGCCGGCCTGCGCGGCGGCCAGCGCGAGGGTGTCGCGGTCGGGCTCGAGCCCCAGCTCGACGGCCACGCGCACGAGGCGCAGCACGCGCAGTGGGTCCTGCTCGAAGGCCTCGGGGCCGGCGGCGCGCAGCAGGCCCGCGCGCAGGTCGCGCGCGCCGCCCAGCGGATCGACCGGCGGGCCGCCGGCGAGCGGCTCGGCGATCGCGTTGACGGTGAAGTCGCGCAGCGCCAGGTCGGCGTCGAGCGTGGAGGCGCGCATCGGCTCGACGTCCACCTGCCAGCTGCCATCGCGCGCGACCACCCGCCAGGCGCCGAACTCCTCGGACAGCTCGAAGCAGGCGGCCCGTCCGCCCGCGCGGGCGACCGCGCGCGCGGCCTCGGCCGGGTCGCGCTCGACGACGATGTCGAAGTCGGAGGTCTCCCGCCCCAGCAGGCCGTCGCGCACCGCGCCGCCGACCAGCCACGCGGGGCGCCCGGCGAGCGCTCGCCGTGCGGCGTCGAGGCCGGCGCTCACCGCGGCTCCGCGGCGCCCGCCGGCTCGCCGTCGCGGTGGTAGCGGCGCCGCACGCGCGCGCTCAGCCCGCACGTGATCTCGTAGTTGATCGTGCCGAGCCGCCGGGCGAGGTCCTCCGCGGTGATCCTCTCATCGCCCTGGCGGCCGATCAGCACCGCGACCTCGCCGCGCAGCCGCTCGTCCGCCTCGGGGCCGAGGTCGGCGGTCACGCTGTCCATGCTCACGGTCCCCACCAGCGGACGGCGCTCGCCGCCGATCAGCGCCTCGGCGTTGCCGGACAGCGCCCGGCGCCAGCCGTCGCCGTAGCCGATCGGCAGCAGGCCCACCGTGGTGTCGCGCTCGGCGACGAAGCGCCTGCCGTAGCCCGCGCTCTCCCCGGCGCGGCAGCGCTTCACCTCCGCGACGTAGGACGTGAGCTCGAGCGCGGGCTCGAGCCCCCGCGCCGCAGGATCCTCCCCGAACGGGTCCATGCCGTAGACGGCGATCCCGCAGCGCACCATGTCGAAGTGCGCGCCTTTCTCGCGCAGCACGCCCGCGCTGTTGGCGGCGTGCACCAGCACTCCGGGGCGGGCCTCGGCCAGCGGGCGTGCCCAGCGGCTGAACACGTCGAGCTGCTCCTCGAAGAAGCCGCCGTCATCCCGTTCGTCGGCGGTGGCGAAGTGGGTCATCAGCCCGCCGAGCCGCACGCCGGGCGCGCGCTCGGCGGCCGCCACCACCGCGCTCGCACGCTCGGGGTCGCGCGTTCCGAGCCGGCCCATGCCCGAGTCGAGCTTGACGTGGACGCCTGCCTCCGCCGGCGGCGGCGACCGCCTCCACGGCCTCCTCGCTCCACACCACGACCTCTCCCCCATCGGCCAGCGCGAGCCGCAGTTCGTCCTCGGTCAGCGCCCCCATCACGAGCACCGGCACCTCGCCCAGCCCCGCCGCGCGCAGCTCGCCCAGCTCGGCGGCCTCGACCACCGCCAGCCAGCTCGCGCCGCCGGCCAGCGCGGCGCGCGCGCTCTGCACCGCGCCGTGGCCGTAGGCGTCGGCCTTCACGACCGCGCACAGCCGCGTCTCGCCGGAGAGCTCGCCGCGCAGCCGTGCGCAGTTGCGCTCGATCGCCGCCAGGTTGACGCGCGCCCGCGCGCGCTCGACGACCTCTGTCGCCGCCCTAGCCACGGGCCACCTCGCCTTGCTCCACGTCGCGGCTGCGCGCCGCTCCGAGCGCTTCGATCACGTCGCCGGCGATCACCGCCTCGGCGGCGCCGGCCGCGCGTGCGGCCAGGCGCCCGGCGCGCGCGTGCAGCAGCACGCCCGCGGCCGCGGCCTCGAACGGCTCCAGGCGCTGTGCGAGCACGGCCGCGATCACGCCGCTCAGCACGTCGCCGGTGCCGGCCGTCGCGAGCGCGGGGCTGCCGCCGGGGCTGACAGCGACGATCCCGTCCGGCGCGGCGATGAGGGTGTCGTCCCCCTTCAGCACGACCACCGCGCCGGAGCGCGCCGCGGCCGAGCGGACGAAGCGCAGCCGTTCGGCCTCGATGTCCTCGCGTGCGGAGATCGAGCAGGCGCGCGAGCTCGCCGGCGTGCGGAGTCAGCACGGTCGCCGCGACCCGGCTCGCCAGCTCCTCGGGCCGGCGCGCGTGCGCGTTCAGACCGTCGGCGTCGAGCACCAGGGGCAGGCGGGCGGCGCGCGCGAGCCGCCGCGCGAACGCGATCGCGCCTTCCTCGCGTCCGAGCCCGGGGCCGAGCGCCAGCGCGCCGGCGCGCACCGTCGTGTCGAGCACCTGCTCGACGCCGTCGACGTCCAGAGCGCCCGCCGTTTCGGACAGCCCCCGGAACATCACCTCGGGCACGCCGCTGCCGGCGAGCACCGGCTGCACCGCGGCGGGCACGAAGGTGGTGACATAGCCGGCGCCCGCGCGCATCGCCGCGCGCGAGGCCATCGCGGGCGCGCCGGTCAGCCCGACCGAGCCCCCCGCGACGAGCACGTGCCCGGAGAGGAACTTGGTCGAGCCGCCCGTGCGGCGCGGCAGCAGCGCCAGTACCTCCTCGGAGATCAGCCCGGCGCGCGCCTCGGCCGGCGCACCGCGAGGGATGCCGATGTCGGCGACCTCGACGCTGCCGGCGTGCTCCTTGCCCGGCCGGATCCACAGGCCGGGCTTGGCGGCGTGGAAGGTGACGGTCACCGCGGCGTGCACGGCCTGGCCTTCTACGACCCCCGTCGAGGCGTCGACGCCGCTCGGCACATCCACGCTCACCACGGGCGCGCCGGCCCGCTCGATCGCCGCGATCGCCTCGGCTACTCCTCCATGGGGCGCGCCGCTGAAGCCGGTGCCGAGCAGCGCGTCGACGATCACGGCCGGGCGCTCGAAAGGTCGCACGGCCTCCTGCCCCTCCGCCCACGGGCTGCCGTCGAGGCGCGCCGGCCCCGCGCCGGGCAGTCGCTCGAGGTTGCGCGCGGCATCGCCGGAGAGCTCCTCCGGGGCGGCGACGCACACGAGCACCACTTCCCGCCCGCCGTCACGCAGCAGCCGCGCGACGACGAGGCCGTCGCCGCCGTTGTTGCCCTTGCCGCACACGACCGTGACCGGGCCGTCGGGCACGAGCCGCTCGAGCGCGCGCACGACGGCGCCGCCCGCGCGCTCCATCAGATCGAGGCTCGGGACGCCCTGCTCGTCGATCGCCCAGCGGTCGGTCGCCCGCATCGCCTCGGCGTCGGGGAGCGGCGTGAGCCAGGCGGGAAGCTCCTGCACGACAGCGATGGTAATGATGCCCGCGCGCCCGGCCGTGCCGAGCGGGCAGGACGGTTGCTCCCTACTCGACCGTGACCGTCTTCGCGAGGTTGCGGGGCTGGTCGACGTTCAGCCCCCGACGGCGGGCGATCTTGTAGGCGAGCAACTGCAGCGGGATCACCGCGAGCAGCGGCTGCAGCATCCAGTCGAGCGAGGGGACCGTGACGACGGCCTCGGCCTGGCCCTCGATGCGCTCGTTGCCGCGGGTCGCGATCGCGATCACGTGGGCGCCGCGGGCGCGCACCTCCTGCATGTTGGAGACGACCTTCTCGAGCACCGGCGAGTCGGTCGCGACGCAGACGACGGGCGTCGAGTCGTCGAGCAGCGCGATCGGCCCGTGCTTCATCTCGCCGGCGGCGTAGGCGTCGGTCGCGATGTAGGAGATCTCCTTGAGCTTCAGCGCGCCCTCGAGCGCGACGGGCAGCCCGACGTGGCGGCCGATGTAGAGGAAGAAGTCGCTCTGCCAGTGCGCCTCGGCGATCGGCTCGATCTGCTCGTCGGCGCCGGCAAGGACCTCGTCGATGCAGTGGGGCAGCCGCTTCATCTCGCTCACCAGCTCGCGCAGGCGCTCGGGCGGCAGCTCCCCGCGCAGCTCGGCGAGGCGCAGGCCGAGCAGGTACATCGCCGCCACCTGGCAGATGAAGGTCTTGGTGGCGGCGACGCCGATCTCCATCCCGGCGCGCGTGAACAGCACGCCATCGGCCGTGCGCGTGGCCTCCGAGCCCATCACGTTCGTGACCGCGAGCACGCGGGCGCCGCGTTCGCTCGCGAGGCGCATCGCCGCGAGCGTGTCGGCGGTCTCGCCGGACTGCGAGATGCCGATCACGAGGTCCTCGGGCGAGACGACCGGGTTGCGGTAGCGGTACTCGGAGGCGATGTCCATCTCGACCGGCAGCCGCGCCCACTCTTCGATCGCGTAGCGCCCGATCAGGCCGGCGTGGTAGGAGGTGCCGCACGCGACGATCACGATCCGCCGCACGCCCTCCAGCAGCGACTCGTCGAAGGCGCCCTCCTCCTGCAGGTCCACGCCGTCGCGCCGCGCGGTGCGGTCGGCGATCGCGTCGGCGACCGCGTCCGCCTGTTCGTGGATCTCCTTGAGCATGAAGGTCTCGTAGCCCGCCTTCTCGGCGGTGGCCTCGTCCCAGTCGACGGCTTCGACCTCGCGCTCGACCGGCGTACCCGCGGCGTCCATGATGCGCACGCCGGCGGGAGCTGAGAACCGCGATCTCCCCGTTCTCCAGGTACTGGACCTCGCGCGTCTCGGCGAGGAAGCCGGGCACCGCCGAGGCGACGAACTGCTCGCCCTCGCCACGGCCGAGGATGAGAGGGCACTCCTTGCGCGCGCCGACCAGCACCTCGGGCTCGTCGAGGCTCATCGCGACGAACGCGTAGTGGCCCTCGAGCTCCGCGTACGCGCGGCGCACCGCCTCACCCAGGTCGCCGTCGTAGTGCTCGGCGATCAGGTGCGCGATCACCTCGGCGTCGGTCTCGGAGCTGAACTCGCTGCCGTTCGCGAGCAGGCGCTCCTTGAGCGCGATGTAGTTCTCGACGATCCCGTTGACGACGACGTGGACGCGGTCGGCGCTGTCGGAGTGCGGGTGCGCGTTCTGCTCGGAGACGCGGCCGTGGGTGGCCCAGCGGGTGTGCCCGATGCCGGTCGTGGCAGGCCGCTCGGCGACCGCGACAGCGCCGGCGTCGCCGGCGAGCTTCTCGCGCAGCGCCGCGAGGTTGCCGACCGCCCGCACGGCGTCGATCCGCTCGTCGGCGATCACCGAGATGCCGGCGGAGTCATAGCCCCGGTATTCGAGCCGCGTGAGCCCGGCCAGCAGGAGGTCGCGCGCCGGACGAGCCCCGACGTACCCAACGATGCCGCACATCGGAGTCAGGATAAAGGGGTGTGCCCCGCCTTCCCGTCTTTCCTCTCTCGGTGGCGGCACCGCCGACCACGCGTCGGCGCCGGGGGCTGGGGCTATTTCGCGGTGCGGGCGCGGTAGGCGCGGACCTTTTCGCGGTTGCCGCAGACGGCCATGTCGCACCAGGTTCCCGAGCGGTTGCGCGAGAAGTCGTAGAAGGCCCACTGGCAGTCCTCGGCGCGGCAGGCCTTCACGCGCGCCCAGGTGCCGTCGGACATCGCCTCGGCGACCGGCGCGAGCAGGGCGGCGAGCGCGCCGCCGGGGCCGTCCACGCAGGGCTCCAGCAGCGACGTGCCGTCGCGGAAGTGCACGCTGAGCTCGCCGCGCCGCGCCGCCGCCTCCAGCAGCGTGGTGGCCGCGGCGTCGTCGGGGCCGCCGTTGTTGGCCAGCATCGTGCTGCGCAAGGCCTCGCGCAGCTCGACCGCGCGCTCGTAGTCCTCGGGGCCGGCGCGCTCGCCGGCGGCCATCAGCTCGCGCCCTGTCAGCCACCGTGCGAGGTCGGCGGGGCCTTTAATCACCTCCCCGCTGTCGGGGTCGGCGGTGTTCACGAAGTCGATCACCAGATCGAGGCTGTGGGGTGCTTTGCGCGTCATGCTGAAACCTTCGTACGAATGTGGTAGGTTACCGGGTGTAACACCGTCTAACGTCAATTGGAGGTGTCACAGCCATGCTACACCAGGAAGGCCTCTTTCCCTACGCAGTGCCTCGTGACTCGACCCCGAGCGAGCCGGGCGCCGCGATGCGAGCGGTCGCGCGCGTGCGCTGGTTCTCCCTCGACAGGCGCCTGGCCGCCGGTGAGGACCCGGCCGCCTCGAAGCTTCTCGCCGCCCAGGCGGCGCGGCTGACCGCGCCTCGCCACCGCGAGATGCTCGCCGCGGCGCTCGGCGGGCTGCTGCTCGCCGCCGAGCAGGGGCCGAGCGCCGCTCGTGTCTCCCCCAGCCGCGATGCGCTCCTGCGCAACGAGGAGGCGGTACGAGAGCTGGCGGCCCGCGTCGATTCGCGGGAGGCGCTGTACGCGCGCGGCCTCGCGCGGCTCGAGCGGCTGCTGAGCGACTCGACCGGCCCGGCGTTCCACGGCACCGCCGCGCGGCTGTCAGCCGAGCTGGCGCGCGTGGACGACGAGCTCAGCGGGATCGCCGACGAGGCGCCGCCGCCGAGCGCCTCGCGCGGGCGCTCGCCGCGGCGCCTGGCGCGGCTGCGCAGCCGCGACGCGGCGGTCCCGCCGGGCTCCGCCGGCTCCTCGTTCGCGCTGCCCGACGGCTCGTGGTTCCACGGCCGCCGCGACTCGGCCTGACTACTGCACCAGGCGGTTACGGCCGGGGCCTCCCGATGCGGTCCCTTTTTGCCCGCCGGGATCGGCGGGCCGAGACTACTCCGCGCCGAGCTCGGAGCGGACGATCGTCACGAGCCGCGAGCAGAGGGCGTCTGCCTCCTCCTCCGTCGGCGCCTCCACCATCACCCGGACGAGCGGCTCGGTGCCGCTGGGACGGATCAGCACGCGTCCCCGCCCCTCGAGCTCGGCCTCGGCGTCGCGTGCGGCCGCATGGACGGCGTCGGCGCCGGCGATCGACTCGCGGTCGCGCACGCGCACGTTCACGAGCCGCTGCGGCAGCTTCTCCATCGCGTGGCGTTCGGAGAGCTCGCCGCCGGCGAGCGCTTCGAGGGTGAGCAGCGCGCCCGCGATACCGTCGCCGGTGCGGTTGAACGCCATCTCGATCAGGTGCCCGGACTGCTCGCCGCCGAGCGCCCAGCCGCGAGCGCGCAGCTCCTCGAGCACGTAACGGTCGCCGACGGCGGTCACCGCCACCTCGACCCCCTCGCGCTCCATCGCGGTGTGGAAGCCGTAGTTGGTCATCACCGTCACGACCACGCCGTCCCCGGGCAGCCGCCCGGCCCGCCGCAGGTGCGTGGCCGCCAGCGCGAGCAGCTCGTCGCCGTCGACGACCTCGCCGCGCGCGTCGACCGCGAGCACGCGGTCGCCGTCGCCGTCGAAGGCGAAGCCGATCGAGTGGCCGCCCGCGAGGACCTTCCGCGCCAGCTCCTCGACGTGCGTCGAGCCGCAGCCGTCGTTGATGTTGCGCCCGTCGGGGCTTGCGGCGAGCACGGTCACCTTCGCCCCGAGCCGCGAGAAGATCTCCGGGCCGACGCGATAGGTGGCGCCGTTGGCGCAGTCGAGCAGCACGTCGAGCCCGCTCAGGTCCAGCTCGGCAAAGCGTGTGTGGAGCTCGCGCAGGTAGTCCTCGGCGGCGCCGCGCAGCTCGCGCACGTGCCCCATCGCAGGCGGCGGGCCGGGCTCGCGTCCCGCCTCGAGCGCCGCCTCGATCGCAAGCTCGGCCTCGTCCGAGAGCTTGTAGCCGTCGCCGCCGAAGAACTTGATGCCGTTGTCCTCGTACGGGTTGTGCGAGGCCGACAGCACGACGCCGAGGTCGAAGCCGTACTGGCCCAGCAAGAGCGGCGCCGCGGGCGTCGGCAGCACGCCGCCGAGCAGCGCGTCGCCCCCGGCCGCAGCGACGCCCGCCGCGACCGCAGCCTGCAGCATCTCACCGGACTCACGGGTGTCGCGGATGATCAGCACGCGCGGGCGCTCGACCGGCAGCTGCGCCGTGGCGACATGGGTCAGCGCGAGCGCCAGCTCGGCGGTCAGAAGCTCGCCGGCGACGCCTCGAACGCCGTCCGTACCGAACAGCTTGCGGGCCATGCGGCTGTTAGCGCTTGGAGAACTGCGGGCGCTTGCGCGCCTTCTTCAGACCGGCCTTCTTGCGCTCCTTGGCGCGCGAGTCGCGCGTCAGGAAGCCGCGGCGCTTGAGCTCGCCGCGCAGGTTCGGGTCGGCCTCGAGCAGGGCGCGCGAGACGCCGTGGCGCAACGCGCCGGCCTGTGCGGAGATGCCGCCGCCGTGCAGGCGCGCGACCACGTCCATGCGGTCCTGGTAGCCGACCGTCTCCAGTGGCTGGCGGATGTTCCGCTGCAGGGTGTTGCGGGGGAAGTGCTCCTCGAGCGCGCGGCCGTTGACCAGGTAGCTGCCGCTGCCGGGTCGCAGCGTCACGCGCGCGATCGCCGTCTTGCGCTTGCCGGTCGCGCGGTAGCGCGCGCCTGAGGCGAGATCGATCGCGGCGGTGGAGATCGGCTCGGCCAGTGCCTCCTCGTCGCCCTCGCCCTCGGCGGCGGGCTCGGCGGGCGCCTCCTCGGTCTCCTCGACGGCGTACGGGTCGGCGTACTCCTCGCCGCGGCTCAGCGGGTCGGCGCCCTCGGGCACGATGTCGACCTCGAGGTGCGCGCCGGGGACGGCCTGTTTGGCACCGCCGCCCGTGCTCCGCGCCGCCTCCTCCTCGGCAGCCTCCTCCTCAGCGTCTTCGGAGCCCTCGTCGACGGCGGCCTCGACCGCCGCCTCGTCCTGGGCCTCCTGGGCGGCCTCGAGCGCCGCGTCCTCGGCAGAGCCGGCGATCTCCTGCGCCTCGGCGCTCGGCACCGCGTGCCCCTCGCCCGCCGGCTCGACCGCGGCGGGCTCGGGCGGCGTCTCGCCGCCCGCGTCCTGCGCCTCCTGCGCGGCCTCCAGGGCCGCGTCCTCGGCGGAGCCTGCGATCTCCTGGGCGTCCTCGCCCGGGACGGCGTGCTGCTCGGGTGCGTCGTCGTCTGCCATCAGACCTCGATCTCGAAGGGGGTGGGCTTCTGCGCCACGTGCGGGTGCTCCGGGCCGGCGTAGATCTTGAGCTTCGTCAGCTGCTTCCGGGCCAGCCGGTTGCGAGGCATCATGCCTTTGACCGCGAGACGGATGATCTCCTCGGGGCGCCGCGCCTGCATCTCCTCGAAGGTGCGCGAGCGCAGCCCGCCCGGGTAGCCGGAGTGGCGGTAGTAGCGCTTGTCCTGGCGCTTGTTGCCGCTGACATGGATCTTCTCGGCGTTGACGACCACGACGAAGTCCCCGGTGTCCACGTGGGGCGTGTACTCCGGCTTGCGCTTGCCGCGCAGCAGGTCGGCGAGCTGGGTCGCCAGCCGTCCGAGCGTCTTGCCGTTCGCGTCCACGATCAGCCAGTTGCGCTCGCGGTCGGTCGACTTCGCTGTGTAGGTCCGGGTGGAGGGTGCCATGGCGTCAAAAAGCCACGCGGGCTCGCGCGGCGAGCGGACCATGATAACGAGTGCGGGCCGCCTTCAGGTGCGCGCCCGCATGATCGCCCGCGCGCCGTGCGCGGGGATCATCGTCACGTTGCGGTGCCGCGGCCGTTCGGGGGCCGGATCGACAGCTTCGAGGTCGGTCCGCCTCGCGATCGCACGCAGCACCACACGCTGCTCGGCCATCGCGAGCGTCGCCCCCAGGCAGCGGCGGATCCCGCCCCCGAACGGGAGCCACGTGTAGGTGCCGGGCTTCACCCCGAGGAAGCGCTCCGGGAGGAACTCGGAGGGGCGCGGGTAGAGGTCGCCGCGGTGATGCAGGAGCAGGATGCTCACGAGGACGGCGCTCTGCGCCGGCAGCCGCCACTCCCCGAGCCGCCACGGGGCGGTCACACGCCGTCCGACGATCGGGATCACGGGACGGGCGCGCATCGACTCGTGAATCACCGCCTCGATGTACTCCTCGCCCCCCCTCTCCTCCTCATCTCCTCGCACCTCTTCGCGCAGACGCTCGTAGGCATGCGGCGCGCGCAGCAGCCGCTCGAAGGCCCACGCGAGCGAATGCGCGGTCGTCTCGTGCCCCGCCAGCACCAGCGTGATCAGCTCGTCGCGGAGCTCCTGGTCGGACATCGGCTCGCCGTCCTCGTAGCGCGACCGCAGCAGCAGCGAGAACACGTCCTCGCCGCTGCACCCCTCCTCACCGGCCGCCCGTCGCGCCGTGATCGCGGCGTAGATCGGCCGGTCGAGGCTCGCGACGAACCGCATCGTCACCCGCGGCGGCTCGGTCCGCCCCACGTTCAGCAGTTCGAGCGCCTGGCCGAGCGGGCTCGCGGCGAGGCGCACCGCGTCCCGGATCGCTTCGCGCAGGTCGCGCTCGGGCGTGCCGGCGGCCGGCTCCCCCTCGACCCCGAAGATCCCCGAGAGGATCACCTCCAGCGTGATCGCCTGCATCGCGGGTGCGAGCGCGAACGGCTCCCCCACCGGCCAAGAGTCGATCTCCCGCTCGGCCACCTCGGCGATCATCGCGGTGTAGCGCTCGACCGCGGCGCCGTGGAAGCTCGGCAGCAGCAGCTTGCGCTGGCGCATGTGCTCGGCCCCGAGCAGGGTCAGCACCGAGTGCTCGCCGACGACCGGGCGCAGCGGCGATTCGGCCGTCATCGACGGCGCGAGCTCAGGGTCGGCGGTGAACAGCGAACGCGCGTGATCGGGATGGCTCGTGATCACGAGGTTCTCTCCCGTCGCCACGCGGGCGATGAACGTGTCGCCCAGCTCGCGCGCCGAGCGGAACACGTAGTCCGACTGGCGCTTGATCAGGCGCAGAGACTGGATCACGCGCGGGAGGCCCACCGCTGGGGGCGTCGGCGCTCGGAAGTCCTCCCCGACGAGCGGCCCGGCCGGTGACGGCGGCGCCTCGCCGATCAGCGGCTCAGCGGCGGTGGGCGGCGGCGGTTGCTCGAAGGTGGCGGCGGCGGACGGGTTCATCGTCGTTCAATTGAACCAGTCATGGCCAGCTCAGGTTCTGAGCCCGGTCGGTGGCGCCGGGGGTTCCGAGACGCGGCGCGGCGGAGGCAGGGGCTTGGCTCCGTGGACTGCGTTGCCGCTCCGAAACAGACAGAGCACGCGCCCCTCGGGACGGGCCGCGCTCGGGGCGACCAGGCCGTTCCAGCCCTCCCTCCAGAGCCGCTCGCCGACCTTCTGGTAGCGCGACCAGCCTCTGCGGCCGGGCGTCGGCACGGAGAGCCCCACCGCATCGATCCCATCTTTCGATGTCACATCGGCCACCTCGACATCGACCGCCCACCTCCACAGGTCGCGCGGCATCTGCGCGAGCGGCGGGATCGCGAGCTCGGCGAGGTACCGGTACCACTCCGCCCAGACCGTGTCCTCGCTGTCAGCCAGGTACAGGGCATCGACGACCTCGCCTCGCTGCCACCGGTTGTCGGGCGGCGGCTCGCGTTCCGGGAGAGCCGGGGTCCCGGGTGAGGTGTGCTTGAGCCAGCGTCCGCGCACCGCGAGCGCTGCGACCGCCAGCGGCACCTCAGCTTGCGCCTGGGTCCTCGAGCCCGGAGATCAGGGCGGCGACTGCGCGGTAGTCACCGGTGGCGATGCGGTCGATCGGCTTGTCGTCGTCGAGCGCCGGAACGGGCTTGCTGAGCCACACCGGGATGTAAGCGGGCCGGACGACGCGCGCCAGCCGTTCGACGAGCGAGGAGAGCTCGGCGAGCCGCTCGGCCCTCGCGCCGCTGGGCGTGCTCCGCCGCGCGAGCCATTCCCGCACGGTGCTCGGCGCCGCCCCTGTCGCGCGAGCGATGTCGCGGTCGGAGAGGTGACCGAGATCGTGGACGTGGATCGCCTCTTCTGCATAGGCCGTGGTCACAGCACGGAGTCTATCGTCTTATCGGCGTGATATCGACAGCTAACCGACATAATTCAGGACAGACAAAGGGACTCACGCCCGCAGCCGGGCGCGCCCACTGGTGACACACGTCCCCCTGGGGTCGCGCTCAGCCCGCAGGATCGCGTTCGCTCGCCAGGACGCAGCGAGTGAAATGTGCTCTGCACACGAACGAGCGAGGACGCCGGCGAGCGGCGGCGAGACAAGGCCTGAGGGGCTACTCCCACTCGATGGTGCCTGGTGGCTTCGACGTGATGTCGAGCACCACCCGGTTCACCTCGCGCAGCTCGTTGATCATGCGCGAGGCGATCGTCTCCAGCAGGTCGTACGGGAGCCGCGCCCAGTCGGCGGTCATCGCGTCGTCGCTGGTCACCGCGCGCACGACCACGACATAGCCGTAGGTGCGCTCGTCGCCCTGCACGCCGACGGTGCGCACGTCGGGCAGCACGCAGAAGGACTGCCAGAGCTCGCGGTAGAGACCGGCTTTGCGGATCTCGTCCTGGAGGATGTGGTCGGCCTCGCGCAGGACGTCGAGGCGCTCGCGCGTGGCTTCGCCGCCGACGACCCGGATCGCGAGGCCGGGGCCGGGGAAGGGCTGGCGCCAGACGAGCCGCTCGGGCAGCCCCAGCTCGGCGCCGACGGCGCGGACCTCGTCCTTGAACAGCGCGCGCAGCGGCTCGACGAGCTCGAACTGGAGGTCGTCGGGCAGCCCGCCCACGTTGTGGTGGGACTTGATCGTCGAGGCGCCTGTGCCGCCGCCGGACTCGATCACGTCGGAGTAGAGCGTCCCCTGCACCAGGAAGCGCGCGGCGGGGTGGGCGGGATCCGCCAATTTGGAGGCCTCCTCCTCGAACACGCGGATGAACTCGGCCCCGATGGCCTTGCGCTTGGCCTCCGGCTCGGTGACGCCCTCGAGCTTCTCGAGGAAGCGCGACTCTGCGTCCACCGCGACGAGCGGGACCTTGAACGTGTCGCGGAAGGTCTGGATCACCTGCTCGCCCTCGTCCTTTCGCATCAGCCCGTGATCGACGAAGACGCAGGTGAGCTGGTCGCCGATCGCGCGGTGCACGAGCAGCGCGGCGACCGAGGAGTCGACGCCGCCGGAGAGGCCGCAGATCACCTTGCCTTCGCCGACCTGCTCGCGGATCCGCCGCACCTGTTCCTCGACGATCGAAGCGGCCGACCAGTTGCGCTCGCAGCCGCACACCTCGGTCAGGAAGCGGGTCAGGATCTCCTGTCCGTAGGGGGTGTGGACGACCTCGGGGTGGAACTGGATGCCGTAGATGCCGCGCTCGGCGTCCTGCACCGCCGCGACCGGCGAGGCCGTCGAGGAGGCGAGCGCCGTGAAGCCGGGCGGCGCCTCGTAGACGGTGTCGCGGTGCGACATCCAGCACGTCTGCTCGCGCGGCAGGCCCTCGAGCAGCACACCGGGCTCGCTCACCCGCAGATCGGAGCGGCCGAACTCGCCGACCTCCGCCTGCTCGACGCGCCCGCCGAGCGTGTGGACGAGCAGCTGCATGCCGTAGCAGATGCCCATCACGGGGACGCCGAGGTCGAGCAGGCGCTCGTCGAGCGCGGGGGCGCCGTCGGCGTACACCGAGGCCGGCCCGCCGGAGAGGATGATCCCGCGCGGCTTGCGCGCCGCGATCTCCTCGATCGGCACATGGTGCGGCAGCAGCTCGCTGAACACGCCGCAGTCGCGCACGCGGCGCGCGATCAGCTGCGAGTACTGCCCGCCGTAATCGAGGACGACGATCTCCTGCTGTGCCCCTTACGGGTGCTCCGCGGTGGGAGCAGGCGTGATCCGCTTTCGCTGCTCGACCTCCGGCGCGAGCGCCGTGGTCAGCAGCATCAGTCATTTACGAGCGCTGCAACCTTCCCGTTGGTGGCACCCATGCCGACTTCCTGGTCGCGCTGGAGCGACTTGCCCTCCGTCTGCAGGGACGGCGCGACGACCACCTCGGCGCGGTTGAACTCGGCGAGGTCCTTGTGCCCGCAGGTGGCCATCGAGGTGCGAAGGCCGCCGAACAGGTTGAAGGTGCCGTCGTTCTCGCGCGCGGGCCCGACGAGGATCTCTTCGAGCGTGCCGTTCTGCGTCGTCGCGACGCGCGCGCCGCGCGGCAGATCGGGGTGGAAGGTCGCCATGCCCCAGTGGAAGCCGCGGCCGGGCGCCTCGTAGGCGCGTGCCAGCGGCGAGCCGATCATCACGGCGTCCGCGCCGAGCGCGATCGCCTTCGAGACGTCGCCGCCGTTGCGCATGCCGCCGTCGGCGATCACCTGGCAGTACTCGCCGGTCTCCAGCATGTGCGTGGAGCGGGCGTGGGCGACGTCGGCGATCGCGGTCGCCTGCGGCACGCCGATTCCGAGCACGCCGCGCGTGGTGCACGCGGCGCCGGGACCGACGCCGACGAGCACGCCGGCGGCGCCGGTGCGCATCAGGTGAAGGCCCGTCGGGTAGGAGGCGCAGCCGCCGACCACGACGGGCACGTCGAGGCTCGGGATGAACTCCTTCAGGTTGAGCGGCTCGGAGACGGTCGAGACGTGTTCGCCGGAGACGACCGTGCCCTGGATGATGAGCACGTCGAGCCCGGCCTCGAGCGCGATCTCGTGGTACTTGAGCACCCGCTGCGGGGTCAGCGAGGCCGCCACGACCACTTTCTGGTCCTTGATTTCCTGCACGCGCTGCGCGATCAGCTCGGGCTTGACGGGCTCGCGGTAGATCTCCTGCATCTCGCGCGTGGCAAGCTCCTTCGGCAGCCCGGAGATCCGCTCGAGCTGCTCCTCGGCGTCCTCGTAGCGGGTGAAGATGCCCTCGAGGTTCAGGACGGCGAGGCCGCCGAGGCGACCGACGATGCCGGCGGTCTCCGGCGAGACGACGCCGTCCATCGCGGAGGCCATCATCGGCAGCTCGAACTGGTAGGGGCCGAGCTTCCAGGAGATGTCGATGTCGTCGGGATCGCGGGTGCGGCGTGAAGGAACGATCGCGATGTCGTCGAACCCATAAGCGCGACGACCCTTCTTTCCACGTCCGATCTCTATCTCCATCGTCGAATCCTCGCAGTCGGCACGGACGAAAAAACCCCGCTCGCGGCGGGGCCTCCAACAGGTCGGCAGAGCGGCGTGAACGCCTGTCGGGCGGCGGCAGCCAAGTCCTGCTGAGCATAGCAACGGCCGGCTCGGCCGAAGGCCCTCGGATATCCTCGAACGGACCGTGAGCGGCCCCATCGACAGGCGCTACGACCCGCATGCCGTGGAGGCCCGCCGACAGGCCTCCTGGACCCAGCGCGACGCGTTCCGCACGCCCGCGCTCGACGACGAGCGTCCGCACCTCTACATCAAGCCGTCGGCCCCCTTCACATCGGGCAACGTGCACATCGGTCACGTACGCTCCTACTCCGTCGGAGACGCCTACGCGCGCTACCGCCGCGCCCGCGGCGAGGACGTCCTGTTCGCCTTCGGCTTCGACGCGTTCGGGCTGCCCGCGGAGCTGGGCGCGATCGCGGGCGGCGAGTCGCCGAGCGACTGGGTCGCGCGCTGCGCCGAGCACATGAAAGAGCAGCTCCTGCGGCTCGGCTTCTCGCTCGACTGGGAGCGCTCGTTCCTGTCCTCGGACGCGGTCATGTACCGGTGGTCGCAGTGGCTGTTCCTCGTGCTGCTGGAGAACGGCCTCGTCTACCGCGGCACGGGCACGGTCGACTGGTGCGACACCTGCCAGACGACGCTCGCCTCGATCCAGGTCGAGGCCGGCGGCACCTGCTGGCGCTGCCACAACCCGGTGCGCCTGGTCGAGCTGCCGCAGTGGTACTTCAGGGTCAGCGCCTACGTCGAGGAGAACGACAGCCGTCTGGGCGAGCGCGAGGCGAGCGGCAAATGGGACAAGCTGGCGCTGGACTCCCAGCTCGATGTGCTCGGCCGCGTGGACGGCGTCGAGGTGGAGCTGACCGGCGCCGCCGGCGAGACGCTCACCGTGTTCAGCCCCCATGCCGAGCAGCTCGGGCAGGCGCGCTTCGTGATGGTCTCACCGCGCCACCCGCTGGCCGAGCAGTACGCCGCCGACGCCGACATCGCCGCCAAGCTCGAGCACATGCGCTCGGGCGGCTGGGAGCGCAGCGCGCGCGACGCGGAGGCGATCCCGCTGATCGACACGGGTGCGAGCGTCGCCGGCCTCGGCGAGGAGCCGCTTCCGGTCGTGATCTCGCCCGTCGTGGACGCCCGCTTCGGCACCACGATCGCGCTGGGGATCCCGGCAGCCGACAAGACGGACGCCGTGTTGGCCAGACGGCTGGGGCTGTCCGAGAGCGAGGATCTAGAGGAGGAGAGGGATGGCTCTGCGGCGAACGGGCGCGCTCCGGTGGGCCAGGCGGCGGTCCGCTACAAGGCCTCCGACTGGGTGATCTCGAGGCAGCGCTCCTGGGGCTCGCCGATCCCGATCGTCTACTGCGAGAAGGACGGCGCCGTGCCGGTGCCGCTCGATCAGCTCCCGGTCGTGCTGCCGCTGGACATCCGTCCGACCGGCACGGGCAACCCGCTCGCCGAGCTCGAGGACTTCGTGCAGACCACCTGTCCCTCGTGCGGCGGGCCGGCCCGGCGCGAGACCGACACGCTGGACTGCCACTTCGACGCGCTGTGGCTGTGGGTGCCCGCCTGCGTGCCGCCCGAGTTCCGCTCCGAGCCGCTCCAGGACATCTTCGCGCTGGCCGACCTGCGCCACTGGCTGCCCTCCGAGCGCCTGGTCGCCGGCTCCGACAGCGGCAACTTCGTCTTCGACCAGCGCACCGTCACGAAGGCGCTGCGCGACATCGGGCAGCTGTCGTTCCTCGCCGACGGCGAGCCCTTCGCGGGCTGCCTGTTCCACGAGATGGTGATCCGCGACGGGCGCAAGATGTCCAAGCACCTCGGCAACGTCGTCGACCCGGACGATCTGGTCGAGCGATACGGCGCCGACACCGTGCGCCTGGCGGTGCTCTACGCCGCGCGCGCTCAGAAGCCGCTGAACTGGAGCGACTCCGCTGTCCTGCGCTGCCATCGCTTCCTCAGCCAGGTCTGGGACTACACGGTGTCGAAGCTCGCGCAGGCGCCCGAGACGGTCGAGAAGGACACGAGCGAGCACCTGCGCGTGAAACTCGGCCAGTGGTGCGAGGCGGCCGTCGAGCGTACGACCGCGGACATGGAGGCGATCGAGCTGCACACCGCAGTGCGCAACCTGATGCGCCTGTTCGACCGCGTCAAGGACTTCGAGAAACGCGTCCTCGCACGCGAGCCGGCGCTCAGCGCCGCCAACCTCGAGGCGCTCACGGCAGCGCTCGGCGTGCTCGTCCAGATGCTCGCGCCGTTCGCGCCACACCTCGCCGAGGAGCTGTGGCTCGCGCTCGGCAATGACGAGACCGCAACACAAACGCCTTGGCCCGGCGTAGAGTTCAAGGTGCCCGCATGAGCACCCAGACCGCACAGCTCCGGCAGCGGACGCGCTCGTGCGCGATCGAGCTCGCCTGCCATCGCTGCGAGAAGCAATGGCCGCTCGACGCGCCGGTCTTCTCCTGCCCGGACTGCGGCAAGGGCCTCGACGTCGTCTACGACTACGAGCTCGCCGCCCGCCACTTCGCCGAGGTGCCCGGCGAGGACCGCCCGCAGAACATCTGGCACTTCGAGGAGCTGCTGCCGATCGTGGACGCGCGCGCGCAGGCGCGTGTCGGCCAGTTCTCCGGCTACACGCCGTTGATCCGCGCCGACCGGCTCGGCGCCGAGCTGGGGATCGCGAACCTGTATCTGAAGGACGACTCCTCCCAGCGCCCGAGCTTCTCCTACAAGGACCGCGTGGTCTCGATGTCGATCGCGCGCCTCTTGGAGAAGGGCAAGAGCGAGATCGGCTGCGTCTCGACGGGCAACGTCGGCACGGCCACGGCCTCGCTCGCGGCCAAGGCGGGCGTCGACGCCTACGTCTTCTACCCGAACCGCCTCGAGGCGACGAAGGCGGCCGGGTGCATGGCCCTCGGCGCGAAGGTCTGCCAGGTCGAGGGCAACTACGACGAAGCCAACCGCCGCTGCCGCGAAGTCGCCGAAGAGACCGGGATGGAGTTCACGAACATCACGCTGCGCCCCTTCTACGCCGAGGGCGCGAAGACGGCCGCGTTCGAGGTCGTCGAGCAGCTCGACTGGGAATCCCCGGAGCACATCCTGATCCCGGCCGCCGGTGGCACGCTCTCGTCGCGCGTGCACAAGGGCCTGATCGAGCTGCAGCGCCTCGGGCTCGCCGAAACCGACCGCAGCGCGATCCACATCGCCCAGCCGAGCGGCTGCAACCCGATCGCCAGCGCGATCCTCTCCGAGGAGGCCGAGGTCGTCCCGGTGATGCCCGAGACCGCCGCGCACTCCCTGGCGATCGGCGCGCCGGGCGACGGCTACCTCGTGATCGACGCGGTCCACAAACGCGGCGGCACGGCGGCCTTCGCCTCGGACCCCGAGATCTTCGCCGGCATCGACCTGCTCGCGGCCACCGAGGGCCTCTTGACCGAGCCGGCCGGCGGCACCACGATCGCGGTGCTCGAGAAGCTCGCCGCGGCCGGCCGCTTCGGCCCGGACGAGACCGTGGTGGTGATGATCACCGGCAACGGCATGAAGACGCTGGACGAGCACCCGCCGAAGCCGTGGCCCGCCAAGGTCGACTGCGAGCGCGACGCGATGGTGGCCGCGCTCGACGAGCTCAAGAGCTCCGAGAAGCTGATGGACTCCGCGCGGCGCCAGCTGCAGCCCTGAGGATGGCCGACATGGACGAATACGACCTCGAACGCCGGCGCCGCGAGGAGAAGCGCGCCGTCGAGGAGGGCGGCGGCGGCCAGTCCGAGGGCTTCGAGCTCGCCGAAGAGGAACTGATCGAGCACACCTCCCACGGCGACCAGCACTCGCCGTTCCGGATCATCGCCGACGGCAACCAGGAGACGCCTGAGGACCCGGCCGACGAAGGCATCGAGTACGGAGAGCCCGACGAAGAGATCCCGCCGGACCAGTAGCCGTCCGGCCGGGCGTTGTCAGAACGCGAACCATCGTCAGAATCCGCACCGGGCGCCCGCTACGATTCCGGGGCGCTGGCAGGTTCCGGCGCAACCGGGAAGCACGCTGCGAGGGGCGCAGTCCAGGGCCGACCGGCACACAGCCGCCCCCAGTGTGTCGAGGAGAGATGTCGTCGCCCATGTGTGCTGCCCAACCCGATCTCGTTCAGCGTCCGTCCGCCCGGGAGGGCACTTGATGGTCGGTGACGGCGATCTCCTGCGCATCACGACCGCGGCCGACGGCGACACCTGGGCCGTGCTGCTCGCGGGCGAACTCGATCTCTCCTCCGCGGAGGAGCTCGACACGACCATCGCCGAACTGTGCGCCGACGGCGCGCGGCGCATCGTGGTCGAGATGAGCGAGTTGGACTTCATGGACTCGACCGGGCTGCGCTCGCTGCTCGTCGGCGCCGAACTCTGCGCGGTCAGCGGCTGCGAGCTGGTGATCGGCAGCACGAGCCTCCAGGTCGAGCGGCTGTTCTCGGTCGCCGGGGTCAGCGAGCGGCTGCCGCGGCGCGCCGGGAGGGCCTGAGGTGCTGCGCCTGCGGGAAACCACGTAGGCGGTCCCGGGCTCGCGCCGGATGGCGGCGCGCCGGCGGCGCTTCAGCCTCCTAGGTATGCCGACAGAAGCGCGCGCGACGGGACCACCCCGGGTCCTGCTCGTCGAGGACGAGCCTTCGATCGCGGAGCCGTTCGCGCGGGCCCTGGCGCGCAGCGGCTTCGAGCCGGTGCTCGCGAGCACAGCCGGCGACGCCCTGAAGCTGGCTCGCGAGCGGGAGCCGGACGTCGTGCTGCTCGACCTCACGCTGCCCGACCGCGACGGCCTGGACGTGTGCCGTGAGCTGCGGCGCGACTCGACCGTGCCGATCATCATGCTGACCGCGCGCGGCACCGTGACCGACCGCGTCGTCGGCCTCGAGCTCGGCGCCGACGACTACGTCGTCAAGCCGTTCGCCCCAGGTGAGGTGATCTCGCGCATCCGCGCGATCCTTCGCCGTACGGGCATCGCTCGCAGCGCGGAGCACGCCCCCTCTCAGGTCGAGATCGGCGAGCTGCGACTCGACCGCGGCGCTCGGCGAGCGTGGCTCGGGGACTCGGAGCTGTCGCTCACACGCAAGGAGTTCGACCTGCTTGCCCGCCTCGCCTCCGAGCCAGGGCACGTCGTCACCCGCGAGACGCTGATGTCCGACGTCTGGGACGAGAACTGGTTCGGGTCGACCAAGACGCTCGACGTCCACATCGCCGGCCTGCGGCGGAAGCTCGGCGAGGATCCGGCCGCACCTCGCTACATCGAGACGGTCCGCGGCGTCGGCTTCCGCATGGCCGGCGACGGCAGCTGAGGCGATGCGCCTGCGCAGCGGCGTGCAGGCGGCGCTCGCCTACGTGCTGCTGCTGGCGATCATCGCGCTCGGCATCCCGCTCGCGCTGAGCCTGAAAACGCGCGTCAACGACGAGGTCCGCTCCCAGGCCCAGGGACAGGCCGACCTCGTCGCTGCGACCGCCGCGGACCTGCTGGGTCCGAGCCACCGAAGCGAGCTGGCGACTGTCGCCCGCACAGCCGCGGCGGCGGTGCGTGGGCGCGTCCTGATCGTCAACGCGGCCGGGACCGTGATCGCCGACAGCGCCGGCAACGCCGAGCTCGGCACCAGCTACGCGCAGCGGCCCGAGATCCGCCGGGCGCTCCGCGGGAGCTCGGTCCAGCTGCAGCGAGCGAGCCGCACGCTGGGCGAGGAGATCCTCGCGACCGCGTCACCCGTGATCCGCAATCGCGTCACGGTCGGCGCGGCCCGTATCACCCAGAGCGTCGCCTCCGTGCACTCGGCGATCAACCGCGTCGAGCTCGGGCTCGGTCTGATCGGGATCGTCGTGCTGGCGCTCGGCCTGCTCGTTGGGAGCGTGATCGCGCGTCAGATCGCAAGCCCGCTCGGACGGCTCGAGAGGGTCGCCAGCCTCGTCGCCCACGGCGACCTCGAGGCGCGCGCGCCCGTCGAGGGCTTCCGCGAGCAGCGATCGCTGAGCGTCTCCTTCAACGTCATGACCGATCGGATCCGGCGCCTGCTCGACTCGCAGCGAGCGTTCGTCGCTGACGCCTCCCATCAGCTGCGAACACCACTGACGGCGTTGCGTCTGCGCTTGGGGGAGGCCACCGCCGCCGGCGTGAGTACCGGCGCGCGGCGCGAGATCGAGGCCGGCGTGGGTGAGGTGGAGCGCCTTGCGGGCATCCTCGAGGAGCTGCTCGTCCTGAGCAGGGCCGGCGAGCGCGAGATGCCGGGCGAGCGGCTCGAGCTCGAGCCGCTGGTCTCGGACGCGCTGGCGCGCTGGCGCCCCGCCGCAGGCGAGCACGAGATCGCGTTGCAGGGTCCTCTCCCCTCACCTCTCCCGGCTGCCGGAAACAGCGCCGTCGCGGTCTGGTGCGCCCGTGCAGATGCGGAGAGGATCCTCGACGCGCTGCTCGAGAACGCGATCGCGTACAGCCCGTCGGGCTCGCGCGTGGCGGTCGGCGTCCGCGAGGGCGCGGTCGAGATCCGCGACAACGGCCCCGGGCTGACCGATGAGGATCTGGAGAGCATCTTCGGGCGCTTCCACCGCGGCAGCGCGGGCCGCGCGGGCGTGCCCGGCAGCGGGCTCGGGCTGTCGATCGCCCGCGAGCTGGCCCGCGGCTGGGGCGGCGAGGTGACGCTCGCCAACAACGAGGACGGCGGCGCCCTCGCGACGGTCACGCTGCCCGGGGCGCCGCGATGAGCCGTCGCGGAGCTTGCACTCTCCTAACCGGGCGGTGGCTAGCGTGCGAGCGATGACCGGAAAGACGGCGCTCTGGGCCCTCGCGGCGGTGCTCGGCATCGCCCTGGCCGCGGGCATCAGCTTCGCGACGAGCCAGCTCACGAGCCAGCGCATCGGCCTCGGCTCCGAACCACTGACCGCCGGTCGGCGGCTCGCGCCGCCGCCCCCGGCCGTGGCACGCGGCAAGACGGCCCCCAAGCGCACGCAACCGCCGACGAGCGCGTCGCCGCGGAAACCGACCACCACCCAGACACCCACGACCGCGCCGCCCGGCGTCAGCGTGACGCCGGCGGCCGGCGAAGGCGGGTCCACGCCGGCGGCGCCGAGCCCCGGGGCGGAAGCCGGCGCCGAACGGCGAGCGCCGGAAGGCTCGGGCGACGACCAGCCGCGCCGGCGCAGCTCGGCCCGCCAGGGCCGCGACGACTGACCGGCCGCAGATCTTTGCCAAAGCTTTGCCGGGGGCTGGTCGGCTCCTGGAGGTGGTGGCGCCAATGTGCTCTGCGAGAGGACCAGCCACCAGATGCCCCGCCGACCCACCAACTCCCGCATCGCCTCCCTCGCCGCGGCGCTCGTCGCCGGAGCGCTCGCGGCGCTCGCGCTGCGCCCCGCCACGCACGGCCAGTCGGCGAGCGGGTCGGGCGCGCCGGTCGCCGAGGTTCGCACGCAGGTGATCCGGCGCACGATCCACGTCGTCCACCACGAACGCCCGCCGCGCCAGCGCGCGGGCACACGCCGGGCGGCAGCCACGACCGCCGCGCCCACCGGCATCCACACGGGTTCGAGCGGCTCGCACCCGAGCTCGACAGGCGCCGCGCCGGCGTCGCCGCGCAGCCGCACGAGCGGTGCCGCCGGAGCCGCCCCGACCCCCGCCGGCGCCGCTCCTGTGCGAACGGCGACGAGCGGCTCGCGCTCGGCCGCTCCCTCCGCGGGACGCGGCTCGGGCCCGGTAGCCACACGGAGCTCGGGCTCGCCGGGCGGCGCGGGCACCTCGGGCGGCGCGGCGCGCACGCGCAGCAGCGGCGGTGGCCACGAGGACCGCGGCGGCCGAGATGACTGAGCGCGTCTCAACTCCCCTTTCGAGGGCTTCGCGGATGGCCCGCAGCCCGCTGACGGCCGTCTCGACCGCCGTGGCGATCTTCCTCGTCACGTTCACGCTCCTCACCGCGCGCGTGGTCACCGGCACCGACCCCGGACTGCGCGGCGTGGCCTCGGCGCAGGTCGTCTCCAAGCACGGCCGGACGATCCTCCGCACGACTCCGAGCGGGCGTGTCATCCGCGAATCCGCACCCGGCTCGAAGGCGCCCGCTGCCGAAGCGGCGAGCCTCCTCACACGCGCGAGCGGCGGGGGGAGCGATGAGTGAGCGAAGCCGCACCCACGGTGCCGACCGCGTGACGCTCTCGCTGCTCACCCTCGCGTGCTTCTTCGCCGTGCTCGCGCTGCTCGGCGCGCAGCTCGGTGCGTCCGCGGGCCGCAAGCCGCCACACACGACGCTGGTGCGAAAGATCTACAGGACGACGATCGACGAGAAGGTCATCGGCAGCGCGTCGCACGGTCCGTCGAGCAGCACGTCGGAAAGCCGGGCGCTCGGGCCGTCGAGCGCGGAACCCGCCGCGGTTGGGACGCGCACATCGTGAGCAGCGAGCACGACCTCACCTTCCACTCGATGGGCAGCGACGTGCGGCTCGTGATCGGCGGGCGCCTGGACCCCTCCCAGCTCCCGCCGGAAGCCGCCGCCGAGCGCGAGCGCGCGTACGTCGAGGACTTCGCGGCCCGGCTCTCCCGGTTCCGGGCGGACAGCGAGCTGTGTGCGCTCAACGACGACCCGCGCGAGCGCGTGCCCTGCTCGGCGCTGCGTGCTGACGGCGGTCCGCGCCGCCCTCTGGGCCGCGTGGCGCAGCGGCGGCCTCGTCGATCCGACGCTCGTCGGGGCGCTCGAGCGGGCGGGCTACGCGAGCTCGCTGGACCGCGCCCGCCCGGCACCGCTGCACGACGCCCTGCTGCACGCGCCCGCGCGCCGCGCGGCCGCATCCAACCCGCATATGCGATGGCGGCAGATCGGCGTCGCACGAGCGGTCCGGAACCGTGACGCGCCCGCCGGGGCTGCGAATCGATACCGGCGGCACGGGCAAGGGCCTGTGCGCCGATGCCGTCGCGCATCGTCTGGCCGGCTACACCCGCTTCGTCGTCGATTGCGGCGGCGACCTCGCTATCGGCGGCGTCGGGGCACAGCTGGAGCCGTACCGCGTCGAGGTCGAGCACCCGCTCACCGGTGAGACCGTGCGCACCGTGGAGGTCGCGGGCGGCGGCGTCGCGACCTCGGGGCTGAACGTACGCGTGTGGCAGGGCGAGGACGGCCGCTACGCCCATCACCTGCTCGATCCCGCGACAGGCGAGCCGGCGTGGACGGGGCTGGTCGGCGCGACCGCTCTCGCGCCGAGCGCCCTGGAGGCGGAGACGCTCGCCAAGACCGCGCTCCTGCTCGGCGAGCCGGGTGCCGGAGCGGTCCTGCAGGAGCACGGCGGCCTCGTCGTCCGCGACGACGGCGAGGTACTGGAGTTCGGAGCGATCGGGGAGCACCGCGGCCTGTTGGCCGCGAGCGCGGGGAGCCGGCGGTGAGCGCGGCAAAGGACCCGACCGTCTACCTCTGGTGGCTCGTGAGCCGGGCCTCGGGGATCGTCGCGCTCGGCGTGATCACCGCAACGGTGCTGCTGGGGCTGACCATGTCGGCCAAGCTGCTGCGCCGCCCGGGCCTCGGCCGGACCCTCGTGAGCCTGCACGAGCACCTCGCGCTGGTCGGTCTCGGCGCGATCGCCGTCCACGGCCTCGCCCTCCTCGGCGACCCCTGGCTGCACCCCGGCATCGGCGGGCTCACGATCCCGTTCACGCTCGCCTACAAGCCGCTGGCGACCGGACTCGGGATCGTCGCCGGCTACCTGGCAGCGCTGCTCGGGCTGAGCTTCTATGCCCGCCGCCGGATCGGCGTGCGCCTGTGGCGGCGGCTGCACCGAGCGACGATCCTCGTGTGGGTGCTGGGCGCGGTCCACACGCTCGGCGCGGGCAGCGACGCCGGGACGCTCTGGCTGCGCGCGCTCGTTCTGGCGCCGGCGGTGCCGATCGCCTACCTGTTCGTGCTGCGCATGCTCGGCGGGCGCGGGCGCCCGGCCCCCGCGAAGGCCGCCGTCCCCGCCCCGGGCAAGGACCCCGCGCTCCGGCGGAACGCGCGCCCGGCGCTCGCGGAGGAGCGATCGTGAGCCTCCCGGACGCCGACCTCGTGATCGCAGGCGGCGGGCTGGCCGCACAACGCTGCTGCGAGCGGCTTCGCCGCGAGGGCTTCGACGGGCGCGTGATCGTCGCCTGCGAGGAGCCGGGGGCGCCCTATGACCGGCCGCCGCTCTCGAAGGACGTGCTGACGGGCGGGCGGTCCCCCGAATCGCTCGACCTGCGCCCTTCGCGCTGGTACGAGGAGAACCAGATCGAGCTGCTGCCGGGCACCCGCGCGCAGAGCCTCGATCCAGGCGCGAAGAAGATCGTGCTGGAGCACGCGGGCGATCGGTCGAGGCACCGAACGCCGGCGGGCCGGCTGCGCTACCGGCGCCTGCTCGTCGCCACGGGCAGCCGGCCCCGCCGGCTGCCCGGTCTCGAGCCGGGCGGCGCGGTGCACGAGCTGAGCACCCGCGAGGACGCAATCGCCTTGCGCGAGGCGCTGCTCGCGCGCGAGGGAAGGCTGCTGGTCGTCGGCGCCGGCCTGGTGGGCATGGAGGTCGCCTCCTCGGCGAGGCGCCTCGGGGTCGAGGTGACGATGCTCGAGGCCGCACCCACCCCACTCGCCCGCGCCCTGCCCCCGATGCTCGGCCGCTGGCTCGCCCGCCGGCACCGACGCCACGGCGTCGACGTGCGTCTACGCACGAGCGTCGCGAGTTGTGAGCGTGTCGCGGGCGGCGTGCGGGCGCGGCTCAGCGACGGCGGCGAGCTCATCGCCGCGACGGTCCTCGTCGCGGCCGGGTCCGCGCCCGCGACGTCGTGGCTGGCAGGCCTCGCCGCGCCCGGGCGCCCGATCGCGACCGACCCGCGCGGACGCACGGCTCTACCGGACGTCTTCGCCGCCGGTGACGCAGCGTGCTTCCCAGGCCCGCTGCCCGGCGAGCGCGTGCCCACCCCCCACTGGGAGGCGGCCGCCCGCCAGGGCGCGCTCGTGGCTCACGCGATCGCCGGCACGCGACCGCCCGCCGACACGCCGTCGATGTTCTGGAGCGACCAGCACGGGAGCCGCATCCAGCTCGTCGGGCACGCGGGAGCGTGCGATGAGATCGAGCTCGAGGGTGAGATGCGTGAGGGTCCATTCGCGGCCTGGATCTCCCGCCGCGGAAGACCGGCTGCGGCGCTGCTCGTCGACCGACCCGAGCTGATGGCCCGAGCGCGGCGGTGGGTCGCCTCCGCTGCCTCGGCCGAGAAGGCGAACACCGACCCACGAGAGGAGCAAGCAGCATGACCTTCATACCGACGATCGACGACTCCGCCTGCCTCGCCCACGGCGACTGCGCCGAGCTCGCGCCGGACGTGTTCAGGCTCGACGACGTCGCGACGGTCATCGGCACCGCCCCGGTGGAGCGGCTCGTCGAGATCGCCCAGTCGTGCCCCGCAAGCGCGATCGCCGTCGTCGACGACGAGACGGGCGAGCAGGCCTACCCGTGAGGTCTCAGCGGGCCGGGAAATAGGAAGGCCCCGCCGGAGCGGGGCCTTCCCTTAGCGGGTCGATAAGCCGGATTCTGTCGTTGAGCAGCCATCCATCTGAGCGGCCTACCTGGACCTCGGCGGGCAACCTGCGAACGGTCCTGTTCGGCCTTGCATCGAGTGGGGTTTGCCCAGCCGCCGCGTCACCGCGACGCTGGTGCGCTCTTACCGCACCATTTCACCCTTGCCGGCCCGCCGTTCACGTGGGACGGCGGACGTAGGCGGTTTGTTTCTGTGGCACTTTCCCGCGGGTTTCCCCGGGTCGATCAAACGACCACCCTGCCCTGCGATGTCCGGACTTTCCTCGAAGGCTGGATGCCTCCGCGGCTGCCTGGCCCGCAGTCCTCACGGTAGCGCCGCAGCGGCCCCGTGTCGAGCGCGCGGCGCTCAGCCGTCCAGGAACGACGCCACGTCCGCGGCGAACGCGTCGTGGTGCTGGAACAGGAAGCCGTGCGCCGAGTCCGGATAGATCTCGAGCCGCGCGCCGCCGATCAGCCCGGCGAGCAGGTGCGAGTAGCGCGGCAGGATCATCGGGTCGCTGTCGCCGTTGGCCACGAACACGGGCGCCTCGATCGCCTCGACCCGCTGCAGCGCCCCGTGGTCGGGTATCCCCCACTCGCACACGGCGTCGTACTGGGCGACCCGCGTCTGCCAGCCGGTCGCCGCGTCGCGGTCCTCCGAGCGCGCGGACATACGCGCGAAGGACTCCTTGCCGGCGGTGCGGCTGTGCTCGCTCGGCGCGTAGAAGACGTCGAGGTAGCCCTCCGGGTTGGGCTGGCGTCCCCCCACCGCACCGATCACCTCCGGCGCCCAGCCGTGCATGCCGACGGCGCCGCGCGGTGCCGAGGAAGCGAGGATCAGCCGCCTCACCAGAGCCGGCCGGACGAGCGCGATCTCCTGTGCCACGAAGCTCCCGATCGAGAAGCCGAGCACGTCCGCCTGCTCGATCTCCATGGCTTCGAGGAAGACGATCGCGTCACGGGCCATCTGCGCGATGGAGCCGGGCGTCTCACCGGTCGAGCCGCCGACGCCGGCGTTGTCGAACGTGACGATGCGGCGGCCCCTCGCCAGCGCGTCGATGAGCGCCGGGTCCCAGTTGTCGAGGTTGCCGCGGAAGTGCTGGAGGAGGACCAGCGGAGCGGGCCCGCCCTCACCGAGGTCGCGGTGGGCGTAGTCGACCCCGTTCGCCGCGCTCACGAGGAGGTTGGGAGCAGTCGTGTACGTCGTGCTGGTCGCGCTCGCGCTCATGTCCGGCCTCCTCGCTGCGGTCGGCCGCCTCGGCCGGCGGCCTCTTTGACGACTTGGCGCGACTCTAGTCGGCGCGGTCTGGCACGACCCCCGTCGATCCACTGGTCAGACGGCGGGCCAGGCATCGGGGCCCTGGTCAGGCCCACTGACGGGGTAGGCCAAGCGGCGCAAGGACGCAGTGAGGGAAGTGTGCCGAACCGGGAGACACTCGCTGACGCTCGCATCCCCGAACCGGCCAGCACACGACCGAGCGAGGACGCCGCCCCGCGCCGGCATACGCCCGTCAGGTCAGACTCGGCGGAGGAGGCCGACCACCTTCCCCAGCACCTTGACCTCCTTGCTGCGGATCGGCTCCATGGTCTCGTTCTCGGGCTGCAGCCGGATGTGGTCCGGTTCGCGGAAGAAGCGCTTGACCGTCGCCTCCTCCCCGAGCAGGGCGACGACGATGTCCCCGTCTCGAGCGGTGTCCTGCGAGTGCACGACGACGTGGTCGCCCTCGATGATGCCGGCGTCCTTCATCGATTCGCCGCGGATCTGGAGCAGGTAGTTGCCGTTGCTGCCCCCGCCATGTCGGGCACCGACACGTAGTCCTCGATGTTCTCCTCGGCGAGCATCGGCTGCCCGGCGGCGACCGCGCCGAGCACCGGCAGCCCTTCCGTGCCGACGATCCCCTTGACGCTTTCGACCGCGTTACCGACGCCCCGTTCGAGCATCTCGATCGCGCGCGGCTTCGACGGGTCGCGGCGCAGCAATCCGAGCTTCTCGAGATTCGCCAGATGGGCGTGGACCGTCGAGGAGGAGGCCAGGCCGACGGCTTTGCCGATGTCCCGCACGGTCGGGGGGTAGCCGTACTTCGCGGAGTACTTGCGGATGAAGTCGAAGATCTCCTGCTGGCGCTTCGTCAGGTCCATGGATGATCGGCTCCCCATTCGAGTGGTCGTTCGCCTGCGACGAACATGTGTTCGCAATGTAGCGCCGGCGCAGGATGGATACAAGGAGCGGCGTCAGCCGCCCGGCGGGTAGAGCCTCACGGCCTGAAGCCGCCGCTCAGCTCTGGCGAGGCTGCTCACCGTCTGCGGTCGCTCCGCGTCGAGGTGGGTGGCGAGCGCCAGGAACACCTGCGCGGTCGTCAGCGCGTCGCCGAGCGCCTCGTGGGGGCGGTGGACGGGAAGGCCGAGGGCCTCCGCGAGCTGCCCGAGCGGCGGCCTGCGCGGTGGCACGCCGTCGCGCTCAGAGAGCCAGAGCGCGCCCAGGACAGCGGTGTCGATGAGCGGGCTCCGCAACCGCAGTCCCATCCGTCGCAGCGCGCGCCGCAGGAAGCCTCGCTCGACCTCGGCGAAGTGCGCGACCGCGACGGCGCCGCCGAGGAGAGCCAGCAGCGGCTCGAGCGCCTCCGCTGCGGCCGGCGCGGTCACCAGGTCTTCCGCGCGCAGCCCGTGCACGCGGACCGTCGCCTCGTCGATGTGCCGCTCGGGGCGGACCGCTCCGCTCACAGCCCCGCCGAGGCGGACGCGGCCGTCCTCGACGGGCACTGCTCCGAAGGAGACGATCTCGTCCCGGCGAGGATCCAACCCCGTCAGCTCGAGGTCGACCGCGCAGTAGCGAGCGAGCCGCCACGGGGTGCTTCCGCGCGGCGGTCGCGCGGCCGCGTACACATCACGGGGCGGCACGTGGCCGCCGCCTGCCCCGCTCATCTGAACGCGAACCCCAATCCGAGCTGCGTGGCCACCCGCCGCTGCACGGACGCCACGGCCCGGAACGCCTCCTTGAGCTGGCTGCGTGCGAGCGGGCTGAGCTCGTGCGTGTCCAGGAGGTCGTTCGGCCTCTGCCCGGCCTTCAGCTGCGAGACGTGGTGCGCGAGCCGCAGCTCGGTGAACAGGTCGAGTGCATCCTCGAGCGTGCGAGCATCGGGGTCGGTAAGCACATCCGCGGCAGCGGCCGCCCGCAGGCGTTCGGGAGTCGAGGCACTGGTCACGCCGGCGATGATCCCGCCCCAGCGCGCGACGTCGACGACCGGAAGGATCCCCCGGCGCTTGATGTCGAGCTCGCCGCGGGAACCGCCGTCGTGATCGAGGACGAGCGCCCGCCGGAACCCGGTCGGCGGGCGGTGCGAGATCGCAAGGCGTCCGAGCAGGTGCACCAGTTCGCGCCGCGAGCCCGCTTCGCGGAACGTGTCGGCGAGCTGCGTCCCCAGGTGCACGCCCCAGACGGGCCTCGAGTCGATCAGCAGCGAGACGAGGATCAGCGCCTTCTGTTGCTTGGGGTCTTCGATCCGCGAGCGCGCCACCTGGCGCCACGAGTCGATCGAGCGCACGAACACCGAGTCGGCCGCCGTGGCGCCGTGCGTGTCGACCGTGAGCCCGCATGCGGCGAGCTCGCGGGTGACGGTCTCGGCCAGCCCGTGAAGCGCGGGACGCACCTTCTCCTCGGGGGCCGTCCCGTACCAGGCGATCGCGCTGTCGAGGTCGGACGCGGGCACCGCCTCGCGGCGCGCCTGGCTGCCCAAGGCGAGCCAAGCGAACTCCGCCGGCGCGGGGTCGCCTTCGAGGGCCAGTTCGATCGCCCTCCTCGTCACCGCGTCGAGCAGCACCGAATAGGCGAGGACGATGCTCGACGCGCCGACCTGCGCGTCGTGGAGCGACACGACCGCGGCGCCCAGCCCGGCGGCCGCGTTCGCGAGCTCCCCGAAGCTGTGAGCACGCGCGATCGAACGGCGCAGGTTGAACGAGGAGCGGGTCTCGGGGGCGTACAGGTCGATCGCGCGGACGACGCCGATCACGCGTTTGGTGGCGCTGAGGACCGGCAGGTGTCCGATCCCGTGGTCGAGCATCTCGAGCAGCGCCTCCCCGGCGAGATCGTCCTCGTGCGCCGTGTAGGCGGGCGCCGACATCGCGCTCGAGACGGGCGAGTCATAGGAGAGGCCACCCGCGATCGCGCGCGAGCGCAGGTCGCGGTCGGTCAGGATGCCGAGCGAGCCCTCGAGCTCGACGACCGCCGCCGTCGCCCCGGCCGCCGTCATGGCGGTGGCCGCCTCGCGGAGCGGCGTCGAGGGCGCGCAGATCACAGGCTCTCCGCGAATCAGCGTCCTCACCGGCTGGTTCGCCGGATCCGGCGTCGCGTCGCGTGGGACGAGCGCCGAGGGCGCCCTCGTATGCATCGTGAGCAGTGAGCGGGCCACGTAGCGCACGCTCGTCGGCCGCGCCAGGACCTCGTCGGCGACTGCCTGGGGGATCCGGTAGCAGAGCGTGTCGGTCTCCGCCCGCGCGGCGAACCCGGGCGGCAGGCCGGACAGCATCGAAGCGTGTCCGAACAGCTCCCCGGGTCCGAGCACGTCGAGCACGGTTCCGGCGAGCACGATCTCCACCGCGCCCGCGCGAACGACGCGCAGGTGCTCCACCGGACCGGCGTCCTGGGAGAAGATCGTCGTGCCGGCGAGGAAGAACTCGACCTCCGCCGAGTCCGCGACACGCTCTACGTCCTCCTCCGGCAGGGCATCGAACGGCGAATGCTCCCGCAGGAAGGCCGCGACGTCTCCGGGCGCTCCCTGAGCGCCGGACGAGCCGCCGGCATGACGCGCCCCCTCTGCCACGACCCGATCGTACGCGCGTGGGCGACGCCCGTGCTCTTGCTCCCCCTCCGGCCTCCTCTGCCTTGCTCACCCGGGGCTATACTCGCGCCCTCTGCGCTCGTGGCGGAATTGGTAGACGCGCAAGGTTGAGGGCCTTGTGGGCTTAACGGCCCGTGGTGGTTCGAGTCCACTCGAGCGCATGAGTTTCGGATGTAAGTCAATGGTTTCGCGCGGGCTTGAGGCGGCGCGCGAATCCTCGATGACGGGCCCTGGCAACGGCTTGGCAGCGCCTGGTTCGGCTCCCTGTCTGTGTTGACCGCGACGCGGCCCGAGCGGCCACCGACGAGCTCGAGGTCGGCTCCCCCCGGTTTGGTGCCAGCCGGCACACACAGCATCAAGTCGTGGTGAGCCTCGGTACGAACCGCTGGATCGCCTCGTATGCGTAGTCCTGGATCTCAGGGTCGCGGAAGTCGGGAAGGATCTCGGCCTGGTCGATGACCGGTCCGGTGATCGTCTTGGCGGCGCTTGCGTAAAAGACGCCGCTCTGCAGTGACTCGTCCGTGACGCCTTTGACGAATCGCTCGGCCCCAACGTCCAGCTTGTGCCCGATGCGAAGGGCAGGCGCAAGGTACGGGAGCAGGATCCGGCTGGCGATGATCCGCACGGGCGCGGGCTGGTCGCGCAGCACGTCGGTGCCCGCGGTGTTTCCCGGCGACATCGTGATGAACCTGAGCTCTGGGTGCATGCGGGCCATCGCGCCCATCCACAGCGCGCCGAGGTACTTGATCTGGCTGTAGGAGAGCATCGCGTCGAACTTGCCGCCCTGGAAGTACGAGCCGTCGATCACCGACGCGAACTCCTCTGAGCTGTGATCGGTGAACGTTGGTCGCGCGATCCGCAGCTTCGGGATTCCACGCGCCCCCTCGCTGCCTGCGAGGACCGCGACATCGGTGAGCAGCCCGGCTGCCAGCAGATCTTCGAGCAGAACCACATGACCGAGCAGGTTCTGGGCGAATATCTCAGTCACCCTGTCCTGCGTCAACGATGCGGGCGTGGGGCCGCCGATGCCGCCGGCGATCATTGCGAGCGCGTTCAACGGAGCGCCGATCGCGGCCACCGCAGCACGTACCGACGCAAGGTCTTCCAGGTCGATGATCACTACCTCGAAGATCTTGTGCCCGGTGACCTCCTCCAGGTCCTGCTTTGCCCGCGCCGCCTTCTCCGCATTGCGGCAGCCGAGATAGATCCGCGCGAAATCCTCGCGCAGCGCGATCTGCCGCGCCATCTCCTTACCGAGGCCGGTGTTGGCGCCGGTGATAAGGATTGTCTTTCCCTGGTTCTGTGTCATGGGTTAACGACCTCGTTTCGGTGAGTTAGGGCGTAGCACGACGAGCTGCCGGCTGGTGATGACGGTCACGTACACGCCGGGCTTGTGGTCAGGGTGTCGTTTTCGTTCGGCGCTCACACAGCGACGCGGCCACCGTCGGCGGGCAGGACCGCGCCGTAGATGTAGCTCGCCTGCTCCGAAGCGAGGAAGCTGACGGCGCTGGCGATCTCGTCAGGCGTTGCGCCGCGGCCGGCCGGTGTGCTCGAAGCCAAGACATCGAACATCTCGCCCATCGCCGCGGCTACGGGGGTGCGTGTCGGGCCGGGGGCGACCGTGTTAATACGGACGCCTTGGGCGGCGTACTCGGCGGTCCACGCCTTGGTGAGTGACTCGAGTGCAGCCTTTGACGCACCATAGGCTGCCAATCCGTTCATGCCGATGGTCGCGGCCATCGTCGAGATGTTGATGATGGAGCCACCGCCCTTCGCCGCCATGCGCGGCGCGATCGCAGCCGTCAGGAAGAACGGAGCCTTAACGTTGACATCGAACGTGACGTCGAACGCCTCCTCCGCCGTCTGCTCGGTTGGACCGCCGGGAGCGACACCCGCGTTGTTCACCAGCACGTCGACCTCACTCGCGTCCTCGGCGAGACGTCTTACATCCTCGAAGCTCGCCAGGTCAGCGGCGATGAACCGTGCCTTGCCCCCAACGGCCTCGACCGCGTCGACGACCTCACGGCCGCGGGCTTGATCGCGGCCCGTGATGATCACCTCGGCGCCCTCGCCGGCGAGGCGTTCTGCGACTGCCCGGCCGATGCCTGATGT
The DNA here is from genome assembly GCA_963820745.1 of uncultured Solirubrobacteraceae bacterium. GTDB lineage: Bacteria > Actinomycetota > Thermoleophilia > Solirubrobacterales > Solirubrobacteraceae > Palsa-744. Next base: position 61,135 of record CAWGBB010000008.1, on the reverse strand, counting down.
GCCGCCGGTTATGAGCGCGGTCTTGCCTTGAAGTGTCATGTCGTCGCGTTCTCCGTTTGAGTGGTTGTCGTGACCCGGAATGGATCGCGCGTTCCACTCTAACACAGAATGGATGGTGCAATCCATTCCGTTGGTAGAATCTGCGAGATGACCACGACCCCCTCCCCACGCCCGTTGACCCGCAAGGGCCAGGAGACCCGACAGCGCGTAGTCGACGCGGCGGCTGGCTTGATCTTCCGGCAGGGCGTCGCGCACACGACGATCGAGGACGTGCGCGCGGCAGCGGACGTCTCAAGCTCGCAGCTCTACCACTACTTCGACGACAAGCCGGCCCTGGTCCGGGCAGTCGTTGACCACCAGGCCGAGACAATGGTCGGGGGCCAGGAGACGTTCGATTTCAGCACCCTGGATGGGCTCCGAGCCTGGCGCGACTTCCTGATCGCGGCCCAGCGCGAGCACCACTGCAGCGGCGGCTGCCCGATCGGCTCTCTCGGAGGCCAGCTAGCCGAGACCGATCCCGACGCAAGAGCCCACGTCGCCGAGGGCTTCAAACGTTGGGAAGCCACGATCCAGAGCGGTCTACGAGAGATGCACGCACGAGGCGAGCTCACGCCCGATACCGACCCCGACACCCTCGCCCTCGCGCTGCTAGCCGCCCTCCAGGGCGGCCTGCTCCTCACTCAGATCAAACGCGACACCAAGCCGCTAGAGGCCGCGCTTGACGCCATGCTCGACCTGGTCGCCCGACTCAGCGGCGCCAGCTGATAGCGGCCTCACGCGACACGCACGAGCCCCGCATCGTCCGGCGACGATGGGTCAAGGACATTCGCGACCGTGGCACAGCGTCGCAACACTCGCCCGTCCATATCCGTCCGATGCGTCCGCGAAAGCGCGCTATTTGGACGATCTGGACGCTCGTGTAAGCATCTTGCGCGGGTGTACGAGGTTGAGGGCCGTGTGGGGTTAACGCCCCGTGGTGGTTCGAGTCCACTCGAGCGCATTGGTACGGATCGACGCGCACCGACGCGTCGTGGTAGACCATTGCTATGGCCACTTTCTGCCTGCTTCACGGCGCGTGGCATGACGCATGGTGCTGGATGCCACTCGCCGAGCGACTCCGTGACCTCGGACATACGACAGTGTCGCCCGAGCTCCCGTTCGACGATCCCCGCGCCGGATACAACGACCGGGTCAAGCCCGCCGTTCAAGCGCTCGAGAGCGCTACAGAGCCAGCGGTGGTGGTCGCCCATTCAATGGCCTCGACATATGCGCCGCTGGTGGCGACCGGGGTCCCGGTGCGTCTGACCGTTCACCTATGCGGGAGGCTCGGCTTCCTCGAGTCACCCGCCGACGGTCCTCGACCCTTCCGCAGCGGGGTCCCGTTCCCGCCGGAGAGACCCGACGGGAGCACCGTCTGGGATGCCCGGGTTGCGATAGACACCCTGTACGTGCATCTCCCGCCGGCGACGGCGGACGAACTCGCCAGGAGACTTCGGCCCCTTGCGCCAGTGGCTGGCGACTACCCAGATTGCGATCTGGCGAGTAAGACAGCGGTTATCTACACCGCCGATGATGAGATATTCGAGCCCGCGTGGCAGCGGCGGATGGCCTTGCTGCTCGGCGTGGATCCCACCGAGCTCCCGGGCGGTCATTTTCCGATGTTGGAGCGCCCGCTCGAGCTTGCCGAGCTGCTCGACACGCTGGCCAGCGACTCACCCGATCGGGGCTGAGCCCGTAATCGGCGAACTAATCACCACTGGCGCGATCGGCTGGCCCAGCTCGAGGAGGTCGGGGTAACCGAGATCGCGTTCCAGCCCGCCGGCCCCGACCAAGCCCGCGAGCTGGAGAGCTTTGCCGCCGTGGCCGCATCGGTGCAGCCACCGAGGCCCCACCCACTACGACTCAGCTAGGCGGTACCAGCCCGGTCGGACTCGCACCGCCCACGGCGCAGGCCCTCGCACGCCCATTCTGAGACACCATTCGACCGAGGCGTGCGACACCGGCGGACCCAATACAGCCTCGATGGCGCGACGAATGTCGGCAAGCTTCATCGGCTGGGTTGCAGCAAGCACACGGACAGCGGCCCGCTTGATAGTCCCGTTCCCCAGTCGCCTAGCTTTCGGGCCCTCAACCGACGACGAATCGTGCGAGGCTGACCCAGACGAACCCCGCAGAATCTTCAATGTCCACCGGTTCGGTGGGTTTGAAAGCTGTCCTACCAAGTGCATAGCAAGAGCCCCGGATTCCGGGGCTTTTTCGTGGCCGGTTGCGTCCCGTCGCGTTAGAGCCAGGCGTCACCTCGACGGCTGAGCACAGGACGCGACGAGGTCGCGCATGCCGTCGGGGTGTATGAGCTTCGTCATAGGCCTCACGCCGCCTTGGAGGTGATGGATGGCGCCACGACGGGCGGCGCTGGTGGTGCTAGTTCACCCGGGAAGTCATCGTGCACCGTTCCAAGTCGAACGTCTTGGTTCGGAGTTATCGTCCCCAGGATCCAGTCGGTTATGACTCGCAGCCGGTTGGTCATCGTCGGCAATGCGTAGAGGTGGTAGGCCTTGGTGAGGACCTTGGCGGGTAATCCTGACAGCGGGATGCCCAAGGGCGTGGCGACAGCCTCCCAGCCGCCGAGGTCTGCGACGAAGCCGAGGTCGTGATGGCGGTACTGGGAGAGCGACGCGCCCCGCAGCGCCTGGAGCGCGTTGTCGGCTGCGGTTCTGGCCTGCCGCACGGCGTGTTGTGCTGTTTGCGGGCAGAGCTCGTTTGGGCGCAGCAGGTTGGGAACGGCCGCAGCGTCACCGCAGGCAAACACGCCGTCGGCATCGATCACGCGCAGTTGCGGGTCCACCCGCAAACGGCCGGCGGTGGTCGGAAGGCCGAGTGTTGCGATCAGCGGGCTAGGTTGGACGCCCGTGGTCCATACCACGGTCCGGGTGGGGATGCGCTCGCCGCTCGACAGCGCCACGTCGTGGGCTGTCACCTCGACCGCCTCAACTCCGAGCCTCACGTCGATGCCGCGCGAGCGCAGGATCTTCAGCGCCTTCGCGCTCAGCTTTGGTGGCAGCTGCGACACCAGTCTCGGTGCCTGCTCGACCAGCACCCATTTGGGGTCGTCCGCCTGCAGGCCGCGGTATCGGGGCGCGACGCGGCGCGTGAGCAACTGCATCTGCGCGGCGAGCTCGCTGCCCGCGTAGCCGCCTCCTACCACCACGAACGTGCAGCGCTCCTGCCGCTCGGCAGGCGCCTCCTCGGCCAACGCAAGCTGACCGAGGACGTGGTCGCGCAGCGTCACAGCTTGGACGAGCGACTTGAAGTCGAAGGTTCGCTCGATGCCCGGCACGTCGAAGGTGCGCGTCACGGCGCCAGGGCAGAGAAGAAGCACGTCCCAGCGCACGACGAGTCGGACTCCGTCTGGGCGGGCGAGGGTCAGAGTACGCTGGTTTATGTCGACCGCTTCGGCCGCGCCGCCGACGACACGGGTCTCGCACGGCCCCTCACGCTCGTCGACGTCAACCGCCTCGGCTGCGCCGGCGACGAAACGGGTCATGCGCAGCAGGCGATGAAGCGAGACCGCGATGTGTCGGGGATCGGTGGTGCCCGCCGCCACCTCTGGCGTGAGCGCCTGGTAGTTGAAGTGGTCGTACGGCGACACGAGGAGTATGTCGAGCTCCCCGGGACTGGCGTGGCGTTCGAGCCGGCGCGCGGCGCTCACACCCGCGAAACCGGCACCGACGATCACGACCTGGGGCCGCTTGGTGCTCGGATTGACCGCGATCGCGGTCATCTCCCCCATCCCGCGGCTCGTCCGCGCTCGTCCGTTCTCGGTGGCGTTGGTCTCGGTCTTCATTTCGTTCCTTTCGCCTACGATTTCGAGCTGCATCGTTCGCGTGCGGGAGGCGGCACGTCGAAGGAAGTCGTGGTTGCGGCACCCAAAGGACGCGGCGATCACCAGCTCAATCGATGGAGAAACATGGTGGAGCCGTGCGCCTGGTGGTGGGCATGGACACGACGCGCGAGCCATATCGGCACCGCGATCGCGCCGACGACGGCCGCGAGGACTGCCCAAATGACGATGAGTGGCACGACCACGACCACGACGAGGATCAGCAACGGCGGGGTGACGAGCAGTCCGATAAAGGCGACCACACCGATCTCAACGACGCGGAGGCCGACGCTGGTGACCTCGGCGGCCTCCGCTGCGACTTCGACGGGGCTTTGATGGGTGTCTTTGGAGACGCTCATGACGACGAGCCTGCTGGAGCACGGCACTCGAGGAGTCCGGGTTGGTCCCGGGTCAGCGCAGTCACGTGCTGCGAGCCGCCCGCCGCCGGGGCTGCTGTGGCGTTGCTCGCGGCGATCACCGACCTTCCGCGACCGCGCGACGCTGCGATCAAAGGGGTCAGCGCGCCGATGCCCAGCATGCCGTGAACCGCCGGCGGGATCACCCGCATGATTGCGTGTGACCAGTTCGTGCCGACAGCAAGCACGGTCGCGACGCCTGCTATGGCGAACACAGATCTTGTCGCTGTGTCGTTATCGAAGTCGAGCAGCAGTGGTCCTGCGATCAGGGCCGCGGCGAGGGGATAATCGAGCGTTCCGTGCACCCATGGCGAGATTCGGCCGCGGCGAAGGAGTACACGTGACATGAGTCTCCTTTCGTGGTTGGTCGATGCGTAACCCAGAGAAGCAGCGGACGCGCCATCACACAACAAGCTGTGACGCTGTTTTGATAGGCGTTCGGTATCGCAACCGGGCCGACCGCACATGCTGTGCTCGCGATCTGTCGAGGACGATGAGATCGCTAGCGTCGACTCGAACGCAGGGTAAGATCATGTCGTCTCGTCGCCGAGGACCGCCAGAACTCGAGTCAACTACGTGGCCGGGCGGAAGCCGGCCAACTAAGGATCGAGACCGCGACGCGGTCCGTGACTCGCTTTCCGCCGCGATTGAAACACGGCCACCGGTCGCGCAACTGGATCCGTGCAATCCCCGCCCCCGAGCGTGACGATAGCCGGGGTTGGTCGGCGTCACCCCCTTTTTCGCTCCAGACGTCCGGGGTGGTGGAGTACGCCAGGTGCAGTCGTCACCTCAGGTGGCGCTGGCATCGTGACGGCACCCTCGCGGAGCACGTGGCCGTCGAGGCGCGCAACCTCGCGCCGCTGCCCGGCGACCTCGACTTCACCGTGGGCGCGAGCCTGCCGATCTCGGGTCTGACCGCCTGGCAGGGACTGTTTGACCACGGCCACCTGCGGGCGGGACAGAGCGTCCTCGCGCACGGCGCGGCCGGCGCAGTCGGGTCGATGGTGACCCAGCTCGCGCGCGAGTTCGGCGCCTATGTCATCGGTACCGGGCGCGCGGCCGACCGTCAGAAGGCGCTCGACTTCGGCGCGCAGGAGTTCGTCGACCTCGAGGGCGACGCGCTGGAGGACGTCGGCGAAGTCGACCTGGTGTTCGACGTCATCGGCGGAGAGATCCAGAAGCGCTCCGCAGGCCTGATCCGGGCCGGAGGAACCCTGGTGACCGTCGTAGGGCCGCCCGAGGCGCGGCCCGCCTACGGCCTGGCGATCGACTTCGTCGTCGAGTCCGATCGTGCCCAGCTGAGCGAGATCGTCCAGCGGGTGCGCGATGGACGGCTGCGGACGAACATCGGCGAGGTCGCGACCCTCGACGATGCCGTCGCCGCTCTCGACCCGACCGAGCGACGCAACGGGAAGACGATCATCCGCATCCGCCCATGAGGACGCGGAGACGGCGGAGCCCCCACTACGACGTACCGGGCGGCCTCGCCGTGTTACTTGGCGAGGCGCGGGTGACGCCGCAGGCGCCTACGCCGAACCTCGCGGCGGCACTCGTAAGCAGTCCGGCAGCGTCGGGACCTGACCCTCGTCGCCCAATGGGTTACCCGATCGCAGCGAGCCCTCGCAGGCCGATCGAACGATCGCACACACGTATCGCCGGGGTTCTGCGCCATGCCATCGTGGACGTTGTGACCTGTACACGGGCCAAAGGCACTCGAGGGCGTGACGCGGGAGATCGCGCGTCAGGCTCTTTGCCCACCGATGCAGACGTCGTCAAGGCCCTGCTTGTAGGCGTACTCGCGGCTTGGGTGAAGGCGTTGAGCGAGCCGCGCCTTCAGAGGGTGGCGGAGTCGCTGCTCCCGCCTAGCCCCGCGCAGAAGCACGAGGTCGGCGCCGATCCCAGCGGTCACCCGGAGAACATGCCACCCGCAGTCGTTGTCGGCCGTGTTGCGTCGAAGCTTGCTCATGTTCGACTGACCGACGAGCAGCGCCTGAGAGCGCAGCGCGTGATCCATTACTCGACCGGCGCCGGCCTTGGCATCGCCTACAGCGGTGCGGCAATGCATTGGCCCGCTGCGACGCGGGGCGGGGGCGCGGTGGCCGGGCTGGCGATCTATGCGGGAACCCATGGCTCTGCGCTCCCTGCACTTCGGATCCAGCGCCCGCCGTGGCGGCTCGCTCCGGCGGCCGTCGTCTGGGAGGCCACCTCGCACGTGATCTTCGGCGCGACGCTGGAGGCTGCAAGGCGTCTGATCACGCCCTTGGGTGAGCGGTGAGCCAGACGATCGCTGAGCCGCGGGGGACTCGCGTCGACGTCTCTGGCCTGGAGGGGAAGAACGTCATGGTGACCGGGGGAACCTCGGGCATCGGACAGGCGATCGCCGTCCGCTTCGCCGGGCACGGAGCGAATGTTGCGATCAACTATCCGGCTGCGCCCGATGAGGCTGCAGAGACCAAGGGACAGGTGGACGCCTGCTTGCGAAGGGTTCGCCGGGAGGGCGTCCGCGACGTCTTGGTACGCGGCGACGTGTCCGCCGAGGAGGACGTGGTGCGGATGTTCGACGAGGCTACCGAGCGTCTCGGGGCCCTCGACATCCTTATCAACAACGCCGGCATCCAGATCTCGCGACCGTCTGAGCAACTCACGAGCGATGACTTTGACCGCGTCGTAGCAGTGAACCTACGTGGAGCGTTCCTGTGCGCCCGGGAGGCGATCAGGCATTTCTTAGACGATCGGATCCCGGGGGTGGTGATCAACATCTCGAGCGTCCACCAAGCGATTCCCAGGCCCAACTACCTCGGCTACAGCGTCAGCAAGGGAGGGATGCGGAACCTCACACGCACGCTCGCGCTCGAGTTCGCCGGCCGCGGTGTCCGGGTCAATGCGATCGCGCCCGGGGCCACGATCACCCCGATCAACCGCGCCTGGATCGACGATCCCGTGAAGGCGGCGATGGTGGCCGAGCACATTCCGCTGGCCCGTCCCGGCACCGCCGGTGAGATGGCCGGCGTGTGCACGTTCCTCGCCTCCGACGATGCGGCCTACGTCACCGGCCAGACGATCTTCGTCGACGGCGGCTTGACGCTCTACGCCGACTTCCGGGTGCCGTGGTCCTCCGAGTGAACGCCGAGCCCACCGCTTGGTGGCCGTCACGATTTGGTCGGGACGACGAACTCGGGATGCTCAACCACATCACCGAGGCGACGCGCGCCGCTGCGCTCAGCTCGGTGCGTGCAGGGCGGATGTACGACCTGGGCAGAGTGCTCGACGAGAACGTGCCTGTGTTCCCGGGCCGCTATTTCCGCCAGACGCTCGTCACCACCGCGCATCACATCAACCGCGGCGGCGTGGGAGCCAACAGGGCCAACTGGATCGTCGAGCAGGTCGCCGGCAGTCAGCAGCTGGGCACCCACCTCGACGCGTTGAGCCACCTGCAGATCGGCGATCGGGGCTACAACGGGTGGACCGTCTGCGAGCTCGCGGGGACCACCGGCGTCAACCGGCTTGGAGCTGAGACGGTGCCGCAGATCGTGACCCGCGGGTGGCTCGTAGATGTCGCGCCGCTCGGCCGAGGCGAGGTGATCGGCGTTCCGGATATCGATCCACAGCCCGGCGACGCGGTGCTGTTCCACACTGGTTGGGGGGATCACTGGAGCGATCCCGACGTCTACCTCTCGGGCGAGCCCGGACCCGGCGTGGAGGTCGCGGAGTGGCTCGTGCAACACGGCGTCGCGCTCACGGGATGTGACACTTGGAGCTACGGTCCGGTTCCGGCGGAGGATCCCGACACGCAGTTCGCGGTTCCGCAGCTCCTCAACGCGCGCCATGGCGTGTTCGTCGTCGAGAACCTCGACACGTCGGAGCTCGCGCGCGACTCCGTGCGCGAGTTCGCCCTCATCCTCACCCACCCGAAGCTCCGTGGTGCCACCGGGGCGTGGACCTCGCCGATCGCGCTGGTCTAGGAGGAACGAATGGATCACTACGACGTGATCATCATCGGCACCGGGGCGGGTGGCGGCACGCTCGCTCACAGGCTCGCGCCGTCGCGGAAGAGGATCCTGCTTCTGGAGCGCGGCGGTTACCTGCCACGCGAGCGTGAGAACTGGGACTCGAAGGAGGTCTTCGAGCGCGAGCGCTACACCACCGACGAGCACTGGTACGACAAGGACGGGGTCGCGTTCCGTCCTCACGCGCAGTACTTCGTCGGAGGCAACACCAAGGTGTACGGTGGCGCGCTGCTCCGACTGCGCGAGCGCGACTTTGAGCCGGTAGACCACTACGGCGGCGTCTCGCCGGGCTGGCCGATCTCCTACGGCGATCTCGAGCCCTACTACACCCAGGCCGAGCGGCTTTACCTGGTGCACGGCCAGGCGGATGAGGATCCGACTGAGCCACCCCGGTCGGGCCCATTCCCCTACCCTGCCGTATCCCACGAGCCACGAATCCAGCAGCTCCATGACGACCTCACTCGGGCGGGCCATCAGCCGTTCCACCTCCCGATCGCCCTTGACCTGAACGAGAGCGATCCGGACGGCGGCCGTTGCATACGCTGCGACCGCTTCGACGGCTTCCCGTGCCCCACGGATGGAAAGGCCGACGCGCACTTGATCTGCGTGCGCCCGGCGCTGCGGCACCCCAACGTCACGCTGCTCACCCACGCGAGGGTGTCCCGGCTGGAGGTCGATGCCTCCGGAGGCTCGGTCAGCAAGGTCGTGGTCGACCGCAGCGGCAGCGAGGAGTCCTTCAGCGCGGACATCGTCGTCGTCGCCTGTGGGGCCGTCAACTCAGCCGCGCTGCTGCTTCGCTCGGCGAGCGATTCCCATCCGAACGGGCTTGCGAACTCGTCGGATGTCGTGGGGCGCCATTACATGGCCCACTTGAACTCGGCGGTCATCGCGATCTCGAGGACGCCGAACAGGACCCGGTTCCAGAAGACGCTTGGGCTGAACGACTTCTACTGGGGCGCTGCCGACTCGAACCTGCCGCTCGGGCACATTCAGATGCTCGGCAAGTCCGATGGCACGATCTTGGCCGGGGGTGCACCGCGCTTTACGCCTGGGCCCGCGCTCGACTACCTCGCGAGGCACTCGCTCGACTTCTGGCTCACGACCGAGGATCTCCCCCATGAGGACAACCGCGTCAAGCTCGACGCGCGCGGGAACATCCACCTCGTGAGGACTTACCACAACGCCGAGGCCCACCGTCGACTGCTGGCCAAGCTCAAGCACGTGCTGCCCCACATCGGGTGCAGCATGGCGATCCCGCGTTGGTCGGTCCACAGCCGGCAGATCCCGCTTGCCGGCATCGCGCACAACTGCGGCACCGTCCGGTTTGGGAGCGACCCTCGACACTCGGCCCTGGACATCAACTGCAAGGCGCACGACCTGGACAACCTCTACGTCGTCGACACCAGCTTCTTCCCATCATCGAGCGCGGTCAACCCCGCGCTGACGGCGATCGCCAACGCGCTGCGCGTCGGCGACCATCTCCTCGAGCGGCTCGAATCCCGTTCTCTCGCGTGGTCGGTCAGCCAGTCATGAGTGCCACCCCGGTACGCGCCGAACCCGATTACGGCGTCATCGGCAACCTCCACAACGTGTGGGCGCTGGTCAGCAGCGAGGGAACCATCGACCAGTCGTCCTCCTCTCGTTGTAACGCGCCGGTTCGAGCGGCAGCGAGCAGGTGAACCCGATGGCGCCGAACGAAAAGCTAAAACAGCTGCAAGAAGCCGGGGTCTCGATTTGGCTCGACACCCTGTCGCGCGAGCTCTTGTCGAGCGGAAGATTTCGCAAGCTGATCAGCGACAGCAGCGTCACAGGGGCGACCTCGAACCCCACGATCTTCGCCAAGGCGCTCACCGGCTCTGACCTTTACGACGAGCAGCTGCGGATGCTCGCGAGGAGTGGGCAGCGAGACCTCAAGGAGCTGTATTTCGCCGTCGCGCTCGATGACGTCCGGGCCGCGGCCGACGAGCTGCGGCCCACCTTCGACGCGACCGGCGGGCGTGATGGATTCGTGTCGTTCGAGTGCACACCCGACCTCGCCGATGACGCCAAGGCGACGATCGAGCAGGCCAGCGACCTGTGGCAACGTCTGGCTTCGCCCAACGTGATGATCAAGGTCCCCGGCACGTTTGCCGGACTGCCCGCGATCGAGGAGCTGACGCGCCGGGGCGTGAACATCAACGTCACCCTGCTGTTCTCGATCGAGCGCTACGGCGAGGTGATCGATGCCTACCAGCGCGGCCTCTCCGCGCGCGCCAACGACGGCGAACCGGTAGACAAGATCGCGTCAGTGGCTTCGTTCTTTGTTTCGCGCATTGACACGAAGGCCGACGCCGAGATGCCGAACGACTCGCCCCTGCGCGGAAGGATCGCGATCGCGAACGCCCGCACCGCCTACCAGTGCTACCTCGCCAAGTTCACCGGGCAGCCCTGGGCGCGCCTGGAGGAGCTGGGCGCACAGCGCCAGCGCCCGTTGTGGGCCAGCACCGGAACCAAGAACCCCTCCTACTCCGACACGCGCTACGTCGACGAGCTGATCGGACCCGAGGTGATAAACACGATGCCCGAACACACGCTCCACGCCTTCGCGGATCACGGGCGCATTGAGCGAACCCTCGACGACGATCCCGCGGCCGCCGAACGCGTCCTAGCCGATGCTCGACATGCCGACCTCGAGCTGCCCGCGATCACCGACAAGCTCGAGGTCGAGGGCGTGGAGTCCTTCTGCGACTCCTACCACGAGCTGCTCGGCTGCATCGCGAGCAAGCTCGGCGCGCTCGCCAGCGCTCGCGGCTGACGCCAGGGGACGCGCAGTCACGGGCCACGCATTCGCCGAGCCGCGGGGAGTGACGACAGAGGACCCACAGCGCGCTGTGCGGCCTCCTCGCGCTCGCCACGTCGCCGGCCGGCGTCTCGCGCCCGGTGCGCGTGCTGCCGGTGCAGGCCGCGCGACTACGGACGGTTCGATGCTCTCAGCACCGCTTCGCGTGGCAACACGCTGGCAACATCCGCTCATCCATTTACGTCCGATGCGTCCGCCGAGCCGCGCTATTTGGACGATCTGGACGCTCCTGTAAGGATCTTGCGGCTGTGTACAAGGTTGAGGGCCTTGTGGGCTTAACGGCCCGTGGTGGTTCGAGTCCACTCGAGCGCATAGGTTTCGGCTGGAAATCGGTGGTTTGGCGGCCACGCGCGGCGGCGCTCGAGTTCCAAAAGGCGGACCGTGGCAACGGTGTGGCAACAGTCGATTCGGATCCCCTCGGGAGTCATTCGCATGGTGAGGATGACCGCGGCAGCTCCCTGACGGCCAACGACGTCATGCGCGACGGCGGATGCATGGGTGCGCCGACGCGGGATCGGATCCGCTCGTTCGTGTGCGTTGGCGAGCGTTGCCACGCCGAGCTGCTGGCACACTGCGGGCCTCAGCTCGGGCTCGATCTCCTCGTGGCGCGAAGTCTCTCGACCTCCGCGTTCGGCCCCCGCCACTCCGCAAGCTTGGAGACCCCGACATCTCGCGCGGATGCCTGACGAACCGTGCTATCTGATGCGTCCGCTGGCAGAGCCCGCCACCAGGCGGATCAGCACCTGCGCGTTGGGACTGCCCCAGCCCGTCACCGGGTCCCATCCGGCAGCGGCCGGGTAGCCGTTCGTACCTGTCGCGATGTCGTGAAGAGCCCCCCGGTACCTCGAGCCTCGGCCGATGCGGTAGATGACAGCGTTGACGAAGCCGAGGTCGTGATGGGCGTACTGGTCGGCCAACGCCATGAGTCCCCCCACAGCGGCGCGGAGTTGCTGGTTCCGCCGGACCCCGTGAGCGAGGCCTCACTGCCGGCGGTTTCGACCCGCGCCATGCCGCCTTCTTCGGCATCGCCGGCCACGTCGGGCACGCCCCTTGTCTTTCCGCTACCAGAGACGCCATCCTGATAGGCGGGACGCGCAAACTGGTCGCTGAAGCCGCCACCTGAATCGCTCCAGGCCGTCTCACGGATGTAGGCGCCGGTCGAGCGATCCGTGGTCAGCGTCGTGCCGCCGGCGCCCAAAACCAGCGGGTCGGAGGCCGGGAGACTGACCTCCTTGACCTGCGGGCCCCACCGATCGACACTGAACCAGCCACCGTTGCCCGAGCTGCCGATCACTGTGACGTGGTGAGCGGCCGCCCTCAGCAATATCGAGTGCATCGCGTCAACCTGCACCTGGGTGAAGTAGTGCTCCCCCAAGCTCCAGCTGACCGAAGCCACGCTGGTGTCCGAGACAGCGAGACGCAACCCGGCGAGCATGTCTGTGGTCGCATTTGCGGCACTTTCGCCCCACGACGAGGGAAAGAGGACCACCCGCAGGGTGGCGGCAGGAGCCACCGCATGCACGATCTCGGTGTCAGAGACCTCCTCGCCGGTCGCCTGCCACGGCGACTCTGTGCCGACGAGGCTCCTCACGGCCTCGACCCGCGCCGCGGGCAGCCCGAACGTGCGATCGAAGCTCTCCAGATCCTCACGGATGTCGCTGGCTTCGCCGGAGCGTGGGGCCGGGACAAGAACCGTCACCGTCTCGCCACGGCCGTCGATCCCTTTGTCCAGCAACGGCTGGATGCCGTACGCGACCCGGAACGCTTGGGGGGAGAAACAGGGGGCGCCTTCGCAGTACAGAGCCGCACCGGAGGAACCCGCAACGGACGGGGCGGTGCCGTTGGCCAAGGTCGTGACCGTCGTCGGGCCGCTCGCGCCGCCCCGGCTCGTCACCGACGGGCTGCGCGCGCTTCCTCCGCAGCCCGCCGCCAGCCCCCCGCTCGTCAGCGCTACGACGGCAAGCAGCTGCGCTCGCCATGAGCCGGTCGACCGCGCACTGCTGATACCCGTGTGCCTCACGTCGCCTCCGGGGTCTTTCTCATCCTGCCAGTCGGCTATGAGGATGACGGGTTCGTTTCCCGCTATCCCCAGCGACAGCGCTCGGGCCGGGAAGCGCGTGGCAACAGCGTGGCAACACTCGCTAAGCCATATACGTCCTATGTGTCGGCAAAAGCGCGCTATTTGGACGACCCGGACGCTCCAGTAAGTATCTTGCGCGCGTGTACGAGTCGGGTCGACCGCCGAACGTCAGATGACGCCTACCTGCGACGCCTCGAATTCGGGCGCGTCCGCCGGATCGATCGACTCGCCGGCCGCATGGCCGAGCTGGTTCCGGGCAGTGACTCCGAGCTTGCTGAACACCTTGCGCAGGTGATAGGCGATGGTGTGGGGGCCTACGCGCCCCGCCCGGGCCGATCACCTAGATTTCAGAGCATGAGCGCAACGCCGGCGCGACCCGAGCGACCCGACCGCGGCCCGTCAGCGGGAGTGCCGGCCGGCGCGGGCGTGCGGCGCGACATCACGCCTCTGCCGGACCTCGTGCACGGACGCTCGCGGTCGGGGCCGGTGCGAGCCGAACGACCCGTTTACGTCGACCTGCTGCCGCCCTGCAACGCGGCCTGCCCGGCGGGCGAGGACATCCAGGGATGGCTCGCGCACGTGCAGGCGGGCGAGCACGAGCAGGCCTGGCGCCTGCTGACGCGCGACAACCCGCTCGCAGCGATCCACGGCCGCGTCTGCTACCACCCGTGCGAGAGCAGCTGCAACCGCGCGAACCTCGACAGCGCCGTCTCGATCCACGCGGTCGAGCGCTTCCTCGGCGACCTCGCGCTCGAGCGGGAGTGGCGCTTCGAGCCGCCGCCCGCGCCTCAGCGGAAAGCGCGTGCTGGTCGTCGGCGCCGGCCCGAGCGGCCTGTCGGCCGCCTACCACCTGCCGCGCCTGGGGCACGAGGTCGAGATCCGCGACGCGGGCGCCGAGCCCGGCGGGATGATGCGCTACGGCATCCCCGCCTACCGCCTGCCGCGCGACGTGCTCGTCGGCGGAGGTCGCGCGGATCAAGGCGCTGGGGGTCCGCTTCGACAGCGACCACCGCGTCACCGACCTCGAGGCCGAGCGTCGCGAGGGGCGATTCGACGCGGTGTTCGTCGCGGTCGGCGCACACCTGTCAAAGCGCGTCGAGATCCCGGCGATGGACGCGCGGCCGATCATCGATGCGCTCTCGTTCCTGCGCGGCGTCGCGTCGGGCGAGCGCCCGCAGCTGGGACGCCGGGTGGCGGTCTATGGCGGCGGCAACACCGCGATGGACGCGGCGCGGACGGCGCGCCGGCTCGGCGCCGAGGAGGCGCTGATCGTCTACCGGCGGACCCGCGAGCAGATGCCGGCGCACGAGGAGGAGGCGCAGGACGCCGAGCGCGAGGGCGTGCGGATCAACTGGCTGCGCACGATCAAGGCCTTCGAGGGCGAGGAGCTGCAGGTCGAGGTGATGGAGCTCGACGAGTCCGGGTTCCCGCAGCCGACCGGACGCCTCGAGACGCTCGAGGCGGACAGCGTGATCCTCGCGCTCGGCCAGGAGACCGACACGAGCTTCCTGCGCTCGGTGCCGGGCGTCGAGTTCGAGCGCGGACGGCACCGTCCGCGTGTCGAGCTCGCTGATGACGGGCTGCGCCGGGGTGTTCGCCGGCGGCGACATGGTGCCGGCCGAGCGGACCGTCACCGTCGGCGTCGGGCACGGCAAGCGGGCGGCTCGCGAAATCGACGCCTGGCTGCGAGGCGAGCAGCGCGAGCGCCCGCCGAAGCATCCGCTGGCGACGTTCGAGCTGCTCCACCTCTGGTTCTTCGGCGACGCCGCCCGCCGCCGACAGCCCGAGCTCGAGCCGGCCGAGCGGGTCGAGGGCTTCGCCGAGGTCGTCGGCGCGCTCTCTCCGAAGGACGCGATCTTCGAGGCGCGGCGCTGCCTGTCCTGCGGCAACTGCTGCGAGTGCGACGGCTGCGTCGGCGCCTGCCCGGAGGACGCGGTCATCAAGCTCGGCCCGGGCAACGCTACCGCTTCGACTACGACCGCTGCACCGGCTGCCGGGCGTGCTTCGAGCAGTGCCCCGTGCACGCGATCGAGATGGTCGCGGAGCCCAACGCCGTGACGCGTCGCGACGGTCGACGGCAACGAGGCGGCGGCGTCGGTCGCCTACCGCCTCAGCGAGGTCTGCTGCATCTACCCGATCACGCCCTCCTCGACGATGGCCGAGCTGGCCGACGAGTGGTCGAGCCAGCAGCGGCCGAACGCTGTGGGGAACGGTGCCCGCCGTCGTCGAGATGCAGAGCGAGGGCGGCGCGGCCGGGCGCGCTGCACGGCGCGCTCCAGGGCGGCGCGCTCGGCGACGACGTTCACCGCCTCGCAGGGTCTGCTCCTGATGATCCCGAACATGTACAAGATCGCCGGCGAGCTGACCTCGGTCGTGTTTCACGTCGCCGCGCGCTGCGCTCGCGACCCAGGCGCTGTCGATCTTCGGCGACCACTCCGACGTGATGGCCGTCCGCCAGACCGGCTTCGCGCTGCTGTCGCTCTGCCTCGGTGCAGGAGGCCCACGACCTCGCGCTCGTCGCGCACGCCGCGACGCTGCGCACGCGGGTCCCGTTCCTGCACTTCTTCGACGGCTTTCGCACCTCGCACGAGCTGAACACGATCGAGCTGCTCGCGGACGACGACCTGCGCGCGCTCGCGCCCGAGGAGCTCGTCCGCGAGCACCGCGGGCGCGCGCTCTCCCCCGAGCGGCCCGTTCGTCCGCGGCACCGCGCAGAACCCCGACGTGTTCTTCCAGGCGCGCGAGACCGTCAACCCGTTCTACGCGCGCGTCGCCGACGATCGTGCAGGAGGCGATGGACGAGCTCGGCGCGCGCACCGGCCGCCACTACCGGCTGGTCGACTACAGCGGCGCATCCGGAGGCCGAGCGGGTGCTCGTGATCATGGGCTCCGGCGGCGAGACCGCGCGCGAGACGGTCGCGTTCCTGACAGGCGCGCGGCGAGCGAGTCGGCGTCGTGCAGGTCCGCCTGTACCGCCCGTTCCCGGCCGGCGAGCTGCTCGAGGCGCTGCCCGAGACGGTCGCAGCGCATCGCCGTGCTCGACCGCACCAAGGAGCCCGGCGCGCTCGGCGAGCCGCTCTATCCTCGACGTGGTCACCGCGCTCGCCGAGGCGCATGCCGACGGCGAGCGCGGGCGCGATGCCGCTCGTGATCGGCGGCCGCTACGGCCTCTCGTCGAAGGAGCTCACGCCGGCGATGGTCGAAGGCGGTGTTCGACGAGCTCGGCCGCGAGCGCCCACGCCGGCGCTTCACGGTCGGGATCAACGACGACGTCTCCGGCACGAGCCTGCCGTACGACCCGACTCGCTCGACATCGAGCCGCCCGACAACGTGCGCGCGGTGTTCTTCGGCCTCGGCTCCGACGGCACGGTCGGCGCGAACAAGAACACGATCAAGATCCTCGGCGAGCAGGCGGGACTGCACGCCCAGGGGTACTTCGTCTACGACTCGAAGAAGTCGGGCTCGCAGACGATCTCGCACCTGCGCTTCGGCCCCGAGCCGATCCGCGCGCCGTACCTGGTCGTCGCAGCGCGAGCTTCGTCGGCTGCCACCAGTTCGGCCTGCTCGAGCGCGCCGACGTCCTCGACCGCGCCGCGCCGGGCGCGACGCTGCTGCTCAACACCAGCCACCCGCGCCGACCGCGTCTGGGACGCGCTGTCGCGCCGCGGTCCAGGAGCAGATCCTCGCCAAGCAGCATCGAGCTGTACGTGATCGACGCGGGACGCATCGCGCGCGAGGCCGGGCTGGCCGGGCCGGACCAACACGGTGCTGCAGACGTGCTTCTTCGCGATCTCGGGCGTGCTCGAGCCGCGAGCAGGCGATCGAGCGGATCAAGGCGCAGCGATCGCGAAGACCTACGCGCGGCGCGGGGCGGAGGTGGTCGAGCGCAACGGGCGCGCGGTCGACAGCGCGCTCGACGGCCTGCACCGCGTCGAGCTGCCGGACGCGGTCACCGCGACCCGCGAGCGCCCGCCGCGCCGTCCCCGCGACGCGCCGGAGTTCGTGCGCACGGTCACCGCGGCGATGATGGCCGGGCACGGCGACGAGCTGCCCGTCAGCGCGCTGCCGGTCGACGGCACCTACCCGAGCGGCACCACCAAGTACGAGAAGCGCAACATCTCCGACCTTGTCGCGGTGTGGGACCCGGAGCTGTGCATCCAGTGCGGCAACTGCAGCTTCGTCTGCCCGCACAGCGTGATCCGCTCGCGCTACTACGAACGCGTCGGCCGCTGGACGACGCGCCCGCGGGCTTCAGCAGCGGCCGAGCTCAACGCCCCAGGCCTCCCCGAGACCCGCTACACGCTGCAGGTCTACGTCGAGGACTGCACCGGCTGCGGGCTCTGCGTCGAGGCGTGCCCCGTCTCGGCCGCGGGGGAGCCGGTCCAGCGGGCGATCAACCTCGACGAGCGCGAGCCGCTGCTTGGCGTCGCGCGCGAGAACATCGCGTTCTTCGAGGAGCTGCCTCTGACGCGACCGATCGCGCGTCGACTTCGGCACCGTGCGCGGCACGCAGTTCCTTGAGCCGCTGTTCGAGTTCTCCGGCGCGTGCGCCGGCTGCGGCGAGACCCCCTACCTGAAGCTGCTCTCGCAGCTGTTCGGCGACCGGCTGACGATCGCCAACGCGACCGGCTGCTCCTCGATCTACGGCGGCAACCTTCCGACCACGCCGTGGACGGCCGGACGCCGACGGACGCGGCCCAGCCTGGTCGAACTCGCTGTTCGAGGACAACGCCGAGTTCGGCCTCGGGTTGCGGCTCGCTGCCGATCGACACACCGAGCTCGCCCGTCGCCGGCTCGTCGGAACTGGGCGACGAGATCGGAGCCGACCTGGTCGACGAGATCCTGCAGGCGCCGCAGCTGCGCGAGTCCGAGCTCCGCGAGCAGCGCGAACGCCTGGCCGAGCTCGAGCGTCGCCTCGAGCGCCTCGACGGGCCCGCGGTTGCCGACCTGCGCAGCGTCATCGACCACCTGATCCGGCGCAGCGTCTGGATCGTCGGCGGCGACGGCTGGGCCTACGACATCGGCTCGGGCGGCCTCGACCACGTGCTCGCGAGCGGCAGGAACGTGAACGTGCTCGTGCTCGACACCGAGGTCTACTCGAACACCGGCGGGCAGATGTCCAAGGCGACGCCGCTCGGCGCGGTCGCGAAGTTCGCCGCCGCGGGCAAGACGATGCCCACGAAGGACCTCGCGCTGCAGGCGATCGCGCTCGCCGACGTGTACGTGGCCCGCGTCGCGATGGGCGCCGACCCGCAGCAGACGCTGCACCGCGCTCCGCGAGGCGGAGGCGTACGACGGGCCGTCGCTCGTGATCGCCTACAGCCACTGCATCGCCCACGGCTACGACATGCGCCACGGGCTCGAGCAGCAATACCGCGCGACGGCCAGTGGCCACTGGCCGCTGATCCGCTACGACCCGGTCGTGCGCGCGGAGGGCGGCAACCCGTTCCTGCTCGACTCGCCGCGACCGCGGATCAGCATCGCCGACTACCGCCAGGGGGAGCTCCGCTTCCGCGCGCTCGCCAACTCCGACCCCGCCAAGGCCGAACGGTTGCTCGCGCTCGCCCAGCACACGTCCGACCTACGCTGGCAGAACTACGAGGAGATGGCGATGCGCCCTGCCCACGAGTTCCCTGCGCCAGCTCGCGAGGCGAAGTGATGGAGCTCGCGACCACCTACATGGGCCTGCAGTTGCGCAACCCGCTCGTGGCGTCAGCGTCGCCGCTGTCCTACACCGTCGACGGCATCCGGCGCCTGGCGGACGCGGGCGTCGGGGCGGTGGTCCTCTTTTCGCTGTTCGAGGAGCAGTTGCGCGCCCGGGCCGCCGAGGACGTCCACGTAGTGGAGACGCCGGCCGAGAGCTTCGCCGAGGCGCGCGATTACTTCCCGAGCGTCGCGGAGGACGATGACGGCCCACGTCGCTACCTGAGCCTGCTCGAACGCGCGGCGGCCGCGGTCGAGGTGCCCGTGATCGCGAGCCTCAACGGCACCACGCCCGAGGGCTGGACCGACTACGCGCGCGCGATGCAGGATTCGGGCGCGGCGGCGATCGAGCTGAACGTCTACTACCTCCCCGGCACCCCGCAGATCCCGGGTCGCGACGTCGAGCAGCGCCATCTCGAGACCCTCGAACGGGTGAAGGGCGCGGTGAGCGTGCCGGTCGCGATCAAGCTCAGCCCCTACTTCAGCTCGTTCGGAGAGATGGCGCTGCGCCTCGACGCCGCGGGTGCCGACGCGCTGGTCCTGTTCAATCGCTTCCTGCAGCCCGACATCGATCCGGAGAGGCTGGCGGTCGTCTCCTCGGTGAAGCTCTCGCAGCCGGCCGAGGCGCGCCTGCCGCGCACGTGGATCGCCCTGCTGCGCGGCCGCGTCCGGGCCGCGCTGGCGGCGACGACCGGCGTCGAGCGATCGGCCGACGTCGTCAGCTACCTGCTCGCGGGCGCCGACGTCGTGATGAGCGCCTCGGCGCTTCTGCGCCACGGCCCCGAGCACGCGGGCGTGCTGCTCGACGGCCTGCGCGACTGGATGGCGGGCAGGGACTTTCAGACGGTGCAGGAGATGCGCGGGATACTCGCCGTGCCGTCCGGAGCCGACGGGGAGGAGTACGAGCGAGCTGCCTACGTGAGCGCGATTCGCGAGGCGAACGCAGGCCTCCACAGCGCCTGGTGAGGAGCCGGGCGTTCGCTCCGGCACCGCCGGGCGGCCCGCCGACGCACCGCGGCTCCCTCCCATCCGGAGTGCGGCGTTCCACGGATTGCGGTCGCGAGCGCTCTGAGTAGCGTCTAACTGCTACTTCCGGTGGCGTGAACCGCTGCTGGATCTCTAAGTTTCTATGTGAACCCGTTGGAGATGGAGAGGGTGAGCGAGCAGCTGTCAGCTCTCGACGCAACGTTTCTCGAGCTCGAGGAGGCGGACGAGAGCGCGCACATGCACATCGGCGGGATCATGGTGTTCGATCCCCCGCCCGGGGGACGGCCGCCGACGCGCGAGCAGCTTCACGACCATCTCGACAGCCGCCTGCGCGAGTTGCCGCGCTACCGCCAGCGCCTTTCGGATCCGCACACCGGTGGCCTGTCATGGCCGCGGTGGGAGGACGATCCCGCGTTCGACCTCCACCGGCACATCACGCGGGCGGCGCTCCCCGCGCCCGGGGGACCTGAGCAGCTGGCGGAGTGGTCCTCGGAGTTCTTCTCCTCGCGCCTGGATCGCCATCGGCCGCTGTGGGAGATGGCGATCATCGAGGGGCTGGCAGACGGCCGCTGGGCGCTTGCGCACAAGACGCACCACTGCATGGTCGACGGTGTCGGCTCGGTGGACGTCGCCGATGTCCTGCTTGACGAGGAGCCGCACCCTCAGCACTCGCCCGCCGCAGTCAGCTCCTCGGCCGACGCCGGGCCCGAGTCTTCCGGCGTGGCCGGCGGGGCGAGAGGCCCGCTGGCCTCACTGCTGAAGTCCGCCGAGGGCCTGCCGGGCGCGGAGACGATCTTGCACGCGGCGCGGTTCGGGGCCTACGAGGTGTCACACCCGCGGGAGGCGCTGAGCAAGGCGCGTTCCGCGGCCGAGCTGATCGTGCGCGAGGAGCTGCGAGGCGCTCCTCACACGAGCCTGAACGACCCGATCGGCACCCGACGCCGCTTCGAGGTCGTGAGCGTCCCCCTCGCGGAGCTGAAGTCGATCCGAGGCGGGCTGGGCGGCACCGTGAACGACGTCGTGCTCACGCTCACCGCAAGCGGCCTGAGAGCGCTGCTCCTCTCGCGGGGAGAGCAGCTCCCGGAGCAGGGGATGCGCGCGATGGTGCCCATGAACGTCCGCGCCGCAAGCGAGCACCTCGCCCTCGGCAATCGCATCTCCTCGCTGTTCGTGGACCTGCCGCTGGGCGACCCCGATCTCGTGCGGCGCTACCGCGAGACCGTTGCCCGCTCCGAGGCGTTGAAGTCCGACGAACAGGCGGTGGGGAGCACCGCCGTCCTCGAGATCGCGAGCCTGGCGCCACCCGTGCTCCACTCGGTGCTCGCGCGCGCGCTGTACGCAACGCGGCTGTTCAACCTCACGATCACGAACGTCACCGGGAGGCAGTCGACGCTGTACGCGTTCGGCGCACCGCTGCGCGAAGTCCACCCGCTGGTGCCGCTCGCCGCCGAGCACGCCATCGGCGTCGCCGCGCTCAGCTACGACGGGACGGTGTTCTTCGGGGTCGTCGCCGATCCCGACCGGGTCCCGGACCTCGAAGTCTTCATCGGCGCCATGAAGGACTCGCTCGAGGATCTCCTCGCCGCCGCTGGCCCCGAGCCGGCGGCCGCCATCGCGATCGGGGCCGCAGATGCCGCCCAACGCAGGCGACAGCCCGTCCGCTGAGCGGATCGGCGGCGATGATCGCTGCGCTCGGCCGCGGACGAGCGGGCGGCTCGCCGCGAGCCACCCGTGCACGCGGCGCGCGGGCGGGCGCTTTACTCGAGCAGGTGGATGTGCTCCTGCTCGTCGGTGTAGTAGGGGGTCAGCTCGGGTGTCTCGGGCGCCGCGCCCGGGGACTCGAGGTCCGCCGCCGGTGTCGAGCCGCCGCGGCGCCCTCTCTTGGCCGCAGGCGGGCGATCGCGCGATGAACCCTTGCGCCGACCGCCCCGGCCGCTCGCGGCCCGCAGGGCACCCGCCGCGGGTGTGTAGATCGTCTCGTGGCCGTCGTCCCAGCGGATCCGGTAGCGGGGCGAGGGGACTCCCTTGAGCACCTCCTCGATCACACCCGTGCGCGGTGGGCGCTCCGTCGACTCGGACTCCGCCACCACCCGCTTGCCGACGTCGAAAGTCATCGCCACCTCTCTGTCCATGCAACGAAGCCTGAGAGCAAGCTATCAGGGGCCGTCGGCGGGCGCGCGGGCGGGCCGGCCGCGGGGGAGCGTGAGGCCGTGAGCGCGACCACCACCGCCGGGCTCGACCTCGAGAGCCTCGCGTTCACGCTCGAGTCGATCGACGAGTTCGCGGAGCGCGAGCTCCCTGACGCGGTGCTGATCGACCTCGACGAGCGCGACGAGTTCCCGGAGGGCCTCGTGCGCAAGATGTGCAGCGAGGAGCTCGGGGTGCAGCTGCTGTTCGTGCCCGAGCAGTATGGAGGGATGGGCGGCTCGGCGGTCGACGTG
Organism: uncultured Solirubrobacteraceae bacterium; assembly: GCA_963820745.1. Lineage (GTDB taxonomy): Bacteria > Actinomycetota > Thermoleophilia > Solirubrobacterales > Solirubrobacteraceae > Palsa-744. The sequence continues at coordinate 38,782 of CAWGBB010000008.1, read as the reverse complement.
TACCGCGCGTGCGAGCGCCTGGCCGCCACGGACCTCGGGATCGCGACCTCGGTGCTGGCGACGGTTCTCGGGAGCGACCCGATTACGGTCGGCGGCACCCCCGCGCAGAAGGCGCTGTGGCTCGGACGGATCGCCGAGGAGGGCATCCTGATGGCCTATGGCGCCACCGAGCCCGACGCCGGCTCGGACCTGGCGGCGCTGAAGACGACCGCCACCCCGGTTCTCGAGGACGGCGTCGCCGTCGCCTACATGCTCAACGGCGCCAAGCAGTGGATCTCCAATGGCGGCGTGGCCGACGCGGCGACCGTACTCGCGCTCGCGCCCGGCGGACCGACGTGGTTCGTGATCGACTGCGACGCGCCGGGGCTCACGCGGGGCGAGCCCGAGCGCAAGCACGGCATCCGCCTGAGCAACACGGCGGCGCTGTTCCTGGAGGACGTCCGGGTTTCGGCCGAGCGGCTGATCGGCGGTGTAGAGGGGCAGGGGCTCATCCAGGCCCAGGAGGTCTTCGGGTACACGCGCCTGATGGTCGCCGCGTTCGGGCTCGGCGCCGGCTGGGCCGCCCTCGACCGCGCGATCCCCTACTCCACCGAGCGCATCCAGGCCGGTGGCCCGCTGTCCGAGAAGCAGGGGTACACGCACAAGCTGATCGTCCCTCACGCCGTGCGCCTCGAGGCCGCGCGCGCCGCGATCGAGGAGACCGCCGAGCGGATCGACACCGGCGACGGGGCGCTCAACACCGAGGGCGCGATTGCGAAGTACCTGGCCACGGAGGCTGGCAACGCCGCGGCCGACGCAGCGATCCAGGCGCTGGGCGGCTACGGCTACACGCACGAGTACATGGTCGAGAAGATCAAGCGCGACGTCCGCATCACGACTATCTACGAGGGCACCTCGGAGATCATGGAGATGACCGTCGCGCGCGACCGCTGGCAGCAGCACCTGAAGACGCGGGGCGACCACTACCACGCGGCGGCGCGGGAGCTCGAGGCGCTGCACGGGTGCATCGCCGGCGCTCGGGGCGGACGTCGCGGCGCTCGCGCACCACGCGCTGGCCGACTCTGCTCGAGGCCTGCCGCGTGGGGCGGCTCACGCGCCACCAGCACGTCCTGCTCCGTGCTCGGCCAGCTGATCGCGCTCGTCGAGGGCGCCGGCGCGCTCGCCCGTCGGGCCGCGCCGCGCGGCCGATGGCGGGCTGCAGCGCGAAGGCCTTCGAACGCGTGGGCCCGGACGTGCTCGCGGCGATGAGCCGCGCGAACGCCCGCGAGGTGGCGATGACCGTTGCCGCGGATGGGCGTGCGCTGGGTGACGGGAGCGGGCGGCGGCGCCGGCGCGGAGCAACTGTCCGAGAGCCTCGGCCTGCCGGCGATCCATGCGGCGCAGGCGGGGCTGATCGCCGACCTCGATGCCGTCGCCGACGGACTCTACGGCCGGTCATGAGCCCCTCGACGGCCTCTCGGGAGTCCACGGCGAGCCATCGGGGCGAGGGGGCGGCGGCGATCGTCGGCGTGGGGGCGATCCTTCCCGAGGCCCCCGACGTGGCCGCGTTCTGGGAGAACGTGCAGGGCGGCCGCTACGCGATCAGCGAGGTCGACCCTGGCCGCTGGGATCCCGCGCTGTACTACGACCCCGACCCGCACGCGCCCGAGAAGACCTACTCGAAGATCGGCGCGTGGGTGCGTGACTTCGAGTGGGATCCGCTGGCGTGGAAGCTGCCGCTGCCGCCGAAGGTCACCGACGCGATGGACGACGCGCAGAAGTGGGCGGTGGCGTGCACGCGGATGGCGCTGCACGACTGCGGCTGGCCCGAGCGACCGCTCGACCTCGACCGCACCGCTGTCATCATCGGCAGCGCGCTCGGGGGCGAGAAGCACTACCAGACCGTGCTGCGGATCAGCTTCCCGGAGCTGGCCCGGGAGCTCGAGCGGCGCGGGCAGCTTCGCCGCGCTGCCCGCGGACGTGCGCGCCGCGATCGAGCACGAGCTGCGCGACAACGTCGATACGTGGCTGCCGCAGATCAGCGAGGACACGATGCCGGGCGAGCTGAGCAACTGCGTCGCGGGACGGGTCGCCAACCTCTTCAACCTGCATGGACCCAACTTCACAGTCGACGCCGCATGCGCGTCGGCGATGGCCGCGATGGACGCCGCGGTCCGGGGCTTGGTCGAGCACGAGTACAACGTGGCGATCGTGGGCGGCGTCGACCGCAACATGGGCGCCTCGACGTTCGTGAAGTTCTGCGCGATCGGAGCGCTGTCGCCGAGCGGAACGCGTCCGTACGCGGACGGCGCCGACGGTTTCGTGATGGGCGAGGGCGCGGCGCTGTTCGTGCTCAAGCGGCTCGCCGACGCCGAGCGGGACGGCGATCGCATCTACACCGTCGTGCGCGGGGTGGGCGCGGCCAGTGACGGCAGGGGCAAGGGGATCACCGCGCCCAACCCGGTCGGCCAGCGTCTGGCGGTCGAGCGCGCCTGGCGCAACGCCGGCGTGTCTCCCTCGGAGTGCACGATGATCGAGGGCCACGGGACCTCCACCGCGGGTCGGAGACGTCGTCGAGGTCAACAGCCTGATCGACGCCTTCTCCGGCGCGCAGCTCGGCGCCCGGCTCGGTGGCGCTCGGATCGGTGAAGTCCAACATCGGGCACCTGAAGGCCGCGGCGGGGGCAGCGGGGATGCTCAAGGCGGTCCTCGCCCTGCACGAGAAGGTGCTGCCGCCGAGCATCAACTTCGATCGGCCGAATCCCAACCTCGACTGGACCCGGTCGCCGTTCGCCGTCAACACCGAGCTGCGCCACTGGGAGGTGCCCGCCGGCCAGGTCCGCGTCGCGGGCGTCAGCGCCTTCGGGTTCGGCGGCACGAACTTCCACGTCGTCATGGAGGAGCACTTGCCTGGTCGCCTGAACGGAAGTCGCGCCTCGATCGCCGTGCCCTCCGCTGCGCCCCCGCCGAGCCCGCCGCGGACCCCTTCAGAGCGCGGTGCGATCGAGCGGCCGAGCGCGACGTCGCCGGCGCGCGCGAAGCCGTCCCTGCGCGGCGCCCTGCTGCTGGGCGCCGACGACGAGGCCGCGCTCGCCAACGAGCTGCGAACGGCGCTCGCCGAGGCGCGCTTGGGGCGCCACCTCGACCCGGCGGCGCCGAGCGCGGCGGCGCTGCGCGCGCCCGAGCGGCTCGCGATCGACTACGTCGACGGCGAGGACCTCGTCGCCAAGGCCGAGATCGCGCTGCGGATGTTCCAGGCCGACACGCCCGCCGGCTGGCCGGCGCTGCGAACGCGGGGCATCTACCGCGGCAGCGGCGCGGCCGGGAAGGTCGCCTTCCTGTACACCGGACAGGGCTCGCAGTACCCGAACATGCTCGGCGAGCTACGCCGTCGCGAGCGTGGGGTCTGCGAGGTGTTCGACGAAGCCGACGCGATCATGGCGCCGCTGCTCGAGGGACGCCGGCTGTCGGACATCGTGTTCGTCGATCCCGCTGACGAAGGCGCGCTCGCACGCGCCGAGGACGACCTGCGCCGCACCGAGATCACACAGCCCGCGGTGCTCACGGTCGACGCCGCCCTCACCCGCCTGCTCGGCGAGTACGGGATCGCCCCCGACCTCGTGATGGGGCATTCGCTCGGCGAGTACGCGGCGCTGGTCGCGGCCGACGCGCTCTCCTTCGAGGCCGCGCTGCAGGCCGTCAGCGCGCGCGGCCGGGAGATGGCGAGCCTGGAGCTCGAGGATCCCGGCGCGATGGCGGCCGTGAGCGCGCCACTCGAGGAGATCGAAGCGGTGATCACCGCCACCGACGGCTACGTCGTGCCCGCGAACATCAACTCGACCCACCAGCTCGTGCTGGGCGGCGAGACGGAGGCGGTGGGCCGGGTGGTGGCGGCGCTCCAGGAGCGCGGCCACCAGGCGCTCCTGCTGCCGGTGAGCCACGCGTTCCACACCGAGATCGTGGCGCCGGTAAGCGCCCCGTTGCGCGCGACCCTGCAGCGGCTGGGCCTGAGAGCGCCGAAGCTGCCGATCGTCGCCAACGTCGACGGCGAACTCTACCCCTCCGGCGACGGCGTGGAGGAGCGGATGCTCGACATCCTCGCACGTCAGGTGGCCTCGCCGGTGCAATTCCTCAAGGGCCTGCACACGCTCTACGAAGAGGGTGTGCGCGTGTTCGTCGAGGTCGGACCGAAGCGGGCATTGCAGGGCTTCGCCTCCGACGTGCTGGGCGACGACGCGGTGGTGAGCCTTGCCACGAACCATCCCAAGCAGGGCGACATAGCGTCCTTCAACAGCGCGCTCTGCGGGCTGTGGGCCGCCGGCCTCGGAGTCGGCCTCGACGAGGAGGCGGCGCGGGGGGCCGTGCTGCGTGGCGGCGCCACGGCACAGCCGCGCACGACGGCGCCCACCGGCGCGCAGCCGCGCCGGGGCACCCCCGCCGGGGCGCGGCTCCAGGGCGGCTCGGGGGTGGACGAGGCCACCTACAACGAGCTCGGGCGCCTGTTCGCCGAGTTCCTGGAGCGAGGGCGCGAGCTGATCGGCGGCCGTGACGGGGAGGCCCGCTCGACCGCCGAGCCGGTCGTGATCACGGGCGCGTCGATCGGGCTCCCGGGCACCGAGCGGCTGTTCGACGAGGCGAACGTGGCGCGCATGCTCGACGGGGAGCAGGGCATCGACGTGATCCCGGCGCGACTGCGACGCGAGATCCTCGACAAGCACATCACGCGACTCGTCAAGGACGAGGGCGGCGCCAGCTTCGAGAAGATCGACAGCCTCGACGACGTGATCAAGCTGGCGGCGCGAGCAGGCGCGTTCGACCCCCAGGAGGAGTTCGGGATCGACGCCGACCGGCTGCCGGCGCTCGGGCGGGACACGCAGCTGGCGATCGCGGCGGGCATAGACGCGCTTCGCGACGCCGGGATCCCGCTCGTGCTGGGCTACAAGACGACGACGACAGGCACCCGGCTCCCCGACCGCTGGTCGCTGCCCGAGCAGATGCGCGACGACACCGGCGTGATCTTCGCCTCGGCGTTTCCCGGCCTGGAGGAGATGGCCGACGAGGCTACCCGAGCCGCCGTCTACCACATGCGCGGCGAGCGTCTCTCCGCGCTCGAGTCGCTGCGCGACCGCATGCTCGACCACGATGGAACCGACGCGGTCGTCCTCGCCGAGGTCGAGCACCGTATCCACGACGTCCGCCACCAGCTCGAGGAGGAGCCCTACTCGTTCGATCGCCGCTTCATCTTCCGCGTGCTGTCGATGGGCCACTCGCAGCTCGCGGAGATGATCGGGGCTCGCGGGCCCAACACCCAGATCAACTCGGCGTGCGCGAGCACCACCCAGGCCGTGGCGCTCGCCGAGGACTGGATCCGCGTGGGTCGCTGCCGGCGGGTGCTGATCGTGGCGGCCGACGACGCCACCTCGGACACCATGCTCGGCTGGCTGGGCTCGGGCTTCCTGGCCTCCGGCGCTGCCGCCACCGACGAGGTGGTCGAGGAGGCGGCCCTGCCGTTCGACCGGCGCCGCCACGGGATGATCCTCGGGATGGGCGCCGCCGGCATCGTCGTCGAGAGCGCGGAGTCCGCCCGGGCGCGAGGGCTCACCCCGATCTGCGAGGTGCTCGGCTCGGTGACCGCGAACTCCGCGTTCCACGGTACGCGCCTCGACGTCGAGCACATCGGCTCGGTCATGGAGCAGCTCGTTGCGCAGGCGGAGGCAAGGGGCGTGCGCCGTCGCGAGATCGCCCCGGAGATGATGTTCGTCTCCCACGAGACCTACACGCCGGCGCGCGGCGGCAGCGCCGCGGCCGAGATCCACGCGCTGCGCAGCGTCTTCGGCGATGACGCCGACCGCATCGTGATAGCGAACGTAAAGGGCTTCACGGGACACCCGATGGGAGTTGGGCTGGAGGACGTCGTCGCGGTCAAGGCGCTCGAGACCGGCGTCGTACCGCCCGTGCCGAACTTCCGCGATCCCGACCCCGAGCTCGGAACGCTCAACCTCTCGCGCGGCGGCGTGTATCCCGTTCGCTATGCGCTGCGGCTCGCGGCCGGTTTCGGCTCGCAGATCAGCCTGCTGCTGCTGCGCTGGACGCCCGTCGCGGACGGGCTGCACCGCAGCGCCGACGACCTCGGCTACGCGTACAGGGTCGCAGACCCCGAGGCGTGGACCGCCTGGCTGCGGCGCGTGAGCGGCTACGAGGAGCCCGTCCTCGAGGTCGTCCAGCACCGGCTGCGCGTCGTCGACCAGGGGCCGCCCGCCGGTGAAACGGTGGAGCTCGAGCGCGGCGCGGCTTCGGCCGGCGCTCCGGTCGAGCGATCCGCCACCGCCGCCCAGACCCAGCCCCCCGTGTCCGAGCCCGCCGCGGTGCCTGCCGCTGCCGAGCCGACGCCCGCGGTGGCGGCCCCGGCGCAGGCGCCGGCCGGTGCAGCGGAGGAGGCCGCCGCGGCGGGAGCAGCGGTGGACGGCGTCGAGGACCGGGTGCTCGAGATCCTCGCGCAGGAGACCGGCTACCCGCAGGACCTGCTCGACATGGACCTCGACCTCGAGGCCGACCTCGGGATCGACACCGTCAAGCAAGCAGAGGTGTTCGCGACGATCCGCGAGGGCTACGGGATCCAACGCGACGACTCGCTGAAGCTCCGCGACTACCCCACGATCAACCACGTCGTAGCGTTCGTCCGCGACCGCACCGGGCTCCCCACCCCTACCCCCCAAACCCAGACCGCGCCCGCGGTGGCGGCCCCGGCGCAGGCGCCGGCCGGTGCAGCGAAGGAGGCCGCCGCGGCGGGAGCAGCGGTGGACGGCGTCGAGGACCGGGTGCTCGAGATCCTCGCGCAGGAGACCGGCTACCCGCAGGACCTGCTCGACATGGACCTCGACCTCGAGGCCGACCTCGGGATCGACACCGTCAAGCAAGCAGAGGTGTTCGCGACGATCCGCGAGGGCTACGGGATCCAACGCGACGACTCGCTGAAGCTCCGCGACTACCCCACGATCAACCACGTCGTAGCGTTCGTCCGCGACCGCACCGGGCTCCCCACCCCTACCCCCCAAACCCAGACCGCGCCCGCGGTGGCGGCCCCGGCGCAGGCGCCGGCCGGTGCAGCGAAGGAGGCCGCCGCGGCGGGAGCAGCGGTGGACGGCGTCGAGGACCGGGTGCTCGAGATCCTCGCGCAGGAGACCGGCTACCCGCAGGACCTGCTCGACATGGACCTCGACCTCGAGGCCGACCTCGGGATCGACACCGTCAAGCAAGCAGAGGTGTTCGCGACGATCCGCGAGGGCTACGGGATCCAACGCGACGACTCGCTGAAGCTCCGCGACTACCCCACGATCAACCACGTCGTAGCGTTCGTCCGCGACCGCACCGGGCTCCCCACCCCTACCCCCCAAACCCAGACCGCGCCCGCGGTGGCCCCCAAAGCCGCGCCCGCAGCTGCTGCTCCGACCGCGCAGGCGCCCGCGATCGAGTCGGGGTACGGACCCTTGGCGGAGGAGCCACAAGGCGAGCGCTTTCCGCGACGGGTGCCGGTTCCGGTGCTGCGCCCCCCGCTCGAGTGCTGCGTCGGAAGCGGCGTCGCGCTGGGCGAGGGCAGTCGGGTCGTGCTGATGCCCGACGGCGGCGGTGTCGGCGCGGCGCTCGCACAGCGCCTGGGCAAGCTCGGTGTGGAGGTTCTCACGATCGACGGGGCGCCGCAGGAGAAGGACCTCGAGACGCGCATCGGAAGCTGGGCGGCGGGCGGGCGCATCGACGGGGTGTACTGGCTGCCTGCGCTCGACGCGGAGCGACCGGCCGCGGAGCTCGACCCCGCCGAGCGGCGCGAGGCGCTGCGCCTGCGGGTGAAGCTGCTCGCCGTGACAATGCGCGCGCTGGCCGACCATGTCGGTCCGAGCGGGACCTTCCTTGTGTCGGCGACGCGACTCGGGGGGCGCCACGGCTACGACCGGGAGGGCGCGACCTCCGTGCTCGGAGGTGCGGTGACGGGCTTCACCAAGGCGCTCGCCCGCGAGCGGCCCGCTGCGCTTGTGAAGGCCGTGGACTTCGAGCCGAGCCGCAAGACCGCGGGGCTCGCAGAACTGCTCCTGCGGGAGACGCTTTGCGATCCGGGAGTCGTCGAGGTCGGCTACGCCGACGAGCTGCGCTGGTCGGTGGGCCTGATCGCGCGCGCGGCCGGGCACGATCCGGGGCGCGAGCCGGGGCACGACACCGTGTTCCTCGTCACGGGAGCCGCCGGCAGCATCGTGTCGGCGATCACCGCGGACCTCGCGGCGGCGTCGGGGGGCTCCTTCCACCTGCTCGACCTCGTGCCGGCGCCCGACCGCTCCGATCCGGATCTCGCGCGCTTCGAGGCCGACCGCGACGGGCTCAAGGCAGAGCTGCCGGAGCGGATCCGCGAGCGTGGGGAGCGTCCCACCCCCAAGCTCGTCGAGCGCGAGCTGGCGCGGATCGAGCGGGCCCGGGCGGCACTCGACGCAATCGAGGCGATCGAGCGGGCCGGTGGAGCCGCCGACTGGCACCAGGTGGACCTGACCGACGCGGGCCAGGTGACAGCTGCGGTGGAGGCAGCGCGTGCGCAGGACGGCCACGTCGACGTCGTGTTGCACTGCGCCGGGCTCGAGATCAGCCACTTCCTTCCCGACAAGCCCCAGCCCGAGTACGACCTCGTCTTCGACGTCAAGGCCGAAGGCTGGCTGAACGTGCTGCACGCGTTCGGCGAGGAGCCGCCGGGCAACGCGATCGTGTTCAGCTCGATCGCCGGACGCTTCGGCAACGGCGGCCAGACCGACTACGCCGCCGCCAACGACCTGCTCTGCAAGAGCGTGTCCAACATGCGCCGGCTAGGCGATCGCACCCGCGGCGTGGCGATCGACTGGACGGCCTGGTCCGGTATCGGCATGGCCAGCCGCGGTTCGATCCCGAAGATGATGCATGTCGCCGGCATTGACATGCTGGCGCCCGAGGTCGGCATCCCGATCGTGCGCCGGGAGCTGGCCGCCGCCGGCGCGGGCGGCGAGGTGCTGGTCGCCGGGGCGCTCGGCGTCCTGCTCGAGGAGCGCCACCCGAGCGGCGGCGTGGACGCGGAGGGGGCGACCGAGGCGCTGGCCGGGCGGGTCGGGCCAATGACCGGGCGCATCGTCGAGTTCTCCGTCGGCGGCGGGCTGCGGGTCCTGATCGAGCTCGACCCCGGGGAGCAGGCGTTCCTGCACGACCATCGCATCGAAGGGATTCCTGTGCTGCCGGGCGTGATGGGGATGGAGGGATTCGCCGAGGCCGCCCGACTGCTGCTGCCCGACTGGCACGTGGTGGCGCTCGAAGGCGTGCAGCTGCTCGTGCCATTCAAGTTCTACCGCGACGAGCCGCGCACGTTGGAGGTGCGAGCGGTGGTGCGCGACGGCGGCGACGGCACGCTCGTGGCCGACTGCGAGCTGATCGGGCGCCGTGCGCTGCACGGCAAGGGCGAGCAGGAGGCACGCCACGTCACCGGACGCGTTCGCCTTGCGCGCGAGCTTCCGCCCGCGCCCCCGGCGCAGGCGCCGCCGACCGACGACGGCGAGGGCGGCGTCGGGCGCCAGGATGTCTACCGCGCGTACTTCCACGGGCCCGCCTACCAGGTCCTCGATCGTGTCTGGCGCGAGAACGGCGGCGTCGTGGGCCGGCTCGCGGCAGAGCTGCCGGCTGATCACGAGCCCGCGAGCCAACCGACCGAGTTCGTCCCGCGGCTGATCGAGCTGTGCTTCCAGACGGCTGGCATCTGGGAGCTCGGCACGGCGGGACGGATGGCGTTGCCGACCTCTGTCGAGCGGGTCGCGCGGTTCGCCGGCGCCGAGGAGCCGGGCCGCCTGTGGGCCGTCGTGCGCCCGCGCGCAGGGGACGACGGCGTCGACGCCGATGTGGTCGATGAGACCGGGCGCGTGCGGGTGCGGCTCGAGGGCTATCGCACGATCGAGCTCCCGGGCGGCGTCGATGAGAACGCGCTCTCCCCGATCCGCCTTGCCATGGGCTCGGGCTGAGGTCGCCGGGATGCCGCCGTCCTTCTCGCGACTGGCGATCATCAATCGCGGCGAGCCCGCCATGCGGGCGATCCGCGCCGTGCGCGAGCTGAACGAGCAGCGCGACGACGCGATCCGGCTGATCGCTCTCTACACGGAGACCGAGCGCGACGCCATGTTCGTTCGTCGCGCCGACGAGGCGTATCCCCTGCTCGTCGACCGCGCCGCCGCGGGCGAGGGAGCAGCGCCGATCGCCTACCTGGACTACGGCGCGCTCGAGCGGGCGCTCCGGGCGGCCCGCGCCGATGCCGCCTGGGTCGGCTGGGGCTTCGTCGCCGAGCATCCGGAGTTCGCGGAGCTGTGCGAGCGGCTCGGGATCGTGTTCGTTGGACCGGACGCCGCGGTGATGCGTCTCGTCGGTGACAAGATCGCCTCCAAGCAGCTCGCGGAGGAGGCGGGCATCCCGGTCGCTCCCTGGAGCAACGGGCCCGTGGCGTCGGTCGATGATGCCCGGCGCCATGCCGAGCGGATCGGGTTCCCGCTCATGATCAAGGCGACGGCCGGCGGCGGCGGGCGCGGCATCCGGCGCGTGGACTCCCTCGAGGAGATCCCGGCCGCGTTCGCCAGCGCCAAGGCCGAGGCGCTTCAGGCAGTCGGCGATGCGACGGTGCTGCTGGAGCAGATGATCGCCCCGGTAAGGCACGTCGAGGTGCAGATCGTCGCCGACGGCGAGGGGGGCGTGTGGGCAGTCGGCCCGCGCGACTGCTCCTACCAGCGGCGCAACCAGAAGGTCATAGAGGAGTCCGCGAGCCCCGGCCTGTCGGCCGAGCAGGGGCGGGAGATGGTGGACGCCGCGCGCCGGCTCGCCCTGCGCGCCGGCTACCGGGGGGCGTGCACCGTCGAGTTCCTGTTCGAGCCCTTCGAACGGCGCTACTTCTTCCTCGAGGTCAACGCGCGCCTGCAGGTCGAGCATCCGGTCACCGAGGCGGTGACCGGGCTCGACCTGGTCAAGCTCCAGCTCCACGTCGCCGGCGGCGGGCGCCTGCAGGGGGAGCCGCCCGCACCCGTCGGGCACGCGATCGAGGCGCGGCTCAACGCCGAGGACCCGGCGCTCGGCTTCCAACCGGCTCCAGGCCGCATCGTCCTGCTGCGTCTGCCCACCGGGCCCGGCGTGCGGGTCGATACCGGTGTGGCCGAGGGCGACGTGATCCCCCCGCAGTTCGACTCGATGATCGCGAAGGTGATCGCGTGGGGCGCGGATCGCGAGGAGGCGCTCGCCCGGCTGCACTGCGCCCTCGCGGAAACGATGGTCGTCGTGGACGGGGGGACCACGAACCAGGGCTTCCTGCTCGAGATCCTCGATCGCCCCGAGGTCCGCACCGGCGAGGTCGACACGGGCTGGCTCGATCGACTCAATCTCAGCGGCGAGATCGTGCCCGTGCGATACGCCGACGTGGCGCTGGTGCAGGCGGCCGCCGAGCTCGCGGAGGCCGAGACCGCCGCGGACCGCGCACGCTTCTACGCCTTCGCCCGCCGCGGCCGTCCGCAGAGCGGTGCGGACCTGGAGCGGATCGTCGAGCTGCGCCACCGGGGGCAGTCGTACGAGCTCGCGGTGGCGCAGATCGCCCCGGGACGCTACCGCCTGAAGGTCGATGGCGAGACGATCGAGAGCCGCATCCAGCGACTGGGGACCCACGAGCGGCGACTCGAGCTGCACGGGCGCGCCTACCGCACGCTGACCTCGTCGCAGGGAGCAGACGTGCTCGTCGAGGTCGAGGGCGTCCCGCACCGCATCTCCCGCGACGACGGCGGGCTCGTCCGCAACCTCGCGCCGGGCGTCGTCGTCTCGATCCCGGTGAAGCCCGGCGACGTCGTGGAGGCCGGCGACGTCGTCGCGGTGGTGGAGGCGATGAAGATGGAGAGCTCTCTCCTCGCGCCGTTCCGGGGCCGCGTGCGCGAGGTGCTGGTCGGCCCGAACGGTTACGCGGCGGCGCAGGCGCCGCTCGTCTCGCTCGAGCCGCTCGAGGGCGAGACGGCCCCCGCCGCGGGCGAGCGGGTCCGCTTCGCCCCCGCGCATCCGCCGATGCAGTCGGTGGCGCCCGAGCGCTGCCGCGAGAACCTGCGACGGCTTCAGTGGCTCGTGCTGGGCTACGACATAGATCCCGGCGAGGTCGAGTCGATCATCGCCGACCTGCACGGGGAATGCGCCGACATGCTCGCGTGCGACCCGGCGCTCGTCCCCGGCGAGCACCGCCTGCTGCAGATGTTCGCCGACCTGCGTCTGCTCTCCCGTCGCGATCGCGACGAGACCGATCCGGACGCGCCGCTGCCGGCCAGCCAGCAGCAGCACCTGCATGCGTGGCTGCGCTCCCTCGACGCCGATGCCGAGGGGCTGCCGGACAGGTTCCTCGAGCGGCTGCGCCGCGCCCTCGCTCACTACGGGATCGACGGCCTCGATCGCACGCCCGCGCTCGAGGACGCGTGCTACAGGATGTTCCTGTCCGAGGCGCGGGCCGAGGCGGCGCGCACGGCGATCGTCGCGATCCTCGACCGCCGCCTCGAGCAGGCGGAGGAGCTCGCGGGACACGTCGGCCACGACTTCCGCGAGGCCCTCGACAACCTGGTGCTCGCGCTCGAAGGCCGCGACCCCGTGCTGGCGGACCTCGCGCGCGAGGTGCGCTTCCGCTACTTCGACGAGCCGGTGATCGCGACTGCCCGCGAGGCCGGATACGCCGCGATGGAGGCGCATGTCGCAGCGCTCGCAGCCGACCCCGCGCGAGCGGACCGCGACGAGCGCCTCGAGCGGCTGGTGGCCTGCCCGTGGCCGCTTGCGCAGCTGCTGACCGCGCGCATGCGCGACGCCGCGCCGCCCCTGCGGCGCCTGCTCGTCGAGGCGCTCGCCCGCCGCTACTACCGCGTCCGCGCGCTCGAGGGCTTCGAGGAGCTCGAGCTCGAGGGTCACGCCTTCCTCGTCGGCCGCTACCGGTACGAGGAGCACAGACGCCTGCTCGCGGTGGCCTACGTCGCGCTCCACGAAGTGGGGCCCGCAGCGGCGGCGTTCGCCCGTCACGCCGCCAGCCTGCCCGAGGGCGAGCGCGCCGCCCTCGACCTCTACTCGGAATACGAGCAGGACGCTCCGTCGCACCTGGAGCTGGCCGAGACGCTGCTGGCGGAGGTGGCCGACGTGCCGCTGTCGCCCGTGCTGCACCGGATCGTGGTGGGGGTCGCCGAGCCGCGCCGCGGGCGCGGCATGTCGGCGATCGACCTCGTCACGTTCCGGCCCGGCGCCGGGGGCCTTGAGGAGGACGAGCTCGTCCGCGGGCTGCACCCGATGATGGGTCACCGGCTGGAGCTGTGGCGCCTGTCGAACTTCCTCCTCGAGCGCCTCCCCTCGGAGGAGGACATCTACGTCTTCCACGGCGCCGCTCGCGCCAATCCGAAGGACGAGCGGCTGTTCGCCCTGGCGGAGGTGCGCGACCTCACGCCGATCCGCGACGACGGAGGGCGCGTGGTCGCGATCCCCGAGGCCGAGCGGATGCTCGTCGAGGTGCTCGAGACGATCCGCGGCTATCAGGCGCACCGCGTGCCGAGCAGGCGCCTGTACTGGAACCGCGTGCTGCTGTACGCCTGGCCCACGATCGAGCTCAGCCCCGAGGAGATCCGCGCGTTCGTCAAACGCCTGGCGCCGATGACTGGCGGGCTCGGGATCGAGATGATGATCGTCCGCGGTCGCCTGCGTGAGCCGGACGGGAGCGTGCGCGAGCGCGTCCTGCGCGTTCACCCCGTCGCCGCGCGCGGCGTGGTGATCGAGATCGACGACCCGCCCACAGAGCCGCTGCAGCCGCTCGACGAGGGCACCCGTCGCATCATCTCCGCGCGCCGGCGCGGGACGCTGCATCCCGCCGAGATCGTCCATCTGCTCGCGCCGGGGCACGGGATCGCCGGCCAACCGGCGGGGGCGTTCGTCGAACAAGAGCTCGACGAGGACTGCCGGCTCGCACCCGTCGAGCGGCCGCCCGCGACCAACCCGACGGGCATCGTCGTCGGCACGATCAGCAACGTCACCGAGCGCTACCCGGAGGGAATGCTGCGCGTGGCCGTGTTCGGCGACCCGACGCGTGCGCTCGGCTCGCTCGCCGAGCCGGAGTGCCGGCGGATCATCGCCGCACTCGACCTCGCCGAGGAGCTCGGGGTGCCGCTCGAGTGGTTCGCGCTGTCGGCGGGCGCGAAGATCGCGATGGACAGCGGGACCGAGAACATGGACTGGATCGCGGCGGTCCTGCGGCGGATCGTGCTCTTCACGCAGGCGGGCGGCGAGATCAACGTGGTCGTGACTGGGATCAACGTCGGCGCGCAGCCGTACTGGAACGCCGAGGCGACGATGCTGATGCACACCCGCGGCGTCTTGATCATGACGCCAGAGAGCGCGATGGTCCTCACCGGCAAGCAGGCGCTGGACTACTCGGGCGGAGTCTCGGCCGAGGACAACGTCGGCATCGGCGGCTACGAGCGCATCATGGGGCCGAACGGTCAGGCGCAGTACTGGGCGCGCGACCTCGCCGCAGGCGTGCCGCGTCCTGCTCGACTACTACGAGCACGCGTACAGAGCGCCCGGCGAGCGCTTCCCACGGCGCGCCCGCACCTCCGATCCAGCCGAGCGGGACATCGCCGGCGACGCGCACCGCGCGCCCGGCTCCGAACTGCTGCGGGTCGGCGAGATCTTCTCCGATGAGACCAACGCCGGACGCAAGCAGCCGTTCGACATCCGCTCGGTGATGCGCGCGGTTATCGACCGCGACCACCCCCCGCTCGAGCGCTGGCGGGACATGCGCGACGCCGAGAGCGCCGTGATCTGGGACGCGCACCTCGCGGGCTGGCCGGTGTCGATCATCGGGATCGAGTCGCGGCCCCTGCCGCGGCGTGGCCCGATCCCCGCCGACGGTCCCGAGCAGTGGACCTCGGGGACGCTGTTCCCGCGCTCGTCGAAGAAGATCGCGCGAGCGATCAACGCCGTCGCCGGGCGCCGCCCCCTTGTGGTTCTCGCGAACCTCGCTGGCTTCGACGGCTCGCCGGAGTCGATGCGGGAGTGGCAGCTCGAGTTCGGCGCCGAGATCGGCCGCGCGGTCGTCAACTTCGACGGGCCGATCGTCTTCTGCGTCGTCTCGCGCTACCACGGCGGGGCGTTCGTCGTGTTCTCGCAGAGGCTCAACCCCAACCTCGAAACGTTCGCGCTCGAGGGCGCGCACGCCTCGGTGATCGGCGGAGCGCCGGCCGCGGCGGTCGTGTTCGCACGCGAGGTCGAGCAGGCGGCGCGCAGCGACGGGCGGATCGCAGCGCTCGACGAGCGAATCAGCCGGGCGGAGGGGGCCGAGCGTCAGCGCCTGCGGGGCGAGCGCGACGAGCTGTGGGCGGATGCCCTCGCGCGCGAGCGCGGGAGGTTCGCAGCGCAGTTCGACGCCGTCCACAGCGTCGAGCGGGCCGTGCGGATGGGCTCGGTGAGCAGCATCGTCGCGCCCTCCTCGCTGCGGCCGTTCCTGATCGACGCCGTCGAGCGCGGAATCCGCCGCTCGTGCAACGAACCCATCACCACCGATGACGACGCCAGGCTGGCTCAGCCGCTGCCTCGCTGACGTGCCCCCGGGCGAGGGCTGGCTCGGCCCGGTCGAGCGCAGTGTGCTGCGTGCGCTGCGCACCGAGCGCAGGCGCAGCGATTGGCGTCTCGGGCGCTGGACGGCGAAGCTGGCGGTCGGCGCGTGGATGTCGGTGGCACCCGAGAGCGTCGAGATCGTCGCGGCCGGCGACGGCGCGCCGGAGGCCTGGCGGGACGGGCGGCGCGTGCCCGCGTCCGTATCGATCTCGCACCGCGCCGGGCGCGCGCTGGCAGCGGTCGGCGGCGCCGGTGCGCTCGTCGGCTGCGATCTCGAGCTCATCGAGCCGCGAAGCGACGCCTTCGTGCGCGAATGGCTGGGGCAGGCCGAGTGGGAGATCCTGTCCGCCCGTCCGGAGGCCGAGCGCGCGCTTGCGGCGAACCTCCTGTGGACGGCGAAGGAGGCGGCCGCGAAGGTCCGTCGCCTGGGGCTGCGGCTCGATGTCCGCAACGCCGTCGTGGTGCAGGCGCCGGACACGGCGCTCGGCGGAGAGTGGCGGGCGCTGAGCGTGAACTGGGGGGACGGCTCGCGCCCAACGTCTGCGTGGACGCGCACCGACGCGACGTTCGTGATGTCGGTCGCGGCGGAGCCGGCGCCGCGCTCGCCCCGAAAGCTAAGCTGCGCCAGCGGTGTCGTTACAGCACGCTAGGGAGGCTGGGCTGGAGGAAGTCGAGGTCATCTCGCTCGACCCCGAGCGGCTGCGGACAGTGCTCACCGCCGACGCCCTCGCCAGCCTTCGAGCACACGCTCACGCGGGGCCGTGAGCTGCTCGCCTCGCGGATCCTCTGGAACGTCAACTCGACGGCTCATGGTGGCGGCGTCGCCGAGATGCTGCGCTCGCTGATCGGCTACACGCGCGGCGGCGGCAGCGACGCGCGCTGGGTCGTGATCGACGGCACCCCGGAGTTCTTCCGCGTCACCAAGCGCCTGCACAACCGGCTGCACGGACACGACGGCGACGGCGGGGCGCTCGGCGACGAGGAGCGCGTGGCCTACGAACGTTGCACGCGAGGCCAACGCCGAGCTGCTCGCGGCGCGGGTTCGGGCATCGGACGTCGTGTTGCTGCACGACCCGCAGACGGCGGGGATGATCCCGCGGATGCTCGAGACGGGGGCGGCGGTGATCTGGCGCTCGCACGTCGGGATCAGACCCGCCCAACGACCTCGCGCGCGAGGCCTGGCGCTTCCTGATCCCGTTCGTCGAGCAGGCGCGACGCCTACGTCTTCTCGCAGGCCAGCTACGTGTGGGAGGGGCTGGATCAGGCCAAGCTGACGGTCATCCCGCCGTCGATCGACGCGTTCTCGCCGAAGAACCACGCGATGTCGTTCACGAACGTGACCGCCGTGCTGCGCGCGTCGGGGCTCGCCGCCAGCAGCTACCACCGCCACGCAAGGGCCCTATTCGAGCGGCTCGACGGCAGCGTCGGACGGGTGCAGTCCCAGGCCCAGGTGATCGAGGAGCGACAGCTGTGGCTCGACGTCCCGGTGCTCACACAGGTCTCGCGCTGGGACCGGCTCAAGGATCCGGCCGGCGTGATCGAAGCGTTCGCCGAGCACGTCCACGCCGAGGATGACCAGCCGAATCTGGTCCTCGCGGGCCCGGACGTGACGGCGGTGGCCGACGACCCCGAGGGCAGGGAGGTGTTCGAGGAGATCCACGAGCTCTGGTCCGGCCTGCCCCAGCGCGTCCGTCGACGTGTGCACCTGGCGCTGCTGCCGATGGCACGACGCCGACGAGAACGCGGTGATCGTCAATGCGCTCCAGCGGCGCGCCGACGTCGTCGCGCAGAAGAGCCTCGCCGAGGGCTTCGGCCTGACCGTCGCCGAGGCGATGTGGAAGGGCCGCCCGGTCGTCGCGTCGGCGATCGGCGGGATCGTCGAGCAGATCGAGGACGGACGCACCGGCTACCTCGTGGACCCCTCCGACCTGCGCGGGTTCGGCGAGCGCGTGAGCGAGCTGATGGACGACCCGCACCGCGCCGAGCGTATCGGCGAAGCGGCGCAGACGCGTGTGCGGGAGCTGTTCCTCGGGCCGCGCCATCTCGGCCAGTACGTGGCGCTGCTCGAGCAGGTGCTGAACGGCCGCGGCTGAGCCGCGGCCGTCGCTTTCACCGGCGGGCTCAGCCGACCTCCGCCGGGGATCCGGCTGGCGCGAGCGCCGAGGAGCGCTCGAGCTCGAGCACACTCTGGGTCGTCTTCAGCACGGTGTCGGGGTTGAGGCTGATCGAGTCGATGCCTAGCTCGACGAGGTATTCGGCCATGTCCGGATAGTCCGACGGCGCCTGGCCGCAGAGCCCGGAGTGGATCCCGTTGCGCTTGCAGCCCTCGACCGCCAGCCGCAGCATCTCCTTGACCCCCTCGTCGCGCTCGTCGTAGTCGAAGGCGACGATCTCCGAGTCGCGATCGACGCCGAGCGTCAGCTGGGTCAGGTCGTTGGAGCCGATCGAGAAGCCGTCGAAGCGCTTTGCGAACTCGTCGATCAGCACGACGTTGTTGGGGATCTCGCACATCGCGTAGACCTCGAGCCCGTCCTTGCCGCGCTCGAGGCCCAGCTCGGCCATCTGCGAGAGCACGCGGTCGGCCTCCTCCAGGCGCCGCACGAACGGGATCATCAGGACCACGTTCGTGAGCCCCATGTCCTCGCGCACACGCTTCATCGCGTGGCACTCGAGCGCGAAGCCCTCGACATACGCCGGGTGGGCGTACCGTGAGGCGCCGCGGAAGCCGATCATCGGATTCGCCTCCTCGGGCTCGAAGCCGGCGCCCCCCAACAAGCTCGCGTACTCGTTCGTCTTGAAGTCCGACATCCGCACCACAACCGGCTTCGGCCAGAACGCCGCCGCGATCGTGCCGATGCCCTCTGACAGGCACCGCACGAAGAAGCTCGCGCCGTCCTTGTGCCCGCGGGTCAGACGGGCGAGCGCCTCGCGCGCGTGCGGGTCGTCGACGCGGTCGGGGTGGATCAGCGCCAGCGGATGCGCCCTTATGTACTCGCTGATGATGAACTCCATCCGCGCCAGGCCGACGCCGTCGTTGGGCAGGAACGAGGTCTTGAACGCGAGATCGGGGTTGCCGAGGTTGATCATGATCTTGGTTCGCGGGCGCTCGATCTCGCCGACCTCGGTGCGCTCGACGTGGAACGCCACCTTGCCGCGGCGTATCCGCCCCGTGTCGCCCTCGGCGCAGGAGACCGTGATCGGGCCGGCACCCGCAAGCGCGGTGGTCGCGTCGCCGCAGCCCACGACCGCCGGGATCCCGAGCTCGCGCGCGATGATCGCCGCGTGGCAGGTGCGCCCGCCGCGGTTCGTCACGATCGCGGCTGCGGTCTTCATCACCGGCTCCCAGTCGGGGGTTGTGATGTCGGCGACCAACACCTCGCCGGGCCGGAACTCCGACAGCTTTGACAGGTTCTCGATCGCCCTCGCCTCTCCGGCCCCGATCCTCTCGCCCACCGAGCGCCCCTCCACGAGAATCTCTCCGTCCGCGTCGAGCACGTAGCTTTCGAGCGACGTCGCCTCGCGCTGTGAGGCGACGGTCTCGGGCCTGGCCTGAACCAGATACAGCTTGCCGTCGAGCCCGTCCTTGGCCCACTCCATGTCCATCGGGCGCCCGTAGTAGCGCTCGATCTTGATCGCGTAGCCGGCCAGCTCGAGTACGTCCTCATCGGTGATGCAAAAGTGCTCGCGGTCGGCCTTGGGGGTCGGCACGTTGCGGGTCGTGTGCTTCGTGCCGCCTTCGAGGAACACCATCTTGACCGCCTTGTCGCCGAGCAGGCGTCGCAGCACCGCCCGGTGGCCCGCCTCGTACGTTGGCTTGTGGACGTAGAACTCGTCCGGGTCCACCGCGCCCTGCACGACGTTCTCGCCGAGGCCGTACGCGCCCGTGATGAAGACCACGTCGCGGAAGCCGGACTCGGTGTCCAGCGAGAAGAACACGCCGGAGGCGGAGAGGTCGGATCGGATCATCTTCATGACGCCGATCGATAGCCCGATCGCGAAGTGGTCGAACCCCTGGTCGATCCGGTAGTGGATCGCGCGGTCGGTGAACAGGCTCGCGAAACAGTGCCGGCAGGCGTCGAGCAGGTTCTCGTCGCCGTGGATGTTCAGATAGCTCTCCTGCTGGCCGGCGAAGCTGGCGGTGGGAAGGTCCTCGGCCGTCGCCGAGGAGCGCACCGCAACGCTCACCTCCTCGCCGTACTGCTCCTGCAACCTCCTGTAGCTGTCGAGGATCTCGCGCTCGAGATCCTCGGGCACACCGGCCCCGTAGACGATGTCGCGCGCGCGTTTGGCGCGCCTGGCAAGATCCTTCATGTCGTCGGGCTCGAGGTCGTCGAGCGCCTCGTGCAGCGGACCCCAGGCGCCTGCCGTCTCGAGCATGTGACGGTAGGCCTCGGCCGTGATCGCGAAGCCGTTGGGCACGCGCACGCCATCGCCTGAGAGGTTGCGGTACATCTCGCCCAGCGAAGCGTTCTTGCCCCCCACCAGTGGGACGTCGTCGATGCCGATCTCCTCGAAGAAGCGTACGTATCTCAAGCCGGTCACTTTTCCTCCCTCGTAGTCCTCTCCTCGGAAGCGTTGTTCCCGCGGCGAGGAGGCCCGCGCGTACCATTCTGACCCCTCCCGCGACCCAGCGCGGCGGGGTAATCCCCGCGCCGATGCGCGTGGTTTTCCGCATCACGTCGAGGCTCACCGGGCTCCGCGGGGCAGATGACCGAGCGTCCCCGATGATCGGGTGGGCAGTGCTGCGCTGACGCATTTCGCGCGATCATGGTTGCCCGCCATTGCGATCTCCCGCCGCTCGTCGCGCTCGTCGAGTCTCGGTAGAAGCGAGCGCACGCCTGAGACGGGCCCCAAACGAGCCGTATGTGGGTCCGGGCATTCATTCGTGATCGTCCTTCGCAGTGTGTTCGGATGACGGCAGTGCGACGGCGACATCCGAGCCACGCGCCGTGGAGTTTCCAACAGCGCGTGGCTCTTGCCGGGCTTGAAGCGGTGGTGCCGCCGTGGGCGCGCTCGCGCGTGCGCGGCGACCGTCTCCTGCTCGGCCGCGCGTTCCTCGTGACGACAAGGAAGCTTCGACTCCAGCGGGGCGGGACCCGTCCGCCGCGGCGCACGGGTACGGGAGAGTCCGAGGATCCGGCATGAGAAGGGCCGGAAATCGGGGGTTCGCCGCCAACGCGAGGTGGCGCTCGAGTTTCAACAGGCGGAACGTGGCAGCGGCGGGCAACGGCTGGTCCTGCCGCATGCCTGAGATGACCACGGCAAGGCCTGCATCGCCGCCAGGAACCGGGTGACCGGCGGCCCCCGCCCGCTGCGAGAGACCGGGCGGCTGTGCGCGTGGGCGAGGGCACGCCCGAACCCGGCGGATGATCGATCGGGCCGCGCTCGGCGTCAACATCCGCATCGCGCATGGCTGCTCGCTCGCGACCCTCACCGCCCCATCTTGCTGTTCGCCATCCGCACCGGAGGCTTGCGTCGCTGCGCGGGCGCCGCGCCGGGTTGCTGGCGCTGGTGGCGGTCCTCGGGCCCGGTCTGCTGGCCGGGCTCTCCGATGACGACCCGGCGGGGATCACGACCTACTCGATTCTCGGTGCCGACTTCGGCTATCGGCTGCTGTGGGTGCTTGCGCTCTCCACAGCCGCGTTGATCGTCTTCCACGAGCTGGCGGCGCGCACCGGCATAGTGACCGGCAAGGGCCTCATGCGGCTCGTCCGTGAGCGCTACGGCGCTCGCGCGGCGACTCTCGCGCTCACCGCACTCGTGGTCGCCAATGTCGGAACCCTCTGTGCGGAGTTCGCAGGTGTCGCAGCCGGCATGGAAGTGCTCACCGGTACGAGCCGCTACGCCACGGTTCCGTTCGCTGCAGTCGCTGTGAGCGTGCTGGTTCTGCGCGGCTCATTCGCACGCGTGGAGCACGTGCTACTGGCGCTGAGCGCAATCTTCGTCGCCTACATCTTCTCGGGCGTGCTCGCACATCCCAATTGGGGCGCGACGGCGCGCGGGCTCGCGGTCCCGAGCCTCCCAGGAACACGGCATGGGATCCTCGTGGTCGTCGCTACGCTCGGGACGACGCTGGCGCCGTGGGGTCTGGCCTTCATCCAGTCCTACGCGGTTGACAAGCGCCTGAAGGTCAAAGACCTCGGCTACGAGCGCGTCGACGTCGTCAGCGGCGCTGTGTTGACTGGCGTCATCGGTGTGTTCATCGTCGTTGCCTGCGCGGCCACGCTCCACGCAGCCGGTCTGCATATCCACGAAGCAAGCGACGCGGCGATCGCGCTGCGTCCGCTCGCCGGTAGCTCT
Organism: uncultured Solirubrobacteraceae bacterium; assembly: GCA_963820745.1. Lineage (GTDB taxonomy): Bacteria > Actinomycetota > Thermoleophilia > Solirubrobacterales > Solirubrobacteraceae > Palsa-744. The sequence goes on along the minus strand of CAWGBB010000008.1, from coordinate 16,864 downwards.
GCGCAGACCCTGTTCGGGCTCGGGCTCGTCGGGGCCGCCCTGCTGGCGGCGGCGGTCGTTCCGCTCTCCACCGCCTATTCCGTCGCTGAGTCCTTCGAGCAACGCTGCGACCTCAATGACAGCTTCCGCCAGGCCCCTCTCTTCTACGGCGCCTACGGCGTGAGCGTCCTGCTCGCCGTGACATGCGTGCTCATCCCGGGTGCGCCACTGGTTCCGATCCTGTTCCTCTCCCAGGCTCTCAATGCGGTGCTCCTGCTTGCGATTCTGCCCTTCCTTCGAGCGCTCGCCCGAGACGGCGAGCTCATGGGAACCCACCGTCTCGGCCGCCTTGACTCGGTCCTCACGGCCCTCGTGATCTCTCTGGTGGCCGTCTCCGTTGTGGCGCTCGGCGTACTGAGCATTCCCTAAGAGGGCTCCCGGCTGCGCCAGCTACCGCTGCTCACCGCCGAGCGGCGCGTGGGTCGCGCCCGCGGCATCCGTGCGCCGTCAAGGTTGCTCGAGTAGCTCGGGACGGCTCCTCGGCGTGGCAACATCATGGCAACACTCGCTGCTCCATATACGTCCGATGCGTCCGCGCTACTTGTACGATCCGGACGCTCCTGTAGGCATCTTGCGCCCGTGCACGAGGTTGAGGGCTTTGTCGGCTTAACGGCCCGTGGTGGTTCGAGTCCACTCGAGCGCGTGAGTAGAGCCTGGAGATGGAGGCAAGCCAGCGCGCGGAGCTACCCCTCCAGGTAGCTGGCCGGGCCGACACGATCGGCGCTGATGGCGAGGATCACCCGGCCGACACCGGCAAGCGCCTCATCAGTCTGCGCCTCCGGGAGCTCCGGGAGCGCGAACATGCGCTGCGCGACGCGTGCGGTCGCCCCGCCGATGTCCTCACGCCGGATCTCGGCACTGCCGGACACAGTGACCGACGGGAACGGGCGCTCGTGACCCATGACGCACACGGATGCCCACCCGGTCTCCTCGACGTCGCGGGCCTTACGGCGCTGCTGCTCTGTTGAGATCAGCAGCTCGTCGCCGTCGCGCACGAAGTAGACCGCCGACTGGTGGACCCGGCCGCCGGCCGAACGCGTCGCCAGCACGCAGAGAACCTGCTCGTCGAGGAACCGGCGAATGCTGTCGTCCAGCTTGTGCGGACTGTTCGGGGTCCCGGTCATCATCCGGCCTCCACGCGCTCGAGTATCGCCCACTCGATCGAGCTGATCGCAGGGAGCGGTGATGCATGGCAAGCCGCACGTCCAGGCGTCGACTGCGGGGCGCCGATGCCAACCCCGCTCAAACCAGGTTTGCCGGATGCCTGCGCGGGCTGGCCCTGCGTTCCCCGAGGACGCTCGCTCGTCGCGCTCGTCGCGTCTCGGTAGAAGCGAGCGCACGTCTGAGACGGGCCCCAAACGAGCCGTATGTGGGTGTGAGCATTCATTCGTGATCCTCCTTCGCAGTGTGTTTCGCCAACGGCAGTGCGGCGGGGACATCCGAGCCACGCGCCGTGGATTTCCCAACGGCGCGTGGCTCTAGCCGGACCGGAGGCGATGGTGTCGCCGTACGCGCTCAGGCGTGCGCGGCGGCCTTCTCCTGCTCGCTTGCGCCCTCCTGGTGGGGACGAGGAAGCTTCGCCTTGAGCGCGGCGACCCTCGATTCGACGTCGGCCTTCGTCGTGGCCTCACGTTCCTCGCGCAGTTGCTTGCGCGCCTCCTTCTTCGCCTTGCGCTGGGCCTCTTCGGCGGCGGCGATCTCGGCTTCCACGTCGCGCACCTCGCGGCGGATCACGGTGCCGGAGCGTGACTCCATCACCCCGTCCACGACCTCGTGGTCGCTCGGCTCGTTCAACTCGGCCACCAGCGTGTCGTGGCCCGGGCGCACGGTCCTTGCGATCGCCTCCAGAACCGATTCGGTCCCTTCTTCTTCGTCCAGGTCGAACAACGACCCGAAAAGCGCGCCCGTCGTCCCTCCGATCAGCATGCCGAGCGGCCCGCCGAGGACGCCGATCAGCACGCCGACGATCCCGCCGCCTGCCAGTCCGGCCCACTCCTGGCCGCCGGTCGCTTCCTCGGTGACCAGGCGGCCACTCGAGTCGCGAGTTGCAACCGCCGCACCTCGCAGCTCGATCTGCCCCGCAGCGTCCAGTTGCTTGAGACGGGCGAGCGCCGCGTATGCCGCGTCGTCGTTCTCGAAGCTCACTGCAATGACGTTTGCCTGTGTGATGTCTGTAGCCATTCTCTTACCCTTTCTATTTGCTGTTTGCGCGCCAGGGCGTCATACCCCCTCGCGCGGTGTGCTTCGCTGGCCCGGCAACCACCAGCGCGATCCTGGTGAGCCGGCGTCACGCGAAATCTGTGATTCGTTGAACGGCCGGGCGAGGCTGCCGCCACACCTCCGGCGCCTGCCAAATCACCACGGCTCACGACGGATGCCCGTGTGCCAGTGCGGCGGCTGTCGGTGGTCGCGAGCGTGGACATGGCAGCGACGCTCTTGTCAGGTCAACCGTCGATGCCGGCGGTGATGACCTTGATCTCGTTCGTGATGCCGCCCACGCCGGGCAGCCCGCGCACCAACTCGAAGGCCGCGTCGCTCTCCTGCTGGTGCTGGACCTCTCCCTTCAACGTAAGCCAGCCGTCGGCGACCCTTACCTGGATCCGTTCTGCCGGAGCCCGTTCGTCGGACATGAGAGCCTGCAGCGCCATGCCGCGCGTCTCGGCATCCACCCACCGATCGCGAGGATCGATCCTGAGATCGTCCTCGACCTCGCGTACTTCCGGCACGTTCCGGGCGATCTCCGCCGCGGCACGACGCTGCTGCAGGCTGCTCACGGTGCCCCGCAGGGTCACCGTGCCCGCTCGGGAGGCCACGGCGATCTCCACCGGGTGGGGGATGCGGTGATCCCGCTCGAGCAGTGCCCGGGTCCTCTGGGTTATGAGTTTGTCGTTGTCTGACATGTGAAAGATCTCCTTGCCTATTGCGGTGGCGCGCCGATCGGCGCGCCACCGGTTCTGGGTTCTCAGCCGTGCGCCGCCGTCCTCGCCGTCGCGCGAGGCCGGGTCTTCTGCTCGAGCTCTGCGAGATTCCCCCGCAGCTCGAACGCGATAGCGAGTTGCATGACCCCGCCGACGAGCGCGAACGCCGAGATGAGCGCGAGCAGCGCCAGTGCCCCGGCGTCGGGGTGGCCGAACATGACCACTCCAAACGCGATCGAGACCAGCCCGGCGAGCGCGAGCAGGAACGATCTTCCGCCGGCCCGGAGGACGAACGCGAGGATCGTCTGGAGCGTGCCGAGGGCGATCGCCCACGCGGCAATCGCGTAGAGCAGCGCGAGCGCGGAGAGGCCGGGCCACACGAGAACGGCGATCCCGGCCGCGACTCCGAGCAGGCCCTCGACTACGAGCCACGCTCGTTCGCCACCCTGCCGGGGGAGGTCGAACGCACCGGCGATAGTGGTGAGGCCGGACACCAGCGCGAACGCGCCGAACAGCGCGATCAGCGTGGCGAGGCCGATGTTCGGCCAGATGATGATCGTGGCGCCGAAGACGATCGCCAAAGCGCCGCGCAACGCCGTCACCTTCCAGATGCGGTCGAGCTCGTGCTCCCCTGCCTGCAGCTGTGTTGAGGGGTTCATTTCCCTCTCCTTTCACTTGGACTTCGTTGATGTCAACTTCACCGACAGTGCGTCGGCCCTCCGTTCGAGCTCGTCCCGAGCCTCGGTGACGCCTCGTGTTTCCTGCCGCCACGCGCCCCCGGTGCCGGCCCGGAGCTGCGAGAGGTGCTCGTCGACGGCGATACGGCGGGCGCGGACGCCCCCGATCGCAGTCTCGGAGCGCTCGCGCGCCTTGCTCGCCTTCGCGGCGACATTCGTCTGGAGCCGCTCGAGGTAGGTGTCCCAGCTCTTGAGTTCAGACTCGACCGCCACGGCGAAGGCCACGCGATCCTCGGCGAGGTCCGCGGCGAGCGCGTGCTCGGCGACATCGAGCCTCGCGTTCAGCTCCGCGAGCCTCTCGTCGCGCTCCTCGGGATCGTGGCGCGCCGCGGCGCGAGCCGCTGCCTCGAGCCGCGTGAGCCCATCGAGGCACCGCTGTGTGCGCGCGCTCTCCGGAGAGCTGACTGCAGACGCGTGCGCCTGCAGCCGCTCGATCCGGCGGCGGACCTCCGCAAGCTGATCGTCGATCGTCGTCGTGCTCACTTGGAGCCTCCCGTTGGTTGCTGGCCGACGACGGAAAGGCTCGCGTGCGCCGATGCCAACGCTCTGCCAGGCGCGGCGGCGTTGCTGCCAGCTCAGGCGGCGGGGGCGAGTGCGAGCTCCGCGCGGTGGCGGAGATCCGCGGCCGCGACGGTGTCGCCGCGCTCGTCGGCAAGCTCCGCCAGGCCCAGCAGCGCCGCCCGCGCCGGACTGCCGGCCAGCGCGATGAAGAGGATCTCGCGCGCCTGGCGCTGCCGCCATTCCTGCGACCAGGCGAGGACCTGCCGGAACAGCTCCTCGGCGGTGTCCGCATCCCCAGCGCCCGCAGCGTTGCGTCCGAGCTGGAGGCGCGCTTGGGCCGCCACCCACGGCGCCCGAGCGGCCTCGGCCTCGCCAAGGGCCTGGCGCTGGAGCTCTGCGGCCTCGCGCGGGTCTTCGCCGACGAGCGCGATTGCGCCGAGGGCGGAGAGGGCGAATGCCGCGTGATCGCGGAACCCGATCCGCCTCGCGAGCTCGACGGCCTGGCGATATCGCTTCACCGCAAGCGCTGCTTCCTGCCTCTTCTCAGCTACCCAGGCCTCCAGCAGGAGCCCGGGAACGCGAAACGCGTCGTAGCCGATCGCATCCGAATGACGGCGGACCGCAGCCGCCATCTCAGAGACCGTGGCGACGTCGTAGGCGGCCGCCGCACCAATGGCACGGCTGAGGCTGCTCGCGGCGACGCCCCAGTCGTCTCCAGCGGCCTCGAGCGTGGTGCACGCGTTCCGCGCCATCGCCTCGGCGCGTCCCTGGTCCGGGGACTGCGCGAGCGCGAGCGCGAGCGTGAACTGCGCGAGCCCCAGCTCGCGCGGCGCCGTCACCGTCTCCGCGAGCGCCAACGCGCCCTCGCCGGCCGCGAGCGCGGCCTCCACGTCGAGCTCTTCACCGGCGAGGAAGCAGAGGTTGGCGAGCAGCTCGACCCGCAGGGCGACGGGGGCGTCCTCCCGCGCAGCCGCGAGGGCGATGTCCAGGAAGCGCCGCCCCTCCGAGATGCGCTCGGCGAGCACCCAATACAAGCCGAGCGTCCCGAGCCGGATCGCGACGGCCGGGTCTGGCGCGTCGCGCGCGTACGCGAGCGCGGCCCAGAAATTGTCGTTCTCGAGCTCCAGGCGGGCCACCCAGCGCAGCCAATCGGCGCCGCGCAACTCGGCGTGCGCCTGCTCGGCCAGCGTCGCAAAATGCTCTGCGTGGGCGCGGCGCGCGGCGGCGAGGTCTTCCCCGCCGCTCTCGGCGAGCCGCGCGAGCACGTGCTCGCGGACGGTGTCGAGCATGTCGTAGCGGGCGACGCCCCCGGAGAACGAAGCCGACACGATCGACTTGTCGACCAAGGCGCCGACGAGGTACACGACCGTCGGCTCGTCGAGACCGTGCGTTGAGGCGACCGCGCTGAGCGAGGCGAGCGACGCGCCGCCGCGGTGGACCGCGAGCTGCTGGAGAAGCGTCTTCTCATCCCCGTGCAGGAGGTCGTAGCTCCAATCCACGAGCTCCTGCAGCGCGGTGCGGGTGGGGTCGGCTGCTGTGCCTTCGCGCAGCAGCGCCGCTCGGCGCGCGAGGATGGAGGCGAGCTCCGCGAGCCCCAGCACGTTGACGCGCGCGGCGGCCAGCTCGATCGCCAGCGGAAGGCCATCCACCCGGCGGGCGATCTCCGCGGCCAGCGCGACAGCGTCGCCGTCGCGCTCGAATCCGGGCCGTGCCGAGCGTGCGCGCTCGAGGAACAGCTCCACAGCCGCGGACCGCTCCTCCTCGCTGTCCGGCTCGGGCAGCACGAGCGGGGTCACGGGCACCCGCGTCTCGCTCGGGACATGAAGGGCCTCGCGGCTCGTTGCGAGAATCCGCACACGAGGGCACTCCGCCAGGAGCGTCGAGGCGATCAGAACTGCCCCTTTCAGGGCGTGCTCGCACGCGTCGAGAATGAGCAGCGCGCCGGAATCGCGCAGTCGCGAGGCGGCACGAGCGAGCTCGTCCGAGCCGCGAACGTCGAGCGCACGTGCAAGCAGCCGCACCGCGTCCTCCACACCCGCCGCACGAGCGAAGTCGACGAGCCAGATGCCGTCCTGGAGCTCATGCTCGAGTGTGCGGGCGGTCTCGACCGCGAGCCGGCTCTTGCCCACGCCCGGCGGCCCGGTCAGCGTTACGAGGCGCTGCTCGTGCAGGACGCCGGCGAGCTGGCGCAGCTCGTCTGCGCGACCGACGAACGACGTCGATGGCGCGGGGAGGTTGCCGCGGCGCCGGGGCTCGACGGGAACGGCGATCGCCGGATCGTGCGCGAGGATCGCCTCCTGGACGCGCCGCAGCTCTGGCCCCGGTTCGAGCCCGAGCTCCTCCGCTAGCACCCGCCGCGCCTCCTGAAAGATCTCGAGAGCATCCGCCTGGCGACCGCTGCGATAGAGCGCCAGCATCAGCTGCGCCCACAGCCGTTCACGGAACGGGTTGTCCGCGAGCGCAGAGCGCAGCGCCGGCACGAGCTCCCGATGCTCTCCCAGCGCGAGCGCCGCCTCGAACTGCTCCTCGAGCACATCGACGCGCAGGGTCTCGAGCCTCTGTGCCTCGGCGCTGAACCAGGACGTGACGGTCAGGCCCTGAAGCGCCGGCCCGCGCCAGAGGGCCAGCGCCGAGGCGGCCGCCTCCGTCGCGCTGGCGGCGTCGCCGCCGCGCAGCGCTGCACGCGTCTCGCCCAGCAGCTGCTCGAAGCGAACCGCATCGATGCGCGCGTCCGCGAGGGCGTATCCGTTGGGGGAGCCCACGATCGACTCCTCTCCGAGCGCGGCGCGCAGACGGGCGATGTGGTGATGGAGCGCATTCCGTGGAGCGGCCGGGAGTTCCTCTCCCCACAGCCCGTCGACGAGCGAGTCGACATCGACCACCTGGCCGCGCCGGAGCGCCAGCATCGCGAGCAGCGCCTGGCGCTTGGCACCGCCCACATCCGCGGGCGTGCCCCCGGCGAGGACCTCGAACGGACCCAGGACCCGGATCTCAAGTAGCTCCTCCATGCACCCCCGTCATGTTGCTCCGCGACGTCAGTCTGGCACGGCTCGGCGCGCGGCCGCAGCGAGAGGCCCCCAGGGCGTCGCTGGCATCGGGCGCGCCGCGGCTGGCAGCCGCCTGGCATCGGCGGCGTGCATGGTCATCTCACCCAAAACCCGTCGGCCACATCCTGATGAAGCCGGCGGCCACGCAACAGGAGGATCGCGATGTTGCCGCTCTCTGACGGACTACGCCCGCGACGGTTCCCCATCGTCAACGTCACCTTGATCGCAGCCAACTTCGCGGTCTGGATCTTCTATGAGCTGCCGCACCTCCACGCAGCGATCCACCACGCGTCGTTCTACCCCTGCACGGTCGCGAGCTCGTGCCGAGGCCCGGAGCCATGGGGCCTCAGCTGGCTCACCTCGATGTTCATGCACGGGAGCTGGGATCACATCCTGGGGAACATGCTTTTCCTTGCCATCTTCGGCAAGAACGTCGAGGACGCCTACGGGCACCTGCGCTACCTCGCCTTCTACATCGCCGGCGGCTTCGTCGCGACGATGACCCAGTGCGCGGTCACTCTCATCTTCGGCACAGCGGCCGCGGCGCGCGTTCCCGGCCTCGGTGCCAGCGGCGCGATCGCCGCCGTGCTCGGCGCCTTCATCGTCCTCTACCCGACCGCACGGATACGCACGCTCGTGCTCGTCTTCTTCGTCCGGATCCCCGCTTGGGTGTACCTCGGTGGCTGGTTCCTCTACCAGCTCCTCGCCTCAACCTCGGCGAACGGAGGGGGTGTGGCGTTCTTCGCCCACATCGGCGGCTTCCTCTTCGGCGCGTTCGTAACGGGGACGCTGCTCGAAGCCGGACGCGTCGTTCCGCGGGGCAGCTCGCGAGACGCGGCGCTCGCAGCTACCTGAGGCGCGCGACCGGGGGGCGACACGCTTGCGCCGGCGCGCGTCCTCGGCCGGAGCGTCGGCGGCTCCCGCCATGCGGGGCGTATCGCCTCGTGGCGCGGGACCGGCGCCGCCGTGGCAACTCTCACTGATCCACATGCGTCCGATGCGTCCGCGAAAGTGATTTCGCGGCCGCCGCCGGGGTCGGTCCACGACACGCTGGGTGGCGCAATGCCAGGGTCAATCAACCGGCGCGCGATCACTGTGCTCGCGGCGGCCGGCTCACTGCTGTTCACCGGCTGTGTAGTCGTGCAGCAGAGCGAGGCGGCGAAGTTCGTTGCCTGCGTCAAGAGGAAGAGCGGCGCCGTTCGACTCGTGTCGAAGGCGACGAAATGCAAGAAAGGGGAATCGAAGGTGTCCTGGGGCTCGGCCGGCGCTCCTGACAAGGACGGTGCTCCCGGAGCACCTGGAGTGCCAGGACCGGGTGGCCCCCAGGGAGGCACGGGACCGGTCGGCAACGTCGGGCCCCAGGGCCCTGGGGCGCAAACGATCAGCCTGAGTGCGAAAGCCGGGATCACTGATTCTGAGACCGTCCGCCTTGCGACGTTCAAGCTGAAGTGCAGCGCTGGACCCAACCTCGGCCTCGAAATCACCGAACCCGAAGAGCTGACCTACTCGTTTCTGATCGGCACCACGAAAGCTGAAGCCTTTCAGGGCGACGTGTCAGCGTTTCCGTTCGAAAGCTCGATTGCCGGTGTCGGCGAGCAGTTCGCGCTGTTCGGATTCCTTCGCAACCGCTTCAGGGTCGAACAGTTCAGTGTCGAGGCGACCATCAACGGCTTCGGCTGCAACGTGATTGGGGAGGCAATCCCACTCCCTGACCTGACTTGACGCTGCTGTGCGCTCAATGCTTGCGGCGCGGGGCGGAAAAAGCGAGGCTGCCAGTTGAACAGGCCGGAATCGAGAGGTTCGGATCCTGATTCAAGCCTGGCACTTCCGACTGTTCGATCGAGACCCGGCCCGTGGCCACACCGGGAGTGATGCGAGCATTAACCTTGATCGACGCCTCGGGGTTGCCCGCTGCCGCCTCGTCGTGTTCTTCCACTTCCTCACTCGTCCTGATCGACAGCCGCCCAGCGTTGACGTGTCCGGAAACCGGAGATAGGACCCCCGGTTCCCGGACGCCCTCCGAAGTGCTCACGATCTGTGCTTCCGCCGGCGGCCCGGCTGGTCGGCACTGGGCTTCGAAGTACACCCTCGCCCGATTTCCCTTCACATCGACGCGAATGAAACCGTGCCCTCCCAGCCGCCCTGTGTACACATGCGCCGGGGGACTGGAGGCAGCCGGCGCCGTACCGACAGAGATTGCGAGCAGGCAAACACCGAAAGCGGCACACGGTCTACGGGCCCCGACCATTGCTGCACCCCCCATAGCCTGCAGGCGCCAGTGCGCCCACTGCAAACACAAGTATATGGTTCGGGGATGGGGCTCGCGATGAGGCGTTGCTCGTGCGTCGCAGCGCTGGTGGCGCCGAATTCACCGTGACCGCCCGCAAGGGCCGCTCGCGACGAGGAACTGACGGTTCCGACCGGCAAGGGGCCGGCAATGAGGCTTCACAGCCCGCGGTGGCCGAGCGGCCGCTGCAGCTAGTAGCCCGGCGGATGGCGGACCGAGTATCCGGCCAGGGGTGGCGTGGCGACGAGCCAGCGTGACGCGTAGGGTCCGCTGCGGCCGGCCGTGTCGAACCAGACGCCGGCGACGCTCATGAACGTATGACCGGCGTTGGCGTAGATCGTGATCCAGCGTCCGGGCCCGGGGTCGCCCCAGTTCGCCAACTGGCCGGAGACCAGAGGGGCGTTCAACAGACCGCCTGCCGCGAGTGCGTAGCTGACCGAGCCCGAGCAGTCGTAACCGGCGGCTACGAAGGAGGCGTGCCCGCCACCCCATATGTAAGGGAAGTCGGCGATCTCGTTGCCGCCTGCGACGACGCGCTGGACTGCTTCGGGGACGCCAGACGGGATCGGGATCGTGCCGTTGCCGCCGACCGAGAACCCACCCGTCGCCGGAGTGAGCAGGCGGTGTAGCGCATCGCGTTCCTTGGCCTTCGCGTGTTCCTCTTCGCCCAGCTCCTTGCGGACTTCCGCATCAGACGCAGCGCCGGCCGCGACGACCTGTTCGCCCGCCACGGACGGCGTGCTAGCTGCCTTGTGGTGGACGGACGCCGGCACCGGGAAGCTGTTCGCTTCTTCGGGATCGCGGGACTCGGCGGCGGCTGCGCCCGCCCTGCGAGCACTCGAGGCCGGTGTCGGAGCGGTGCCCCGGCTCGGGGCCGGTGCAGAGTGCGGCACCAGAAGTCCGCCGGAGGGGTGCCGGCGGACAGAAGGCCGCGCGTCTGACGGTCCGCCCCCGAGTAGCACGAGGCCGCCGATCGCGAGCGCGAGCCCCAGCCCGAGCGCGGGCGCGGCCCAGCGTTGGAAAAGATGCAAGCCACGGCGCGCGGTCGGCCGAGGCCTCTCTGATCTGACGCTCATGTCGCGCGGCAGGCTAGCGGCCGCCGCGCCGGGGGGCGGCACCACTTCGTCCGCCGCGGCAGCCCGTCGCGCCGCCGGCTGACGAACCCTGACAAGAACACGAGGAAGGCAGTCTTCGAACATCTCGGTGGGCGTCATGCGCATCGCGTTGTTCAATCGGACGAACCGCGCCGCTCCTCAAGCCCAGCGCGGCAACGCTTCGTGCTCCAGATGCGTCCGATGCGTCCGCGAAATCGCGGTATTTGGAGGATCTGGCTGCTCCTCTGACCATCTTTGCGGGGAGGTTGAGGGCCTTGTGGGCTTCACGGTCGTTAGGTGGTTCGAGTCCACTCGAGCGCATAGGTTTCCCCTGGAAGTCGGCAGGTTCGCGCAGCTCCCGGCCGGGCTCCGAGTCGATCTAGCCGGCCGAAGACCGAGAGAGCGGTCGAGCCGCACGGCCGTGCTGGGTCCGATGAAGCCGATTCGACCGGCGAACGCCACGACCAGCGGACCCGCTGCTGGACGGATCGGCACCCGGTCCGATGTCGCGCCCAATAAGCCGAATTCGCTCGAGAACGGGCGACTCGTAAGCAATCGAACCGGCTCGGCGATTGCTCCGACGCACCCAGTCGGGACGCTCGACCCCGCTGCTACAGTGCCGCGAAACCTGGGGCGACCCCGGCTCGCACCTATGCCGGATGGAACGAGGGGGATTTGGCGAATGCATCTTTTCGCTGCTGCGATCGACATGCCCGGCCTCGACCGCGCGAGGGTAGAACGAGCGCTCGTGGGCGCGGTCGAAGGACTCGACCCTGACACGGCCTGGTGGGCAGCGTCGCCGAATCAACGGGTGCTTGCCACGGGCATCCACCACGCACCGCATCGGGCACGGCCGAGGCGCTATCTGGCGCGCTCGGAAGACGTCGTGACCCTGTTCGACGGGCTGCCCGTGGGAACCGACTCGGGCCTGCACGGAATCGATGCCGTCGAGCTGGATCGAGCGTGGGACGGGCTCGCGGACCGGCTCGATGGACAGTTCTGCGCGGTACGGATAGACCTACGCGCCGAGACGGTCGAGGTCTTGACCGACACCCTCGGGTTCGTCCCGATCTACTACGGCCGGCACGACGACGGATACGTGATCTCCAACAGCGCCTACGCGGTAGGAACTCTGCTTGGTCTCAGCTCACCCGACCCGCTGGGGGTCAGCACGTTTCTGGGCCTCGGCTGGGCGGCGTCGGACAGGACGACGGTGGCCGGGGTGCACATCCTCTCCGGAGGCTCGTTGCACAAGATCGCCGCCGGCCGGCTCGAGACCGAGAGGAGATTCGGACCGGCGCAGCTGGCGTCCAGGCGACAACGACGCGCTGCGCCCGCTCTCGACGACCTCGCGGACTCGCTTGTCGAGCTGACGGTCAACGCCACAGAGGGAATCGAGCGCGTCGAATGTGCTCTCACAGGTGGCCGCGACTCGCGGGTCCTGCTCGCGCTGCTTTTGGCCGCGAACCGGGACGCTCAATATTTCACGGGCGGCGTCGAGGAGGTGCCTGACGTGATCATCGCCCGCGAGCTGGCGGAGAAGATGGGAATCCGTCACGAAGTGAACCGCCACGACCCCGAGGACGCCGGACTGGACTGGACCGTCGCAGCGTCACGCTTCATGCGCCAGAACGACGGTCAGACGAGCTTGCTGCAGATCGGTGACTTCGTCGAGCCCTCGGCCGACGACGAGACGATCGGCGTCAAGCTCGGCGGCATGGGGGGAGAGATCGGTCGAGCCGGCACAGGCGACCTGACAGCGTTCGCTACGAACGGCCCCTTACTGCGTCGCTCGCTCACGGTCCAACACAAGCTGCTGGCGATGAAGGCGGGCAACGACGGCGGCATGATGACGGCTGCGGCCCGAGCTGAGGTGGAGAGTTACCTGCGGCGCTTCTACGACGAACGTCTCGAGGAGGGTTGGAGGCGTATCGAACTGCAGGAGGCCTTCTACATCTTCGAGCGCATGGGTCGCTGGGCGAGCACGACGACACGGCGCACCGCGACCACGGATGATGCCTTCAGCCCACTGCTGGCCCGCCCCTTCCTTGACTACTGCCTGTCCCTCTCATCGGCCGAACGCTATCTCGAGGCCGCCCACTTCCGGCTGATGGGAAAGCTCAGCCGCGAGCTGCGCGAGCACCGTTACGAATACCCCTTCCGTCCACAGAAGCCCGCACTCGTTCCCCTCCTCGTCTCGTGGCGTCTCGCGGGCGCAGTCGGCACCCAGCTCGCCGCACGCATGCCCTCGCGCGCCCACGAGGAGAGCACGTACACCGAGTATCGCTTCCCCCAGGCCTGGTTCGAGGCAAGGCTCGAGCTGATGCGCGAACTCTTCGACCAGCCGTCCTCGGACCTGTGGGAGCTGGTTTCTCGCGCGCGCGTGGAGCAGCTGCTGAACGGCGGGCCAGCCGGCCGAGCGCAGGCACAGGAGGCGCTGATGCGGGTCACGACCCTCTTCTGGCACTTCCACAGCGACCAGCTTCCCGCTCTGGCGGCCCTTCGTTCCGCGCCCTGAGCGACCGGTCCAGACCGCGCCAGATGGCGGGAACGACGGGCTAGACTCGAGCGATCGTGTCGCTCACCGCCCTGACGTCCGCTGAGATCTCGCTGCCGGCCCAGGCCGATGGGGCGCGCGTCAGCGACCGGATCGCTGTTCTGGCCGACACCGTCGATGTCGTCGGGTTGACCGACAATCACGCCGGCCAGCCGCGGATGTCGCCGCTTGCTGCGGTGGCGCTCGCGCGGGAGCAGGGCGTGGGGACAATCGTCCACGTCTCCTGCCGCGATCGCAACCGGCTTGCCTTGCAGTCCCAGGTTGTGGGCGCGGCGGCGCTCGGCGCTGAGGCGGTCCTCTGCATGCAGGGCGACCCGGTGCCTGGCGTCGAACGTGTGGGCGACATGACCGCCACACAGCTGATTGCGAGCGCGTCGCCGTGGAGCGCCCCGAATCCGCTGGCGGTCGGCGCGGTCGTCAATCCCTTCGCCGAGGACGTCGACCGGGAGTTGCGGCTCCTGCGGCGGAAGATCGCCGCTGGGGCAACCTTCGTGCAGTCGCAGATGATCTTCGACCTCGGGCACTTCGAAGCGTTCCTCGCGGCCGCCGAGGAGATCTTCGCGGGTGTGCGGTTCTACGCGAGCGTGGCGTTGCTCCGCAGCGCGCGTATGGCAGAGCGCGCCTGCGCCCTACCAGGGGTCGCGATTCCTCAGCAAGCTCTGGCGCAGATCAGTAGCGGCGGCGGCATCGAGCTAGCGCGCGAACTGGCGGCCAGCCTCGCCCATATCTCGCGCGTAGATGCGCTTCACGTATTTCCGCTCGGAGCCGAGGCGGCGACGCGCGAGGTCGCCGCGGACTTCCGCGTCGCGCGAGGTGTCAGCGCCCAACGCCAGGCGGGAACCGGTCGATAACACGAAGGCCGGGCGCCGACGCGGGAGCGTCATATGAAATGCATGAGTTGACCTGGGAACCGGGGGACGCCGGCGGGGCCGGGTCGGGGATGATCGTCGTGGAGGTTCCAGATCGCTACGCGCGCCGACATTGACTTCACCTACTCGCTGACGGATCGGGTGTTCCGGCTCGGTATGGGGGAGCTCGCCGACTTCAGCGGCGCCAAGTACGACGGCGACTTCACGCTCAGCCTCGGCGAGGCGCAGCGCCGCAAGCACGAATATGTCGCCGAGCAGATCGGCATCGGCCGGGGGCTGCGACTGCTCGACCTCGGCTGTGGCTGGGGAGCACTACTCGACTTCGCCCGCAGGCGTGGAGGCACCGGCATCGGCGTGACGCTCTCGCGGGCGCAGCTCCTGGCCTGCCGCCGCCACGGCCTCGACGTCCATCTCCGCGACGCAAGGGAGCTCGAGCGCCGTTGGTTCGGGGATTTCGACGCAGTGGCGAGTCTCGGCGCGTTCGAGCACTTCTGCTCGCCGGATGACTTCCGGGTCGGTCGCCAAGACGCGGTCTATCAGGCCCTTTTCGGGCGGATCGCGAGCGTTCTCCCTGTCGGGGGCCGGTTCTACCTGCAGACAATGGTCTATGGGCGCAAGATGATCCCGCCCGGGGACGCGCTGGCGGCGCTCGACGAGATGCCGCCCGCGAACACGGACGCGTGGTACCTCGCCCTGCTCTCGCGCCAGTTCCCGGGCTCCTGGCTTCCCTTCGGACAAGAGCAGGTCATCCGATGCGCCGCGCCCCAGTTCGAGTTCGTCTCGAGCTCGAACGGCCGCCTCGACTACATCGAGACGATCGAGCAGTGGAATGCGCGGATCGGCCGGCGGAGCGTTCGCCAGGCGTGGTTGAAGCTGCAGCTCGTGCCCCGTTACATCTCAAGTGCCGACTTCCGTCGCGCCTTCGCGTCAGGCGTCAGCGCGAACAAGGAGTGCTTCGAACGCGAGCTTCTCGACCACTATCGCCTCGTCTTCGAGAAGCGACCCCAGTGAGGTCGCGTGGCCGGCGGGGTCGAGGACTGAAGGCCCCTCCCCCGCCGGCGGGTTCAGACACCCGGAGCTGCGCAGCTGGAGCGGCGCAGTCTCGGCACAGCGGCTCAGGTCGCGGGATAGCTCAGCGAGTTCGCTCGTTGATCGCGACCGCTTCCTCCTGCCCGCTGTCGCCTACGTCGGGGTCGATCGCACGCGCCTTCTCGTGCTGATCGCGGGCAGACTCCGTCAGATGCTCAGCCTCAACCGCTCGGCGCTGTGCGGCCGCCTGTCCTTGCCGCGCCTGAGCGGCACGTTCCTCAGCTTCAGCCTGTGCACGGTTGGCTTCGGCAGCCTGCTCATCAGCCGAGGCACGAGCGCTCTGCGCCTGGATTGAACGGCTCCTGGCCTCTTGCCGGAGCTCGCCCGCCTGCTCACGACGGCGTTCGTCCCGCCTGCGTCCCGCCGCGCGCGCAACGAGAGTCACGAGCAACAGCACCACGACGACAACGACAGCGATTGCGATGATCGTTCCTGTACTCACTGTTTCCTCCTCTGGCTAAATCGGAATTGCGGACGTCGCGTCGGTGAACGTGACCCCCGAGAAGAAGCTGCGGTCCTCATGGCGCCTTGAGTTGGGGGCGGCGCAGTTGCGGCGTGCCGCGCTGCGCCCTTCCCTGCATACCCGGGCGCGTGGCCCACCGGCTTCGCGCCGGCCCCCCCGCTGGACGCGCAGGGGGCCGGTCGGATCAGAGGCGCCGTTCTTCGTAAGGCGCCACGGCCCCGCGGCCTCGAGCGCTCGTCATGTAGATCAGCGACAGCAGAAGGCCGACCGCACCGGCGATCATGAGAATCAACCCGATCACGGGGCGAGACACGCCCGACACGTGAAAGGTGAGGCCGTAGCGGACAATCGCACCGGCCGCGATGAGGAAGAGCGATCCGCCGATCGTCATACCTAGACCCTCCCGCCTCTGCGATAGCCGAACCCGCCTTGTGTGAAGAAGACGACGACCGCGATCAGCAGCAGCACCCACAGCAACGGGCTCACACCGATACCGCCCGCGATGGCGGCGATTACCAGCACGATCAAGAGCAACTCCAAGAGCCCCATGAGACCTCCTTTACGTTGAATGCTCCTCGGCCCATCGAGAGAGAGGAGAGAACGATTTCCGCCCCCTAGAGAGAGCGTTCTCTTCAGTGCTACCCTTTGGCTACATGCTCGAAACCCAGCCCCACTCGACCGAGACGGGGGCGGGCGCCCGCCAGCGGATCCTGGACGCCTCGTACGAGTTGTTCTCGAAGCGCGGAATCCGCGCGGTCGGGGTCAATCCTCATGAAGGGCTCGATCGTCTCTGCGGCAGAGGGCGACACCGAGGCGGCAGTCCGCGCCAAGGCGATGGCGCGGCTTCTGATCGGTCAACACCGTCAGAGCACTGCCGCACCGACCGAATGAGTCCCGCACATGGATGATCGACGCACGCGCCGCATGGCGCAGAACGAGGCCCTCGCGCGGCGCGTAAACGACAGGATCGAGCATCAGCGTCCGCGCAACGGCGAGTCGGCCGACACCTTCATTTGCGAGTGCGTCCAGGTGGATTGCGGCGGCGAGCTGGACCTGTCGATCGCGGAGTACTCGCGCGTGCGATCAAATCCCCGCCGCTTCGTCGTGCTCCCGGGCCACGAGGAACCGGCGATCGAGTCGACTGTGGAGCTGTATCCCGGCTACCTCGTGGTCGAAAAGCGCGGCGAGGCTGGGCGGATCGCCGAAACCGAGTCGGGCAGCTAGGCGCAAGTCGCGGCGGATGTCGGCCGCCGGCACCAACAC